>JAGOAJ010000016.1 GCA_017983955.1 Burkholderiaceae bacterium
ATATGCAGGCCTTCCCCGTTCATGTCGGGAGCCAAAGTAAAAGGGTTCATAATCAATAGTCCTGTTAGGGGGTGGAAGTAGGTTCAGTATCGTAACCCGTTATTGTCAGGGAAAACCCCGTCATGCTAGGCATTTTTCGTGGGCGCGCCAACAAACGTGCCTTACCTACGCCCAAGTCGCGCAATATTTGCGCACCTATGCCAAAAGTACGCAAATCGTAGCGATTGGCCCGATCGGTAGCTGGCGCGTCTGTGGTTGGTGCACCCCAGCGTTCAAACTGACCAAAGATCAGTTCGGCATCGCTTTGGCAATTCATCAGTACCAACACGCCCGCAGGTGAAGCTGCAATGGCCTTCAGAGAGTTGGACACGCTCCAGCTATGGCCGCTGTCGCCCTCGGACAAGATATCCAATACCGTGGTGGGTTCATGTACGCGCACCAGGGTTTCGGTATCCGGGCTGATGTCACCATGTACCAGCGCCAAATGCGGCGCACCCGAGGCCAAATCGCGGTAGGCGACGGCATTGAATACGCCCCAAGGGGTTTGCATAAGGTGGCTGGGCAAGCGCTCGACCATGGATTCGTGTTCGCTGCGATACTGAATCAGATCGGCAATTGTGCCTATTTTCAGACCATGTTCGCGGGCAAAAACCTTAAGATCGGGCAGCCTGGCCATAGTACCGTCGGGCTTCAGAATTTCACAGATGACTGCAGCAGGCGTCAAGCCAGCCAGATCTGTCAGGTCGCAACCCGCTTCAGTATGACCTGCGCGCACCAGCACGCCACCACGCACAGCCTGCACCGGGAAGATATGTCCGGGCTGGACTAAATCCGTTGGCTTGGCATCGCGGGCCACGGCAGCCTGGATGGTACGTGCCCGGTCGGCGGCGGAGATACCCGTGTCCACGCCTTCGGCGGCTTCTATGGACATGGTGAAGTTGGTGCCAAAGCGCGTACCGTTGCGGCTGGCCATTAAGGGCAGATCCAGTTGCTTGCAACGTTCTTCGGTCAAGGTCAAACAAACCAGCCCGCGCGCATGGGTAACCATGAAATTAATGGCTTCAGGGGTAACATACTGCGCAGCCATGACTAGATCGCCTTCGTTTTCACGGTCTTCTTCGTCCACCAGGATAACCATGCGGCCAGAACGCAGCTCGTCGATGATTTCAGGAACTGGCGATATATCGTAAGGTGTAGCGGTATCGAACTCGCCTTCAGTAGTGATGCTCATAGTAGGTCCGGTAAAAAGTTAACCGATTTTAACGCCTGAACGCATTACGTGGCCTATATACCCCAGAATACTAACCCTGTCTGCCTAAAGCCAGCTAATATCTTGGCTGCAACCCCGGATTATTTGCTTTTATGCCTGCTACTAAAACCAAAACCCTACCTGCCAACGATGGCCGCCGCAGCATACAGTCGGTGGAAACGGGCTTTCCCCTGCTAGCGGCGCTGGTTGATGCGGGCGTGCCCCTGATGTTGCGTGACTTGGCCGCACGCGCCAACATGACGTCGGCCAAAGCCCACCCCTATCTGGTCAGCTTCACCCGCGTTGGCCTAGTACAGCAAGACAGCAGCACCGGGCAATACGAATTGGGTCCATTCGCGCTACAAATGGGGTTGGTTAGCCTGCAACGCCTGGATTCGGTGCGTATCGCACTGCCCCTGGTGAATCAATTGTCCAGCCAAATAGGCCATACCTTGGCGATTGCCGTTCTAGGTTCGCACGGTCCGACCATGATACACATTACAGAAGCCAGCTATCCTGTACACGTCAACATGCGCAAGGGCACTGTTATGTCCATGCTGCACACGGCCACTGGCCACGTATTTGCCGCGTGGTTACCACCAAAAATCGCCCAGCACTATATAGAGCGTGAAATTGGCGACACCCAGGTGGTTACCAGCATCAGCCCCTTGCGGCCCAGCCCCGCCGCCCTGCAGAGCATGCTGGACCAAGTTCGCAAAGTAGGCATTGCCCAAGCTCAGGGCAACCCCCTGCCTGGCATAGACGCGCTGTCGGTTCCTGTGTTTGATCACACCGGCAGTATTACGCTCTCACTGACCAGCTTAGGGCCCAGCACGTTATTCGACGTCAGCATTGACGGACCTATTGCCACTGCGCTCAAAAATTGCGCGGCGCAAATTTCCCATAGCCTGGGCTATCGGTCCGCACCCTGACCGCCTGCCACGTAGCGCCACGGAGTCACCCGCATGCTAGAGCGTGAACTAAAGTTTTATATCCCACTGGATCAACGTGATGGCGTGGCGCAAGCCATGCAGGAGCTGCGCGCCGTCACGGTGCCCTTACATGCCTGCTATTTCGACACCAAGCAAGGCGACTTGGCCAAGGATCGCATCGCCTTGCGCTTGCGCCAAGAGGGCCAGCAGTGGGTACAAACCATCAAAGCACCTGGCCCCGACAAGATCACCCACATCGAGCTGAATCATCTACGTCCGGACGCGACTCTGGACCTCTCGGTTTATCACAACAGCGCTATAGCAGGTGCCATATTCGGCCTGGAAACCGAGCTGCTTATGCGCTACGAAACCGTGATATCACGCCAAGTGGTCACGCTAAACCATCAAGGCAGCCAGATAGAATTGGCTTATGACCTGGGGGTCATTAGGTCAGGCGACCAGCAAACACAGGTCAGCGAACTTGAGTTTGAACAACTGGCTGGCGCTGTAGACGATTTATTTGATCTGGCCATGCAGTGGTTGCATCGCCATGCGTTGGTACTGGATTTTCGCAGCAAGGCCGAACGGGGCAATACCCTGGCCACTCGTCGTAGTTTGCATAAGTCACGAAAAACCCATGACATAGCGGCGACTGCCGACATCAATTTGACCCAGGCCTATCTGCAGTCAGCCAACGAATGCCTGGCGCATATCGTCGCTAATGCCAACTTGCTGGCTGGATCGGAAGGGCCGGTTACTGCCAATATGGCGATTACCTATGTGCACCAACTGCGTGTGGGCATACGGCGCCTGCGTTCATGCTGGCGGCTATTCAGCCCCTGGATAGAAACGATAGAAAAACGCCCAGCACCAGTGTTACTGGATTATTTCGCGGTATTGGGCCAGGACAGGGACAGGGATATCACCCACACCGTCATCGCCCCCAAGCTGGTGCGTGCTGGCATGCCGGCACATACGGCCAGTCATCAGGGCCAAGACGAAGATGCTGGACCATCCCGTGCCATGGCCGCCGACCCTAAGCTGCAGTCTGCCCTGCTAGAGGTCTTGCACGGCTTGGTCAGCACGGCGGAACGCCCCCAGGAACCCGACCAACCTGGTATTTCCAAGCTGGTAAAGCGTCTGAATAAATGGCTAGAGCACATCAACACCCAAGGCTCGGAATTTACCCACTTGGCTGAAAACGCTCAACATGATCTGCGTAAAAAAGTAAAACGCCTGCGCTACAACCTGGATTTCTGCGCTGGTCTGCTAGAAGCGTCCAGTCTGACCAGCATTAGCCAAGCTTTAAGCAAAGCCCAAAACACCCTGGGTGATCTGAATGATTTATACGTGGCGTACCAGCACTATGTACCGCTTACAGCAGAACAACCGTCAGCCTGGTTCGCTCTGGGCTGGCTGCGCGCCATGCAGCAGCAAAAAAGTCGGCAGGCTCACGCCGACTTCATAGTGCTGGCGCAAGCCGGACGGCTAAAAAAACGCAAGCATCACAACTAGTCACCCAATAGGGCTGTGGCAAAGTCACGCGCCACAAAGGGCTGCAAATCGTTTATGCCTTCACCCACCCCTATCCAATACACGGGTACCGGCCTGACACCCTGACTACCCGCAGCAACCGCCGCCAGCGTCCCGCCCTTGGCCGTGCCGTCTAGCTTGGTAACCACTAAGCCAGTCAGTTCTATGGCAGCATCAAATGCACGTATTTGCGCAATCGCATTCTGACCCGTGTTGCCATCTATAACCAGCAGAACCTCGTGTGGTGCTGCACCATCCGCTTTGCCTATGACGCGTTTGATTTTCTTGAGCTCTTCCATCAGATGCAATTGAGTGGGCAAACGTCCTGCCGTATCCACCATTACCACGGAGGCTTCGCGGGCACGGCCGGCATTGACAGCGTCAAAGGCAACAGCGGCTGGATCGCCGCCTTCTTGCGAGATCACGGTCACATTATTGCGCGTGCCCCACTCAACCAGTTGTTCGCGCGCCGCCGCCCGGAAGGTATCGCCAGCCGCCAGCAGTACTTTGGCGCCCTGGGCCTGAAAGGTATTTGCCAGCTTGCCGATAGAGGTGGTTTTCCCTGCACCATTCACCCCGGCTATCATGATGACCAGCGGAGCCGCCTTACCCAAAGGAAAGGGCTTTTCCAGCACGCTAAGGTGATCGGCCAATATGTCGCGCAAGGCCGCTTTGACTTGGGCCCCATCAGCTAGACGTTCTTTGCGCACCCGAGCACGCAAGGCGGTTAATAAGCGCTGGGTGGCCTCGACACCCGCGTCCGCCATAATCAGCGCCGTCTCCAGCTCTTCGAATAGGTCTTCATCAACCTTGACGCCCACAAACAGGCTGCCCAGATTGGAACCCGTACGCGATAGGCCCTTTTTCAGACGCGCCAACCAAGAGGATGTCTCGGCGACGGGGGCAGGCTCCGGTTCAGGTGCCGGCTCTGCAACCGCCTGCGACATTATGGTCGGCTCCGGCTCTGGTTCGCGTACTGGCTGAGGCGGCAGCGATGCAGACGGCTCGACCTTAGGCGTCTGTTCCTGTTCAGGCGCGACAACGGGCACATGACTTGGCAGCACACTGTCCTGCTGTGCGCTGTCTTGCGGTACTCTGACCGTTGGAGCCTGAACATCCACCGGCACAGCTGCCGCTTCCTGGGCTGGCTGATCAGGCGCTGGCGCCGCTGCCTTGGCATCAGTTGCAGGCGGCTGACCTTTCTTTCTTTTAAATAAACTGAACATACGCTTACACTACCCGAAAACTGTTTCGATGAACACAACGAAGGCGCTACAACAGCCACCTATGAAAAAGCACGTAGTACGTATTGTAGGCGGGGAATACCGCCGCACCCCCATACCAGTGATAGACCTGCCTGGCTTACGCCCCACGCCCGATCGCGTGCGTGAAACTCTGTTCAACTGGCTGCAGCACTTCTGGGCTGGCGAGTTCGCCGACAAGCGTGTGCTGGACCTGTTTGCAGGCACCGGCGCACTTGGCTTTGAGGCAGCTTCCCGAGGCGTGGCCCATGTTCAGATGGTGGAAAACGACCCCCAGGCCGTAGCCAGCCTACGAGCCTTGCGCACCAAGCTCAACGCTGACCAAATTCGCATACACAGTGGCAGCGCCACCCAGGTATTGCAGCGTCTGAACAACACTCCTTTCGACCTGATACTGCTGGACCCACCCTTTGACAAGGGTTGGATTGCACGCTTGTGGCCCAGCCTGCCGCAGTTACTGTCGCCGCTAGGCTTGGTCTATGTCGAGTCCGAGGCACCCTTGCCCGAACACCTTGAGTGCGAGATACTCCGCCAGGCACGTGCCGGACGAGTGCACTTTTACCTGCTACGATTTGCTGCAACGCAAAAAACAGTCAATAATCTTGATGTATAAACCTGAGCGTTCGTATAAGCTTAAGCTTTTAGCCCTCCATCGTGAATTATCAGCCCGTCTATCGCAGGCCTTAGTCACCTTTTTGAAAACCTCGGAATCCGCATGATTACTGCCGTTTATCCCGGAACGTTCGACCCTTTGACTCGTGGTCACGAAGACTTGGTGCGCCGTGCCGCCGGGCTCTTTGACCATGTGGTGGTGGGCGTAGCCCATAGCCATGCCAAAAAGCCTTTCTTTTCCGTCAAGGAACGCGTAGAAATCGCCCAAGAAGTACTGGGTCACTATCCCAATGTATCGGTCAAAAGCTTTGCGGGGCTGCTGAAAGATTTCGTCCGTGAGGAAAATGCCAGGGTCATTGTCAGGGGCTTGCGCGCTGTATCGGACTTTGAATATGAATTTCAAATGGCTGGCATGAACCGCCATCTGCTGCCCGAAGTTGAAACCTTGTTCATGACGCCATCAGATCAATATCAATTTATATCGGGCACCATCGTGCGCGAAATTGCTATTTTTGGCGGCGATGTCAGCAAATTCGTCTTCCCGTCGGTAGAACGCTGGCTACATACCAAGGCACGCGCCCGACGCGAAGAACTAGAAAGCCAGGAACAGGGTTAATCGCCTGCCAGCATGGCGCGGGCATTACACTGGCAAGGTTATCTGTTTATTTAGGTCCAGGAAGCCGCTATGGCGCTACACATTACCGAAGAATGCATCAACTGCGATGTCTGCGAACCGCAGTGCCCCAACGAAGCCATTTATATGGGCGCAGAAATCTACGAGATCGACCCTGCGCTATGCACTGAATGCGTGGGGCACTTTGACGAACCCCAATGCCAAGTGGTGTGTCCAGTGGAATGCATAATTCTGGACCCTGCACACCCCGAAGACCAGACCACGCTACTAAGCAAGTTCCGTCGTCTGACCTCGGGCGCCGTCTAATAAAACGTCAGCAGCTTAGCGGTCTGTCCACAACACCGGCCCAGCATCAGGATGTACCTTAACCAAACGGCACGGCTGCTGCAGAAAACGCGACACCCACGCTGCCACCAGGTCGCCTTCATCCACAACATTAATACGCTGTTTACCGATAACGATATCGCGACAAACGCTATCGTCATCTTCGATGACATCCAAGGGTATATCAAGACGCAACATGCCCGGAGCGCGTAACACCAGGTAGCCAAAGCGCAGTTCCAAGCCTATCTGATTAAGCAAAGCACATTGGCCATTCGTCAGCCACCCCCCCTGAGCGTCAATAATCAGCCACCGCCTGTCGTAAGGCGCGGCATCTGGGTTTTCCAGTCCAGGGCAGGATGCAATTGGGGAATAAAACAAAGTAGTCATTGGCCTAATAATCCTTTTAGTGCATTACCTATACTTTTCACACGATCTGTTTTCTTGGCATCATCTGAAGCTGCGGCATCCGGTGCCTTGCCCGCTTGCCGAGACAACATATCCAACAATCCGTCTTTGACCGCTTGCTTAACAGCGCTGCTACCTATGTCTTGCCATTGCACTTGATAACCCAAAGCATCAAAGGGGCCCGAGACACGCATAGGCACGGTGACGCCTTGGAGTTCGGCGAGTTCCTTGCCGTCCTGACCCGTCTTGGTATTTACCACCTTAACGTTAATTAATAGGTCGAGTTGCTGATTAGCAAGATCAATGGATGCAGGCGTGCCCTGGGACACGCGTAATAACGGCGCGACCAGATTCAGCTTTTTAATCGTGCCCTGACCTTGGCTAAAATCCACATTGGCATCCAACGCCGAAAAGTCAGTTTGGCGGCCCATATCAAATTCGCTAGCCATATCAGGAAGCTGGCCGCTGAATACATTACGCACGGCATCTTGTGCCTCACGCAGAGTCTGAGCCACATTTATGCCGCGTATGGCTCCATCGCGCAAGCTAAGCTGTATGCTGCCATCCAGGGCGGCTTTCAGGGCATCCAAGGTAGTACCGCTAGCTTGCAGCTTGGCCTTCAGGGTTCCTTTACCCAACAAACGCTTTTCCTGTGCTACGGCAATCAGCAAAGGACCTATATCCACGCTATCTAGCGCCAAATCGGCAGTTATCGCGTTTTCCGAAGTCGCCGTAAGCCGCCCGGCCAATTTACCCTGATACAAGACGGCCTTGATGCCGCTAATATCCAGTTTTCCCGCCTTGGCAAGCACATTGGCGGCCACATCCGTGGCCAAGAAATCATGGTGTACTAACCGATCCACCGCAATTTTTCCCTGAATATCCATACCATCCAAGAAAGACAAATCGACATGTGGCGACGCGGCCTGGTTACCGGCTGGCTGAGCAGCGCCCTTGTCTGTCTTAGCAGCAGGCTTGTCCGACGCCACTATGGTGACTGGCTCCGCTGAGGGCAACAGTGCACTTAAGTCCAGCTTATCGGCCACCAGGCCAAACACCACCTTGGGGTCGGCCAACTGCTTGGCCTGCACTTTGAAGTCAATTTTCCCGCCATTCAACACAGCGTTGATATCGCTGGAGAGCTCGTCTTTGAACAAGTCGGCATGCAGGCTGCCTATGAAAGGAAATTGAAATGCGCTATCAGGATGGGCTGCGTCTTCAATGCGTACATCACCTTTGATGGCGGACAAGCTGCCGGTTTCCTCGAATAGCTTCCAGGTCGCTGGCGACGCCACAGTCAATTGCGACAAGCGCTCGCCCTGTTTTAGGTTGCCTTCGAACTTAAGTTCTTTGAACGTTAGTTGATTGACATTACCACCCAAACCCGACAAGCCCATAGACACGCCCACGATATTTGGGCCGCCACTGACCTTCAAAGTACTGGTGATGGCACCGCCCTTGGCCATATCGGGTGAAACCGCCAAGCTGGGCGCATCCAAAGCCATATCAAAGCGCTGGTCTGGCCAGTTACCCTTGGCTCGAAATGCCAGTTTTTCCAGTTGCAGCTGAGCCTGGCTGCGGTCCACCTTAAGTTGCGACACGGTCAAGCTGCTATCCAGGCCTTTAATAGGCGCATTGCCGCCCAGGTCACCCTGCAATTGCATTTCGATGTTGCTGGCGCCTAGCATTTGGGAAAAGACGTTATAGGCCAGATTACCGCGCAGCCCTGCTGTTTTGGCCTGTAAGTCGCCAATAGCACCGCTAATTTGCAGACTAATCTTCTGGGCTGAATAGTTTTGAGTGCTAGGGTCAAGCTTGACGATCGCCTGTGCATCCAAGGTAGCATTCGTCAGCGGTTGTTCACCCAGGATGTTGCCCTTGATAGCCACATCAAATGCCTGATCAAAGGTTACCCTGCCCGTATTGATATCCAGTTGCTCTACCCGTAAATCAGCGCCCGACACCACATCGCGCCAGTGAATTTCACCATTTTTAAGGTCCAACCCGGCAATATCAATATTCAGATCAGCCTTGGCGACTGGCCCGCCCAGTATGGTGGACCAGCCAGCGGCAGCAACAGGCGCTGCCGGTTCAGAGGCTTGCGCCGTGCTTAATACCCCCTTAGGGGCATTGTTGCTTTCCGTCGCGCTGTCGGCAACAGGCTGTGGCTGACCATATCCCGCCAAATCACTGAAATTGAATAAACCGTCCTTGTCGCGTACCAACCAGGCTTTGAACCCCGTCACCGCAACATGATCGACCACCAGTCGATTCGACAGCAAAGGCCAGATCGCAACCGCGAATCTGGCGCTATCCACCGACGCAAACAGTTCAGTACTTTCCCTGTTCGACAAAGAGACATCGCTTACGGACAAGCCTATACGCGGAAAAAGCGACAGCTGAATATCACCCTTGATCGCCAAGGTACGGTGATAGCGGCTATAAACAATTTCCCCGAGCTTACTTTTATATGCATTGGGATCGAACGTCAAAAGAAAAATTGCAATGCTTACCAGAGCAACAATAAACACTACAACGAGACTGATCAGTACCCGTTTCAACCAAATTTTCAATTCCGGCCTCTAGATTGACGCAAACGCCTAGACAGCATGCAAGGCGAACATCCTGAATGCTAACCCAAGTTGGGCAATTTGCTTAACGATAACTGCTATGAAGTCGCTGCTATTTATGACACAGCACACAGACAGCATGAGGTATTTATTACCGTTTACTATATAGATAGCTAACAATAGTCTATCGACATCAACAATAGCCCGGTACGATGCTGTTCTATCCTCTTGAACCCTGTTACTACTTTCTTCTGAAAAATCACTATGAAACTTGAAACTCTTGCGATTCATGCGGGTTATCAACCCGATCCAACCACCAAATCGGTAGCCGTACCTATCTACCAAACGACCTCGTACGCTTTTGATAGTACTCAGCACGGCGCGGATCTGTTTGATCTGAAGGTACCTGGGAATATCTATACCCGTATTATGAACCCGACCAACGCCGTATTGGAAGAACGTGTAGCGGCCATGGAAGGCGGAATCGCAGCGTTAGCAGTAGCCTCGGGCATGTCGGCCATTACATACGCGATACAGACTATCGCCCAGGCGGGTGACAATATTGTATCGGTCAGCAAGCTGTATGGCGGCACCTACAATCTATTCGCTCACACTTTCCCACGTCAAGGCATTACCGTAAAGTTTGCGCCATACAACGACGTCGCTGCCCTGGAAGCCCTGATCGACGAAAACACCAAAGCCGTATTCTGCGAAACCATAGGAAATCCAGCCGGTAACATCGTCGATATCCAGGCCATCGCCGACGCGGCCCACCGCCATGGCGTGCCCCTGATCGTGGATAACACGGTGGCATCGCCCGCCTTGTGCAGGCCGTTTGAACACGGCGCTGACATCATTGTGCATGCGCTGACCAAGTATATGGGCGGTCATGGCACTACCTTGGCGGGTGCAGTCGTTGATTCGGGCAAATTCCCCTGGGCCGAGCACAAAGAACGCTTCCCCATGCTGAACGAACCCGATCCGTCCTACCATGGCGTGGTCTACACCGAAGCCTTTGGCCCCGCCGCCTTTATTGGCCGCTGCCGTGTAGTGCCATTGCGCAACACAGGCGCTGCGTTGTCGCCCTTTAATGCCTTCCTAATCTTACAAGGCATAGAAACACTGGCATTACGCATGGAGCGCCATACAGAAAACGCCTTGAAGGTTGCTGAATTCCTAGAGCAACATGATCAGGTATCGTGGGTGCAATACGCAGGACTGCCCAAACATCCCGACCATGCCTTGGCTCAAAAATACATGGGCGGCAAGCCCGCCAGCATATTGTCATTCGGCATCAAAGGTGGCAGTGAGGCAGGCGCACGATTTATCGACGCCTTGAAGCTGGTGCTGCGACTGGTGAACATTGGCGACACCAAGTCCCTGGCCTGCCACCCCGCATCTACCACCCACCGTCAGTTGGATCCCGACGAACTGGCTGCCGCCGGTGTCGGTCAAGACATGATACGTCTGTCCATAGGCATAGAGCACATTGACGACATCATGGCCGATCTTGTTCAGGCTTTGGAAGCCAGCCGCGGCTAGACACAACATCAGTACCCGTCCTTAAGGGCAGGCCATATAAAAAGGCCACGACACCAGCCGTCGTGGCCTTTTTGCCGTGCTGACACTGTTAACACGGCCTAAAACCGTAAAATTTTGTGTATAGTAAACGCCATTATAAAAAAACCGTCATGCTGGAGTAGCAATATGCAAATAGGAATCCCTCGCGAAAGCCTGGTCGGGGAAACGCGGGTGGCGGCAACGCCCGAAACGGTTAAAAAATATACGGCAGCCAAACACACTGTATTAGTAGAAACAGGCGCAGGCCTGGCTGCCCGTTATCCCGACCAAGCTTATATAGATGCCGGCGCACAGCTGGTTGATGCCAAACAGGCTCTGGGCGCCGACCTGGTTCTTAAAGTCAGGTCGCCCAGCAACGACGAGCTGCAGCACATGAAGTCTGGCGCTGTGCTGGTCGGCATGCTGGACCCTTTCAACCAAGATGGCTTAACCGCCCTGGCCAACGCCGGTCTGACCGCCTTTGCCTTGGAAGCCGCGCCCCGCATTACGCGTGCCCAAAGCCTGGATGTACTGTCATCCCAAGCCAACTTGGCAGGCTACAAGGCTGTGCTGCTAGCTGGTCATCATTACGGCAGGATGTTTCCCATGATGATGACTGCGGCCGGTACGCTCAAAGCCGCGCGCGTTGTGGTTCTGGGTGCAGGCGTTGCTGGTTTGCAGGCGATAGCTACAGCCAAGCGCCTGGGCGCTTTGGTTGAAGCCTCGGATGTACGCCCTGCTGCCAAGGAACAAATCGAATCTCTGGGCGCCAAATTCATTGATGTGCCCTTTGAAACCGACGAAGAACGTGAAATTGCGCAAGGCGTAGGCGGCTACGCCCGACCCATGCCGGCCGCCTGGATGCAACGTCAGGCCACCCTGGTAGCCCAGCGCTGTCAGCAAGCCGACATTGTCATCAGCACCGCGCTGATACCCGGCCGCCCCGCCCCCGTCCTGATCAGCGAAGCAACTGTCCAAGGCATGAAGCCAGGCTCGGTGATTGTTGACCTGGCCGTAGAGCGCGGCGGTAACTGCCCATTGTCAGAAAAAGATCAGGTCGTGGAAAAACACGGCGTCATACTGGTGGGTTACAGCAACCTGCCCGCCATGGTCGCCACCGACGCCTCGGCCCTATATTCCCGTAACGTCATAGACTTCATGAAACTCATCACCAACGAAGATGGCCAGCTTGCCATTCAGTACGAAGACGAAATCGTCGCCGCGTGCCTAATGTGCACCGATGGCAAAGTCCATAGGAGCGCCTAATGGAAGCCGTTAATCCAACACTTATCAATATCATTATTTTTGTTCTGGCCATTTACGTGGGCTTCCATGTGGTCTGGAACGTAACACCTGCGCTGCATACGCCACTGATGGCCGTCACCAACGCTATTTCCGCCATCGTCATCGTTGGCGCCATGCTGGCTGCTGGCCTGACCGAAGACGGTCTGGCACGCTACATGGGCGTATTTGCGGTGGCATTGGCGGCAGTCAACGTCTTTGGCGGTTTCCTGGTTACCCGACGCATGCTGGAAATGTTCAAGAAAAAAACTAAAAAACCCACTGGAGACCAGTCATGATATCCGTCGATCTGGTTACGCTACTTTATCTGGTGGCTTCTGTCTGTTTCATACAGGCCCTTAAAGGCTTGTCCCACCCCACCACTTCACGACGCGGCAATGCCTTTGGCATGGCCGGGATGGCCATCGCCATACTGACCACTGCTGCCCTGATTATCAGCCTGGCGGCTGACGGCACAGCTGGCATAGGCATGGCTTGGGTCGTAGGCGGCTTGCTGGTCGGCGGCGTCATAGGCACCGTTATGGCTCAACGCGTCGAAATGACCAAGATGCCGGAACTGGTCGCTTTCATGCACAGCATGATAGGTCTGGCTGCCGTAGCCATTGCGATCGCCGTGGTAGCAGAACCCCATGCCTTCAACATTGCCGCAGCAGGCGCGCCTATACCTGTAGGCAACCGTCTGGAACTGTTCATCGGCACGTTTGTCGGTGCTATTACCTTCTCAGGTTCGGTTATCGCCTTTGGAAAACTATCCGGCAAATACAAGTTCCGGCTATTCCAGGGCGCACCCGTGGTCTTCCCTGCCCAGCACATGGTTAACTTGCTGCTGGCAATCACCATGCTGGGTTGCGGCTTCTGGTTCATGGCCACACAGGCCTGGCTACCCTTCATCATAATGACTTTGCTGGCCTTTGTACTGGGCGTGCTTATCATCATCCCCATCGGCGGCGCCGACATGCCTGTCGTGGTCTCCATGCTGAATAGCTATTCCGGCTGGGCCGCCGCTGGTATCGGTTTTTCGTTGAACAACCCCATGCTGATCATTGCTGGTTCGCTGGTGGGCTCATCAGGCGCGATTCTGTCCTACATCATGTGCAAGGCCATGAACCGGTCCTTCTTTAACGTGATATTAGGGGGCTTCGGCGCCGCACCTGGCGCAGCCGCCGATGCAGGCAGCGCCGGCCAGCGCAACGTGCGTTCGGGCAGCGCAGACGATGCCGCCTTCCTGATGAATAACGCCGAAACCGTCACCATAGTCCCCGGCTACGGCCTGGCTGTGGCGCGCGCTCAGCATGCCCTTAAGGAATTGGCTGAAAAACTGACGAATAATGGCATCACCGTCAAATACGCCATACACCCCGTAGCTGGCCGTATGCCGGGTCACATGAACGTCTTGCTGGCTGAAGCCGAAGTACCCTACGATCAAGTCTTTGAAATGGACGACATCAATAGCGAATTCAGCCAGACCGACGTGGTCCTGGTCCTGGGCGCCAATGACGTGGTCAACCCTGCCGCCAAGAACGATCCCCAATCAGCCATCGCCGGCATGCCTATATTGGAAGCCTACAAAGCGCGTACGGTAATCGTGAACAAGCGTTCCATGGCCTCGGGATACGCTGGTCTGGACAACGAACTGTTTTACATGGATAAAACCATGATGGTGTTTGGCGACGCCAAGAAAGTCATCGAAGACATGGTCAAAGCCATAGACTAAACGTCCATATCGGCTAAACACCATATCTGTCAGTACCCAGTAAAAAACCCAGCGTAAGCTGGGTTTTTTACAAAGTGCACGTTTGATCTAATCGTCGCCGAACTTGATACCCTGTGCCAGCGGCAGTTCATTCGAGTAATTAATGGTGTTGGTAGCACGGCGCATATAAACCCGCCAAGCGTCCGAGCCAGATTCACGTCCACCGCCGGTTTCCTTCTCACCGCCAAAAGCCCCGCCAATTTCAGCGCCAGACGTACCAATATTGACGTTGGCAATTCCGCAGTCCGAACCTGCTGCGGACAAAAACCGTTCAGCTTCGCGCAGATCGGTAGTGAATATGGCCGACGACAAGCCCTGGGGCACGTCGTTATGCATGGCTATGGCCTGATCAAAGTCGTCATACTGCATAACATACAGTATGGGGGCAAAGGTCTCATGGCACACCACGGCTGTCTGGCCAGGCATTTCAGCAATGGCTGGCGCTACATACCAGGCATTGGGCTGCTGGTCAGCCAACTGACGCTGCCCACCAGTGATCTGACCGCCTTCTGCACGCGCCCGTTCTAGAGCCGCTTGCATGGCATCAAAAGACGCCTGATCTATCAAAGGCCCGACCAGGGTATCGGCATGAGTGGGGTCGCCCACCTTGGCGCTGGCGTAAGCTTTTTTCAGACGCGTTACCAGTTCAGTGGCCACGCTGCTGTGCACAATAAGCCGGCGTGTGCTGGTGCAGCGTTGCCCCGCGGTGCCTATGGCACCAAACAAAATAGCACGTGCAGCCATATCCAGGTCTGCCGATGGGCTGACAATAATGGCGTTGTTGCCGCCCAACTCCAATAGCGAACGACCAAATCTGGCGGCGACACGCGGGCCGACTTCGCGTCCCATGCGGGTAGATCCGGTGGCTGACACCAAAGCGACTTGTGGGTTATCCACCAAGGCCTGACCAACTTCTCGACCACCAATAAGGACTTGCGACAAACCCGCTGGCGCATCCCCGAATTTTTCCAGAGCACGCTGAAACAAAGCTTGGCATGCAAGAGCTGTCAACGGTGTTTTTTCGGACGGCTTCCAGACCACGGGATTGCCGCAAACGATGGCCAATGCGGTGTTCCATGACCATACGGCCACTGGAAAATTAAATGCCGAGATCACGCCAACCACACCCAGTGGATGCCAGGTTTCCATCATGCGATGACCGGGCCGTTCCGACGCTATGGTTAAGCCATAAAGCTGGCGCGACAGGCCTACGGCAAAATCGCAAATATCTATCATTTCCTGAACCTCGCCTGCGCCTTCAGCCAGTATTTTACCGGCCTCTATGGACACCAGACGACCCAGTGCGTCTTTATGCTGACGCAGTTCCTCGCCCAGCAGACGTATTAACTCACCACGCCGTGGCGCAGGCACAGTGCGCCATGCAATGTAGGCGTCATGCGCTTGGGCAATGATTTGCTGTGTTTCGGCAACGCTGTGTTCATGCACAGCGGCAATCTGCCCCCCAGTGATGGGCGTATGTACTAGCAGGCTTCCACCCTGTAAGGCAGATGGGTCCAAGCCCAAAGTGTGTAACAGCTCGGCTGTGTTCATGGTGATTCCCCAGAATAAGAAGTCCAAACAACAGGCTATGCCTGCCGACAGAAATATCTCAGCCCGGCCAGAATATCATGAATTTTTCGTATAGGAAATTAAATTGCCCAAGGGAAAATACTAAGGGCATTTTCACAGGATTCTGGAACAATGGGTCACCGTAGAAAACCTAAAGTCGTCGGAGCCGCCAACATGCAGCAACACAGTCACTATGACGTTGTAATTATGGGCGGTGCTGCCATAGGCAGCGCCGCTGCCTATTTCCTGACTAGTCATCCGGGGTTTAAGGGGACGGTGCTGGTCATAGAAAAAGACTTTAGCTATCAATATTGCGCTACGGCATTGTCGGCGGCGTCTATCCGACATCAATTCTCTACGCCCGAAAACATCATGATGTCGCAGTTTGGCACCGAGTTCCTGCGTAACTTCAGTACCCATCTTGCCGTCAACGGTGAACAGCCCGATGCCGCCTTTCACGAAGGGGGCTATCTGTTTTTGGCCACTCAGTCGGGCATGGCGACACTGCAAGAGAACCATCAAACACAACGATCTTTAGGGGTAGATGTCACCCTGCTGGACCCTATTAGCCTGCAAGCACGCTACCCCTGGATGAACACCGATGATTTGGCGGGTGGCTCTTTGGGCTTATCCGGCGAAGGCTGGCTGGACGCTTACGGACTAATGCAAGGCATGCGCAAAAAAGCCATGGCACAGGGCGCTAATTGGCTACAAGGGCAAGTGCTTGAGCTGCACCGTGACCTACATCGTATCAGCGGGATCACGCTGGCCGATGGCACACGGATAGACTGCGACTATGTGATTAACGCAGCGGGTACCGGCGCTACCCAATTGGCCAACCAGGTAGGAATTCACCTGCCCATCGAGTCACGCAAGCGTTGCGTATTTTACCTACAGTGCCCGGATAGTCTGCCAAACTGCCCCATGGTGATAGATCCCAGCGGGGCCTATTTCCGGCCCGAGGGACAGGGCTTTATCGCTGGCATAGCGCCCAACGCAAACGACGACCCAGAGTCTTATGACTTTAATGTCCACCCTACGCTATTTGAAGAAGTCTTGTGGCCGCTGCTGGCCGCCCGAGTCCCCGCCTTCGAGGCCTTGCGTTGCACCCGTAGTTGGGCGGGTCATTACGACATGAACACCGTGGATCAAAACCTGATCATTGGCCTGCACCCCGACGTCAACAATCTGTTTTTTGCCAATGGCTTCAGCGGCCATGGCATGCAGCAATCGCCAGCCGTGGGCCGCGCCCTGTCGGAATTGATTGTGGATGGCAGCTACCAAACCCTGGATTTATCGCGCATGGGATGGCAACGCATACTTAACGGTCAGCCTTTAACCGAAAAAAATATTGTTTAGCCAGTTCTTTCAGTGTTGTTACGGCCACTAGTGGTCATTATTAAAACCTAATCCTTATCCACCAGGAGACATCATGCAACAACGAATCAGGCTTATTTTTGCCAGCGCTGTATTAGCTGGGGTACTTCCTTTCGCCGCCCAGGCACAAACCACCGTAAAAATAGGGGTGGCAGGCCCGTTTACCGGAGCCAATGCCGCCTTTGGCGAACAACTATGGACGGGTGCCACCGAAGCCGCCGCCGCGATTAACGCCAATGGCGGTATTAACGGCAAGCAAATCGAACTGGTCAAAGCAGATGACGCCTGCGAACCCAAACAGGCAGTCGCTGTGGCCAACCGCCTGGTTGACCAGGACAAGGTGGCCGCTGTTGTAGGGCACTTCTGCTCGTCCAGCACCATACCGGCATCGGAAATTTATGACGAGGCCGACATCCTGTCCATGGCCACCGGCTCTACCAACCCCGAGGTCACAGAGCGTAACCTTCCTACAGTCACTCGCATTTGCGGACGTGACGACCAGCAGGCCGAGGTCATAGGCAAGTTCATTGCCGACACCCTGAAAGCCAAACGTATCGCCATCATCCACGACAAGGACACCTATGGTCGTGGACTGGCCGACGCCACCCGTATGGAAACTGGAAAATTCGGAGTGGAAACCGTACTGTATGACGGCGTCACCCGTGGCGAGCGCGACTACAACGCCCTGGTCACCAAAATGAAGGCTGCCAACGTGGATGCGGTGTTCTTTGGTGGTCTGTACGCCGAAGCCGGCACGCTGGTGCGCCAGATCCGTGAACAAGGCCTGGATGTGCCCTATGTATCTGATGACGGCATCGTTGATCCAGCCTTCGTGACATCGGCTGGCGGTCCTCAGTATGCCCAAGGCGTTTACATGGGCTTCCCGGCTGACCCTCGCAAAATGGAATCCAGCAAAGCCATCGTCGCCAAACTCGTGGCCGAGGGTAAAAAATCCGATGGCTTTACCTTGTATGCCTACGCCGCTGTCCAGGCAGTCTCCGCCGCGATTGCTGCTACTAACAGCACTAAAGGCACGGAACTGGCCGAATGGCTGAAGAAAAACAAAGTATCTACCGTACTTGGCGACAAAGAATGGAACGAAAAAGGCGACTTGAGAACGCCTGACTATGTCATGTACCAATGGGATAAAGACGGCAACTATGCCGAACTGCCCCGCTAAGCCCTGACCCGGTTGCGCCCGCCCGGAAATATGGGCGGGCGCAACCGGCCTTGCCGACCTTATATCGGGTTTAAAGGATACAAATGGACGGTTACGTACTTGGCCAGCAGTTAATCAACGGCCTTACCCTGGGTTCCATCTATGGCCTGATCGCCATAGGCTATACCATGGTTTACGGCATTATTGGCATGATCAACTTCGCCCACGGCGACGTCTATATGATCAGCGCCTACATCAGCGCCATTGCGCTGGCGATAGTGTCGTACTTCGGTGTGCAATCAGTCCCCTTCGCCTTGTTGCTTACCCTATTGATCACCATGGTGATCACGGGCATGTATGGCTGGTCCATAGAACGTACGGTATATCGCCCCTTAAGCAGTACCAATCGCCTGGCTCCCTTGATTTCCGCCATAGGCGTGTCGCTGGTCCTGCAAAACTATGTGCAACTATCGCAGGGTTCTAACGTTCAAGGCGTGCCTACGCTTATCCAAGGCAGCTTGCGCCTGGGTGGCGCAGAACACTTTGTGCAGATTAAGTATGTCAGCTTAATCATTATCGCCATCAGCATTATCTCCATGGCAGTGCTGACTTGGCTGATACACGGCACCAGCCTGGGCCGCCAATGTCGTGCTACCCAGCAAGACCGAAAAATGGCCACCATACTAGGCATTAATACGACGCAGATTATTTCACTGGTGTTTGTGATCGGGTCGGTCATGGCATCAATCGCCGGCGTTCTGGTCACCATGAATTACGGCTCTTTTGACTTTTTCGTGGGCTTTATCGTCGGCATCAAGGCGTTTAGCGCCGCCGTGCTGGGCGGTATCGGATCCTTGCCAGGCGCCATGCTGGGCGGCCTGCTGTTAGGCATACTGGAATCCCTGTTTTCTGGCTATATCAGCAGCGATTACAAAGATGTATTTTCGTTCAGCGTGCTAGTGCTGGTGCTGATTTTCAAACCCAGCGGCCTATTGGGCCGGCCTGCTGTGGAAAAGGTGTGACATGAGCAATCTGGCGTTAAACCCCACACTAAATATTAGCCATTGCCTGAAACAGGCCCTGGTTGCTGGCGTACTGACCATGCTGGTACTGGGCCCCATCAGCAACATCGTTCTGGATCAATACAGTTTTAACTTCCACCCCCTGCGCCAGCCGTTAATCGTCAACGGCATACTGTTAGGCGTGGTGGTCGCCATAGGCCGATTCTTTTTTTCCGTACTGGCACAAACACAAGCAGGCCATAAATTTTTGCAGAACCTGGGCAGAAAAAAAGAACACCACGCCAATGTGGACAGTACATCCAGCGAAAAACGCCGTGCTGTTATCAGTTTATTAGGGATGTCTGTGCTGTGTTGCGTGCTACTGGCCGCACTAGGCTTAGGAGGCATACTGCACAAGGGCGCTGCGTTTGCCTTGGTGCTGATCATACTGTTCGTCTGGCTAAGTTATGGCATCAGCGTCCCCAAGCTACGCGGTCAAGCCAACACCTGGCGGCTACTGGTGCCCTTGCTGTTTCTGGCGGGTTTTCTGCTGCCTGTGGTGTTAAACCAAATTGGGCTATTACCCAAAGTATGGTTAAGCAACCTGACCCTGGCCTTGATCTATGTACTGCTGGGCCTGGGGCTAAATATTGTCGTTGGCATGGCAGGCTTGCTGGACTTGGGCTTTGTCGCCTTTTATGCCGTAGGTGCTTATTTTCTGGCCATGGGCGCGCAATACCTGGAAATGGGCTTTTGGACAGCGCTGGTGCTGGCCCCTATTCTGGCGGCCGCTACCGGAGCATTGCTAGGCTTCCCGGTGCTACGCATGCATGGCGACTATCTGGCCATAGTCACCCTGGGCTTTGGTGAAATCATACGCCTGGTGTTAACGAATTGGATAGACCTGACCGGCGGCCCCAATGGCATGGCGGCGCCTGCACCCACCTTGTTCGGCCTGGAGTTTTCACGTCGCTCCAGCGACGGTGGGCAAGTATTCCACGAATTCTTCGGCCTGCCTTACAGCAGCGACTACAAAGCTTTGTTTATCTACATGATCCTGTTCACTGTGGTGGCGATTATGCTGCGCTTTCTGAATCGCCTGCGCTATATGCCCATAGGCCGTTCTTGGGAAGCGTTACGCGAAGACGAGATTGCCTGCCGGTCGTTGGGTATCAACCACGTCACCGTGAAACTCTCCGCCTTTATGCTGGGCGCGCTATCGGGTGGTGTTGCAGGAGTTTTCTTTGCCACTTACCAAGGGTTTATCAATCCTTCATCATTCAACTTCTTTGAGTCGGTGCTGATCCTGTCTATCGTGGTGCTGGGCGGCATGGGCTCTACCCTGGGTATTATTATTGCCGCTTTGGCCCTGACCTTACTGCCGGAATTGATGCGCGACCTGGCCAACTACCGGGTGCTGTTGTTTGGCTTGCTGATGATCGCCATGATGATATGGCGACCCTATGGGTTGATACGCCCCAAACGCCCCACGTTTACCGCCAGAGGCCGTAATGAATAGCCCCGCCAAGCCACTATTACAGGTAGAAGGCCTGACGCGCCGCTTTGGTGGCATTATCGCCAATAACGATGTCAGCTTCGATGTAGCGCAAGGGTCGATTACCGCCCTGATAGGCCCCAATGGCGCAGGCAAAACCACGGTGTTCAATTGCATCACCGGCTTTTACCGCGCATCGGCAGGAAAAATCACGCTATGGGACCAGGACCAGTCTGTCGAGGTTGGCGACTTACTATCCCGGCCATTTACAGGCGGTTCCTACCTGGTTGCGCGAGCCGGCATTGCCCGCACTTTTCAAAACATTCGGTTGTTCAGCGATATGACCGTACTCGAAAACCTGCTGGTGGCTCAACACCGACGCCTGGACGGTAACCTGATACGCGGCATGATGGCCTCGGCCAGCTTTCTGAATAAAGAACATGACGCACTGGATAAGGCCTATCACTGGCTGGACATCATGGATTTGCGCCGTGATGCCAATAAGCTGGCTGGGGAATTGTCCTATGGGCGTCAACGACGCTTGGAAATTGCACGCTCTATGTGTACTTCTCCAAGGCTGATTTGCCTGGACGAACCCGCCGCCGGCCTTAACCCCAGCGAAACCGAACAACTATCCGAACTAATCCAGCGCCTACGCGACGAACACAACGTCACCATATTGCTAATAGAGCACGATATGGGGCTGGTCATGGAGGTTTCCGAACATATCGTCGTATTGGATTACGGCCAGGTCATCGCCGCAGGCGACCCGGATAGCGTGCGCGATGCGCCTGCGGTTATTGCCGCCTACCTGGGCACCGACACCGAGGAGACCACATGACCACACCCGTACTTGAACTACGTCAGGTCAACACCTATTACGGGGCGATCCAGGCCCTGCGTGATGTCAGCCTGCATATTAATACGGGTGAAATCGTAACCTTGATAGGGGCCAATGGCGCAGGCAAAAGCACCCTGCTGATGACTATTTTTGGTGCACCCAAAGCCGCCAGCGGCAGCATAGTCTACAAAGGCACGGAACTGACTCGCTTGCCCGCCCATGACATCGCCCGCCAGGGCATAGCCCAGGTTCCAGAGGGGCGACGTATTTTCGGCAGCATGACAGTTGAAGAAAACATCATGATAGGTACGCTACCGGTGGGCCCCAAACATGCTGACGCCGACAAGCTAGCCATGTTTGAACTATTCCCCCGCCTGAAAGAACGACGCAATCAGCGGGCCGGCACCTTGTCTGGCGGCGAGCAGCAAATGCTGGCCATTGCCCGTGCTCTGATGGGTCGCCCAGACACTATTTTGCTAGACGAACCCAGCCTGGGTCTGGCCCCCTTGATCGTCAAGCAAATCTTTGAAATTCTGCAAGAAATAAAATCCCTGGGGAAAACCATTTTTCTGGTTGAGCAAAATGCTCATCATGCTTTACGGCTGGCTGATAGAGGCTATGTCTTGGTCAACGGCCGCATACAGCTTACGGGAACAGGATCTGAGCTATTGGCCAATACCGATATACGCGACGCCTATTTAGGAAAAAGGAAGCGCACTGCCTAAGGCTACAATTTCACCCTTATGGTAATTGCTGATTATGGAATGGAAACGTGAGTCACGAAGACGTACTGAATAGCGAATCTGCGTTGGCTGAACGCCTGCGCGCCCTACGCCAACAACGCGGCTGGACCCTGGGTCAAACCAGTAAAGCCAGCGGTGTTGCTACGTCCACACTATCAAAAATTGAAAATGGGCTGATGTCACCTACGTACGACATACTGCTGAAACTGGCCAATGGCCTGGAGCTGGACGTCGCCGAACTATTTTCACCGGCCCAGGCTCATATGGGCGCAGGTAGACGCAGCATAGAACGCCACGGCAAAGGCGACGTACACGAAACGCCCATGTACAGACACCGTGTACTATGTTCACAGTTATCACACAAACGGATGATGCCTTTTTTTACGCAGATTAAAAAAAGCACATTACTGGACGAAACCGAGGGTTGGAGCCGCCACGAAGGCGAAGAGTTTGTCTATGTATTAAAGGGCAGCATAGAGCTGCACACAGAATACTACCAACCCGCCATTCTTAACGAAGGCGATTGTTTCTACATTGACAGTCGCATGCGTCATCGGGTGATCAACCACAGTGACCTAACCGCCGAAGTGCTGTGGGTCAGTACCCAACCTGATGTATCCAAAGACAGCCTGATCGCTCAGCCCTAACTTACCCGCCGCGTGTGATTTGGCCTTGGTAAGATGCATCTATACCGAAATTACGCACTTGTGCATGGACCAAGTCCCGAGACTGAACTATGCTAACATACCTTTACTATCAAATGGTAGCATAAGGATACACAAAGTTATGCCAGACACCGACGATACTTTTGTACTTAGCTCTTACCTTGAAATACGGGCCTTGCTACTTGCGGCCCAAAGTAGGCGCACCTTGCTGCGCATGTATACCGAAAACCATACACTGGCTTTGGTCACTACCTTGCTAGACATAGATGACGACAGTCAGTCCATAATCGTCGATAACTCGGCTGATGACGCGTTTAACCGTCGTTTGGTTCAGGCCAAAAGCGTTTCATTTGAAGCCATGCTGGATAAAGTACGGATAGTATTTACTTCCGCTGGCGCCCAGCATTGCATCCACGACCAGCGCCCAGCCTTGCGTCTACCTTTTCCCGAAAACATGCAGCGTGTGCAGCGACGTGAGTTTTATCGGGTGGATGTCCCCATCACCGTATCTGCACTAGCCACTATTCCCCAGCCATATCACAGCATCACAACATTGCCGATCAAGGACATCAGTGCAGGCGGCCTATCCTTGATTGATGATGTCGGCATACTGGATATCACACCAAGCTTCATGTATCGTAACTGCACCCTGACCCTGCCCGATACAGGCAAAGTCACCACAGATCTACAAGTAAGACGTAGTCATGATGTCATTTTGCCAAACGGAAAAACAGCCAATAGCATAGGCTTTCAGTTCGTCAACCTACCCAACCCTATGCGCATACTGGTCCAAAACTTCATAGGCCGACTGGAGCGTAAGCTTAGTGCACGCTTCCACGGTCTGGACTGAATCTGATCAGACTTACTGCAGGTAGCTCATAAAGCCGGTGATGATGACTGCATTGAAAAAATCAATGAACAAAGAGCCGACCAGGGGTATCACGAAGAACGCTTTGACCGACATGCCGTTGCTGGCCGTAAACGCCTGCATATTGGCCATGGCATTCGGGGTCGCGCCCATACCAAACCCACAGTGCCCAGCTGCGATCACAGCCGCATCGTAGTCGCTGCCCATGACCCGAAAAGTCACAAAATAGGCATAGGCAAACATCACCACAGTTTGCACTGCCAGTATCACCATCAGTGGACCGGCCACATCAGCCAATTCCCACAACTTCATGGACATCAGGGCCATCACCAGAAAAAACGCCAGCGACACATTACCAACCACATCCACCTGGTGCCTGGGCAGTACGTAGCCACGACTATCGATCAAGTTGCGTATCACCGCCGCCACCAGCATGGGCCCAAGATAGGCAGGTAAGATCAGGCCCAGATCCGCCAGCCAGTTGACCAACACCGTCCCCGCCCCTATAGACAGGGCGATCAACACGGTTACGTGCATGACGGCAGCGCCTGCGCGCTCGGTGGAGTCAGGCAGAAAGTTAGCGGCAGGTGCTGATGGGTCACTGCTGTCAGCTTTAGGTGCGGGACCTTTAAGCTTGTAGCGGCGCATCAACAAAGAACCTACAGGCCCACCTATGATGCAACCTGCCACCAAACCGTAAGTGGATGCAGCAATTGCCGCTGGTAAGGCACCAAAAGCGCCAGCCTGCTCCAGTAAGGGTCCAAATGCAGCCGATGTACCGTGCCCGCCCGTCAAAGAAATTGACCCGGCTGCCAGTCCAATCAAAGGACTGTATCCCATGACCGAGGCTATTGAAGCCCCCAACACATTCTGCAATATCACCAGCACCACGGCAGCGGACAGAAATAGGGCTACGCCTACACCGCCCTTTTTCAGCAGTTCAAAACTGGCCGAGAAGCCTATGGTGGTAAAGAACACCAGCAGCAAGAAGCTGCGCATAGTGTCGTAAAATTCAAATGAAAAACTGCCTGTTTGATGGCCTACCAAAGCTATCAATGAAAACAGTAAACCGCCAATAATGGGGCCTGGAATAAAGTAGCGGGAAAGAATACCTACCCGATTTCTAACGAATTCACCTACCACCAGAAAAACCGCTGCTACGCCAACAGTCTGAGCGATATCTAGCTCTATAAGCATCGCGCAAAGTCCTCGTCTTACTTTTAAAGTTCGACAGTATCTCATGATGACCGCTGTAACATGAGCTATGTCACAAAATTCCTGCGATTAGCTGGCATATACTTGTAAGCTTTTCTTTCGTAACATCTTTTTCTTTACAGGCATCACCCCCATGCGCGCCTTTCTTAATGGATTGCTTGCCAGTCTTTCTATAGGAGCGGGCTACCTGCCGGTTGCCTTTTCCTTTGGGCTGTCGGCGATGCAAGCGGGCCTGACGCCCAGCACCACGCTACTGACATCTATTGTTGTCTATGCGGGCGCCAGCCAATTCGTATTGATTACCTTGCTTGCCTCGGGCGCAGGGTTGTTGACCGCCGTTCCCACCATATTGCTGATGAATGCACGCCACTTGTTTTATGGCCCTGCTTTGCTGGGACGCTTTACTAGCCAAACAGCCAAGGTGCCTCCACCCATGCTGGCGTTTGGCCTGACTGACGAAGTGTTTGCCACGGCCTTGAGCAAATTGAATAGCATCCCTGACGCAGACCGTGAACACTGGTATGTGGGCTTGCAACTGGGCGCCTACAGTGCTTGGGTGCTGGGCACCCTATTGGGCACTACCCTAAGCGATGGTTTCCATAATCCACCGGTCTTTGTGCGCGAAGCCCTGGCTTTTGTCCTGCCCAGCCTATTTTTTGTATTGCTGCTGGAATCCGGCGTACTGAGATCGCTACGCACTATAGTCGTCAGTGCAGTGGCCGCCTTGCTGCTGGTCAACATACTGCCTAATTACCACGCCCTAGCCCTAGGCATGCTGGCAGGCGCATTATTCAACATGATAGCGGGACGACGATGATCTCTGAAACCGATTTAATCGTAATACTGTGCGGTGCAGGCACGTTTCTACTACGCTTTTTACCCATATGGCAAAACCGGCGCAAGGTTAAAAGCTCGACCACATCGGGCGCCATGCAACGATTTTTGCAAGGCATAGGGCCAGCGGCGATCAGTGCCTTGTTGGCAATATCACTATGGTCTATTGTTAAGGATGGCCAAGGGATAGCACCAATAGTCGCTGCCGGCCTGGCGCTGCTAAGTATATTTTTGGTGAAACAAAAATTAGGGGGTATAGGAGGCCCAACGTTGGCGGGCGCTGTAGTCTATGGCTTGTTAATGCATTTTGCGGTGGGGATCTAGGTCGCAAACCGATAGCGCATCACTACAAAAATCAGGACACCTACAAACAACGCTGACGCAGCACAGGCCAGCGCCACAGAAAACCCACCGGTACGCACCACCAACGCCGCCGCCAAAGGCGGCCCGGCAATTTGCCCTAGCCCATATACTGCCGTCATCAAACCCATCAAGCGCGGCGCCTGTGGTCCCCATAAGCGTCGCGCCTCGGCCATGGCAAAGCCCACCAAGGCGGTAAAGGGCAAGCCCGTCAGCACACTGCTTAGGGCAAAGCCGGCCACCGTGGGCCAGGCAATTGCCAGCACTACACCTAAAGCCTGTACGCAATACGCTATAGCCAGCAGTTTGCGATTGTCATGATGCGCACCCAATTTAAGGGTGGCAAGCGCACCCAAGGCCGAACCCACACCAAACATGGGCCAGAACAGATCAGCCCATAATGTGCCCGGCAATACCTGACGAGCAATCACGGGCAAAAAAGTAGCGGTCACTATGTAGCCAAAGCCAGCTATGCCATAGCCTATGGTCAGAGCCCAGGCTTCGCCATTCAGACGCGGTGCCACGGGTATGGCAGCGCTTGCCATACCTTGCGCAGGAGGCACCGAGATAAATATCGGCCATACGACCACAGTCAGCACTACGGACAGACCGCCAAACAGGGCCCAACCCCAACCGGCCTGTAAATCCAGCGCTGTCAGGCCAAAGATCACCAGACCTGTAACAGCGATACCTATACCCGGTCCGCAAAAAATCAGGCCAGTCCATGACGGCTTGCCCATTTCGGCCAGCCGCTGCATACACCAGCCCGAGGTATAGACCAGGACAAAAGCACTGGCCACGCCGGATGCCGTGCGCCATATCGCCCAAAGCCATAATTCGCTTGGTGCAGCCATCGCCAGTGTTAACAAGGCCGTTGCAACTAGGCCAATACGCACCATGCGCGCGCCATCAGGCCGTATGAACAAACAAATGGCTGCGCCAAAGAAATAACCTATGTAGTTCAGCGTGGCCAGCCAACTGCCTTGGGCCAGCGTAACGCTGCCATCATGCAGCATCATGGGCAGCAAGGGGGTAAAGGCAAAGCGCCCTATCCCCATTGCCACCGCCAGCGCCACCAGCCCCACCATGGCAATCGCCAGCGGACTACGACCTGATGCGTGCTGCATAGAGACTACTTGCCGGCTTTACGTCTTGCCGTAATGGACTCGGCGCCCACGCCCCAGTTATCAGTATCTACTTCATCAATAATCACGAACGTGGTTGCAGGGTTCTTGCCCAACACGTCCACCAGCAACTGGGTCGCGCCCTGAATTAGCGCCGCCTTTTGTTCTGCGGTTGCGCCTTCACGGGTAATCTTGATATTTACGAACGGCATAAAAGCTCCTAGAAGGAAAAGTAAAGTGTTTAAACGCTGGGCTTGGTAGCCTTGACCATGGTCATGGCCGCAGCAATCATGCTACCCATATCGCCCATATTGGCGGGCAATATCAAGGTATTGTTTTTCTGAGCCACTTCCTTGAATGCATCGACATAGCGTTCGGCCACGCTAAGGTTGACGGCATCCATGCCGCCAGGTGCCTGGGTGGCACGAGCAACCCGTTCCAAGGATTCTGCGGTGGCTTGCGCTATGGTCAGCAGCGCCTGGGCTTCACCCTGGGCGTAGTTGATCATGGACTGCTGCTCGCCCTCGGACTTAAGGATGGCCGCTTGGCGGTTACCCTGGGCAATATTGATGTCTTCCTGTTTTTTACCTTCAGATTCGGTCACCAGCGCCCGCTTGGTGCGTTCTGCTGTAATTTGCAATTGCATGGCGCGCAGGATTTCGTCTGGCGGGGTCAAGTCGCTGATTTCATAGCGTAATACCTTCACACCCCAGTTGGTGGCGGCCTCGTCCAGAGCCTGCACCACAGCCAAGTTGATCAGGTCGCGTTTTTCGAAGGTTTCATCCATTTCCAGCTTGCCAATCACAGAGCGCAAGGAGGTCTGGGCCAAGTTGGAAATTGCCAGCACGTAATTGGCCGAACCGTAAGAGGCCTGGCGTGGGTCAGTGACCTGGTAATAAAGTACGCCGTCTACCCGCAACTGGGTATTGTCTTTGGTAATACATACCTGGCTGGCAACATCCAGCACCATTTCTTTAAGCGAGTGACGGTAAGCGACCTTTTCCAGGAAGGGTACGGTAAACCCCAGTCCAGGAGCCAGGATACGATCAAACTTACCCAGGCGTTCAACCACGGCAGCATGCTGCTGTGGCACGATCTGAATAGTAGATTTAATAACAACAAATACGACCAACGCCGCGATTATCCAAAAAGATAGCGTCATTACAAGAGCGTCCATAGCGGATCCAATATAGAAAAAGTTGATGACGTTTGGGATTCCAAACGCCTAGTATTGAGTATCCGATGCAGAATACTGACCTGGTCGCAAAATTAGCGTCAGGCCTTGTACTGCTTGGATATAGTGTTCGCCAGGCTGCACGGGCTGGTCGGCGTCTATGCGCGCGCTCCAGTGGGCGCCTCGATAAAAGACCCTGGCCATGCCATTTTCATCCCAAGCGTCCACGATCACGCTTTGCCCTATGTCCTGCACCACATCGGCATCGGACTGGGTAGGAACATAGCCCTTGGATTTACGATAATGATGCAGCACCACCAGCCCTATCAGGGAGACGACCAAGCCGCTAATAATTTGCCACACCAGCGATAAACCTGCATACGTTGCCGTGCCGGACGCCACCAAGCCCAAGGCCACCAGCAGCAAATAGAAGGTGCCGGTTGCCATTTCCATGAGCAGAAACAGCGCAGCCACCCCAAACCAAAGCCACATATCAGATTCCTTATAAATTGTTTCTATTTTGCCACGTTAAGACGTTCATAAGGGGCTGATCGCTAATATAAGCAGTCAACGTGCCTGGGCGGGGAACAGCCATGGTAGCCCAGACGCAAAAAACCTTCCCCGCTGATGTGCTGGGGAAGGTTTTAGGGGTACTGCCTTAAGCGTGAATGCTAGTGATTCAGGCGCTCTGCTTTAGTTTAAGCAAGGACAGCGCCGTGTCTTCTATCATGTCCTCTTGGCCACCCACCATACCGCGGCGGCCCATTTCGACCAGAATGTCGCGTGCAGGCACGCCAAACTTCTGTTCGGCGCGCTTGGCAAACAGCAAGAAAGAACCATAGACCCCGGCATAGCCCAAGGTCAGGGCATCACGATCCAAACGTATAGGGAAGTCCATAATGGGCACAACCAGATCTTCGGCCACGTCCTGAATCTTGAATACGTCAACACCGGTGGCTATGCCCATCAAGTCCAAGACGGCGACCAGCACTTCCAACGGAGTATTCCCAGCCCCAGCGCCTAGACCAGCAGCAGCGGCATCAATGCGGTCTGCCCCCGCTTCAATGGCGGCTATGCTATTGGCGACGCCCATGGCAAGGTTATGGTGACCATGAAAACCCAATTGGGTTTCAGGCTGCAGCGCATCGCGTACTGCCTGCAATCTATCTTTGACCGTTGCTGGCAGCATATGGCCTGCGGAATCGGTAACGTAAATACAGTTCGCGCCATAGCTTTCCATCAACTTGGCCTGGGTGACTAGGCCTTGCGGACTGTTCATGTGGGCCATCATCAAGAAACCCACGGTATCCATGCCTAACTTGCGGCCCATGCTGATGTGCTGCTCGGACACGTCAGCTTCGGTGCAATGTGTGGCCACGCGTATGGTGCTTACGCCCAGATCGTGTGCCATTCTTAGGTGGTCTACCGTGCCTATGCCAGGAATCAGTAAAGCCGATATCTTGGCTTGCTTAACGGCTGGAATAACGGCACTTAGGTATTCTTCATCGCTATGCGCCGGAAATCCATAGTTGACTGAAGCACCGCCCAGGCCGTCGCCGTGGGTGACTTCAATCAGCGGTACGCCGGCTTCGTCCAAGCCGCGTGCAATGCTGGTCATCTGGTCCAGGGTGATCTGGTGGCGCTTGGGGTGCATGCCATCCCTAAGTGTCATGTCATGCAAGATGATTTTTTTATCAGTAAAGCTCATTGTCATTTCCTTGATCTATTTAACCGTTCACGCTTTCCAGCGCTTCATCCTGCATTTGCTCGGCAAACATTTCGGCAGTACGCGCGGCAGCCGCGGTCATGATGTCCAAGTTACCGGAATATTTGGGCAGGTAGTCGCCCAAGCCTTCGACTTCCAGATACACCGACACACGGTTGCCATCAAAGATGGGACCATTGGCCAGGCGGTAGCCCGGAACATATTTTTGAACTTCTTCTATCATGGCGTGTATCGAGGCCGTGATCTTTTCCTGATCGGGTTCAGTTTCTGTCAGGCAATGCACCGTATCGCGCATGGTGATAGGTGGTTCTGCCGGGTTCAATATGATGATGGCTTTACCGACCTTGGCGCCACCCACTTTCTCGACGGCGCCAGCCGTGGTGCGGGTAAATTCATCAATATTTTTACGCGTGCCAGGCCCTGCAGATTTGGACGACACCGTGGCAATGATTTCGCCATACTTTACAGGCTGCACGCGCGACACCGCATACACCATAGGGATGGTGGCCTGACCACCGCAAGTGACCATATTCAGGTTGACTTCACGCTTGGCCAGATGTTCCTGTAAATTAACAGGTGGCACGCAATACGGACCTATCGCAGCAGGCGTCAGGTCTATGACCAGGACACCTAATGGCGTCAGCTTATCCGAGTTTTCTTTATGGACATAAGCGCTGGTCGCATCAAAAACAATCTGAATATTGTCTTCTTTGATAAACGGCAACAAACCGTCCACGCCATCAGAGGTGGTCTTCAAGCCCAACGCCGTAGCACGCTTCAGGCCATCCGATTCGGGGTCTACGCCCACCATCCAAACTGGCTCTAGTAAGGGGCTGCGCATTAACTTGGCCAACAGATCGGTACCAATGTTACCGGGACCAATAATGGCGGTACGAAGTTTCTTTGCCATGATTATTTTCCTAATGAATAGAATGTGTGGACCAGGGCTAACTATTCGCCCTGGTCATCTTTAGCGTTAGCCCTTAACTTCCTTGATGATGCTGTCAACTATGTCAGCACCTATTTTTTTCTTCACCAAGTCATATATAGGTCCCATCTTGCTGGCAAAAGCGGCCTGTTCTTCAGGAGTCAACTCGGTAATCGTTACATCCGTCATTTTTTCCACAGCAGCGTCATCGGCTTTCTGGGCCAGCCCACGCTGATAATCTGTAGTTTCCTTCATGACTTGGGCAAAGACTTCCTTGTCAGCGTCGCTAAACCGCGCGTAGACGTCAGGATTGATCAGGACGGGCCAAGGGGAATAGACGTGATTGGTTTTACTGATGAACTTCTGCACTTCGTAGAACTTCATGTCGTAAAATAAGTTGATGGGGCCTTCCTGGGCATCAAAGGTGCCTTGCTGCAGGGCGGTAAACAGCTCGCCAAATGCCAAGGGCGCAGGATTAGCACCTTCTTCCCGCCAGGCTGCAATATGGACTTCGTTTTCCATAGTGCGCATTTTCATGCCTTGCAGGTCATCGGGTGTTTTGATGATTTTCTTGCTGTTGGTCAACTGACGGAAACCGTTTTCCCAGTAACCTACCGCTTTGATTCCAACCTTGCTTAGGCTGTCCAACAGGCCCTGACCAATTTTCCCATCCAGCACGCGGTAAACACTGTCGCGATCAGTAAAGATAAAGGGAATATCCAACGCGAAGAATTCTTGGTTAAAACCACCCAGTACGGCCGAGGATACAAAGGTCATATCCACGTTGCCCAACTGTATGCTTTCGATCAGTTCACGCTCGCTGCCCAGTTGCGAGTTAGGGAAAATTTCAATGGTGATACGACCATCGGTTTTTTCAGCCAACTGCTTGCCCATGTGCTCTAGAGCCAAATGGCCGGTATTGGATGTTGAGGCCGCATGGCCAGCTTTCAGCACGATGTTACTAGCGACAGCCTGAGTCGATGCACCGATAGAAAAAGCACACAAACCGGCAGCCATTACTGCCGAACGCACGAATTTTTTTGGAAGCTTGAAAAACATTGCTCATCTCCACATAGTTGCTTATCCCAACCACTAACGTGGCTGGTTGAATTTTCACTCGATTAACGTGTCTGAACTTTGGCACGTGCTGTTTGATTGTAATTTGGTACTATATTTTTTTCAACTATTGAACAACACTCTCACTATGTGAGAAATATTGATTTTTATCAAAGAAAACAAGGAACTCCCGCATCATGAGTACACCCATACATAGCGCAAGCAATACCTCCCAGGCCACGCCAGACATCATTATTGAGGCCTTGCGCAATACCTTGGGCAGTCAGGAAGTGTTGGTAGGCGACGCGATAGGCGCCAAATATTTCCAGGACTGGAGTGGAGAAAAAGGCGGTACGCCATTGGCGGTCATACGGCCACGCAACGCGACTGAAATCTCTGCCGCGCTGAAGGTTTGCCATGATCTTCACTGGCCAGTAGTGCCTCAAGGTGGTCTGACCGGACTGGCGGGGGCTGCCGTCCCTAATGAGCAGGCTGTCATCGTATCCCTGGAGCGCATGAGCGGCATCGTAGAAATTGATGCAGCCTCGGCCACCATGACGGTACTGGCCGGCACCCCCTTGCAGACCATACAAGAAGCCGCGCAAGACGCAGGCTTCCTTTTTGCTCTGGACCTAGGCGCACGCGGCTCATGTCAGATAGGTGGCAACATTGCCACCAACGCAGGCGGTAATCGTGTCATACGCTATGGCATGGCGCGTGACTTAGTGTTGGGTCTGGAAGTGGTGCTACCCGATGGCACCATACTGTCCATGCTAAACAAAATGGTTAAAAACAATGCCGGCCCTGACCTTAAGCATTTGTTTATGGGTACCGAAGGCACCATGGGCATCATCAGCCAGGCCGTGTTGCGCTTACACCCCGGTGTTAACGGCGCCAATACCGCCCTGGTCGCTCTAAGCGGTTTTGACGCCGTGGTGCAGTTGCTGCGCTACGCCCAGAAACGTTTATCTGGGCAGGTCAGTGCATTTGAAATTATGTGGGCTGATTACTATCAAGCGGCCGTCAAGGTCGGCAACCTGCGTGCGCCGCTGGCAACTGACTACCCGGTGTACGTACTGCTGGATCTGCAAAGCGCCACCCCTGATGAAGACCAGGAGCGCTTTGAGTCCGTACTGGAACACGCACTGACCGAAGGCTGGGCGCTGGACGCGGCTATCGCCCAATCACAAGGCGATGCCGACGATTTCTGGGCATTGCGTGACGCCCCATCCGAATTGATGCTGCATTACGCGCCTACGATCAACTTCGACATTTCTTTCCCGATTTCCAGCATAGGAGAGGCCGTTGAACGTTTACGCAAGGTCATGAGCTCGTACCCTGACATACAGCCCATGTTTTTCGGTCACGTAGGCGATGGCAACATCCACATCACTGTGGGTCCCATTCCTGACGATGGCGGCAAAACAGAGCACGCTATAGAATTGGCGTTTTATACGATCGCTCGCGAATTGGAAGGTTCAGTGTCTGCCGAGCATGGCATAGGTTTACATAAAAAGCCGTGGCTAAGCTATAGCCGCAGCGATGCAGAAATTGCCTTGATCAAGACCCTGAAACAGGCACTGGATCCCCATAACATCATGAATCCAGGCAAGGTCGTGTCCTTATAAACCTGCAAAGGCCCAGCCCAGTCTACTGACTAGGTTGGGCGACCACCCAGCTCTATGCTGATTTGCCTGGCAGCGGCCTGCACCACAGGCACTAGTGCCTGCATACGATCCGGCCCCATGTGTTCCTGGGTGCTGGAAACACTGATGGCGGCAACGATGCGGTTGCTGCTATCACGCACAGGAGCAGCCACACAGCGTATCGTAGGCTCGTCTTCACCCACATCGTAGGCATAGCCGACTTGCGCATAATCACGCATGGTCTGGCGCCATTGTGGCCAGGTCAGTGGCTCGCGCAATAAATGTGCGCCCTGCTCGTACACATGCCGCCACTCGTCCTCGGACCTATCCAGCAACAACGCCTTACCTATGCCGGTCGAAATCAGCGGCTTGCTGGCCCCTATACGTGAGCTGACTTCCACAGGGCGCTGGCTAGCCACCTTGTCCAGATAAATGACCGTATCCAGCTCGACATAGCCCAAGTGGACTGTATCTAGCGTTTCCTCGGCCAACTTGATCAAGATGGGCCGTGCCAGACGCGTCAGATCCAGTTGAGAATAGGCACGATAGCCCAGCTCCAGAACTTTACGGCCCAGCAAATAGCCGCTATTGGGGTCACGCTTAATATAGTGGCGCTGCTGCAAAACGGACAAAATTCTGTGTGCAGTGCTGTAGGTCATGCCTGTTTTTTTAGCAATATCGGCGATATCAACCACACCAGTGGCTACGGCCTCGATAATATCCAGGCCTCGCAACAGGGTTTGGCTGGTGCGTGCCTTCTGACTGGCATCACTTGTGTCGGGCTCTGGCCTGACGCTGGCTGTTTGTTTGATGTTCTTGCTCATGCTGCTACATTATTCGCCCACAGACGCCGCCTAGCGGCCTTGCAACACCATGTTGCCGCCCTATTGTAGTCAAGCTACGACACCCTTTGCATAGCTCCAAGTAAAACACCCGTACTGGCTGATAAGGCCAGTACGGGTGTTACGTTTACTACTTACTAGTATGCAGTACTAACTATCTATATTCCCAACCAGCGCAACGGCGCCAGCGACAACCATGGAATATAGGTAATGAACAGCAGCACCACCAGCATGGACAGAATGAAGGGTATCGCGCCTACCGACGCCTTCTCCAGACTAACCCCACCTATGCGCGCGCCCACAAACAGGTTCACACCCACTGGTGGCGTCACCATGCCTATGGCCAAGTTGACGATGATGATAATCCCAAAGTGCACGGGGTCCACACCCACTGCTACCACCACGGGTAACAGTATAGGCACCAGAATAATAATGGCCGCCAGGGTTTCCATGAACATGCCCACAAACAGCAGCAGCACGTTGATCAGCATCAGGATCAATATTGGACTGTCAGTCAGGCCCACAATATAGTCGGCAATCATGAAGGGGATGCGTTCTATAGCCAGCATGCGTCCAAAAATGGTCGCCGTGCCAACAATAACCACCACCGTGGCCGATGTTAACGCCGAGCCCACAATCACGCCATACAAGTTCTTGAAGGTAATCTCGCGGTGGATAAACATGCCCACAATCAAACCGTAAATTACCCCAACAGCAGCGGATTCAGTAGGTGTAAAGATACCCCCATAGATACCACCCAGAATAATCACCGGCACCATCAGCGCCCATTTGGCATCCCATACCGTAGCGAAGATTTGCTTGGCAGAATAACGCTCTTCTGATCCTTTGTAGCCTTCTTTACGAGCCTTGAAGTAAGCCACAACCATCAAGCCTATGCCGATCAAGAAGCCTGGCACCACACCAGCCAAGAACATTTGCGTGATCGACACGTTGGCCGATACCGCGTAAATAATCATGGGAATGCTGGGCGGGATAATAATGCCTATACTGCCCGCCGAAGCAATCAGCCCCACCGAGAAGCCCTTGTCATAGCCTTCGCGAGCCATGGCAGGCAACAACAAGCCACCAATAGCAGCCACTGTCGCTGGACCCGAACCAGAAATAGCGGCAAAGAACAAGCAGGTCACAACCGCAATAATGGCCAGGCCGCCTGTGTAACGTCCAAAGAATACATTGGCCACGCCAAGCAGACGACGCGACAAACCACCCTGGCCCATCAATTCACCGGCCAGAATAAAGAACGGCACGGCCATCAATGGGAAAGAGTCGATAGACGTGACTAGCCCTTGGGCAATATAACTGCTGCTGACCTTGCCGCTATACAGCAGCGCAAACGACGAGGCCAGACCCAGCGAAATTGCGACGGGTACGCTTAAAACCAGGAACCCGATGAAGCATCCGAATAATAATAACGAAACCATTTAGTGCTCCACCTTGCGCATGCTTAGGATCTCTTGGTAAATGCTTTGCAACAGGCGGATGATCACCAGCCCGAAGCCCACCGTGGGGGCCAGGTAGATATAGCCCATAGGTAAACCCATGGCCGAAGACTTCTGACCAAAAGCAAAGACCTTTAAGGTCAGCGCATAGCCTTCCTTCATGACCATAACGGCAAACAGAATGAACAGCGCATGCGACAAGATAGTCGCATAGTGACGTGCTGCCAGTGGCAGCCTTTCTGTCAGGGCTTCCACACAAATATGGGCTTTGTGCTTGACCGCACAGCTTACGCCCAGATAAGTTGCCCAAATAAAGCAGTAGCGGGCCAGTTCTTCGGACCATGTCAGGGAGTCGTGCATCACGTAGCGCATAAACACCTGCGCGCCGATCAGCAACGACATCATCGATAAAAGGATCACTAATAGTGATTCTTCCAGATGCTTGTCTAGAAACTTCAACATAATGTTTTTCCGGAGTTAGGCCCTGGCGCCGCCACAGCCTATATAAAACAAAAATTAGAAAAATTAACCATTCACTTCTTTGATAATGCTGTCAACAATTTCAGCACCCACTTTCTTTTTCACCATTTCATGAATTGGACCCATCTTGTCGGAAAATGCGGCCAGTTCTTCAGGTGTCAGTTCAGTAATCGTGACTGTAGTCATGGCGGCGACGGCTTCGTCGTCAGCTTTCTGAGCCAGGCCACGCTGGTAGTCTGTGGTTTCCTTCATGACTTGGGCAAAGACTTCCTTGTCGGCGTCGCTAAAGCGAGCGTAGACGTCAGGGTTGATCAGCACAGGCCAAGGGGAATAGACGTGGTTGGTTTTACTGATGTACTTCTGTACTTCGAAAAACTTCATGTCGTAAAACAGGTTGATAGGACCTTCCTGGGCATCGAAAGTACCTTGCTGCAGGGCAGTAAACAGTTCGCCAAACGCCAGCGGGGCTGGGTTAGCGCCTTCTTCACGCCAGGCTGCAATATGGACTTCGTTTTCCATGGTGCGCATTTTCATGCCTTTCAGGTCATCAGGTGTTCTGATTTCCTTCTTGTTGTTGGTCAACTGACGGAAACCGTTTTCCCAGTAACCAACCGCTTTCATACCAACTTTGTTCAGGCTGTCTAACAGGCCCTGACCAATTTTACCGTCCAGCACGCGGTAGACGCTGTCGCGGTCAGTAAACAAGAAAGGAATATCCAGAGCAAAGAACTCCTGATTAAAGCTACCCAGCACGGCCGAGGATACAAAGGTCATGTCCACGTTGCCCAGCTGTATGCTTTCAACCAATTCGCGCTCACTGCCCAATTGACCGCTAGGGAAAATTTCAATGGTAATACGACCATCGGTTTTTTCGGCCAACTGCTTGCCCATGTGCTCTAGAGCCAAGTGACCGGAGTTTACCGTCGAAACCACGTGCGCAGCTTTCAGCACTATCTTATCTTTCGCAACAGCCTGACCAGACAAGGCGAGTGAAAAAGCACCCAAGCCAACCGTCAATGCGGCCGAGCGCAGGAATTTTTTTGGAAGTTTGAACAACATTGTCTATCTCCGTGTTATTTAAGACGCCGCCATATAAAGATGACAGCGTCTTTTAAAATGGTAAAAAGTGTCGGATTATCCGACGCTTACCAAGAAGTTGCGATGTATTTAGCTTCGGTATATGCCAGCAGCCCTTCCAGGCCACCTTCACGTCCCAGACCACTTTGCTTGGCACCGCCAAAAGGTGCTGCTGCATCCGACACCAGACCACGATTCAAGGCCACCATGCCCGAACCCATGCGCTCTGAAACACGCATACCCTGCGCCAGGTCAGCCGTGTAGACATAGGAAACCAAACCATATTCCGTGTCATTGGCCAACTGTATGGCTTGCTCTTCGGTGTCGAACGCAACAATGGGTGCGACTGGACCGAAAATTTCTTCACGCAACAAAGTGGCATCAGCAGGTACGTCAACCAACAGCGTGGCGGGGTAGTAAAAGCCCTTACCTTCGACTGCTTTGCCGCCCAATACCACGCGTGCGCCACGCGCTACGGCGTCATCCACCAAGCTAGCTACCTTGTTGCGGCTGCTGGCATTCACCAAAGGACCCAAGTCAGTTGCTGGATCTGTGGCTGGGCCCAGCTTAACGGCACGCATCTTGTCGGCCAGCTTCTGGGTGAAGGTTTCCAGCACGCCGCGCTGCACGTAAAAACGGTTTGCCGCGGTGCAGGCTTCACCGCCGTTGCGCATTTTAGCAATCATTGCGCCTTCAACAGCGGCGTCAATATCAGCGTTGTCAAAAACGATAAACGGGGCGTTCCCACCCAGTTCCATGGAGCAATTGATCACCTGGTCAGCCGCTTGCTTAAGCAACACGCGACCCACTTCGGTCGACCCTGTAAACGACAATTTCCTGACTCGGGGGTCATGCAACAAGGCACCAACCACTTTGCCCGAAGTCGATGTGGTCAAGACGTTAACTACACCAGCCGGCACACCAGCCTCGTGCAGAATTTCAGCCACGGCATAAGCCGTCAAGGGGGTTTCAGTTGCTGGCTTCAGAATACATGTGCAACCGGCTGCCAAAGCGGGTCCGATTTTACGTGTTGCCATAGCAGCTGGAAAGTTCCATGGTGTAACCAGCACCGCGATACCCACGGGTTGATACTGCACCACGATACGGTTGGCACCACCGGGCGAAACACCTATGCTGCCGTTTAAGCGCACGCCTTCTTCGGCATACCAACGGAAGAACTCAGCCGCGTAAGCGACTTCGCCACGAGCATCGGCCAAGGACTTACCGTTTTCCAGGGAAATCAAGCCAGCCAGCCATTCGCTGCGTTCGATCATGATGTCGAAAGCACGCATCAGAATATTGGCGCGTTTACGCGGTGCAGTAGCGGCCCATGCAGCGGCTGCGCCTTCAGCGGCGTCTATTGCGCGCATACCGTCTTCGACGGTGGCATCAGCCACGCTGCAAATCAGGGATTCGTCTGACGGGTTGTACACATCAATAACATTACCTGTCGAGGCTGGCACCCACTGACCGTTAATAAACAGTTGGTTAGCCAGTTGCTGGTAGTCAGTCGGTGTAGTGGATTCTGCGATTACTTGAGACATAGTTTTGCTCCTAACATTAAGCACCACGCAAGAGAGCACGGTCCCCTGCGTAGGCTGCATTGACAATACGCCCGATACTTTCAACGGTCAGGGCGCGAGGATTATTGTTGACCAGGCGTGCGGCCAGCATGGATTGCTGGGACACCCATTCCAGTTTGTCGGCGGTGACATTCAAGCCTTGCAAGGAAGACGGAATGCCTATGCGAGCGAACAACTGCTCGACCGCGTCTATGGCGGCGCGTGCATCCACTGCGTCACCTTGAGCAGGCAAGCCAAACAAGTGCGCGATCTCGACGAACTCTGGGACACAACTATCCAGGTTGAACTCCATCACATAAGGCATCAAGGTTGCAACACCAAGACCGTGGGCGGTATGCGTCAGTGCGCCTATAGGGTATTGAATTGCGTGAGCGGCGGCGGTTCCAGCTGTGCCAAACGCCAGGCCCGCAGCCAACGAGCCATACATAACCTGTTCCCTGGCGGCCAGATTGCTGCCATCTTCCACTGCAATCGGCAAGTATTTTGCCAGCGCAGCAATAGCGGAACGGGCCTGCACATCGCTGAACATATTTTTACCGATAAACACCTGGCCCAAGCTTAGCTGTGGGCTGGGTTCGCGCCGTATGGCCGTGAAAGCTTCCAGCGCATGCGTCATCGCGTCGGCGCCAGCAATAGCGGTCAGCCTGGGCGGGCAAGTCAGGGTCAGCTCGGGATCGAGCACGGCAACAGCCGGTATCAAATAAGGGCTGGAAATACCGACCTTGGTCACGCGCTCGGGGTCACCCAGCACAGCAACAGGAGTCACTTCCGACCCAGTGCCTGCTGTAGTAGGTACTGCAATCACAGGCAGTATTTTGCCTGGAACGTTGAATTCCCCATAGAAGGGGCGCAGGTCGTCGCCGTGGCTAATGGACAATGCCACTAATTTAGCTAAATCCTGACAGCTACCGCCACCTATGCCCAAGAGCACATCGGCCTTGAATTCACGGGCCAACACTGTGGCTTCCTGTATGCAGGAGGCTGGCAGTTCAGCGATAGTGCGGTCATAAGTCATGGTCGCTATGCCGTGAGCCTTAAGGGCTTGCTCTATGCCTGCCAACAAGGGATCCTGGAAAAAACGCTCGTCTGTGCAAATGAATACACGTTGACCATGCTGCGCAACTATCTGCGGTAGCGCCTTGCGCTGCCCGGTACCAAAGTAAATCGCTGCTGGCGATCTGAATACACCGTAGGCCATGCCTGCTTCCCTATCTGTTTACAAGTAAAAAGGTTGTACAACTGTTACTGCTTTGCGTCTGCACACAAGCGTTCCCACAAGGCGGGAGGTAGATCCATGCCCTGCTCAAGGTTCTTGGTCCGCATCGCATCGGCTCGGTCACCCGGCACCAATACCTGCACGCCATCCTCAGAACCAGAAGCGCGTATCAAATCCAGATACGCCGCAATCCGGGCAGCCACATCGCTTTGACCCGGCTTGACCACCACAAAGACATCGCCCTTGTTGCAGACTGCCGTGGAGTCCAGGGTTCCCTGAACATCCGTACCTATTGCAGATGCCGTCAGACTAGTGACCAGCACTTCTATTGCCAGGCCCAACGCATAGCCCTTGGCTTCGCCAAAAGGTGCAATGGCACCCTGCTTGGCCGCGACGGCGTCTGTGGTTGGATTACCCTGGGCATCCAGCGCCCAGCCTGGCTCCAATGGCTTGCCTATTTGTGCGTAATCGTGAATTTTCCCCATGGAAATGACGCTGGTGGCCATGTCCAGGACAAAGGGACGCTCGCCTGCTGGAACCCCTACCGCAATCGGGTTGGTTCCCAACATTGCCGAGCGCCCGCCCCAAGGGTGGACTAAAGCTTCGCTGGTGGACAGTGCGATCAGTACATAACCCTGACGGGCAATATGGTCGGCGTACCAGGCCAGCATGCCCAGATGATTGTTGTTGCGTATACCCACCACAACGGCGCCAGTTTCCTGAGTGCGCTCCATGGCGGCTTCCAGTGCAGCCAAGGCCACGACAGGGCCCAAACCGTTCTGACCATCCACTTCCAGATAGGACGTGCCGCGCCAAGTATGTTTACCTTTGGTGACGGGATCAGCCACTTTATTCAGTATGCGTTCAATAATGCGCGGCAAGCGCAATAAACCATGAGAGGCCCTGCCACGCAGTTCGCCTTCAATCAGCAGACTCGCCTGAATCTTGGCAGCATCTGCAGGAACCCCGACCTTTTCCAGTGCCTGAGTCGAAACCCGGACGGCCTCTTCGTAACGTATAAGCATTGCAACCCTATTGCATAGTTCACAGGGCTAGCGCTGAACGCAGCTAGCCCTGTTTATCTTGTATAACAAAATTGTATGACAAGTTAATCATACACAATATCAGGGTTAGTACTAATAAGGAGGGTTATTTGTCGTTTAGAACAGCATGTAAATCCGTTGCGACCAAACGTTGAGCTGCCGTCTGAGACGCGCCTTCCCAGTACGTTTTGTCCGCCATCTGCATACGGCCTGCTGTATTGCGCATATGCAAAAAAGCCGCCGCGCGCGCCGCCGTCACATCTTGGTTTTTAATGGCCATAAATATCGCACGGTGCTCGCTGCGCACCTGCGCCTTCAAATCTCGATTACTGGCGTCATAGTCACGCGTTAATTTGATCGCGTCCTTGACCGCACGAGTCAACATACCCAGCAACGCTGTGTAATGCGGATTGCCCGTGGCACGCGAGATAGCCATGTGAAACGCCAGGTCTTCAAGCACCCCATCCTTACCTGCCCGGACAGCGCCGTCTATTGCCTGCAACGCATGCTCAATCTGGGCCAGATCAGCCTCTGTGCGGCGCTCTGCCGCCAGCGCAACCATCTCGACCTCTATCCCACGGCGCAACTCTATGATGTGCAACACTGCCTGCACCGGATCAGGATCGTCCCAGCCCAGGCGAAATGATTCGCTGCGCTTAGGGTCCAGCACCACGGTACCGCTGCCCTGCCGCGTCTCCACCAAGCCCTCGGACTTCAAGCGCGAAATAGCCTCACGCACTACGGTGCGACTAACACCATACTGCTGAGTCATGAATTTTTCAGTGGGAAGCCGGGCGCTAACAGGATAGACCCCATCACGAATCTGACGAGTCAGCGCATCAGTGACCTGATCCGCCAATGTCATTTCGGCGGGCGCTTTGTCCGCCCCCGCGATGGCGGCTGCTGCCTTGTTTGTCTGATTCATATTCACACCCCACACCAAAAAATAAAAGTGCGCGAAGCACCTAGGCATCTTACCACTCTAGGGATGAATTTTGGTTAAGTTGTAGGACAACTTATGCGGACATGTGGAGTAATTCGTACGTCAGCCCTTCGAAATAGATCTGATCATCGCCAAAAAAGCGCTGCGCAATTTTCATGATCTTTTCTGGATTAGCAGAGGTATAAAAAGAGATTCCGGGTCGGTCATCTTCCACAAACTCCGGATGACGACCCAGGTAAGCAACCAAGCTTTGAGCCGTTATTTTCGGTTGTGAAAAGATTTCCACGTGACTAGGCAAAGCCTCAACAAAAAGATCCTCGATCAACGGGTAATGCGTGCAACCAAGTAAAGCCGCCGCCAAATGCTCTCTATCCAGGCGATGCAATAAAAGGCTGACATAGCTCCGAACAGCACTGCGAAGATCGTGCAATGGTGCACCCGCTTCTATCAATCTAACCAGACTAGGACAGGCTTGTTGAACAACGTGAATGTCTGGGGTGCGCCTTGCTGTTTCATCAATAAATATCCGGCTGTTCACCGTATACTCTGTTGCGAAGACAGCGACCGTCTTGCTAGCAAAACTTGGTTTAGTTGCAGCGTGCGTCGTTGACCAGGGTACGCCCGTCATGGCTTCCACCATGGGCACAACGACACCAATAACGCGCTTGTCGGGAAAGTGGGTTGGCAACCAGGTCTGCTGCAGTCGACGCAGTCCCGTCGCTGCCGCGGTATTGCACGCCACCACGACCAATGAGCAGCCCAAGGCAAACAGCCGCGTCAACGACGACAGGGTAAGTTCATAGATGGCGTCGGCATCGCGATCACCGTAAGGCGCGTTGCCATGATCACCGTAATACACAAAGTGTTGGTCAGGCAACGTCGCCCTGAGCTCTTTTAGAACCGTCAGTCCGCCACTGCCTGAATCAAAAACCCCTATCACTACTTTTTTTTCCCTTCAGATATTCGGTGCCTGCCTATAAAACTTCGTCACGGCCTCAAACTGAGCTCCAATACGGAACAGAGTTGCTTCATCGAACGGTTTACCGATGATCTGCATACCCACTGGCAAGCCGCCATCATCGAACCCACACGGTACGTTCAGTGCAGGAAGTCCCGTCAAGCTAGGCACGCCAGTGAACTGCATGATTGCCGATAGCATATCTTCCTCTTCCCCGTTCTCTATAACCACTTTCATTGCGCCAACGTCCGTGGCGGTGAATGGCAGGGTCGGGCAGATAAAGACGTCAACGCGTTTGAAAGCTTCCAGAAACTCTTCACGCAGCAAGGCGCGATAGCGCTGGGCCTGAACATAGTGCGTGCCCAGCAGCATCTCACCCGCGTCCAGCAGTGCGCGTACATCGTCGCCATAGTCATCGGGACGTTCGCGCAGCCATCGCTGATGGTAGGCACTAGGCTCTACGGATTCAATCGTCAACTGAGCGGAGATATTACCTTCAATATTGGTGATCGGGATGTCGATCACCATAGCGCCCAGGCTTTCGAACGTCTTCAATGCTGTCGTCACGCTATCCTTGACTGCACCTTGCAAGTGCGAGAAGAAGTAATTGGGGACGACGCCTATGCGCAAGCCTTTAATATCCAGATGAAGGTCACGGGTATAGTCCACCAGCGGCTGCAAAGCGCTGGCGGGGTCGTTGTGATCATGCCCAGCAATGACGTTGAACATGATCGCGCAATCTTCAACAGTGCGAGTCATGGGGCCCGCCGTATCCATGCTCCAGGCCAATGGGATAATACCCCGATTGCTAACGCGCCCGTACGTGGGTCGCATCCCGACGATGCCGTTGATAGCAGACGGCAGCCGCACGCTGCCGCCAGTATCAGTGCCAATCGAGCCATAACATGTTCTAGCAGCCACGGCCACACCGGAGCCGCCACTGGAACCGGCTGGAAATTTATCCGTGTTCCAGGGGTTGCGAACGGCTCCGTAGTGCGGGTTGTCGGAAGTGCCGCCCCAAGCGAATTCGTGCATGTTGCACTTGCCAAGAAAGATGGCACCCGCTCCGCGCAGACGATGAGCAATGGTGGCATCCTCCTCTGGGTACCAGTCTGAAAGAACTTTGCTACCTGCGGTGGTGCGTTTTCCCTTGAGCGCAATATTATCCTTTAGCGAGACCGGTACGCCGTGCAGTGCGCCCAGGTCGTGGCCAGCCATGATCATGGCCTCGGATGCTTTGGCGACTTGAGTAGCTTCCTCGGCAAAAACACTAATATAGGCGTGCGTTTTACTGTTGACGGCATCAATACGCGCCAGGCAAACCTCTACGAGATCAACAGGCGATACTTCTTTTTTCTTCACAGCTGTAGCCGCTTGGGCCAGCGTCAGTTCCTGCAAGTCCATTATCTGTCTCCTGATTTCAGCGCCGAGCACCAAGGGTAAAAATAGTGCCTGGTAATTGATCACGCACCTCGTCACGGGCCATACGCTCGCTTAACGCATTCGCAGCAGGTACCCAAGCTTGCAAGATGGGCAGAACGGCCTGCTTGCGAGCGCTGTTTAATGGTAGGTCGGCGTAGCGCGCCAAGGCATCCAGGCCTTGATCGGTAACAATGTCATCGGTCATGTGCAGTTCCTTATTTCTATGTTCAAACACCTTGTCAGGCAAAGTGACCCAGTGCAGACTCTTCTGTTAACTCTTCAGGCCGCAGCTCTTGAGTGATGGCACCCTTGTGGATCAGCAGCACACGGTCGGAAAGCTGGCGGATGAAATCGATGTTTTGCTCGACCAACAAGATCGTCAGTCCCATCTGCACACGGATTTCTTTCAGCGTATCCACGATTTCGTCAATAATCGACGGCTGAATACCTTCGGTGGGTTCGTCCAAAAGCAATAAGCGCGGCCTGGAAATCAAAGAACGTGCCAATGCCAGTAATTGTTGTTCGCCACCGCTCAGCGCACCGCCGTGCCGCGCAACCAAGGGCTTGAGGCGCGGAAACTGTTCCAGCATCTCGTCCACACTCATACTGTTTGCAGGGTTAGCCGTAGCTGAAAAGCTTAGGTTCTCAAGTACCGACAGACCAGGAAAAATACCTCGCCCTTGCGGTACATAGCCCACCCCCATGCGCGCACGCGCGTGGGTAGGTAATCGCGTAGTGTCAGTACCTGCCAAATCTATGGACCCGGCGGTTGCAGGCAGCAGGCCCATCAGCGTCTTCAGCAAGGTGGACTTGCCCATGCCGTTATGGCCTAACACCCCCAGGAATTCGGCCTGGGCAACATTAAAGCTGACACCGTCCAGAATTGGGATGCGTCCATAGCCAGACGCTAGATCCTTTACGATTAGCATACTCATGTCGTTTTTCCTCGTCCCAGATAAACGTCGCGTACTTGCTGGTTGCTGACGACCTCGTCAAACGTGCCTTCTGTCAGGATGCGACCCCGGTGAAAGACAGTAACCATCCGTGCAATTTTTCCGATGAACGCCATGTCGTGTTCAACGACGACAATGGCCGCCTGCTGGTTCAACTCCTGGATCAGTTCGGCCATGCGTTGCGTTTCCTCTTCGCTCATGCCGGCAGCGGGTTCGTCGAACAAAATCACCTTCGGGTCGCGAGCAATGACCATGCCGATTTCTACCCACTGGCGCTGGCCGTGAGCCAATTCACCCACCAGCTTGCGGGATACAGAACCCAAGCCCAGTCGTGTTTTGAGTTGCTCGGTTCGTTCACTTGCCTCATCGGCTCCACGTACGCTACGCGCAGCAAGCCACAGGTTCTCGTCAACAGACAAGCCGTCCAGAACAGTCGGCACCTGATTTTTGATACCCATGCCCAGCTTTGCAATGGCATGTTGCTCTGCGCGACGGATACTTCGGCCCCCAAAGAGGATATCTCCGCCGGTGGGCTTGAGTTGCCCGCTCAATAGCTTGAAAAAAGTGCTTTTGCCTGCGCCATTAGGACCAATCAGGCAACGTAGTTCACCGCTACGCAAGGTGAAGTCAATACTGCTTAGCGCCTTCACCCCGCCGAAGCTCTTTTCTACACCGCGCGCCTCCAGGATGATGTCTTGGTTTGCCATGATTCAGTCCTCCTGCTCTTTCTGGGGCATTACGCGTCCGATAACGCTATGCAGCGCAGGCACTAGCCCTTGAGGCAATAGCAGCACGCAAAGGATTAGGATGAATCCTAGAAACACCGTCACTTGACCCACGCCCACCGTACCTAGCCAAGTCGTCAGGTACTGGATGAGCAGTGTGCCGACGATAGGCCCTAACAGAGTGGAGCGTCCGCCTACAATCACCCAAATGACGACCATAGCGGCTTGATTAAGACCGAACATTTCGGGCCCCACAAAGCTTCCCCACAATGCATACAAACCACCGGCCAGGCCAGCGATGCCGCCAGCGATAACAAACGCCAGCAATTTGTATAAGCGGCTGTCATAGCCTAGCAATTCCATGCGGTTCTCGTTCTCACGCAAACCCACCAGAACACGGCCCGCCGTACTAGCCAAGAACAGCCTGATGCCCACGTAAACGACCAGCAAAAAGAATAGCGCCAAATAGAAGATGCCATCGATGGATTGCAAGTCGATCGGCCCGATCTGAAAGGGTAAACCTGGCAGGCCTGGGATACCATTTTGCCCGTTCAAGCGAACGCTACCGATTACGTACTCTGGGCCTGAGGTTGACCGCACAGCCTTTTCGAAGATCAGCGTCACTACCAGCGTAATTACACTAAGGTAGATATCACTAATACGACCAAATATCATGAAGTAGCCCAGCACCAGGGCAAACAGCATAGGTACAACTACTGCCAGCACAAAGGCTGCGCCTGCCATATCTGTATTCAGGCTGAACAACGCATAGGTATAACCGCCCAGGCCGAAGAAAATCGTTTGCCCGAAACTCAGAATACCAACATAGCCCCATAAAAATGCCATGCTAAGCGCCAGTAATGACAAGATAAGCACTAGCGACAGATCAAGCTGCAACGCCATATCGCCATATACGGGAATTGCCAGCATCAGCAAGAAGCAGACGACTACCGCCGTCCACCAAGAACGGCGCGGCGACTGACCTGCGTGGGCATCAAAACCCATGGAAAATGTTGAGCCATTCATGCTACATACCTTTCTTCATTCGACCAGTGATGCCTAGGGGAAGCAGGCGCAACAGCAGGACCGCTGCAATCAGCATAGAGACTTCACCCGTAACAGAACTGTAGATATAGGACACCACCCCATCGATAGCGCCAAAGATGGATGAAGCGGCAGTTGCGCCTATCAGTGGAAGATGGCCACCAACGATGACGGTGATGAAAGCCTTTGCGATGAAAAAGGCACCCATGGCAGGGCTGACGCCGGTGATCGGCGCCAAAGCGGCACCTGCCAGCCCTGCCAGGCAAGAGCCAAAGCCGAAAGTCGCCATGTAGACTTTGGAGCGATCTACTCCCAGGCAACTGGCCACCTCTGGCACCTGCATGGTGCCGCGCACTATAAGCCCCACCTTCGTGCCCACGGCCAGCCACCATGTAAGTAGCGCCAGGGCGATCGAGAACGCACAAACAATCAGGTTGTACGACGATACGTTCATTCCGCCGATGCTGACGTTGGTGAATTCCGTGGAGATCCCCATACCCGACGCACCGAAGATGGTAGTTGCTGCCCCTACAAACAGTAACGACAGCCCCCAAGTAGCAAGTAAGGTATCGATGATGCGGCCATAAAGAAACCGGATCACAAGCCTCTCGACAATAATGCCCAGCACACCAGTGACAAGGCCGCCAAACAGCACGCCCAGCCACAATGGCGCACCAGCATTAACAGTCAATACGCAGGTGTAGCCTCCTACCATCATGAACTCACCATGGGCCAGGTTAATGACCTTCATCATGCCAAAGATCACTGCCAGTCCCAGGCTGATAAGCAGCATGAGCGATATCGAGAAAATGACCAAGTACAGGCCGGTATAAAATACTTCCACAACGTTCTCCCAAGCGACGCCGTTAACCACCATACTTACGGAAAGAGATAGCGCGCGAACTGCTTATCGCGCCTTCTGCTATACCTTGGGTTCGTACTGTTTGGTATCGTTGGGATTCTCCCGCAGGTTGCATACCTCTTGCGTGTCGCTAGGCGGCTGCTGCTGGAACGATTTGATGACATCAAATCCCTTGTCCTTGTTGCCAACGGCAATATGGATATCCATAATCGTGTGGTTGGACTGATCATCAATGGTGTATAGCCCACCCGGACCCGCAAACGTGGTACCTGGTAGCGCCGCAATGACTTTATCCGGGTCCACGCTGCCAGCACGCTTCACAGCTTCCGCCCACAGCATCATCCCGCGATAGCCGTATTCACCGTATTCACCGATGTAGTCCGTTTCACCCGTGAAGTCGGCAAAACGCTTTACAAAGCCCCTAGCCGCATCCGTGGGCAAGGTGTCAATAAATGATGCTGCAATGATAGTGCCGTCATTTTCCTGGGCGCTAAGCATGGCATTTTCCCGGGCGGCGCCATAGACTGTGCCGATCAGTGACATGTTTTTCTTGCCTATCGTGGATTCGAACTGACGATAGAAGCTCATATGAGCATCGCCCACTAAAGCTGACCACACAGCGTCGGGCTTCGCGCTCTGGATGCGGCTGAGCACCGGCGCAAAGTTGGTGACGTCCAGCGGGAAGAATTCAACCGCTACATCCTCTCCGCCTTTTTCTCGAATGAACTTTTGCAACCACTTACTGGTGATATGACCGTAGTTATAGTCAGCTGCCAGAATGTAATGCTTTTTGGCATTGCGCTCTTTAATCACGTAATCGACCAGTGGTTCAAGCTCTTGTGCCGGAACCATGCCGGTACATACGTGGCGGCGGTCGCAGACCCCGCCTTCGTACAATGCATTGTAAAAATACAGACCCTTGAAACGCTGCACGATAGGTCGAACCACCTCGCGCGCAGAACTGGCTACAGCGCCATGGATCACATCGACTTTGTCTCGTACAAAAGCCTGTGTAGCATACTGCGAATACAGCCGGTTACTGGACTGAGTGTCATAGAAGTTAATCTCCACCTTCCTGCCCAGTAAGCCGCCACTGGCATTGATCTCGTCGACTGCCATGGCGGCCGCCTTGATCTGCTTAAGGCAATAGTTATTCAGTACCCCCGTCTTGTCCAAAAGATTAGCGACTTTGATGGGATTAGTGCTATCGATATTCGACTGAGCAAGCAGATTGAAACTACTGGCGTAAGCCAATACGCCTGCTGCGGTCTTGATAAAGCCACGTCGGTTAATAGTCATGATATCTCCTCCATGAGTCCGCCCCAAGGACAACCTCGGGTGCGGGTGCTGCGTGTAATTTCTATACTTGTATTTAGACAGCTAACGGTTAACTACCAACCAGCGTGGGGCGCTGCTTGTGCCAGTTTGTTTCCCCCTGGAAGGCATGTGCAGCACGCACCAGCAAGTCCTCTCGGAAATCCGCGCCAACAAACTGGAAACCAAGTGGCGTGCGGGCTTGCGTGAAGCCACCAGGAAGCGTAATAGTGGGTACACCAGCCATGTCAAATGGCGCGGTATAGCGCATCATTGCAAACCAGCGGTCCACGTACTCCTGACCGGTGACGCTCATTTGAGCAATTGTGGGTGAGGCAATTGGCGTCGTAGGCACCAGAAGCAGGTCAAGGCCTTGCATCATCGCGCGAAGCTTGCCGGTATAGGCTGCACGTTGCAGCAGGATTTTCTGGTAGTCAGTGGCGCGCAGCGCCCTGCCTGTATCGATCAGGCCACTTAGCGCGGGGCCATAAACCTCTTTGCGTGAAGGATAGGTTTCTTCATGTGCCACTGCCGCCTCTACGCTACACAAATTGAACCAGTTGCGCTGCACATCGGTAGCGTCTGGAGCCTTCACCTCGATAATCTCGGCACCCAACTTGGTCATAATTTCGATAGCCGCATCCATCATCTGGCGCGTGGGGGCGTCCACATCATCATTGTTCCAGGCCCGGTCTATACCAATGCGCAGGCCTTTCGCGCCACGGTTAATTTCCTGGAGATAGTCCTGGACTGGCATGTGACTGGCGGTAGGATCGTTCTCATCCGGCCCAGCGATAGCATGCAGCATGGCCGCAGAGTCTTCCGCGCTACGCGTCATAGGGCCCAAATGGTCTAACGAAGCAGCCAATTCAAAAGCACCATAGCGGCTGACGCGGCCCCATGTCGGTTTTATGCCCGTCAGTCCGCATGCAGCGGACGGATAGCGGATGGAGCCACCAGTGTCCGTGCCAATCGCTCCATAACACATGCCGGCTGCAGGTGCGACACCAGAGCCACTGGACGAAACACCTGCCCAGTGGTCGCTATTCCATGGATTCACGGGCGGGTCGATATCTGGATGGTGGTCTGTCAGAGCGCCTTCAGTTAACTGGACCTTGCCCAGGATCACCGCACCCGCCTCACGCAGACGCTTGACGACTGTCCCATCTTCACTGGATTGGAATCCACGATGCAAGGTGGTACCAAACGCTGTGGGCGCATCGCTGGTCCAACACAAGTCTTTGACTGCTACTGGCACGCCGTGCAGGGGGCCGTGCGACTTGCCTTGTGCAATTTCCTGATCGGCACGACGTGCCTCGTTCAGCGCTTGCTCCTGCATCAAGACCACATAACTTTTGAGGTGGCTATCTAGCTCGCTGATACGTTCGAACTGTTTTTTGGTTACCGTCTCGGATGAAATCTTGCCGGATTGGATTGCCTCACCTATTTCACGCAGGCCCATGTAATGCAGGTTTTCGTGGTTCATGTCATCCTCCTGGATAAAGTATCGGCATTAATGCCTTTTTTGCTTTAATCCAGATTATGCCCAGTAGCACAAGGATGCTTGCCTGAAACCGCCAGTGCGTTTGACTGCAACCGACAAATCAGAAACGTTAGTGTTTTTTGCTAGTCAATAGGCTGCTTGGAGATTGTCCATAAGCCATTTTGAAGACGCGACTAAAGTGTGAAACATCATTAAAGCCGTAACGGAAGGCAGCTTCGGTCACCTGATTCACCCTGCCTTCTGTGAGTGAATAATATGCAGCCTCTAGTCGACGCTGCCACACCCAACGCATTGGGGTGATACCACTTTCGGCGAAAATCCGCGTAAGAGTACGCTCGGATACGCGCACTTTAGCCGCAATGCTATCAACTGTTAGCAACGGATCATCCAGGTGGGATTCAATAAAATACTTGGCGCTTTCGAGCAACTGATTGCGCTGGCTGGACGCTGCCGTGTCGCCAGCCATTTGCACCTGGATGGCCGCTCCAAGCAGATCCAATAGCGACCCGGCAAACTGTGCCTGCACCGCCGGGGGCAGATCCTCGGATAAGTTGATGTGGGCTGCCTCTTTGATCATATTCGCAAGCAGGCCGGTAATGGGCTTTTCGGGCGTGAAACGTACTGCCGTATAGCGCTCGGCCTGCGGAGCTCGGTACAACAGCTGCTTACGGGGGATGCGCAGTAGTAATACAGACTCTGGACTTAAATCATACGTAAATGGTCTTTCGGCATCGTACAGTACGATATCGCCGCTGTTTGTTTGCGCGGAACGACCCGATTGTGACAAGTGCCCAGTACCCGATATCATCAGTGCCAGCAAAAATGCCTCGTTGGGGTCCCTGCGCAAATGGGTCGTAGTGCGGTCCCATACATGACGTGGCGATGACATCCGTGAAACTTCAAGGTCCCCGAGCGATTTTGCCGAGAACTGGCCAATAAAGCCCTGAGGATTATCGATCTGACTATTGGCCTGAACGCAGTGTTTACACACAACATCATTCCAGTATTGCGAGCGTTGACGCTCGCTCAATTCCTCAGTTGAAAAGCTCAGCTTCACTTTGCCTCCCGGCACAGGGGCACACTAGCGCACCCTAATACGTGTACTCCCTTTGAAAGATTACACTAAATATAAGGATCACCCGCACTAGGGTTTCCCCTTGGAAATATCGAAGGCGTCGCGCTATAAGCGTACCAATCGCTTGCCTAGATTCTCACCTCGGTACAGCTCTTCGATGGCACCCATTGCGGTGTCCAGCCCGTCGGTAATGTGCTCACGGCAAGTCAACTTGCCTGCCCTGATTAGTTCTTCTAGCTGACTGACATAATCACCGTAGGTGTCCATGTGATCAAAAAGAATAAAACCTTGCATACGGGCACGGCGCGTTAAAAGAATTCGCTCTACGCGCGGCCCCATGGGAATCGGATCCCACGTGGCGATTGAAGCCGTGCCACATACAACTACCCGTGCCCGGATAGCCAAATGCTGCATTACGGTATCTGAAATCCGGCCGGCGGTATTATCAAAGTACACATCCACGCCATCAGGACAGGCGGCTTTTAAGGCGGCACCAATATCGTCGGTCTTGTAATTGATGACGTGGTCATAACCGAACTGCTCGTAGCACGCCTTGACCTTCTCTGGCGTGCTGGTCAACCCCACAACACGACAGCCCATGGACTTTGCAAGCTGACCGACGCAAGAACCTACTCCACCAGCGGCTGTGGAGACGACAACGGTTTCACCTTGTTTAGGCTGACCGATTTCTGTCAGCGCTGTCGCGGCAGTAACACCGTTCAAGCCTAATACGCCTAAATATAAAGATGGCGATAGGTCGCTAGCTGTAATTTTCTGCACGATAGCTGCAGGTTCTACCACTGCATACTGCTGCCAGCCGAACCAGCCCATCAGGCGCTCGCCTGCGCTGTAGCCGTCCGCCTGCGATTCGACGACGACGCCCACGCAGAAGGACCTCATCACGTCCCCAACCGCAACACTGGCGTAGTTGTTGGCATCGGCCAACCAGCCACGCATGGCAGGCTCAACCGACAACCACTCGTTTCGTATAAGAATCTGACCTTGTTGTACCGCGGGTACCAGCTGCACATCCTTGCGGAAGTTTTCAGCTGTAGGGATGCCCGTTGGCCGTGATGCTACATAGATAGCCTCATTCATTAGATTCTTCATACTTGTCTCTCTGTAAACGGTTGAATTATTTTACGCGGTTGCTTGCTAAATTTCGGCCATTTCATCTTGATGCGCTCCAAGATACTAACTGATGCGCTATAACACTAACCACCAAAACAATAGTAATTAAGTTACTGGGAGGTACTTGCTATGGATGAATCAGTGCAGACGCTATATTTTCTGGAAGACCTTGAGCTTGGCCAGCGCTTTAGTAGCGGAACCTATACGCTTACCGAAGAAAAGCTGATTGCCTTCGCCTCGGAATATGACCCCCAACCCTTTCACCTGGATCACAACGCCGCATTGACGACATTGTTCAAGGGGCTTGCGGCAAGCGGTTGGCATACCGCCGCCATTACCATGAAGCTACTCAACAGTGGCGGGGCTCCTTTGGCCGGAGGCCTGATAGGCGCAGGCGGACAAATCGAATGGCCAAGACCCACACGACCAGGCGATGTACTCCAAGTAGTCAGCGAGATAATGGAAATCATCCCATCACGTTCTAAACCGCAGCAGGGGCTAGTTGTAATGCGTTGCGAAACAAAGAATCAGCACGGGCAAGTGCTACAGATTCTTACCGCGAAACTAATCGTGCCGCGCCGCCCTTAGTAATCTGGGGATGCTGTTTAACGGGTATTTCCACGTTGGAAATAAAGTAGTAAAAAAGATGGTGAGTTCCCTACTTAAAGGATCACACCATGACGACCGGAACCGTTAATCTATACCGCGTCCTGCGCGCACCCGCCGAACGTGTCTACCGCGCTTTCCTTGAACCCGATGCATTAGCGAAGTGGCTTCCCCCTTATGGGTTTACGTGTCAAGTCCACAGCATGGAGGCCAGCGTTGGCGGCACTTACAAGATGTCTTTCCGTAACTTCGGAACTGGCAATAGCCACTCGTTCGGTGGCGAATACCTGGAGTTAGTACCGTTTACGAAGATCCGCTATCAGGACCGGTTCGACGACCCGAACCTGCCTGGACAGATGCATGTCACTATTTCATTACGACCGGTGTCTTGCGGAACCGAGTTGACCATAGTGCAAGAAGGCATACCCCAGGCCATACCTGTAGAAATGTGTTATTTGGGCTGGCAGGAGTCGCTGATTCAGTTGGCCAAGCTGGTGGAACCAGAGGTTGCTGATTGACCAAGTGCAAACACGCCTGCATGTTTCGCCTGTATTGACGCTACTCTAGGATCTCAGCTACAGGAGTCGGTGGCGTGCCTAGCCGCCAAAACAGGAACTCCTTTTACTTGCTGGTGCGCGTGTTTTCCCGCTTTGCTTCGAGCGGCTCTGAAATCGAAAGAACGGCCTTGAGCACGACGTCGTGGAAGGTGTCCGTGATGTCGTCGATCATGGACGCGTTCTCGGGCTGGATCCATATATAGCTGTAGTAGTACATGCCCAACAGACCTTTCAAACGAGATTTTGAGTAAGTTCTGAACTGCCCCGTCTTCGCCCCCGCTTTCAGCACGTCGGCCCATATGCGCTCGTAGGTAGCATGCAGGCCCAGGACTTTCTCTCGGCGCTCTCCCGAGAGAGACTGGATTTCCCGGAAGCAGACGGTCAGCTCAGCCTTGTGACGGGCAATGATGCCGATCAGATCATGGCCCAGTTTGCGCAGTTGAATTTCAGGGTCTGGCTCTTGCTCGACAGTGTGCCGGGCGACCTCACCCAACTGAGTCATGTAGCTACTGCAGATCTCGTCAAGGATCTCTTCTTTGCTATGAATGTGATGATAAAGCGCCCCGCGACTTAGGCCGACGGCTTTGCACAGATCGTTTACGCCCACCGCGTGATAGCCGCGCTCGGCAAACAACAATGCCGCCACGCGGATAATGCGATCCCTAGAAGCGAGTTCAGAAAAATTCGTATTGGACATAAGCAAAAAAGTTAGTAATAGCAGCCTACAGCGACAAGTATTTTCAAAAGAATCAACATTTTACCTCTGTCCCTGCATCGCAAAGTATTTAATGATAGAATTTTCGCGACAGACCGATCGGTCTGTTATGGGCTCGGTGATGAGCAAAGGAGACAAACCATGACCACCCGTCAAGGCGCCGGGGCGCTAGCAGTACCAAAAAAGAAAATTCTTGTGGATGAGGCCGAGGGTACACCCACCCTGGAACGTCGCCAGTTCCTAGCAAAAGGCGGAGCCATTGCAGGCGCGTTAGCCACTCTGGGCCTAGCCGATCGCAGCATGGCACAAGCCCAGGGCACAGCCGCCACAGGCATGTCCAATCTTCCGCCCAATGTGCCGCAATGGTCAAAAGAGCTGGGCAGCCCCACAGCTGCACCTTATGGAAAGCCTTCCACATTCGAAACACGTGCGGTACGCAAGATGTATCCTGGGCTCGTTGAACCCATGTCGGCGTACAGCACCACTCCACTCCAAGAACTAGACGGCATAATCACCCCCAATGGTTTGTTCTACGAGCGACATCATGCGGGCATACCTAAAGTAGATCCGGATCAACACCGGTTGATGATTCACGGATTAGTCGACAAGCCGTTGACCTTCACAGTGGATGAACTGCGCCAGTTTCCTTCTGAGTCCCATATTTATTTTATGGAGTGCTCGGGCAATCCATCGTTCCTGCCGCCCTGGGGCAAGACCGCAGCCGAAGTGGCGGGCCTGGTCAGTTGCGCAGAATGGACGGGGGTATCTTTAAAAACCATTCTGCGCGAGGCTGGTGTAGACCCTGCTGCCACCTGGATTATCGCGGAAGGCGCGGACGGCGCTTCCATGACGCGTAGTATTCCCATGGAAAAATGCTTGGATGACGTCCTGTTGGTGTACAGCCAGAACGGCGAACGACTTCGTCCAGAGCAAGGTTATCCTTTGCGCCTATTCGTCCCCGGCTACGAAGGCAATACCCATATCAAATGGTTGCGGCGGCTACATGTCACCAAACAGGCTGGCTACACACGGGAAGAAACCGCCAAATACACCGATCTCATGGAGGATGGCCGCGCGAAAAAATTTACTTTCGTCATGGAATGCAAGTCCATCATCACCAATCCATCGGGCACCCACAAGCTTACCCGCAAAGGTATGCATGAAATGCGTGGCATCGCCTGGAGCGGGCGTGGACGCATCTCGCACGTGGACGTTTCTGTCGACGGCGGCAATACCTGGACAGAGGCGCAGCTGCAACAGCCCGTTCTTAACAAGGCATTTACCGCCTTCAGGGCCCCTTTCCAGTGGACGGGTCAAGAGCTAACGCTAATGAGCCGCGCTGTAGACGAAACAGGCTATGTACAGCCGACTCTCGAACAGCTTACCGAGGTTCGCGGCCAAGTGTCGTTTTATCACAATAATTCCATCCAGCCATGGCGCGTGGATGCAAATGGGGAGGTGACGAATGGGCGCGCTTAAATATGCTTTGCTGACCGGGTTGGCGGCGCTGTCGGTGGGTGCAACCACTGGGGCACAAGAGAGCTACGGTTTGGGCACACCTGCCACCGACGAACAAATCGCGGGCTGGCACATCGACGTACTACCGGACGGCAATGGCCTGCCGCCCGGTTCGGGTACCGTAATACTGGGAAAGCAGGTTTACGAAACACAATGCCTGGCTTGTCATGGTGCGGATCTGAAAGGCGTGGCTTTCTGGCCGGCCTTGGTAGGCGGGCAGGACAGTCTAGGTACTGACAAGCCTAAAAAAACGGTGGGCAGCTACTGGCCCTACGCCACAACGCTGTACGACTACATCCGCCGCGCCATGCCATTCCAGGCGCCACAAAGCCTTAGCAATGACCAGGTCTACAGCGTGACCGCCTATATTTTGCATATGAATGGAATATTAGGTGAAGATGCAACTCTTGATGCAAAAAACCTACCAGAGGTCAAAATGCCTAATCGTGATGGATTCTATGAGGATGATCGGCCTGATACTCAAAACATCCGTTGCATGAGCGATTGCCTGAAACAGAATAAAAGTTAAAGCGAAGCGTAACTAACTTTTCCGAGGCGGTGTAGCAAAGTCTACGCCGCCCTCAGTTCTATCCCAAGCAAATTAAGACTGGCTGTACATTTACACTTGCTGCCGACAAGCCTGCAAGATAAGCTAACGCCGCCCGAACAGTTCCTGCAGTTCAGGCAGTGCATGCCGTGCTGCGCGCTCGCCCTCTTCGATTGCCTGAGCTGCGCGGTGATAGTCCATCAGCGCTAGGTTGGCTAAGCGTGGCCGGATCAGCACATCGGCAGGCTCGCCCGCCAAACGGCTGCGAGTGATGCGTACCTGCATGATATTTAAGCTAATACTAAGCACGTCGAATATAGATGGCATCACAGTCGAGGTTGCTGGCCCGCTTTTAAGGCGCCCTAGCCCCAGCGGCAATTTATCCAACACCGTTGCAAGTGCGCTGGGCGTTGGCGCCTCCGGTTCTTCGGATGCTTCGCTCAGGTCGAAATGACGCCCAATAAGATCCGAGTTCAAATCCACAGCAATGACAATATCGGCGCCCATCGCACGGCAAAGGGATACCGGCACAGGATTCACCAGTGCGCCATCCACCATCAACCGTCCATCAAGTTGAGCCGGTTTAAAAAGACCAGGCAAGGCGGCGGATGCACGTACAGCGTCGATCACCGAGCCCTTGCGCAGCCACACTTCCCGCCCCGTGACAAGCTCTGTGGCAACCGCACCGAAGGCTTTCGGTAATGAAGCAATGTCTCGGTCGTTCAGATGCGAGCGAAGAAAGGCGAAGAGCTTTTCTCCGTGGATAAGACCACCGTTGATTGTGAAGTCGAGCAAGCCCACAATGCTCTGCCACGTCAACCCACGCACCCAGCTTTCCAGGGAATCAAGTTGCCCATCGGCGTAAGCCGCCCCCACCAGAGAACCGATCGACGTGCCGCAAACGATGTCGGGCACAATCCCCGCCTCTTCAAGCACGCGGATAATGCCAATGTGCGACCAGCCCCGTGCTGATCCACTACCCAGGGCAAGTCCGATCTTGGGCTTGGTACGTCGCATGGCTGTTCTCTTTGATATAACGGTGGCGAACAGAAAGCTTAACGCATATCGAAATTTCTAGAACGGATGTTAAAGGCCAGCAGTAGGTTAAGGGTTTGTGCATTATTTTTACATTTCGCAAGTCCTGCATTAGAGGACCATGCTATGGTTTTGAACTAGAAAAGCGGCGCCGCTCGCCGGATAATCAACAAAACAAACCGCAACACAGTCATTGCTCAGACCCCTGCGTCCAACCAGGGGCCAATTCTTCTTCCCAGTGCTAGCTGTGGCGGTTCCGGACCAATGAATTTCATTAAGCAATTAGAAAACATCCTTTTCGCAACCAAGCATTTCACTTTTATTCGTAGCAAACGTCAGCTTGTCGCCAGACTCATCCTGGCTGCGGGCGTCTTCGGCCCGCCTGGCGTCCTAGCTGGTGAGCTTGACATGCAGGAACAGCAACCTTCGAATCAGCAGCTTGCCTTGCAAGCGCCGTCCCTAGTACCAGACGAAAGCTCTAAAGTGCATTTACCGTTCAAATCGCTGGAGCACAGACGCGCTCTGAAGGCCGAAGAAGAGGCGAAGATACAAGCGCAAACACAGTATCTGGCTGCGAAATTTCGTCAAAGTGAATCGGCAATTCGCGAATTCGTGGATCTAGCCTGGAAGGAAGCTAGTAAACACAATGGAATGCCTCCAGAGCTTCTAATTGCTATCATGCAAAAAGAAAGCTCTTTGCGTCCAAAAGTGGAAAGTCGCTATGGCGCCCAAGGTCTGATGCAGATCGTTCGTCGGTGGCATCACGACAAGTTGCATCCTTCCGAGTCACTCTTCGATCCAGAGGTGAATATACGTGTCGGGGCTGAGGTTCTGGAAGAGTATCTGGATGACGCAGGTGGAAGCCTAAGCATAGCGCTTGGGAAATACTCCGGCGACGCACAAGGCTATGCCACAAGGGTGTTGAACGAATCATATAAGCTCGCTCGTCTCGCCGCCGAGGCAGCGAGTCAAGCTGTAGCATCGGCAAGCTAACTCCGTAATGAATACATTGATTTCGCGCTTCAGGTGCGGTTCACCTGGCGTCCACGCTGGACGGCTGGCCCGCTACTTGCTAGGCGGATGTGAATGCCCGCCGGTGCTGCCCCGGCGGGTCGGAAGTAAGAATAGTCACTCGAAGGGAGATAACCATGAACAAAAAAGTCTGGCTACCGGTGTTGTTGGCTATTGCCGTCTTGACGGCCGGATGTAACACGATGAGAGGCGTAGGCCAGGATATCGAGCACGGGGGCGAAAAAATTCAGCAAAAGGCGCAGTAGCCGGGTCGGGCCCGTTTCGTCGAACGTTGAACTGACGGAATGCGTTACACGCAGCCGGGAATGCTTGCGGGCTCGGCCAGCACTTTTATTTTCTGCATCATGATCAGGTGTTATGTTGTAACGAGTATACATACTATTGCCCCTGCTGATTAAGCCTTAACCGAAGCCCCATTTCACCCTGAAAATCGCCGTCAGACGTAGTGGCCTGCGCGCTGCAGACACCCTTATGACACTGTCGCGCTCTACCCTTTCGAAAGCCTCACCACTCAACGACAAGCTTGCCGAAGTGCTCGCCGCGTTCCTGCCGTCGGAAAGCGTCAGCCAATTGCTCTAGAGGCAAGCTGTCATGAATGATAGGGCGAATACCGGTCTGCTCTAGCGCTGCAACATACTCCTGTTGCTGGCGGCGGTTACCGACAATCAGTCCTTGCAAACGGACCTGTTTGCTCATCAACTCCATCGTCGGCACCTCGCCATTGAACCCTGTCAGCACACCGATCAGCGCAATATGGCCACCGACTTTTACGGCCCTGATCGACTGCGCGAGCGTGCCAGCCCCCCCAACTTCAACGACGTGATCCACGCCCTGCCCACTGGTGAGTTCCAGCACTTGCTGGCCCCAGTCTGGAGTCTTCCGATAGTTGATGATGTGATCAGCCCCAAGGTCACGTAACCGCTCGAACTTGTCATCAGAGCCGGTGGTGGCAATGACGCTGGCACCCATGGATTTGGCGATCTGCAATGCTGCGATGGAAACGCCCCCGGTACCTAACACCAGCACGCTGTCGCCGGCTTTGAGCTGTCCATTGACCACTAGTGCACGCCAGGCGGTTAAACCCGCCGTGGTAATGGTCGCCGCTTCTGCATGGCTCCAGCCTCGCGGAGCACGAGTGAAAGCCGTGGCCGAACGTACTGCATACTCGGCTGCATAGCCATCGATACCATCGCCAGGTGTACCATGGAAATTAGCCACAGCGTCGAAAGGCAAACCGTCGGACCACTGAGGGAAGAAGCAGGAAACCACGTGATCGCCAACCTTGAACTCGGTCACTTCCTTGCCAATGGCTTCAACAACACCAGCACCGTCGCTCATTAGTACCCGACCATTTTCGGTGGGAATCGTACCATTAGCGACCAGCAGGTCATGAAAGTTAAGAGAGGTGGCGTGTAGCGCAACGCGGATCTGGCCTGATCCGGGCTGACCAGGATCAGGCAGATTTTCCACTTCAAGATTATCCAATCCTGCAGGGGTACGTACAACGATAGCTTTCATGAATGATTCCTCGTATATTAAATTAATAAAAAATGCTCGACCATCACTGTGGATGATCTGAGGACAATCCCAATAGGTCCTGCGTTGCCGTCAGTGCGGACTCTAGGGGAGTGCCGTTGCGTACGATTTTGGCGCACACACTGGCACCCAACCACAATTGGTACAACGTGGTTGCCATCGTCCGGGCAGTCAGATGCTTCGGAAGGGACCCATCAGCAATGCCTTCCTCGATCATGGCAGCCAAGCGACTGATGGCATGGCCGGTCCCTTGCTCCAGAACCGCACGCATTGCCTCGGAGAGATCACTGACCTCGGCGGCAAGCTTTACGACCAAGCACCTGCCCTTAGGGTCACAGGTCGCCTGGGTTTCTCGCCAGTAGGTGAAGTAGCTTATTAAACGCTGAGCGGCAGACAGGTCGGGCCTGCTAAATAAAGTATCCACCGTGGACAAGTAGCTGGTGAAATACCTGTCCAGCAATGCCTCGCCAAAAGCTTCCTTGGAACTGAAATAGTGGTAGAAAGACCCCTTTGGTATACCCGAGGCCTGAAGGATTTCATTCAAACCGACCGCACTAAACCCCTTGCCACCGATGATGGCCTGGCCTGTATCAAGAATGTGCTGACGTGTGTCGCTTGTGATTGAAGTCATCAGGCTATCCTAACCAAAATTAGACCGGTCGTCTATACCGGCCTATTATGGTCTACCTGACTTATTAATAACGCCAGCTTAGGTTGAGCGACCCAGTGTGCTCGCGATTGCCACCGCCATACTGTCCGCTGTAGCTTAGGCCCAGGGTTGCATGACGAGAAATCGCCATATCCACCCCCAGCTCGGTCAAGGCAGCGTTACGTGCCATCGGTGCACCTGCCACGGTAAACGCCTGTCCACCCTGGAAGGCCAGCGTTGATTGCGGCGCTACATCACCAAACGCATGACTCCAACCCAGCTTGGCGCGTAGTTGGCCATCGACCTGGCCTAGTGTGAATCCACTGTGTGCACGCAGGCCCAGGGTGGTGCTAGTTTGTGCGTGGCTACCGGACTGCCCGCTTAGTTCCGCCGAGCCCCCCGACTCCGAAAATCCACGTGTGCGTAGTTGGTTCCAGGCCAATCCCGCAAAGGGCTCGACGGTAGCGCGCTCAGATAACGGTACCGCGTAGCCCAATTCAGTAAACACCTGTGTGGTGGTAGCACGGTAGTCGGATTTAAGTTTCTGTGATGCCTTGGCGACGGTCGCGTGGCGTTCGGTGTTTAATTTGTGCCAGGTATAGGCGGTACCGGCCAAGAAATTCAACTTGCCGGCCCCCACTGCGTGGATGGCTATTACCTGCTGGTACTGCCCACCCAGGGGCAGGCGGTGTTTCATTTCGATGGGAGCAACATCCAGGTGTCACCAAACGGAGCTGTCCTTCTCAGCCCCGACAGACGGTTTCACTTCAGGACCAGCCACGACTACACACAGGTGCTGCTGCGCCTGGACCGGTCGGCCATCGCCGATGCCTGGAACCGTTTGACAGCGCAAGAGCACGCGCCCGACATCTGCTTCGACGCTGTCATTCCCTTGAACACCGTTAGCTGGCAAGCGCTGCTGCCTATGTTGCAATGGGTGGTGCGATGCTCGGGCTTGGGGCTGGGCCAGGACACCGCCCAAGCAGCCTTGCTGGCCCAGACCGAGATGCTGGTCGCCACCACTTTATTGCTACACCAACCGCACAGTATGGCGGCACACTTATGGCCGGCGCCACCACCCTCCGCGCCACAGGTCATTCGGCGCGCTCAATCTTATATGCTTAATCATCTAAGCGAGCATCTGCCCGTTGCAATGATCGCCAGCCATTGCGGCCTGTCGGTCAGGCGCTTGCAAGCCTTGTTCCAAGACGAGTGCAATCAGTCGCCTTTGCAATGGCTACGTATGCAGCGCTTACAAGCGGTCCGACTAGCTTTGTCGTAGGCCGGCGATGCGGTCAAAGTCAGCGAAACCGCGGTACGTTTCGGCTTCACCCACCTTGGCGAGTTCTCGCGCGCCTACCGCCGTGCTTTCGGTGAAACGCCGCGACAGACACGCGACAAGTGAAAAAACGACATTTTCCCAATAGCCAACGGAAATCGAACAGGCCGGGTCAGTCAGCTTGCGCCGGATAAGTACCATCACCCAAAGGAGTCAATGATGGTTGGGGTCATTGGAAAGCTCCACATAGCGTGTGAAGTTGTTCAGAATGGCCTGCCACCCATCGCGTTGCTCTTCGATGGACTCAGTCGGTTCGCTATCGAAAGTAACGCACACGATCACGCCCTTCGGGCTATCCTGAAACTCGACTCGTGCCGCGCGATCACCGAAGGAATACTCAATAAGCTTATGTTGCTCGATATTCTTATACGTACCAGCGAAATCAAATCCCATGCTGCCATCTCTTGCCTCCATTCGAGAGGAAAAGACGCCGCCGACACGCAAATCGACTGTGGCGGCGCTGGTGTACCAATCGTCTGATGCGGCATTCCAATGCTTGATATCCTCGGGCGTTGTATAGGCGTGCCAAACTTTCTCGATGGGTGCGTTCACCGTGGTTTCAACGGCAATTT
>JAGOAJ010000017.1 GCA_017983955.1 Burkholderiaceae bacterium
GAAACAGCAATGTCCATCCATGCCGCTGCATCAGAGCGCCACGTCGCCTTCGATTTCTTCATCAAGTCGGATGTCTGCGCCAGTGGTACGTTTTAGCATCGACTCGGCCAGTTCTTCGGGCAGCGAATTCAGATTCCGGCCAGCTTGGATATCTGCTGCCAGCAAGTCGAGGAACGCCGCGATGGCAGGGTCTTCGTGTTCGGACTCGGCGCGGCTCACCATGACCTGCCCACGCTCATTCAAATCAAACGCCACTTTGCCACCCACATCAACGCCCAGCGCTTGGCGGATGGGTTTCGGCAGCGTGATCTGGCCTTTCGATGTAATCGTGGCAAGTTCGTGAATAGTGGACATGGCAGACTCCTTAATGAACCTATACACATAAAGTAAGGATATTTCCTTACTTTGTCAATGCCGTGATGGAGTCAGTCAGTGTGCGGCGCACTGCGCGAACTGCTGCTCAATCGCACGCCCGTCATTTTGCAGAAAGAAATCTACGCCTCGGCGGCGCTTGTCGCGGCAGCGGAAAAACTGCCTAGTTCAGCCACACGGATGAACATCGACATGGATTTAAGTTTACTCATTGTTGCTTTTTTCAGAACAAAGATGTCTAAATTGTCGCCTATTTAAGATTGATGAACAACGGTACAGTACTTTTACGATAATTGCCTGTGATACTGTGCACGAATAGGCGCTGGAACCATGGGCGTCGGAACCAAAGAAAGGACAATAGAATATGAATATCAAGCGTAGGGATTTCTTCAAGGGGTGTGCGGCAGCTGCCTGTGTTTTGGCCTTGCCGGGCATCGCCATCGCGGCGAAAAGCGCGAATAACGCACCGGCTTTAGGTGCAGTCGAGAAATCGATCAAGGCCAGCTTCGGCGGTGGCTTTTCGGTAGAGTCGCATAGCCAATCAGGCAAACTAACACACGCGACCATCGAAAATTTTGGTAATCGGTACGCGGTTACTTCCACAGACTTGCTCGACTGGAAAATCGTAGCTCCTTCTAAGTAGGATCATACCGTTGTCCACCAGCGGGTATCGATGGCTGGCGAGCCCTTTCAGTACCGAATTACTAAGTACCATTTTGTAGAGGAAATCAACCGTGTCCGAAAAGATCAAAAGCATTCGTATCCATCCAGGTATTGGCCTTGCCCGCCTGGGGGACAGTGACGAGTTTTATATCGGCCCCGAAGCGCGAGGTGTCGTCGTCGATCCAGGTGGCAGCAATGGGCCAGGGCCGGACGGTGGAACCTACCGCGACAGCAACGCACGATTGAAGCGCCAGGCGCAGCGGTATCGGGTGTATGCCTACGATGCCAACGACAAAGTCGTCGCAGAGCTCACGACGGATTCGGGTCTGATCCAATCCGTGCAGTGGCGGGTTCATGTCCGGAATATGAAAGCGGCGAACTATGCGTTTCAGGGTGCCTACCTGTTTGACCCGGACGCGTTGCGAAACCCGTCCATCCAACCTGGTAAGGCACCGAACGAACGTAATCAGCTAATCATTGATGCCGGTGTACACACGATCGCTTCCGGGCAGACCGGAGCCGTCGTCATGAAGGGGGATGTCTTTACTGGTATTGAAAAAGGTACGTTGCCGGGCACCCTGCGTTTCGAAGGTTTCACGCCAAAGGACCCGTCGAAAGAAGTTGAGGTCACTTATAAGGCCGCCAAGGACATCGAACTGGGGCAGCTTCGCCTCGACTCCAACGATCGTTTGCTGTTCGTTCCTGCACCCGGAAAAGGCGAGTGCGTCACGACACCTAAAGTAGTGTTGTCGAACCCGAGCGAAACGGTTAACCCTCCGAATGGTCCCGAGGACGGTAAAAATCCGCTGACTAATCAGTTTGCCTATTTTAACGTTCCTGGCTGGTGGGACGACACCTGCGGTGGTGAAATCGACGTCACGGTCACGCTTAAGGACGGCACTGTCTTAAGTACACGCGACGACGTCAAATCGGTAACGGACGAAGGCACGCGGAATCCGCGGGCAGGGGCGTGGATCATCACCGCGCCACCAAAGTATGCACCCCACATGTACCACGTGGTGTCCATTCTGGATCGTGTCTACGAGACCTTCCCCGAGTCCTACCCCTATGCCGGGCAAAAAACAAGCTTCTACCGCGATGTCTATCCGGTCTTTGCCAACGCGGTTAACTACGGTTGGGTCAGCCCCGAAGCAGCGGGTGTTACGCCTGAAACCAAGAGCCGCGCCCACGGCCCAGGGCAGCCGGGCGACTTGCTCATGCCCGAGTACCTTGCGTTGTTGGCCGATCCAAGCGAACAAATGAAGCCGATAAGGCAGCGGATCTATGGCCTGATGCGGCATGCTCCCGGTAAGAACGGACGCCTGGTCGATACCTTGTTGCCCGCCCCTCCGCACCGCCCAACTAGTTGGAAAAATGAGGAGTTTAAGCGTACCGAGAACGACCACCAGATGCCCAAGTTGTGGGGCACGGGTGGCAAGCCGGCACAGAATCAGCAGCTGGGTATTAATCTTCCAGACCAATTCCTAGCTTTGACCGACGTGCAGTTGAACCATCTGAAAGATTGGGCAGACGGAAACTTCGAGGTTGGTACCCTGCGCGAGCCCGTAGCCCTCGAGAAATTGCCGTTGGCCGAACAGCCGCATGCTCTGGACAGCTCGGCGCTCGAGCCTACCATCGGTGGTGGATTCCACCCGGGTATCGAGTTCCCTTACTTGGTCGTCTATCGCGAGTATTTCGCCGAGGCGTTCCGCGTGGGCAAAGACAATGCACCTGGCGCGCTTTCTGCCTATATGTCCAGCCCGTGGCAGGGCGACTTCTGGTCATGCAACGTGGCTTGGTGGCCAACGCAACGACCAGATATCATTTTTGATTACGATCAAAAGACCCAGACTAGAACCTATAAAGAATGGTTCCGTGGGTACGACGTTGATGGCGAACCACTGTCGTCTACCGATGGCTACGAACAAATGGCGTATGCCTGGCCGAAATTGGGGATGGTGCTTCCAATCAAGACCGCGGATGGCAGTTTATTGAAAGACAAGGGTGCTATCGTATTTGTCGAACAAGAGCGTGACCCGGCACTGAACCGGCCGCCCGTCAAAGGTAAGTAATTGGTGTCATTGACTCGATCCGACCCGGCCGATACAGCATGGGACGTTGTTATCGTCGGGGCCGGGCCGGCAGGGACCGCAACGGCAATCACGCTGGCCAGGTTTGGCCAGCGTGTGCTTTTGTTAGAGGAGCGCGTATCCCCTAGCTTCAAGCTGGGCGAATCGCTGCCTCCGACCTCTATCGGCCTGGTCAAGCACTTCCTGGGGGACCTTGACGGTCCAGAGCAAAGTCTTCCAGGCCTTTTCAGAACAGCTGGCAACGTTTCGCTCTGGGCGACCGAGCAGGCCGACGTCACCGATTTTTTCTTTACGTCGACAGGGTTCGGCCTATGTGTGGACCGCTTGGCTTTTGATGAAACCCTGCGGTCGACGGCGGTTGCCGCCGGTGCAACCTTGCTTAAGGGAGTCCGCTTCGAATCCTGCGCACGTGTCGCCGACGATGCTTTCAATTGGAAACTGACGCTAAGTTCGGAAACGCAGACACGGCAGCATCGAGCGCGTTATCTGGTCGACTGTTCTGGTCGGCGGGCGGTTGTGGCCAGGGCGCTTGGTGTCCCTATCCTTCACAACGACGACCAGTTGTTCGCCTATGCACAATGGTTTTCCCTCGACGGCGACGATGATGAGCGCTACACCCGAATCGAGGCTGGGCCGCATGGCTGGTGGTATAGCAACCGTTTGCCAGGCACTGAAGACAATGAAACCAGGCGCTTGGTGGTTTTCCACTCCGACAAGGACCTGCCGGCGGCCAGAATGGCGGCGCGCCGGGAAGGCTTCGATCAACTACTGGACGACTCGACGCATATCGCGCCATTGCTCAAAGCCAGGGGCTATCGCCCTTGCGGGATAATCCGGGGGGCGCCGGCCAACAGCCAGCGATTACAGGATTTCTGCGGTGACGCCTGGATGGCGGTGGGCGATGCGGCGCAAGCCTACGATCCGCTGTCCTCGCAAGGCATCGACAAGGCACTTAGATCCGGCAGTCATGCCGGGCACATGATCCATTACGCATTGACAGACTGCCCGCAGAGTGCGGTGGGATTGGACAGCCGCAATGAGTACGTCCATCAATACAATGAGCAGCAGCGCCAACTCTGGCAAACGTACTTGTCGCAACGAGACTTCTACTATGGCATGCAGCTCCGTTGGTCTGATCAGCCGTTCTGGCAACGTCGGCGACAGAGTTAGACTTCAGCGGGCTTCAATGCGGAGCCAGCGCTGCTGTCGAGGAATTCCGAAAGATCGTCGGCCCCGAATGGGTGTTCGCCATCACCTCAGTGAGTTGCATCGTGAGGTGCAAATAGAATAGGGACTAGCTGGCGGGGCGTTTATCCCACCTTCGTATATGTACTAAGTATGTACATAATTAGATACATACGTCATGGGTGAACTGTTTTGTTCTATATTAATTAACTGTTTACGCGCTTGGTGCTATTCCCATCACCCGCTCCATTGACAATCCAAACAATAAAAAGAAGATTCAACCATCAATAAATGGTTGAATCAATTGGGTTGCCAGCTGCACATGATCGGCATCTACCATCAGAGTCTGGGCGTTCAGGCTGTTGGTGACAGGACCCGGATACATAGAGCTGAACGCCGCACCTTGCATCAAAAAAGCAATGTCGTACGCCTGCATCAGGGAAATAATAACGGCCGCTTCGGATTCCGACCTTGGAGAATAGATGGGTACCATTTTTACCTCCCTTATAGGCAAGCTTGCTACGATCTTAACGTTTTGAAACCAGATGGGCTAGGGTGATGCCATCTATCGAGCGCGCCGCGTCTGTTGCGGTGTTTCGCCGAAGGCTTGCCGGTAGGCCCGCGAAAATTCGCCCAAGTGTGTGAAACCGAAATGTGCAGCGGTTTCCCCTACCTTGCAGGGTTCGTTGGTTGACGACAAGGCTAGACGTATGGCTTGCAGGCGTTGCTGGCGCAGCCATTGCAAGGGCGATTGTCCGCACTCATCCTGGAACAAGGCCTGTAGACGTCTGACCGACAGGCCGCAATGGCTGGCGACCATGGCAACCGGCAGACGTTCACCCAGATGTTCCAGCATATAAGCTTGTGCACGCCGGATGGCTTGTGGCGCGGAGGGTGGGGGTGTTGGCCACAAGTGTGCCGCCATGCTGTGAGGCTGATGCAGCAGCAGGGTGGTGGCGACCAGCATCTCGGTGTGGGCCAGCAACGCCGCCTGAGCGGTGTCCCGGCCCTGTTCCAGGCCCGCGCAGCGTGTAACCCATTGCAGCATGGGCAGCAGCGCCTGCCAGCCGGGGGTGTGCAGGGGAATGATAGGGTCGAAGTTGATATCGGGCGCCTTGTCTTGTGCAGTCAGGCGGCGCCAGGCGTCGGCTATGGCCTGCCGATCCAGGCGCAGTAGAACCTGTGCGTAATCGTGGCTGGCGGTAAAGTGAAAGCGCCGCTCTGGGCTGACGATGACGGCTCCGCGTGGTGACACGTCTATGCTGCGCCCGTCGAACTGAAAGACCGCATGCCCTTGGGTGGGTAGCACCAGTAGGTAATAGCCATCAAGGCAATCGGGGTCGACGCTGACTTCCGCCCCATACCCGTACCGCAGTTGCAGCAACGACAGATTGCCGCAGGGCAACAAATCCATCTGGTTATGGGTGATCTTCCCACGCAATACCTGAAATCGTGCCGAATTGAGTGCTAGGCAGATCTGGGGGTGCGCTTCGTCAAAATCGGCGGTATTCACGATTCGATACTGCTCGAACGGCACGTGTGCAAATAGGGAGGCAATCATTTGATTTTACCTAGGCTGTGTGTGCGCATGTTACCGGACAGACGTAGCTGTGTCTCAGGTCGAGTTCACTGTGCGTGCTCCGTTGCACGAGTTTTAGCACCTGTACGCCCGGTTTTAGGTGGCTTGATGCTTGAACTATGCATAACGACGTTTTCCCGTAGGGTAGTGGCGTAAAACCGATAGACGATCTGTATGGCTAGGGCCCACCATGAGCGGCTGGGCCAGCAGGCTGAAATTGTTTTACATTGTGGGAATTGCATGAACCGTTTTTACCGTGTCTTATTTAACCGTAGCCTGAGCGTTTGGCAGGCGGTTCCGGAAACCGCCAAAGCACAGGGCAAGGGTGGTAAACCGGTAAAGGCGGTTGCCGTGGCGCTGCTGGCGCTGGGTGCGGCACAAACGGCATTGGCGGCAGATGTCACCTGGTCTGGTGGTGCACCAGATAATTACTGGCATACCGGCAATAACTGGGTTGGCGGTATAGCTCCGGAAGCTGGTGACTGGGTTTTTATTAGTTCGCCTGACTCGCAGGTCAATCAGCTTGTCATCAAGACGGATAGCACACTAAGCAACTCGCTGTACTTGGGGCTAACGGACTTTGGCCCAGTTGATGTCACCTTGTCCGCAGGCACGGGTATAAACGCTAGCTTGGACGGCCCGTTGTCGATTGCCCACGGCAGCACGCTACGCATAGGTAGCGAAGGCCATAATGGCACACTGGCGCTGCTGACGCTGTTGGCGGTAGAGGGGGTGACCCCCCGCAACTTTACGCTCTCTGTAGAGCATGGCACCTTTCGCCCGCAAGGTTTTCATGCTGCGGGGTTGACGAGCACGACGGGGTCAACCCTGAACGTGGGGGAGGATGGCATCTATGATTTGAATGGCATTGGGGGGATGACTCAAAAGCTGACGGGCAGCGGCCATATTCGCAACGATGGCGCAGCAGATGCGCAGTTGGCCGTGTTTCAAAACAGCACTTTTGACGGCGTAATCCAAGATGGCGACAAGAAGACGAGCTTGATCACTTCCGGTCACCTGACCCTGACCGGTACCAATACCTATACCGGCGGCACCATGGTCACGGCAGGCACGCTACAAATTGATGGTTCCCTGGTCAATTCGGACGTGGCCGTGCAACACGGCGCCACGCTAATTGCCAACGGCACCTTGGGTGGCGCTGTGAACGTGCAGGCAACCGGCCGTCTGCTAGGTGTAGGCACGGTGGGCGATACCCTGGTGTCGGGTACGGTAGCGCCCGGGAGCGCGGCAATTGGCACGCTGAACGTGGCGGGCAATATTGCCTTTAACCCCGGTTCGGTCTACCAGGTCAAGGTGGATGCGTCGGGCACGTCAGACCGCATTCAGGCAGCGGGCATCAGCACGCTCAACGGCGGTACTGTCCAGGTATTGGCCGGTGCAGGCCGCTACGCGCCGTCCACCAGTTATACCATTTTGACCGCCCAGGGCGGGCGCACTGGCACGTTCGATAATGTCAGCTCCAATCTGGCCTTCCTGACGCCTACGCTGGATTACGACGCGAACAACGTCCACTTGACGATGACACGCAACAAGCAGGACTTTGCCGGCGTGGGCCACACGCCCAACCAGATGGCGGTAGGTCGCAACGTAGAAAGTCTGAGTCCGAGCAATGCAATTTATGATGCGATCTTGAATCTTTCAGCAGAGCAGGCTCGCCCGGCATTTGATGCCCTGTCCGGCGAGATCCACGCGTCGGTACGCACGGCGCTGTTGGAAGACAGCCGCTTTGTACGCAACGCAGCCAACGATAGCTTGCGTGCGGCACAAACAGCCTCCGGGCGACCAGGCTCAGGGCTTACAGCCCCTGTTGCTGGCAGCGGCGCTGCATTCTGGGCACTAGGTTTAGGCTCTTGGGGGTCAAGCAATAGCGATGGCAACGCTGGCCGCTTAAGTCGCGATAGCCACGGCCTGCTATTGGGCGTGGATGACAGCGTAGGTGACTGGCGTGTGGGAGTGTTGACGGGCTATGGCGATACCAGCGCTAAGGCGTCGGAACGCAACGCGTCGGCATCCAGCCGGAATTTCCATTTGGGCGTTTACGGTGGCAAAGAATGGGGCAATTTGGCTTTGCGCGCAGGCACGGCTTATAGCTGGCACAGCATGAAAACCCATCGCAATGTCACCATGCCGGGTTTTTCCGATAGCCTAAAAGATAAATATCGTGCCCATACTTGGCAGACATTTGCCGAACTAGGGTATGGCATGGCGGCTGCAGAGAACACACGTATCGAACCCTTCATTAACCTTGCCCACGTGCGCCTGCGTACCAATGGCTACACTGAACAAGGCGGTGCAGCCGCTCTGAATGGCGGCAGTGCTGATACCAACCTGACCTTCACGACGCTGGGCCTGCGTGCCGAACACCAGGCCATGGTAGGGTCAACGGAAATCACGTTAAGCGGCTTGCTGGGCTGGCGTCGCGCTTTTGGTGACACCATGCCCACTGCTACGCACGGCTTTCAGGGGGCAGGATCAGCGTTTACGGTAGCAGGCGTGCTCATCGCCAAGAACAGCGCCCTGATTGAAGCGGGTGTTAACGTCAAGCTTAGTCCCGTTGCCAACCTGGGTCTGGCCTACACTGGCCAACTGGCTTCCAGCGCACGCGATCATGGCGTGCGGGCCAACTTCACCGTAAGGTTCTAACCCCAGACGATACTTATTGTCTAAGCACCTCGATGTCATAATCCACTCTGAGCACGCCGGGAACCTGACGGGCCGCTTCTACGTCGTTCTGTGCCGTCAACTGGTTATCGGCTACTCCGGTTAATGTTACGACGCCGTTAAGGGTGCTGACCTGAAGGTTAGTGGCACCCGACATCCTGCTTATGGCTTGGATGACATTGGCGGTAATCGTCGCATCGTTATTCATTGGCGCCGCGTTGCTGGTAGTGCCGCGGTAGTAATGCGGGGCTTGCGTCACATTACTTTCAGACACGGTGCCGTATGGACTCGAGGCGGGTTGATTAGGGCGAACCACACAGGCCGAGAGCACCAGTGTGGCGGCTGTTGCAACCAAAATATGTATATATGTTCTTGACCGGGTCATGATGACTCCTTATTCGTAACCCTCACTTCCGGCTGTGAGTACCACATCCTCAAACAATCCGATTTGTTCATCGTGATCTATTGAAGGGACACACAATGTGCCCATCGCTTGCGAGCAAGTCTCGTGCCATTGCATTGTGAGCGTCCTTTAGGCATGCCGCTTGCTTGCCTGTTGGTGTACTTGACGCTTGCAACGCAAGCTTAAATCAAGGAGTACTGTGATGAAAACGACGAAACGTGCAGCAACTTACGTAGTAATTACAGGAGCTTTGCTGGGCTTGAGCGCATGCGGCGGCATGTCTGAACAGGGCCGGAACACCGCGATTGGTGCGGGTGTCGGCGCGGTCGGCGGTTCGGTTCTAACGGGCGGCAGCACGCTTGGAACTTTGGGTGGTGCCGCTGTAGGCGGTGTTGTCGGTCACGAAGTGAAAAAGTAGATCGTCATGCTAGGAACAATTTTATTAATTGTCTTGATTTTGCTGCTAATTGGCGCAATTCCAAGTTGGCCCTACAGCCGAGGCTGGGGTTACGGCCCTAGCGGTGGGCTGGGGCTGCTACTTGTGATTGTGATCATTTTGTTTTTGTTGGGCGTGGTGTAGCGTTTGGTCGCTGGCGCTCGCGGAGCAAAATCATGGGGCTTTTTAATAAGCTACCGGGATATGTGCCGGCTCAAGCTGGGCTTGAGCGAGTCATCCTTAGGGGCATTCCATTTTCCTTAGTGGCGGGGGTAGGCATCATATGGCTGCCGTCACTGCTGATTCGGCTTTGGAACTGGTCGCTGGATACGATACAGCTCCAAGCTGTCATCGGTAAGACCGATATCTATGCCTTCGGTGTCATGTGGTGCTACTGTAATTTGATGGTGGCGTTAGGAATATGGGCATTCATCATCATGTTGATGAAAGGGCCTGCCTACGTGGCTGACGCTTATCCATTGCCAGATGCCGACAAGCCGGCTGATCCGTTGAAATGACGAGTACGGGCGTCCAACGTCAGGTGGTCAGTACTGAAGACGGCTGCCGTATCTCTATCGCTTGGGGTGGCTCCCTTTCGCATTTTGGTGTCAAGTTTGATACATTAGCAATACTATTGTTATAAATAGTCACTTACAATGAAAATCTCTACTTGGCCCTAGCGCAAGGATGCAGACTTGTCACGTGCACATTACTGGTTGCTTCTGCAGGTTGCAAAAGCGCCCAAAGCTTTTACCTACGGCGCTGGTGTACTGATTGCTATGCTGTTGGTTGCGGCTACAGCCATAACCGTATTTGTAGTAGATAGGGCGCATACCACCCAGCAACACGACCAGGCCGCACGGCTGTCGCAGGCGATGGCTGCTGAAATCATTGAACTGCTTGATCGCTTTGGACGGTACAGGGACATCAGCTGCGAAGGCAGCGACCTGATGCATCTGAACTCGCATCTACTGCGTGCCCGTTTTGTGCGTGAAGTGGGCATACTGGATGCGGACAGTCGGCTGCTATGCACTACGAGCATGGGGCGGCTTCCCAAACCTATTAAGGGGAATCACCCTGTCATCAGCCTACCTTCAGGTAGGGAAATGCTAATCGATGTCCCTTTGCAAGTGACTGACAAGGCGGTCAAGGCCACTATCTTTCGCCAAGGTGATTTCAACGTCGTGGTGGGTCCCCATGTGACCGAGGAACTGTACACAAGCGCCGATTACATTTGGCTGCGCACAGCCTCCGGGTTGGCTTTGATCAGATCGGTGCAGGCTCCGCCCGACGACGTGCAACAGCAAATTCTTGAGGACGGTGGTGCAACAGACCAAAGCACATGGTCCTTACATAGCCTGGGGTACACGCAGCTTACCGCGCCAGCTGATACTGTCTTGATATTCCAGACTCGTCGTGACTGGATTTCGGTCATGACACAAAACAGCACGCTGCTGATCGGCATGTTGATCGGATCTATCTTGTTTTCTGTTCTGGCCGCTAGTGCATTGGCGCCACACATACTGCAACTGTGTGGCGTACATAACCGGGTGCGATTTCTTTGTGATGAAGACCATATTCAGTTGGTGTATCAGCCTATTTTCGATTTAAGATCGAATCAACCCGTGGGCTGTGAAGTGCTGATGCGCATACACGAAGATAAACGTATCTGGATGCCTGATCAGCTTATTCCCGCCATCTTGAACTCTGGGCTGACCCGCCGTTACGATCACGTTGTGGCCAGCAAGGCGATAAGCGAACTGGCCAGCCATCTTCCCGTTCAAAAACACGGCTTCAAGATTACGCTGAACTTTTTCCCCGAGAGCATTGATCGCGGCACGCTGGTACCGCTGCTTCAGGATGCGCTGCAACGAGCTGGCAGAAATGATTTTCAGTTATGCATCGAGGTCACGGAGCACAGCCTGTCCAGCAAACTGATCGCAGAAACCAACAGCCTGAAAGCACAGGGGTTTCTTATTGCGATTGACGATTTCGGGACCGGCTACTCGAATCTGAAGTCGGTCACCATGCTGTCGCCCGATCTGCTGAAAATTGATAAGTCGTTTGTTTTCGAATTGGAAGATGTGACGCTACGCTCTACTATTATTCCGCAAATTGTCAACATCGCACGGGCCGTCGAGGCTCAGATCATTGCCGAAGGCATCGAGAAACTTGAACAAGTTCCACTTCTGGCTGCCATGGGCGTGCAATATGGCCAAGGTTACGCACTGGCCCGTCCTATGGATTTACAGGCTTTTCTTGCGTTCATGAGCAAGGGCTTTAATCGCTGACGTGCTTTACGATGTGTTCGATTGATGGTTCTAAATCACACTTGGCTTGCTTATTTCATACCTGTAACATCTGTGACATCTACGTACGGTAATCTTCAGTTTTTTGCTGGAGGCGCATGTGCGCTGGCTCTCAAATCTTACCGTACGAACCAAGGTCATACTTGGTTTCCTTACCGTTGCGACCGTTGCAGCCATCATAGGTAGCGTAGGCATCTGGTCTACCTACCAAGTCCGACAAATGGCACAGCTTATGTATCACCAAGAGGTGGCGGGATTGCGCTACGCTGCGCAGGCGCAGAACAACGTGATCGCAGCTGGCCGGGCCATACGTAGTGCGCTATTGGCAACGGATAAAGGTCAACGTATTGGCGATGTTTACTTCATGCGCGATTTTATTGAAACGGCACATGCCGAAATCAATAAGCTGGCCGAACTCTTTGGCGACGAAGAAGATAAAGCCGCAGGTGCAGCAGCGATTGCCGCTGTATTAGCGTATGGCCAAGTCATCGAAGGGATTGCTTTGGAGCTTGAGCAAGCTTCTATGGATCAAGTTCCGTCTGTCGCCATTACGCGTCTACAGCTAGAGGCGCGTCCCCTTGGAGATGTCGCAGAGATGATGCTCAATTCCTTGATGTTGGGCAAGCAAAACAGTTCCGGCGAGTTGGCAGGCCGTACCGACGAAATTTACACGGACGCGCTTTGGCTTATGGCGGCGTTGACCTTGGGCGGGGCTTTACTAGCGATTGCGCTGGGTTTGCTGCTGACCCGGGATCTGATGCGCCAGCTTGGCGGCGAACCTCGTGTAGTGGCTGGTGTAGCAAACACGATTTCCCGGGGGGTACTAACGACCGATATCAACGTCCTTCAAGCCCATCCAAAAAGCATTATTCAAGCAATGGGTCAGATGCAAGCTTCGCTTTGTGACATAGTGGCCGTGGTTCGAGAAAGTAGCCAGAACGTTGCGGCTGGCTCGCGCAAAATCGCAGCGGGTAATGCCGACTTGTCTTTTCGTACTGACGAACAGGCGGCGCAGCTCACTGAAACGGCGGCAGCCATGGAGCAGCTTTCCATAACGGTTGAACGAAATGTCGAAGACGTCCAGCTAGCATCAAATTTGGCGTCGTCCGCCAGCCAAGCCGCAACACAAGGCGGTCAAGTTGTACGCGAGCTTGTTTCCATGATGGATGGCATTAACGCATCGTCGGTTCGAATTTCAGACATTACCTCCATCATCGATAGCATTGCATTTCAGACAAATATATTGGCATTGAACGCCGCTGTTGAAGCCGCACGGGCCGGGAGCCAAGGCCGGGGTTTCGCGGTGGTTGCAAGCGAAGTGCGCAACCTTGCTCAAAAAAGTGCCGCAGCAGCCAACGACATCAAAGCGCTTATCCAGGATAGTCATGGGAAGGTGGATGCGGGGACCAGGCTGGCGCAGACTGCAGGCGAGTCCATGAGCGATATGGTCTCGCAAGTTCAAGGCGTTACGGAACTCATCAACGCAATCAGCGTTGCTACGCAAGAACAAAGAATCGGCCTTGGCCAAGTGAATGTTGCGGTGGGATCCCTAAGCGTAGTGACTAGCGAAAATGCGGCGTCTGTGGTGGAGTCTGCGAAGGCAGCCGCGCAGCTTAATGTTCAAGCCGACCATCTGGTGGCGCTTGTCGGCGGCTTCGTGCTCTACGATGGGGCGTCTTCGACGGCCGTTGAATCAAGCTGTGCTTAAGACGGCTGTTGTATCCGGCTCATGTGTACGCCCGTGTCGATATCCACTGGATCAAAGTGTGTCATTACATCCAGCACTTGTTCAGCCGCCATGACGCGCTTTCTGGCTTCTACGGCAATGGCATGGCCTTCCACTATGGTCAGCCTGCCATCCATTTCCAGATCCACTTCCACCCAGATCATGTCGCCCATCATGCGGGTTTTCATGTCATGCAAACCGTAGACGCCGGGCGTGGATAGCAGCAAATTTCGTATGCGCTCTTCGGTTTCGTTGTCTACCGCCTGGTCCATCAGGTCATTGAATGAACTGAAGAAGAACTTCCAGCCCATGCGCATGATGATCAGGCCCACAATAAGTGCGGCCAAGGGGTCGGCCATGGGAAAGCCGGTTAGGTTGGCCAATACGCCTATGGCCACCACTAATGACGACGCGGCGTCTGAACGGGCGTGCCAGGCGTTGGCCGCCAGCATCGAAGAATTCACCCGTTTGGCCACTGCCAGCATATAGCGAAACAGCAGTTCTTTGGCGACTAGGGCAACTAGCGCGGCAATCAGGGCATAGTAGTGCACCTGAGGTATAGAGGATGGATCCTGCAGCTTGGTGAAGCTGTTCCACAACATGCCCACACCCACCGACAGCAGCAGGACGCCTATGATCATGGACGCCGCTGTTTCAAAACGGTGGTGTCCATAAGGGTGACCTTCGTCAGGCGGCTGCTGGCTGTGCTTGTTAACGTACAGCACCACGCCGTCGGACACTAGATCCGACAGCGAGTGTATGGCGTCCGCCACCAGGGCTGTAGACTGCGCAAACAGGCCTATCAGCAACTGCCCCACGGTCAGTACGATATTGACAACCACACTGACCATGGTGCTGCGAAAGCCTGCAGCTTGGCGCTCGGGATGTAGGCTGGGTAGACCCATTATGTCCTTTTAGTTAATGCGCATGCCGGGCTGAGCACCTGCCCAAGGCTCCAGGATGTAGATGCCCGAATCGACGTCGGCACTGTTATGGCTGGCGGCCAGCACCATGCCTTCAGAAACGCCGAAACGCATTTTGCGAGGGGCCAGGTTGGCAACCAGCACAGTCAGCTTGCCCACCAGGTCAGCGGGCTGGTAGGCCGACTTGATACCGGAAAACACCTGACGGTGGCGGCCTTCGCCTGCATCCAGGGTCAGTTGCAGCAATTTGTCCGATCCGTCCACTTCCTGGCAATCTATGATTTTGGCGATGCGCAGGTCGATTTTGGCGAAGTCTTTGATGTCTATGACGTCGGCAATCGCTTCACCACCCGGGGTAACTACCGGTTCTGCGGGTGGCTCGAACAGGTCGTCCAGCATTTTGGGCTCTACGCGTTGCAGCAGGTGCTTGAAGGGCGCAATCTGCGTGGGCAGCGTCGCCATGTCTGACCAGATGAAGTCCTGGTCCGCGCCAAACAATTCGCGGGCCACTTTGCTGGTTAATTGTGGCAGCACTGGGGCCAACATGACGGACAGTGCCTTGAAGCCAGCCAGGGTGCGTGAACAAATGTCCTGCAGCGCCGCTTTCTGTTCGTCGCTGGCCTGACCTATGCCTTTGGCCATGACCCAGGGTTGGGCGGCGTCAAAGGCCTGGTTGATATGGTCGGCATGGGCCATGATCTGGCGTATGGCGCGACCGTATTCACGCAGCTCGAAGTCGGCCTGTACCTTATCGGCGACGGCTTGCTGCTGGTTTTGTAAGCCCTGGACATCGCCTACATAGGCCAGTTGTCCATCGAAGTGCTTGCTGATGAAGTTGGCGGCACGGCTGGCGATATTGACGTATTTACCCACCAGGTCGCTATTGACGCGGGCAATGAAGTCGTCTGGATTGAAATCCAGATCTTCGACGTGGCTGTTTAGCTTGGCGGCGATGTAATAACGCATCCATTCAGCATCCATGCCTATGTCCAGATAACGCAGTGGGGAAATGCCTGTGCCACGGCTTTTAGACATTTTTTCGCCGCTAACGGTGATGAAACCGTGTACGTGCAGCAGGTCTGGCGTTTTGCGGCCAGCGAATTTCAGCATAGCAGGCCAGAACAGGGCGTGGAAATACACGATGTCTTTGCCGATAAAGTGCACCTGTTCGGTATCGCCATTCGGGTCCATCAGGGCGTCAAAATCCATGCCTTGCGCGTTGCAATAGGCTTTCAGGGACGCCAAGTAGCCCACGGGAGCATCCAGCCAGACGTAGAAGTACTTGCCGGGCTCGTCAGGGATGGGGATGCCAAAATAGGGTTCATCGCGGGAAATATCCCAGTCGGCCAGATTGGCCTCGCTGTCGGCCTCGCCTGTGCCCAGCCATTCACGCGTTTTGGCCAGAATTTCGGACTGCAGATGTTTGTCACCGTTGGCATTGGTGCCAGTGGTCCATTCTTGCAGGAACTCTACACAGCGCGGGTCGGACAGGCGAAAGAAAAAGTGTTCGGATGACTTCAATACCGGGGTGGCATTGGTCAGGGTCGAGTAGGGCGCGATCAGTTCAGTGGGCGAATACACGGCGCTGCACACCTCGCAGGCATCGCCGTATTGGTCTTTCGCGTGGCACTTAGGGCACTCGCCCTTGATGTAGCGATCGGGCAGGAACATGCCTTTTACGGGGTCGTAAAATTGCTCTATGCTGCGGCTGTATATAAAGCCGGCTGCTTTCAGGCGACGGTAAATGTCCTGGGACAAGGCCACGTTTTCGGCTGAATCCGTGGAGTGCCAGTGATCGAATGCGATATGAAAGCCGTTCAAGTAGTGGGGGCGTTCAGCTGCGTAGCGGGCCACCAGTTCCTGAGGGGTAATCCCTTCACTGGATGCCTTGAGCATGATGGGCGCGCCGTGTACGTCATCGGCACCGACGAAATGCACGGTATGTCCCGACATTCGCATAGACCGTACCCAGATGTCGGCTTGTATGTATTCCATGATGTGGCCGATATGGAAAGAGCCGTTGGCGTAAGGTAGGGCGGTGGTGACAAACAGTGTGCGCGACATATTCAGGCGATCTATGTAAGGGTGAATAGGGTTAAAGGGTAATCACTAATGGTTACCCGCAGCAAGCATAGCAGTACTGGGCCAATTTGTGGCGTAGGTGGGCGTAATAGCTGACATACCCAGGCTTGCCGTCATGACATTGCAAGCAAAGGTTAAGTTTGGTGTAAGAATATGCAAACCCGTGGAATACGCGTCACTTGGGCGCGTGGGGCCGCTTACACTATAGGCTGATCCAGCCAGGCATGTTTACTGCTGCCGTAGTTGCAGACAGTATGCCACGCATGGCTGGGTATAGCTTAGGCCCTACGGGATTTCGCGCATTTCGACGTCGGTGACGTCTTTGGTGCTAAAGGCTGATTTGGTGGTGGACGCGGTGTGTCGACGTTGGTCCCAATAGGCTTTAACGCCAAAAGGCCTGCCTTTGACGCGCGCAACCACGTACAGTATGCCTATCGCGATAGCGGTAGACACCATGAATATCAATGCCATGGCCATTCCGAAGATGGCTAAGGTAAAGAAAAGAAGGACGCGGATAATTTGATTAAATGTATTCATCGTAGTGTATTGACCGCTGTGATCGTAAATAATTCCCTGCAATCCGCTATTCTTAAGACTTCGGTAACTTTTGAGGTAAGGCCCTAGCTATGACCACCACTATTGACCAATTGTTTGCCGCTTTGTCCGGCGTGATCGATCCTAACACCAAGAGAAAACTGTCTGTGACGGCTAAAACTGGCGAGATCACACTGGATGGCGTCAATGTTGATATTACTGTACCTCTGGGTTACCCGTCGCACAATGCTCAACAAGAATTAAGTAGTCGTATCCAAGCTGCCATGCAGCCTTTGGGCGTGCAGATACGTTCACTAAACTTTACCACCAAGATTATCAGCCATGCTGTGCAAAAGGGCTTGCGTACTACGCCCAATATACGCAACGTGATTGCAGTTGCCTCTGGCAAGGGCGGTGTTGGTAAAAGTACCACATCGGTCAACTTGGCCTTGGCGCTGCATGGGTTAGGCGCCAGGGTGGGCTTGCTGGATGCCGATATCTACGGGCCCAGCGTGCCTATTATGATGGGTTTATCGGGCAAGCCCAAAAGCCTGGATGGCAAAAGCATGGAGCCCCTGACGGCTTATGGCTTGCAAACCAACTCCATCGGTTTTTTGCTGGAAGAAGACTCTCCCGCCATTTGGCGTGGTCCTATGGTGACCCAGGCCCTGCAACAGTTGCTGACTCAAACCAATTGGGATGATTTGGACTACCTGATCGTGGACATGCCTCCGGGTACAGGCGATATCGCCCTGACCATGGCCCAGAAGGTACCCCTGACGGGCGCGGTCATTGTCACCACGCCCCAGGATATGGCGCTGGCCGATGCGCGCCGCGGACTACGCATGTTCCAAAAAGTGGATGTGCCGGTGTTGGGCATCATAGAAAACATGTCTATGCATATCTGTTCGAATTGCGGCCATGCGGAAGCCATTTTTGGTCAGCATGGCGGTCGCGATATGGCGACGGAATTTAATCTGCCTTGGCTGGGGGCTTTGCCTTTGCAACTTAGCATCCGGACTCAGACTGACGCTGGTACGCCTAGCGTTATCGCTGAACCCGATGGTCAGGTCGCCGCCATTTATCGTGATATTGCTTTGCAACTGGCGGCCCATGTGGCAACGTTGCCGGCGGATATGTCGGCGTTTACGCCTACGGTTGTTGCTCGTAAGGTTTAATTCTATGCCGTTGGGTGTCGCAGGCTGGTTCCTGATGCTGGTGTTGTCTACGTACGCTGCAATGACGACGGCTGCGCCAGCAGTGGACCAGCCGGACACAAGCGATACGGCAGATGCTGAAAGTACGCCCCAGCCAGCGTCACGCCCCGAGGTGATTATTGATCCCGGTGGCGTGCCGCCTAAAGCGCTGGAAGCCATTAATGGGGCGGTTGAAGCAATTACCCGTTTGGCCGAAGACCAGGACGGCGGCGAGGTCACCCGCTTGCGGCGGCGCGCTCGCGAGGCCACCATATCGGCACTGGAAACCCAGGGCTATTTCTCACCCAAAGTCACGCTGGAAGTCGGCGAGGACATAGGTGGTGAAACGTGGGACATCATCATAGAACCGCATGAACGTACGCGTATCAACAGTGTTGATATTCAGTTCAGCGGCACAATCACGCAGCCGGAATTCGCCCCTAGACTAATAGGCTTGCGTAAAAGCTGGCCGCTGGTCCCTGACATGCCGTTTATCAACAGCACTTGGCACGATGCCAAAGCTAGCTTGCTGGACGAGGTCAGTCGCAAGAATTTTTACTTTGCGCGTTATCGCAGCACCCAGGCCACCATACTGGCGGACGAAGCCATTGCCGACCTAGCGGTTAGCGTGGACAGCGGGCCGCGCGTGCGCCTAGGCGACATGACGGTCACGGGTTTGCGTCGGGTACCTGAAAAATTAATCAACAAGTACGTGCAATACACGCCAGGCGACTCCTATGATCAGGATCAGTTGGACGAGTGGCAGCAGGCCTTGCAGTCCACTTCGTTTTTTCGCGGCGCCTTTGTTACGCTTAGCGAGGATGACGCCGGCAAGGTGGTGCTGCCTAATGGCGATGTACAAATGCCTGTGCATGTGCGGGTGTCTGAAGCACCGGCCCGAACGGCATCCGCGTCGCTGGGGGTGGACAGCGATCACGGCGTTCGGGTAGAGGGCATCTATAGACAGAACGTGGTGCTGGGTCAGCCTGTGTCGATAGAAACTGGCGTGGGGCTGGACAGAAAACGCCAGCGCGCCTTTTTTGATGTGCATTTGCCACCGACCAGCAACGGCTACAAGGACAGCGTCGGCGTGTTGGCTAACCATTCCGACATCGAAGGCCTGGACAACACGCGCTATGGCTTGGGTTGGAAGCGTAAGCAGGAACGCAAGGGGGCAGGCGACAGCAGGGTCGAGTACGAAACCCAGTGGGGCCTGGTGGCGGCTCACGATAGAACCCGCATCGAAGGGGCCGAGGGCTTTAGCGTTCCTACCTTGGTTGGAACCTGGCAGTGGTTGCGGCGCGACGTGGACAGCAAATACGATCCCCGCGAAGGCTATTTGTTTGATCTGGGCTTGGGCGCTGGAGTGACCATGGACAAAGGCGAGCCCTTCTATAGGGCGGGACTGCGCGCCCAGACTTGGTGGCCTATAGGCAAATACGATGTCTTAACCCTACGCGGCGAGGTCGGCAAGGTCTGGTCCAACACTGAACGCTTGCCTGCGGATTTTGGCTATCGCACCGGGGGCGCGCGCTCCATACGTGGCTATCGCTACCAAAGCATAGGCCGTTCGCGTGGCGACGCCATTATTGGCGCACCGGCGCTAGCCGTGGCCAGTGTTGAATACACGCATTACTTCACCCCTCAGTACGGCATGAATGTGTTTGTTGATGTGGGCGATGCTGCTGATTCCTTTGGGCAGATGAAGCTGCACTGGGGCTACGGGATAGGGGCTGCCGTGCGCACGCCTGCAGGGCCGTTTTTTGTGGATGTTGCCTGGGGCCAGCAAGACAAGCGTCTGCGCCTGCATTTTTCATTAGGGATCGCGTTTTGAGGATAATCAAAGCCTGGCTGCGGACCCTGCTGGTTTGGGTGGGGCCGTTCTTGGTCCTGCTGTTGCTGATTACTGCTGGTTTTTTGTACTGGGTGATCACGACCGCGCCGGGCACGCGCTGGGCGCTGGTGACAGCAGTGCAGCAGTTCGATGGGCAAATCAAAGGGGTGGACGGCACGCTGTGGAGCGGCATACAGGTGGAGTCCCTGGATGTCACCGTGCCCTCGGTCAGCATACAGGCCAACCAGCTGCATTTGCAGTTCAGTTGGCGGGAACTCCTGGAGCGCCGCCTGCATGTGCAGGATGTATCGGCGGACAGCTTGCAGTTAGATCTGATCAGCACGCCCGATACGACCCCTGCACAGCCTTTTTCTATGCCTGAGTTGCCGGTGTATATCGCCGTGGACCGCTTGGCTGTGGGGGAACTGGCGATCCGTCAGGATGGCGAGCCCTTGCCTGTCAGCATCAAACAGGCGTCGCTGGCTTTGGCCTTGAATAATGCGGGTGGTCAGTTGGTGGTGCAAAGACTGACATTGGAAAATTCGGAAGTCCGCCTAGGGCTGGAAGGTGATCTTAAAGCGCTGGATCTGGATCAGCCCTGGCCATTTGAGGCCGCCTTTACCCTAAGCGCACAGGCGCTGACCCAGGATTCGCCATTATGTGCTCGCCATTACTTGGCGACCTTGCCGGTGGCTGGGTCAGTAAGTACTACGGCAGCTGCCGGCCCTATAGCGGTTACCAAAGATGGGCCTGTCGCATCAGCGAAGCAAGGGGTGGGGGTTCCACCTGTAGCTCCTATTATGTGCCGGGTGGATATAGACGCCAAAGCCAGCGGTTCTATGGATATGCTGACGGTCTCGCTTAAAGGCCAGGGTCAGGACATGACGCTGGATGCCGACGCGAAGGTCACCTTGAACAGCGGCTTTCCTGTACAAGAGGCCCATATTGCCCTGCGTTTGCCGGATGGGTCCCAGCTTAATAGCCAGGTTCAGCACGAAGCGCTGCAAGTCGATGAGCAGACCCAGGACAGGGTATATGGTTGGCTTAGCAGTCAGAAGTTGGACGTGGGGCAGTTGGCCGGGTCTGTGATCCCACCAGCAGTCATTTCAGCGCGTGTGGATTTCGACCTGCGCTTGCGCAATCTGATGGATATTTTGTCGGCTGATCTGAATTTGGTCCTGGAGCCTGACAGTCGCTGGAATAAACAGCCGCTGGCAGGTTCCTTGAAGGCTGGCGTGGTGCAAGCACCGTCTGCATCGGTATCCACTACAGCCGCTGCTGCAGATCAGGCTGTGACCGCTGACCAGGCTCCTACATGGGAAACCTTGCAGATATCGGCGCTGGATATGGATCTGACTTTGGGCAAGAACCATATCAAGGCGCAGGGGTCGCTGGGCAGTGGTGACAGCAAGCTGGCTTTGGACGTGCTGGCGCCGCATTTGGCAGCATTTTGGCCGGAACTGCCTGGCGGCGTCACCTTGAAAGGGGATGTGCAGGGTTCGATACCGCGTCACCGGCTGGATCTAAACGCCCGTTATACGCCCGAAGCCAGCACGTCTGACCAAGTGGGGACGGCGCCAGTTGAAGCTAAGGTGGTTCTTCAGGGTGGCTGGGGTCCTGGCACAGCCCCGAATGACGCGCTGATAGGCTGGCGCGGTAGCCTGGAAAGCCTTAAGGCTGACCATGCTGGCCTGGGTTTGGTGTCGGCCGCGCCCACACCGCTTAGCTTCGTACCCGATGCCGTGGCGCCCGCCTGGCAGTGGCAGGTAGGCAAGGCAGAGCTGACGGCTTCATTGTCACAGCGTCCTGTGGTTACGCTTAGCCACCAGATGTCGCACGGCGGCGCAGGACGTTGGGAAACTCGTGGCGCCATTGACAAGTTGGCCGTATCCCGGCGCTTGATCGAGGATATCCAGAAGAAATTTAATGTACAGGCCGTACAGAAAGCGGATCGTGGTGGCGTCAAAGTACGCCAGCAACAGGCCAATGAAAACTTGGAAATTGTGTTTGCCGCCGATTGGGATCTGCAATTTAATCAGGCCTTGCAAGGCAAGGTGCATTTCAAGCGTTTGTCGGGCGATGTCATTATTCCTGCCCAGCCGCCAGTACCGCTGGGCCTGCAAGATTTGACGCTGGATCTGGATATACGCAAGACTGCCGCCACCAGCAGTACGGTGGATGCGACGCTGCTGGTGCAAACCCAAAAAATGGGTAAGGTGTCGGCGACCGCCACCACTTTGCTGCACGCCACGTCGGGCGGTGGCCTGTACCTTGAACCCAAGGACATTAAAACAGTCAAGATCAATGCAGCCATTGAAGACCTGGGCTGGACCAGTCTTTTTCTGGATGACGCCATGGAGCTGGGCGGCGCGATCCAGGCAGATGTGCAATTGCAAAGTCGGGCAGACAACCGCTGGACCAGCAGCGGCACCATCACAGGGCAGGGCATTAAGGTTCTGCGTATAGACGATGGCGTGCGACTGTTGGACGGTACGCTGGAGGCGCGCCTGGATGATGAACGGCTGATCCTGGAACGCTTATATTTCCCGGCCCGTTTGCGTGCTGTGCCCAAGGAATGGCGTACGGCGGAATGGGTCAGCACCAATCCAGATGCCAAGGACGGTGGCCTTACCCTGACAGGCGTATGGAATATCTTTGATTCTGCCGGCCAAGTGGCTGTGGATTTATACCGTTACCCCATCTTGCAGCGCGCCGATCGCTATGCCATGGTCAGCGGCAAGATCAATCTGGACGCTGCCTTGCCGGCCATCAACATTACTGGCGGCATAGTGGCCGATGCAGGCTGGTTTGACCTGGATATGTTGGGCGGTATCCCTACCGTAGATAGCGATGTAGTGGTCATACGCGCAGGTGACGAACAGCAAGCGCCCAGAGTCCCCATGGATATTTCCATGGACCTGGAGGTGGATCTGGGAACACGCTTTTACCTAACCGGCTATGGTGTCAACTCGGGTCTGGTGGGTAAGATGCGCGTTATCATGCAGAACGACAAGCTGACGGGCATAGGGGCTTTGCGCACCCGTGGCGGCGCTATCGAAGCCTATGGCCAGCGCTTGCAATTGCGCAGGGGGCTAATCACCTTCCAAGGCGACATCACCAGTCCTATATTGGATATCGAGGCCTTGCGCACGGGACTTGCTGTCGAAGCGGGTGTTAAGGTAGGGGGCAATGCCAAACGGCCACGTATCGACCTTGTGTCTTATCCCGACGTCAGCGAAATTGAAAAGCTATCCTGGTTATTGTTAGGGCATGGCCCAGACGATTCAGGTGGCGACGTTGCGTTGTTGTTATCTGTGGGCTCATCTTTCCTGGGCACGGGCGAACCGTTTTATCGCAAATTTGGTATAGACGAGGTCAGCATGCGCTCTGGCGAACTGGGCAGCGCGGGCAGCATATTGCCTGTGGAAAGCGTGGTCAGCGGACTGGATAGCGGCACCAGCGACATAGAACGCAGGTTTATTGTGGTCAGCAAAGGCTTTGGTCAAAGCCTGACCCTAAGCGTCAGGCAGGCCTTGTCCGATACTGGAACGGTAGGTCACGCCAGCTATCAATTGATGCGTAATCTGACTGCAGAACTTAGCGTAGGGACAGTAAATGGCCTGGCATTGGTATATCGCTGGCTGTCCAGGGATTAACAGGTCTAAAATACGTGCCACTGAATTAGGGGTTAAGGTTTATGAGTATTAAAAGCGATCGTTGGATACGCCGCGTTTCCGAGATCGAAGGGGGTATGATAGAACCCTTCGAGCCAGGCCAGGTGCGTATGGAGGACGGCAAGCGTATCGTCAGCTATGGCACCAGCAGCTACGGCTATGATGTGCGCTGCGCGCGCGAGTTCAAGATTTTTACCAACATCAATTCCACCATTGTTGACCCCAAGGCGTTCGACGAAAAATCTTTTGTCGATTTCGAAGGCGACGTGTGTATTATTCCGCCCAACTCGTTTGCGCTGGCTCGCACGGTAGAGTATTTCCGTATTCCGCGCAGTGTTCTGACCATTTGTCTGGGCAAAAGCACCTATGCGCGTTGCGGAATTATTGTCAACGTGACGCCTTTGGAGCCCGAATGGGAAGGCCACGTCACTCTGGAATTTTCCAACACTACGCCTTTACCTGCCAAAATTTACGCGGGTGAAGGGTGCGCGCAAATGTTGTTTTTTGAAAGCGACGAAATTTGCGAAACCTCGTACCGTGATCGTGGTGGTAAGTACCAAGGTCAGCAAGGCGTCACTTTGCCACGCACCTAGCGGGAGCTATTGAATGAAATTTCGTTTCCCCATCGTCATCATCGATGAAGATTATCGTTCCGAGAATGCGTCGGGTTTTGGTATACGGACCCTGGCCGATGCAATTGAAGCCGAGGGGGTCGAGGTGCTGGGTGTCACCAGTTACGGCGATCTCAGTTCCTTTGCACAACAGCAAAGCCGGGCCAGTGCCTTTATTTTGTCCATAGACGACGAGGAATTCGACGTTGATTCGCCGGAAGATGTGGCGCACGTCATCAAGAATTTGCGCGCTTTCATCGGCGAGTTGCGGTTTCGCAACGAAGACATTCCGATTTACATCTATGGTGAAACACGTACTTCACAGCATATCCCCAACGATATCCTGCGTGAATTGCATGGCTTTATTCACATGTTTGAAGACACGCCCGAATTCGTGGCGCGTCATATTATTCGCGAAGCACGTTCCTACCTGGACGGGCTGGCGCCGCCGTTTTTCCGCGAGTTGGTCAAGTATGCGTCGGAAGGGTCTTATTCCTGGCACTGCCCGGGGCATTCTGGGGGCGTAGCCTTCTTGAAAAGCCCGGTGGGTCAGATGTTTCACCAGTTTTTTGGTGAGAACATGCTGCGTGCCGACGTGTGCAACGCCGTGGACGAATTGGGCCAGTTGCTGGACCATACCGGCCCCATTGCCGAATCCGAACTGAATGCCGCACGTATTTTTCACGCCGACCATTGTTTCTTTGTGACCAATGGCACATCTACGTCGAATAAAATTGTTTGGCATGCCAACGTGGCGTCTGATGACGTGGTTGTGGTCGATCGCAACTGCCACAAATCCATATTGCACGCCATCACCATGACGGGCGCGATCCCGGTATTTTTGCGTCCTACGCGTAATCACCTGGGTATCATAGGCCCCATTCCGCTGGAAGAATTCGACCCGGAAAACATACGCCGGAAAATTGAAGCTAACCCGTTTGCGCGCAACGCCAAGAACAAAAAGCCACGCATACTGACCTTGACCCAAAGCACCTATGACGGTGTTATTTACAACGTGGAAATGATCAAGGAAGTGCTGGGTTCAGAAATAGACACCCTGCACTTTGACGAGGCCTGGTTGCCACATGCATCGTTTCACGAGTTCTACAAAGACATGCACGCCATAGGCGAGGGCAGGCCACGCAGCACGGATGCCATGGTGTTCGCCACGCACTCCACCCACAAACTGCTGGCGGGCTTGTCGCAGGCTTCGCAAATTACGGTGCAGGATTCGGAAACCCGCAAGCTGGACCGCAATGTGTTCAACGAAGCCTATCTGATGCATACCTCCACCTCGCCCCAGTACGCGATTATTGCGTCCTGCGATGTGGCTGCGGCCATGATGGAGCCGCCCGGCGGCACCGCCCTGGTCGAGGAAAGCATCTCCGAGGCCATGGACTTTCGCCGCGCCATGCGCAAGGTCGAGTCCGAATTCGGCAAGAACGACTGGTGGTTCAAGGTCTGGGGGCCTAACCGCCTGGTGTCCGATGGCATAGGCCAGCGCGACGACTGGATACTGGAGTCCGGCGACGAATGGCATGGCTTTGGCGATTTGGCCGAAGGCTTCAATATGCTGGACCCCATCAAGGCGACGGTGGTTACCCCTGGCCTGGATATGTCGGGTACCTTTGCCGAAACCGGTATACCGGCGGCCTTGGTGTCTAAGTATTTGGCCGAACACGGTATCGTCATCGAAAAGACTGGCTTGTATTCTTTCTTTATTCTGTTCACCATAGGCATTACCAAAGGCCGCTGGAATACGCTGGTAACGGCACTGCAACAGTTCAAGGACGACTACGACCGCAACCAGCCCATGTGGCGGATACTGCCGGATTTCTGCAAAATCCATAAGCGCTACGAAAAAATGGGCTTGCGCGATCTGTGTCAGCAAATTCATGCCTCTTATCGTAAATACGATTTGGCGCGCTTGACGACGGAAGTCTATCTAAGCGACATGGTGCCTGCCATGAAGCCATCTGACGCCTACGCCAAGATGGCCCACCGCGAGACCGAACGTGTTGGGATAGACGAGCTGGAAGGTCGGGTCACCGGGGTCTTGTTAACGCCTTACCCGCCCGGCATACCCTTGCTGATTCCAGGCGAACGCTTTAACCAGCGCATCGTTCATTACCTGCAGTTTGCTCGTGAGTTCAATGCCAATTTCCCTGGCTTTGAAACCTATGTGCATGGCTTGGCGCAGGAAACCCTGGACGATGACAGCAGCCGCTACTACGTTGACTGCATCAAAGAATAAAACAGTGGCGCGTCAGGTGTTTGATGTAGCGGTTATAGGCGCGGGGGCTGCCGGTATGATGGCGGCCGCCGTTGCCAGCCAACGGGGTTTGCGCGTGGTCTTGATAGAGCACGCTACCCGCTTGGCAGAGAAAATCCGTATTTCGGGGGGCGGCCGCTGCAATTTCACCAACAAGGGAACAACGGCAGCGAATTTCCTGTCGCAGAACCCCAGGTTCTGTCGTTCTGCGCTGGCGGCTTATACACCCCAGCATTTCATTGATCTGGTCGAGCAGCACGGCATACGCTGGCACGAGAAACACAAGGGCCAGCTGTTTTGCGATGACTCCAGCGAGCAGATTATTGATCTGCTCAAAGAAGAATGCCAGCGTGGCCGGGTCACTTGGCGCATGCCCTGCACGGTACAGTCTGTGTCACATGAAAATAATGTTTTCCAATTGGCGACCAATCAGGGGCCTGTGAACGCCCATCAACTGGTGCTGGCCACCGGCGGCATGGCCATACCCCAATTGGGGGCGACTGATTTCAGTTTGTCTGTAGCACGTCAGTTTGGCCTGAAGATCATAGAACCGCGTCCTGCGTTGGTGCCTTTGACTTTTGATGCCCAAGAATGGGCGTCCTTTAGTTCGTTAAGCGGCGTGGCCTTGGAGGTCGATGTCAAGTCCGATCCTGGTGGCTTGGCCGCTGGTAAAGGACGCTTTCTTGAGGACTTGCTATTCACCCATAGAGGCTTGTCCGGGCCAGCTATCTTGCAGATATCCAGTTACTGGAACCCTGGCGAAGCCCTGCACATTGATTTAGCGCCCGGCATAGACCTGGAGCACGATTTACTGGCCGCCAAGTCCGGCAGCAAACAGCAATTGGGTACGGTATTGAATACCTTGTGGCCCAAGCGCCTGTCTGAAGTCTGGCTGGCGGATCTGCATCAGGCCGTAGAAGCTGGCGGCCTGCCTTTGGCCAGTCAGCGCCTGGCCGATGTGCCCGATAAAGTCCTGCGCCGAGTGGTGCAAACTATACATCGTTGGTCGATTAATCCAGCAGGAACTGCCGGGTACAAAAAGGCCGAAGTCATGCGTGGTGGGGTGGACACCCGGGCAATCAACCAGAAGACCATGGAAGCCAAAACTGTGCCAGGCTTGTATCTGGTGGGGGAAGCACTGGACGTCACCGGCTGGCTGGGGGGCTATAACTTTCAGTGGGCCTGGTCGTCTGGGGTGGCTTGCGGGCGTGCGCTTACCCGCTCCTGAGCGTTGTTCCGAACTTGCAATGAGCCAGTAAGGTGCCCACCGCGAAAGGGCGATGCGACTTAAAGTACCAACAATGCCACGCACAAACCTTTAGGTTTTTTAAGCACGATCGGCCGTCAACCGTCGGGCTTCACTCTGCCCCCCGCTTCGCAAAGGGGCTGCCGTGAACCCAACGTTTGCCTGCCTGGTGGGCTGACAAAAGGCCTCACAGGCGGTGCTTCAACGTTAATCTAGCAGGCGTTAGCAAGCTATTCTGAATACACGATGAGACCGTAGTGGCGGGGCCTTACGGCAGTCGCTTTGCGAAGCGGGCGATCGAGTAAGGAGCCCGGCACAGCGGGCGGACGCACCCACAAGCGCAATAACCGAGGCTAAGAGAGCGGAGACGCCTAAGAAAAAAGATTGGTGCAACATGTTTAACCGTGCCAGCTCATAATTTCATTTGGTGTTGGCGCACTTTCGCGTTATGCTTTCGGCTGCTGTCATTACATGCAGCGGGAGAGAGCCGTTTAAACCCGGCCGCCGAAGGCGCAATTCGCCCAGAATCGCTCAGGCACCCCGTACCGCTGGTGTATTGTTTGTGATCGTAATAACATGCAGGGCAGCACTCTGGAGAGACCCGCAACGCCGTAAAGGCGATACTCGCGGGCGCCGAAGGTGAACACCGCCAGTACGGGGTCAACTCTCAGGCAAAAGGACAGAAGGGCGGTGCTGGCCAGCGTATTGGTGGCTTACGTCGTTCACTTTTTGTTTCCGGAGCTAGTTCATGACTTCAGCGTTAAAGCAAACCCCCTTACATACTCTACATACCGAGCTCGGCGCCAAAATGGTCGACTTCGGCGGCTGGAGCATGCCCGTGGCCTATGGCTCGCAACTGGAAGAGCACCATGCGGTACGCCAGGGGGCCGGCATGTTCGACGTGTCGCATATGCTGAACATAGATATTACCGGCACCGACGCCACAATATTTCTGAAATTCCTGCTGGCCAACGATGTCGCCAAGGTCAATGTACCGGGCAAGGCCCTGTATTCCTGCATGCTGAATGATCAGGGTGGTGTCATTGATGACCTGATCGTGTACTTTTTCAGCCCCACACAGTGGCGCGCCATTGTGAATGCCGGTTGTGCCGACAAAGACTTGGCCTGGATGCAAAGCGTTGTCATTGCTAAAAACCTTGACGTGGAAGTTACGCCACGCCACGATCTGGCCATGGTGGCGGTGCAAGGTCCGCAGGCTCGCGAAAAGGTTTGGGAAGTACGCCCACTTTGGGCCCATGAAACGCGTGATCTGGCCCCATTCACTGGGGTGTTTGTCGAGACCGATACTTTGGTGGCGCGTACCGGCTATACCGGCGAAGACGGCTATGAAATTGTGCTGCCCGCCAATCAGGTGCAGGCGTTCTGGCAGGATCTGGCCCAGGCAGGCGTGCGTCCTTGTGGCTTGGGCTCGCGTGATACCTTGCGCCTGGAGGCCGGCATGAATCTGTTCGGTCAGGAAATGAATGAAGACGTGACACCTTTGGTGTCCGGCCTGTCGTGGACGGTCTCCTTGAAGGACACCGAGCGCCGTTTTATCGGCCGTGAAGCTCTTGAAGCGCAAAAGGTCGACCTAACCTTGGTGGGCGTTAAATTACTGGAACGCGGCATTATGCGCGGTCACATGAAGGTTCGCACCGCCCAGGGCGATGGCGAACTGACCAGTGGCTCTATGTCACCTACCATGGGCGTCTCCATAGGTATGGCCAGGGTACCTTTAGGCGTGCAGCCAGGCGACGACATCCAAGTCGAAATTCGCGGTAAATGGCTGCCTGCCCAAGTCGTGAAAATGCCGTTCGTGCGTAACGGCAAAGTTATTGCTTAATACAAATTCATCATCTTATTTTTCCGGGGATACTCATGGCTCTACCTACCGATCGTAAATACACTTCCTCCCACGAGTGGGTCAAACTTGACGGCGACCTGTTGTTAGTGGGCATTACCGACAGCGCCCAGGACCAACTGGGTGACTTGGTGTTCGTGGGCGATTTCAACACCGATGTGACCTTGCAGGCTGGCGATACCGCCGGTGTGGTTGAGTCTGTTAAAGCCGCGTCCGACATCTACGCGCCAGTTAGCGGCGAAGTCGTGGCGTTCAACGAAGAGCTGAACGATCAGCCCGACTTGATCAATCAGGCCGCTTTTGATACCTGGATCTTCAAAATCAAGCCCACTAACGTGGCTGATCTTGATGGCTTGTTGGATGCCGCTGGCTACGAAGCCCTGGGCGACGACGCTTAAGCGCCACTTCATACCAGGCCTGTGCAGACAGGCCTCTCTTTTTTGTTGCGAACCATTCGTACTGTACAGGCTGATTATGTTGCGTGATCTTGACCCCCATTCTGACTTTATTCCTCGCCATATTGGTCCGGCCACGGCCGATCAGGCCAAAATGCTGGCAGCGATAGGTGTGCCCGACTTGCACAGCCTGATCCAAGAGGTGGTGCCAGCTAGCATCCTGAACTATGGTCAGTTGGATCTGCCCGCAGCACGCAGTGAAGCTGATGCCTTGGCTGAGCTTAAGCAGATTGCCGGCCGTAATCAGCTGTATCGCAACTACATAGGTCAGGGGTACTACGGTACTCATGTACCTAACGTTATCCTGCGTAATATTCTAGAGAACCCAGCTTGGTATACGGCTTACACGCCTTACCAGCCAGAAATTTCCCAAGGCCGTCTGGAAGCCCTACTGAATTACCAAACCATGGTCGCTGACCTGACAGGCCTGGACATTGCAAATTCGTCCCTGTTGGACGAAGCTACCGCAGCCGCCGAGGCCATGACCTTGGCAAGACGCGGAGCACGTTCCAAAAGCAAGGTGTTTTTTGCCTCGCACCATTGTCATCCGCAAACCATAGAGTTGCTTAAGACCCGCGCTAGCGGGTTGGATATCCAGGTGGTCGTGGGTGATGAAACCCAGGATCTGCCAGAATGCTTTGGCGTACTGCTGCAATACCCGCACAGCCTGGGTGGCGTACTGGACTACCGTGCCGTGGCGGATGCCGTCCATGCCCAGGGTGGCGTGGTGGCCGTCGCTACCGACTTGCTGGCTCTGACGTTATTGGCCGCTCCCGGAGAGTGGGGCGCAGATATCGCCGTTGGCTCCTCGCAGCGCTTTGGCGTGCCGCTGGGCTTTGGTGGCCCACACGCCGGTTTCATGGCGTGTAAGGATGCATTCAAGCGCAATATGCCTGGCCGTTTGGTGGGCGTATCCAAAGACAGCCAGGGCGCGCCCGCGTTGCGCTTGGCGCTGCAAACTCGCGAACAGCACATACGTCGTGAAAAAGCGACCTCCAATATATGTACGGCCCAGGTCTTGCTGGCCGTTATGGCTGGGATGTACGCGGTATGGCACGGTCCCAAGGGCCTGCGTCGCATCGCCGAGCGTGTGGCTTACCTGACCGCCTACTTGAGCCGTTCGCTGGATGGCCTGGGGTTGAAGGTAGTCAACGACACCTACTTTGATACTTTGCTGATAGACAGCGGCTCGCAGACGCAGGTGATAGTGGATGCTGCATTGGCGGCGTCCATCAACCTGCGCAAGGTCAGCGACAGTCAACTGGCCATATCGCTGGATGAAACCGTTACTGTGGACGAAGTCCATGCCTTGCTGCAGGTATTTGCCAACGCCGTGGGACGTGACTTTGACGTGGCCGCAGCTACAGCACTAGGCCTGCCTGCTGTGCATGGCTTGCCTGACGAACTACTGCGTCAATCGGCCATACTGGCCCATCCGATATTCTCGCGCATACAGTCAGAAACCGACATGCTGCGCTATCTGCGCGCTTTGGCGGACAAGGACTTGGCGCTGGATCGCACCATGATACCGCTGGGTTCATGCACCATGAAGCTCAATGCCACAGCTGAAATGATACCGGTGACCTGGCCGGAATTCGGCAATGTGCACCCGTTTGCTCCAGCCTCGCAAAGTCAGGGCTATCAGGAACTGATCGATCGCCTGTCCAAGGCCTTGTGTGAAATCACCGGCTACGATTCCATCAGCCTGCAGCCCAATTCCGGGGCGCAGGGCGAATACGCCGGCTTGCTGGCCATACGTGCTTACCACCAGGCCAACGGTCAGGATCAGCGCAATGTCTGCTTGATTCCCGCGTCTGCCCATGGCACCAACCCTGCGTCAGCCCAGTTGGCTGGCATGGATGTGGTGGTGGTAGCGTCCGACGACCATGGCAACGTTGATGTCAACGACCTGAAGGTAAAAATCGCCAGCGTCGGCGATCGTTTGTCGGCCTTGATGATTACCTACCCATCCACCCATGGCGTTTTCGAAATCGCCGTCACCGAAATTTGCGAGCTAGTGCATCAGGCTGGCGGCCAGGTGTATTTGGATGGCGCCAACATGAATGCCATGGTTGGTCTGGCCAAGCCTGGCAAATTCGGTTCCGACGTGTCCCACCTGAACCTGCACAAAACCTTCTGCATTCCACATGGCGGCGGCGGGCCTGGTGTCGGTCCAGTGGCGGTGCGTTCGCACCTGGCCCCTTATTTGCCAGGTGTTGTCGGCGAATCCGGCTTTTTAGCCGCCGATGCGGCCGTAGGCCCTGTGTCGGCAGCCCCGTTTGGATCGGCCAGCATACTGCCCATACCGTATTTGTACATCACCCTGATGGGTGCGGAAGGCTTGCTGCGCGCCACCGAAGTTGCCATTCTGAATGCCAACTACATCGCATCGCGCTTAAGCCAGCACTATCCCATACTGTATGCAGCGCCTGGCGGCCGTGTCGCGCACGAGTGCATCTTGGATATACGCCCTATCAAGGACAGCAGCGGCATTTCAGGCGAAGACATTGCCAAGCGCTTGGTGGACTACGGCTTCCACGCCCCCACCATGAGCTTCCCAGTCGCAGGCACCCTGATGGTAGAACCCACAGAGTCCGAAGGTCTGGCCGAGCTAGACCGCTTCATTGACGCCATGATCGCCATACGGGCTGAAATAGCCGCGGTTGAAAGCGGTGTCAGCGATCCTGATGACAACGTACTGAAGAACGCGCCACACACAGCGCAAATGTTGCTGGTGACCGAATGGCATCATGACTACAGCCGTGAGCAGGCTTGCTACCCAGTAGCATCCTTGCGCGATAACAAGTACTGGCCGCCCGTGGCCCGTGTAGACAACGCCTGGGGTGATCGCAACTTGATGTGTGCTTGCCCGCCCATGGAAGACTACGCGACAGAAGCGGTTTAAGGCTTATACGCTAGGGGCTGCTTAACGGCTAGTCTGGAAATAAAAAGGGGAATGCTATAGCTAGCATTCCCCTTTTGCTTAGCTGCTTGTGCCCTAATCTATGGTTTTCAGGACTTGGGCTATGGTGCTGAAGATTTGGTCTATTTGCGCGTTGTCGATAATCAACGGCGGTGAAATCGCCAGAATGTCGCCGGTGTAACGCACCAGGACGCCCTGATCGAAACACTTTCCGAAGGCCTCTGCCGCCCGCGCCCCAGGAGCGCCAGGACGGGGCGCAAGTTCTATACCTGCTACCAAGCCCAGGTTACGTACATCAATCACGTGTGGAGCGCCCTGCAGATTGTGTGCAGCATCTTCGAAGGCAGAAGACAGTCCGGCAGCCCGTTGGAACAACTGTTCGTTTTCGTAAATACCCAAAGTAGCAATAATTGCCGCCGTCGCCAGCGGGTGGGCAGAGTAGGTATAGCCGTGGAAAAACTCTATGCCATTGGCAGCGGCCTCCAAAATGGTATCGTGAACTTCGCGACGCACAGCCACCGCGCCCGCAGGCACAGCCGCATTACTAATACCTTTTGCCAAGGCAATCAAATCGGGCTTCACCCCGAATAAGTCACTGGCCGTTGCCGCGCCCAGGCGACCAAAAGCAGTAATCACCTCATCAAAGATCAGCAAGATGCCGTGCTTTTCAGTAATGGCGCGCAGTTTTTCCAGGTAGCCTTTAGGCGGCAGCAGCACACCAGTAGACCCAGCTAACGGTTCCACAATAACTGCGGCGATGGTGGACGCATCGTGCAAGGCAATAATACGCTCCAGGTCATCAGCAAAGTGGGCACCCCAAGCGGGCTGGCCGCGTGACCAGGCATTGTGCGCCAAGTCATGGGTATGCGGCAGATGGTCAGTTCCGGGTATCAGCGCCGACGAAAAGGTTTTGCGATTGGCAGAAATACCGCCCACCGAGATACCGCCAAATCCCACACCGTGATAGCCCCTCTCACGACCGATCAACCGCGTGCGCTGCCCCTCGCCGCGCGCCCGGTGGTAGGCCAGAGCAATCTTCAGGGCAGTATCCACTGACTCGGATCCCGAATTGGTGAAAAATATCCTGTCCAGGCCGGCAGGCATAAACTTGGCAACCGCACTGGCAGCGGTAAAGGAATCTTCGTGCCCCAACTGAAAACTAGGCGCGTAATCCAGTTCCGTCGCCTGCTGAGTGATGGCCTGAATAATCTCCTCGCGCCCGTGTCCAGCATTAACGCACCATAAGCCCGCTGTCCCATCCAGCACCTGCTGTCCCTCGGTGGTGGTGTAGTACATGCCCTTGGCCTTGGCCAGCAAGCGCGGCTGCTGCTTGAACTGACGGTTAGCGGTAAAAGGCATCCAAAGGTTGGACATGTCAGGCGTATTGGCTTTGTTCATGCTGGTCTCGCTGGGTGATGTGGTTTTTTATTTTCTAGGTTTTATCTTCTTAGTTAGTCATTCTCGACGCGACGCGTCTGTCCGTCAACTGGTGTACATGGATGACTATGGTTTGGGTCAGGCGCTGTATGGTTTCGTTTCTTTCATACCATCGGCCGTCAACCGCAGTACTCACTCTGCGCCCCCGCTTGCGCAAAGGGCGCTGCCGCGAGCACAGCGTTTACCCGCCTTAGGGGCTGCAGGAAGGCTTCACTAGCGACGCTGCATCATGAATCCAACGGGTGTTAGCAAGCTGTTCTGAACTCGCGCCTAGCCCGTAGTGGTAGGTCCTTACGGGAGTGCCTTCGCGTAGCGGGGCACAGAGTAAGGAGCCTGCCACGTAAGGGCGGACGTACCTATAAGACCAGCAACATCACACGTGAGGATGACGGTATTTAATGTATCAACAATGCCACACCTAAACCCTAAGCTCTCTTAAGCGCCATCGGCCGTCAAGCGCCGTACTCACTCTGCGCCCCCGCTTGCGCAAAGGGCGCTGCCGTGAGCACGACGCTTGCCCGCCTTAGGGACAGGTGAAAGAGTTCACTGATGACACGGCCGGGACATTTAGGCCCACCGTGGCTTGTCCGTATAGGCAAGTGCCGTGCGATTTCCTACAGTCGTCGCTTCAATGATCGCTGTAAGGACCCCTATGTCATGCCCGACTCCGCCACCGACTACGACAGCCCTTGGAAGGTGGCCATACGCCAGTATTTCCCGGCCTTTGTGGCGCTCCTGGCCCCGTGGTTGCATGGGCAGATCGACTGGAGCGTACCGCCGGCCTTTCTGGATAAGGAGCTGCAAGCGATTAACCACACCTCGGCCACCGGTCGGCGCTACGCCGACATGCTGGTGCAGGTCTACACCCACGGACAACAGCCCATTTGGCTGCTGATCCACATTGAAGTGCAAAGCGGGCGGGTGACGGTACAAAACCTGCAGGTGTTTAGCGAACGCATGTTTAGCTACTACTGCCGCATCCGTAGCCACTACCCGGCCAGTGTTAACGGTCACACTGTGCAGATCACCAGCCTGGGGGTACTGACCGCCGGGACCAGCCAGGCGACCCAACTGACCTATAGCGAAGGCAATGCGGCTTCAGGCGCCGCCTATTTAAACTTTGCCTTTCCTATCGTAAACTTAGCCACATGGCGAGCGCGTTGGGAGGAGCTGGAGCAGTTGGCCGCGACCAACCCCTTTGCCGTGGTGGTGATGGCCCAGTTGCAGGCCCAGCAAACCCGCAAGAACGACCCGGTTCGAGTGGCCTCCAAAACACAGCTGATGCGCCTGCTGTATCGCTACCACTACCGCCCCGAGGACGTGTATCAGCTGTTTCGCCTGATCAACTGGATAATCAATATATCCGCCGACCTACAACCCGCCTTTGAGGAAGCCATGATAGACCTGGAGCAAGAATACAAAGTGAGCTATGTCACCAGCATCGAACGCTCGTGGCTTAAGCGTGGCCGTGCTCAGGGATTGGAAGAGGGCCTTGAGAAAGGCTTGAAACAAGGACTGACGCGAGGGTTGCGTCAAGGTGAAGCTAAAGGAATAGAACAAGGCGTTCGCAAAGGCGAAGCCACCTTGCTGCAGCGCCTGTTGGTTCGTAAATTTGGTCCCTTACCTAAAACACTGCAACAGCGCCTGCTGTCAGCCACGCCAGCGCAACTGGAAACCTGGTCGCTAAATGTTCTGGATGCCGACAGCTTGGACGAGGTCTTTACGCACTAGTGAAGGTCACAAACTAACTCAACCGCTCCTAAAAGCCCTGTTCTGAACTCGCGCCTAGCCCGTAGTGGCGAGTCCTTACGGGAGTGATTTTCCGCGTAGCGGGATCACAGAGTAAGGAGCTCGGCACGTAAGGGCGAACGTACCTACAAGACCAATGACGGTACGCATAAAAAGAAGGTACCTACAAGACCAACACCACCACGCCTAAGAACGCTGCACTACTTTAAGACTTAAGACCGATAATCCGCATTAATCGTCACGTACTCGTGCGAAAAGTCGCAGGTATATACCGTTTCCGTCTTATCGCCACGACCTAGCTGTATCTTCACCTGTATCTCCGCTTCCTTCATGACCCGTTGGCCATCCTCTTCCCGGTAATCAGGGTGGCGTTCGCCGTTGCTGGCGACCAGGACATCGCCCAGCCACAGCTTGATGCCACTGACGTCCAGATCGTCTATGCCAGCGTAGCCTATGGCACACAGTATCCGACCCAGGTTGGGATCCGAGGCAAAGAATGCGGTTTTGACTAGGGGTGATTGCGCTACGGCGTAAGCCACTTTCAGGGCTTCTTCCGTGGTGCCAGCCTGTTCAACTTGTATTGTCATGAACTTGGTCGCGCCTTCGGCATCACGCACGATTTTCTGCGCCAGTTCGGTCGCGGCCGCGGCTAGTGCCTGGAATAGCGGTGCGTACAAGGGGTCAGCAACAGACTCAATGACGACGCCGCTTTGACCCGTGGCCATGATGATAAAAGAGTCATTCGTGGACGTGTCGCCATCAACCGTGATGCGATTGAACGATTGGTTCGCTATGGCACGCGTGGTTTCGGCCAGCAATTCAGGGGCTAGCCCGGCGTCTGTACCCAGGTAGCCCAGCATGGTGGCCATGTTGGGGCGTATCATGCCCGCGCCTTTGCTGATACCGGTAATCGTAATGCGTTGGCCACCCAAGTCCAGGCGTTGTGACACGATTTTGGGCTGGGTGTCGGTGGTCATGATGCTATGGGCAGCGGCAAACCAATTATCTGATTGGAAATTGGCTGTTGCTGCGGGCAGGGCAGCGACCAGGCGGTCTATGGGCAATGGCTCCAGAATGACGCCGGTGGAAAATGGCAACACCTGTTGGGGCAGCACATCCAGTAGTTCTGCTACGGCGGTACAGCTGCGCTGAGCCGCTTGCAAGCCGCTGCTGCCGGAGCCTGCATTGGCGTTGCCGGTATTGATGACCAGGGCGCGTATGTCATGGCCTGCCGCTAAATGGCTTTCGCACACTTGCACGGGGGCGGCACGGAAGCGGTTGGTGGTGAACACCCCCGCGACCTGGGTGCCTGGTGCCAGGCGAAATACCGTCAGGTCATTGTGATTAGCCTTGCGTATGCCGGCCTGGGCTATGCCAATTTCAATGCCGGGAACAGGGAAAATATCGGATGCGGGGGGTATATATAAATTAACGGCCATGACTAGTCAGCGTGAATAAAAACAAAAAGGGCGATTGTGTTCGGAAAGGCAGTGATATTCAGGGTTTTTCTGATAACTGCGTGCGGGTTACAAGCTTAAGCTCACCCAGCGCTTCAAACAAGTGTTTGCGGCTTTTTTCTGAAAGATCGCCGAAAAAAGACTGTATCCAGGCTTCGTGTTGTTCGGCCATTTTTTTGAACTGGCGCTTGCCTTTGGCAGTTAGGCGTATCAGCGAACTGCGTCGGTCTGTCGCGACTTTGACGCGTTCTACCATGCCTTCTTTTTCCAGTTGGTCGGTAATGCCGGTGATGTTGCCGTTGGTGACCATCATGTGGCGCGAAAGCTCGCTCATTTTCATCCCGTTAGGGGTGCGCAGCAGTTGCGCCATCAGGTCAAAGCGTGGCAAAGTGGTAGAAAATTCTGTGCGCAAGCGGCTACGGATTTCGCTTTCAACCAGATTGGTGCAGGTCAGCATGCGCAACCACAGACGCAGGCTCTGATGATCTTCAGGGACCGCTCGGGTTTCCAAGTCTGGAATAGGATCTTCAGCAATCATGGAAAGTGGCGTTTCGCTCATGGTATCCCTAGTGTAGAAATAGACGGTGGTAAAAAGTTCTATGCTTCAACTATCTTCATGCCGTGCAATAGATAATAGTGTGAAATTAGTTTCTCCGCTGCACGAAGTCGTACTTGTTTAAGCCAGATCAAGCTCAAGGGTAGTGTTCCTGTGTTCTGCTGGGGAAATCCCTTGGGCTGATAGTCTGAAATTGCTTGCGCCTGATTTTTTTTGGCGATATAGTTGAAGCCTAAAATATATTGATGGAAGCCAGGTGCATACGCCGCTAGGGATTTCCATAACAACCGTATACGGAGAAAACATGAAAATCGTTTGCATAGGCGGAGGACCTGCTGGCTTGTATTTTGGCCTGCTGATGAAATTGCAGAACCCTGACAATCAGGTCACGGTGGTGGAACGCAATCGTCCCAATGACACCTTTGGCTGGGGTGTGGTGTTTTCGGATGCCACTTTGGATAACCTGAAAATTGCTGACCCTATATCGGCTGAACGCATCAGCCAGGCCTTTAATCACTGGGATGATATTGAAATCCACTTCAAGGGTCACAGCCTGCGCAGCAGCGGTCATGGTTTTATCGGCATAGGTCGGCAAAAGCTACTGAACATCCTGCAAGAGCGGGGCCGGGAATTGGGCGTCGATCTGGTATATGAAACCGAAGTCACCGATGACCAGGCGATTGCACAAAAATATCAGGCCGATCTGTTGATTGCTGCCGATGGCCTGAATAGCCGGGTACGCACTCGTTATGCGGACACCTATCAGCCCGACATAGACACGCGCAAGTGTCGTTTTATTTGGCTGGGCACAGAAAAGAAATTCGACGCCTTTACCTTTGCTTTCGTGGAAACTGAGCACGGCTGGTTTCAGGCCCATGCCTATCAGTTCGAGCCGGGCATGGCGACCTTTATTGTAGAAACCCGCGACGAAACCTGGCGTGCTTCTGGGCTGGAAGGCATGAGCCAAGAGGACGGCATCGCTTATTGCGAAAAGCTGTTTGCGCCTTGGTTAGAGGGTAATAAGCTGATTTCCAACGCCAAGCATTTGCGTGGGTCGGCTATCTGGATACAGTTCCCACGGGTAATTTGTGGCAATTGGGTGCATGAGCAAACCTTGCCCGACGGCAGGCGTATTCCTGTCGTACTGATGGGTGACGCTGCTCATACGGCACACTTTTCCATAGGGTCTGGCACCAAGCTGGCTTTGGAAGATGCCATCGAGCTGACCAACTCGATTAAGGCCCAGGCAGGCGACCTGACCAAGGGCCTGGCTCATTACCAGGATGTGCGTAGCGTTGAAGTCCTGAAAATTCAGAATGCGGCACGTAACTCTACCGAGTGGTTCGAGAACGTCGAGCGCTATGCGGACTTCCCGCCTCAGCAGTTTGCCTATTCGTTGCTGACTCGTTCGCAGCGTATTTCTCACGAAAACCTACGCCTGCGTGACGCCGTCTGGTTGGAAGGTTACGAGCGTTGGCTGGCAGAAGCCACTGGTATCACTGTTACTCCAGACCAGCACGCTGTGCCGCCTATGTTGACGCCCTATAGCGCGCGCAGCATCACCCTGAAAAACCGTGTCGTAGTTTCGCCTATGGCGATGTACTCCAGCGTGAATGGTGTGCCTGGCGACTTCCACTTGGTGCATCTGGGCGGTCGTGCCATGGGCGGGGCCGGGTTGGTTATGGTGGAAATGACGTGTGTGTCACCCGAGGCCCGCATTACTCCGGGATGTCCGGGTTTATGGAATGACGAGCAGGCCGTGGCCTTCCGTCGCATCGTTGATTTTGTGCACCACAACAGCGATGCACATATCGGCGTGCAAATCGGTCATGCTGGACGCAAGGGTTCTACCCGCGTCAGTTGGGAAGGCACCGATTTGCCGTTGACTGAAGGTAATTGGCCCTTGGTATCGGCATCTGCCTTGCCTTATATCGACGGTGTTTCACAAGTCCCGCAAGCCATGACGCAACAACAGATGGACACGGTCAGGGACGAGTTTGTACAGGCGGCACAGCGTGCCGCGGATGCTGGGTTTGACTGGCTGGAACTGCACTGTGCCCACGGTTATTTATTGTCCAGTTTCATTTCGCCTTTGACCAACCAGCGTACTGACGACTACGGCGGATCGCTGGAAAATCGTTTGCGCTACCCGCTGGAAGTCTTTAACGCCATGCGCGCTGTGTGGCCAGAACAATTGCCCATGTCGGTGCGGATTTCTGCGCATGACTGGGTGGAAGGCGGTATTACGCCTGACGATGCGATAGAGATTGCCCGCTACTTCAAGCAGGCGGGCGCTGATATGGTGGACTGTTCGTCGGGGCAGGTCAGCAAGGCGGAAGCACCTGTGTATGGCCGTATGTACCAGACACCATTTTCTGACCGCATACGCAACGAAGCGCGCATACCCACCATTGCGGTGGGGGCCATCTTCGAGGCCGATCACGTCAACAGCATTATTGCTTCTGGCCGCGCCGACTTGTGCGCTTTGGCCAGGCCGCATTTGGCGGATGCCGCCTGGACCTTGCGCGAGTCGGCCCGCATAGGCTTTACCGACCTTAGCTGGCCCAAGCAGTACTTCCCGGCCAAGCGTCAATTGGAAACCAACTTTGAAAGGGCGGCTGCCTATGCTCAGCCGATAGGAAAATGAGCCAAACATTGCCACTGGCGGGTCGCCACGCACTAATTACCGGCGCTTCGCGCGGCATAGGCTATGCCGTGGCAGGCCATTTGTTGGATGCCGGGGCCGCTGTAACCCTGATGGGGCGTGGCGAAGCTGGGCTGCAAAGTGCCGTTCAGCAGTTGGCTGGCCGTGGTCAGCTTGCTTATGTGGTGGGTGATATCGCTAGCGCCACGGACGTACAGCGTGCTTTTGGACAGGCTAAAGATGCGTTGGGCGTCATTGATATCCTGGTGAATAACGCCGGACAGGCCGTCAGCCAACGCTTCGATCGTCTGACCGAGGCTGACTGGCACCAGATGATAGCGGTCAATCTGACCGGTACTTTTCATTGTATGCAGGCTGCTTTGCCTGGCATGCTGGCCCAGCAGTGGGGGCGTATCGTCAATGTGGCCAGTACGGCTGGCTTGATTGGCTATTCCTATGTCAGTGCCTATTGCGCCGCTAAACACGGTGTCATAGGGCTGACGCGTGCCTTGGCGCTGGAAGTGGCCACCAAAGGCGTGACCGTGAATGCGGTCTGTCCGGGCTATACCGAAACCGACATCGTCCAGGACGCAGTCAACAACATTACTCAGAAAACGGGGATGTCGCCCGAGCAAGCCAAAGCCAAGCTGGCTGAACGCAACCCTCAGGGACGGCTGGTACAACCCGACGAGGTCGCCGATGCGGTGGCCTGGCTGTGCATGCCAGGCGCCAAGGCGGTCAATGGTCAATCTATCCCCATAGACGGCGGGGAAGTGATGGCTGGTTAATTTTGAATTAAGGAAATAGTATGGATAACGTAGTTCACACCATGGTGCATCACAAACGTAGTTTCGCGGATTATCACGCTCGTAACTTTCTCTGGAGCGTCTCCGAGGACGGCAAGGTGGCCACCATCACCCTGAATCGCCCTGAACGCAAGAACCCACTGACCTTTGATTCCTATGCCGAGCTGCGTGACCTGTTTCGTGACCTGGTCTACGCCACAGATATTAAAACGGTAGTGATTACAGGCGCAGGCGGCAACTTTTGCTCCGGTGGCGACGTCCATGAAATTATTGGACCACTGACCAAGATGAGCATGCCGGAATTGCTGGATTTCACCCGCATGACAGGTGACCTGGTCAAGGCCATACGTGCTTGTCCTCAGCCAGTGATTGCTGCTGTTGATGGAATTTGCGCCGGAGCCGGCGCCATGATTGCCCTGGCGTCTGATTTGCGCGTCGGTACGCCTGCAGCACGTACAGCCTTCTTGTTTACCCGCGTGGGTCTGGCTGGTGCAGACATGGGCGCATGCACCTTGTTGCCGCGCATGATAGGCCAGGGGCGTGCCTCTGAATTGCTGTATACCGGTCGTGCCATGACTGCGGACGAAGGCCTGAACTGGGGTTTTTTCACCCGTCTGGAAGACTCTGCAAGCCTGATGGATGCTGCACAGAAACTAGCCCGTCAGCTGGCCGATGGTCCTACCTTTGCGCACAGCATCACGAAAAAATTGCTGCATCAGGAATGGAATATGGGCGTCGACGAGGCCATAGAGGCCGAAGCCGAAGCCCAGGCCATCTGTATGAAAACTAACGACTTCCGGCGTGCTTACGACGCCTTTGTTGCGAAACAAAAACCTGTATTCCAAGGTGATTGAATGAGTGATACTAGCTGGCTGGATTGGCCGTTCTTCGACGAGCGGCATACGGAACTGGCAACCGAATTGGATGCCTGGTGCAAGCGTACTCTAAGCGCTATAGACCACAGCGATACCGATGCGGCTTGCCGTCATCTGGTCAGCGAACTGGGCGTGGCGGGTTGGTTGCAAATTGCCGTGCCTGCGGGACCGGATGGGCGTTGGGGCGGCCGTTGGCCGGAAATTGACTCACGTGCTGTGTGCATTATGCGTGAGACCTTGGCGCGCCATGATGGTTTGGCTGACTTCGCGTTTGCTATGCAAGGTCTGGGCAGCGGGGCTATTTCCATTGCAGGCAGCGATGCCTTGCGCAATGACTTTCTACCGCGAGTCGCCAGCGGCAAGGCGATTGCGGCCTTTGCTCTCTCCGAACCGGATGCCGGCTCGGATGTAGCTGCCATGAGCTGTAAGGCTGTGCGTGATGGTGATTTCTATGTATTGGATGGCGAAAAAACTTGGATATCCAATGGTGGTATCGCTGATTTCTACTGTGTGTTTGTGCGCACGGGCGAAGCCCCCGGTGCCCGAGGCATCAGTGCTTTTGTGGTCGATGCCGATACCCCCGGCCTGGAAATTACAGAACGTATAGACGTGATTGCGCCACACCCTTTGGCTACCCTGAAATTTACGCAATGTCGGGTGCCAGTATCACGGCTGCTGGGTGAACCAGGGCAAGGCTTCAAGATTGCCATGATGACGCTGGATATATTCCGTGCGTCGGTGGCGGCTGCTGCCCTGGGCTTTGCCCGTAGGGCGCTGGACGAGGCGCTTTCACGTGCCACCACCCGGCCTATGTTTGGGCAGATGTTGGCTGACTTACAGTTGACTCAAGCTGCACTGGGTGACATGGCCTGCGAAATAGATGCGGCGGCTTTGCTGACTTATCGTGCCGCCTGGCTGCGTGATGTCAAGGGCGTGCGTACTACCCGCGAGGCAGCAATGGCCAAGATGGCAGCGACGGAATCGGCTCAGCGCGTTATCGATAGGGCCGTGCAGATATTTGGCGGCGCCGGCGTGGTATCAGGTGCGCCTGTAGAAAAGCTTTATCGTGAAATACGTGCATTGCGTATATACGAAGGCGCTACAGAAGTACAAAAACTAATCATAGCCCGCGAGTTGCTGAAAAGCGTCGCCCCTTAAACATCTACAGCTTGGAGATCATCATGGAAGTATCAGCCCATAGCGACACCTTCGCACGCGATCATCTACCGCCACTGGATCAGTGGCCCGAGTTATTGTTGGATGGCAATTCTGACGTCGCTTATGCGTCGCGTCTGAATTGCGCTGTCTCGTTGGTTGACGATCTGGTCAGCCAGGGCAAGGGCGATAGCATCGCTTTGAGGTGGGTCGAAGACGGCGTAAAGCGCAGCATGACGTATCGCGAACTGATGGTATTGACCAATCGTATTGCCCACGTGCTGGTAGAGGATATGGGCTTGCAACCGGGCAACCGGGTCATGCTGCGTGGTCCCAATAATGTCATGATGGCAGCGTCCTGGTTGGCGGCGGTCAAGGCTGGCATGGTCACTGTGCCCACCATGCCGCTCTTGCGCGCAACGGAGCTTCAAAAAGTCATACAAAAAGGCCGTGTGCAAGCGGTGTTGTGTGACCACAGGCTTGCGCAGGAGGTCGAGTATTGCCTGGACCCCAAGCACCCGGCCTATTGTGATCAAAAGCCTGTGGCCGTCTATTTCCATGGCGACGGGCCCCGTGACTTGGCGGTGCTGGCGGCAGATAAGCCCCAGGACTTTGCTGCGTGCGATACCGCTGCCGATGATGTCTGCCTGATTGCTTTTACCAGCGGCACCACGGGCGAGCCCAAGGGCTGTATGCATTTCCATCGGGACGTGCTGGCAATGTGCGATACCTTCGCTCGCCATATCCTGAAAATTACCGCGGATGACATCGTGGCGGGGACACCGCCGCTGGCGTTTACCTTTGGTTTGGGCGGCCTGTTATGTTTTCCGCTGCGTGTGGGTGGCTCGACCGTATTGACTGAACGCCTGACACCTGCCGAATTGCTGTGCACCATACAGGACTTTGGCGTCACCATGAGCTTTACCGCGCCTACCTTTTATCGGCAGATGGCGGCCCTGGTGGGTGACTATGATCTAAGCAGTTTGCGCTGTTCAGTATCGGCGGGCGAAGCCTTGCCTGATGCAACGCGTCAGCTCTGGAAGCAGGCGTCTGGCTTGGAAATGGTGGATGGTATAGGCGGCACGGAAATGATACATGTGTATGCCTCTAGCGCCGGCTCTCAGGTACGTCCTGGTGCTGTGGGCAAAGTCGTGCCGGGCTATATAGCGCAAGTCGTGGACGACAATTTTCAAGAAGTGGCTGCGGGTGTGGTTGGCCGCTTGGCGGTCAAGGGTCCTACGGGCTGTCGTTATCTGGATGATGACAGGCAGCTGAAGTTTGTGCAGCATGGCTGGAACTTGCCGGGCGACACTTTCATGATGGACAAGGACGGCTATCTGTTTTATCAGGCGCGTAATGACGACATGATCGTGTCCGCTGGCTACAACATTGCGGGACCCGAGGTGGAAGGGTCTTTGCTTTCCCACGAAGCGGTGGCTGAATGCGGGGTGGTGGGCCATCCCGATCCTGAACGTGGCTGCATCGTTAAAGCCTTTGTGGTGCTCAAGCCTGGTTATGCCGGCGACGAGGCCATGATTAAGAAATTACAGGACTACGTCAAGGCGCACATTGCTCCGTATAAATACCCGCGCTCTATCGTCTTCCTGGACAGTCTTCCACGTACGGAAACTGGAAAATTACAGCGTTTTGCATTACGCAGTCTTTAACTTTTTATAAGGAAAATCTAATGAACTTTCTGCAACCTCCAGGTTGGGCCGAGCCCCGTGGCTACGCCAATGGCATCATGACCGAGATGACGGTGGGTAGTCGCCTGATTTTCGTCGGTGGACAAGTAGGCTGGAATGAACAGCAGCAGTTTGAAACAGATGATTTGGCCGAGCAAGTGGGCCAGACGCTGAAGAACATCGTCGCTGTGCTCAAAGAAGCCAACGCTGGGCCAGAACACATTACCCGCATGACCTGGTATGTGTGCGACAAAAAGGAATATGCGGCGGCGCTTAAGGACATCGGTAAGCACTATCGCGAGCACATAGGTCGTCACTTCCCCTGCATGACGGCAGTTGAAGTAGCCGATTTGATTGAAGATAGGGCACGCGTAGAAATAGAAGTAACCGCTGTGGCACCTCCAGCCTTGGCCTGATACTAATTAATCTTGCTTTATGCGTTGAAGCTTGAGCACCAGCGTTCGTCAGGCAAGGCGCAAACCACAGCGATAGCAAAGGCTATCGCGAGGATTTGCAACACAGCATGACCGGCGCTGGTGCCAAGCTTTTTTATAGGCTGGCGAAGACTTCGTCAGCGATGTCCAACGTGGCCTGGATGACGTCGTCATCGTGGGCAGCCGACATGAAACCGGCTTCGAAGGCGGATGGTGCAAAGTACACGCCTTTGTCCAGCATGGCATGGAAGAAGCGGTTGAATAATTCGGTGTCGCACTTCGAGACTTCGGCAAAGGTGGTGGGTACTTCAGGGCTGAAGTACATGCCGAACATGCCGCCTACATAGTCGGTGCAGAAAGGCACGCCTGCTACCTTGGCGCTTTTGGCCAGGCCTTCGGTCAGCTTGCGCGACTGTTCGCCCAGACGCTCGTAGAACCCTGGTTGTGCCAGCAACTTCAGCGTGGCTAGCCCAGCGGCGACTGCCACGGGGTTGCCGGACAGGGTACCGGCCTGATACACATTACCTACTGGGGCGATGTGTTCCATGATGTCAGCACGACCACCAAATGCACCTACCGGCATACCACCGCCTATGACCTTAGCCAGGGTGGTGATGTCCGGGATGACACCAGTCAAGCCTTGCACGCCTTGTGGGCCGGCACGAAAACCAGTCATGACTTCATCGAAAATCAATAGGGCGCCGTGCTTGGTACACAAAGCGCGCAGACCTTCCAGGTAACCTGGTAGCGGTTTGATCAGGTTCATGTTGCCAGCGATGGGCTCGATAATCACGCAGGCGATTTCTGGGCCGTATTCAGTAAACGCGGCATCCAAAGCATCCAGGTTGTTGTAGTCCAGAACCAGGGTGTGCTGTATGAATTCGGGGGGTACGCCCGCCGATGTGGGGTTGCCGAAGGTCAGCATGCCGGAACCGGCTTTGACCAGCAGGCTGTCAGCATGGCCGTGGTAACAGCCTTCAAATTTGATGATTTTGGATCGACCGGTAGCACCACGGGCCAAGCGTATGGCCGTCATGGTGGCTTCGGTGCCGGAACTGACCAGCCTGACTTTTTCCATCGAAGGCATCAGGTTGACTATGGCCTCGGCGATCTCGATTTCCGCTTCGGTGGGTGCACCAAACGACAGGCCATCAACTACAGCGGCCTGAACGGCACTGATGACGTCGGGGTGAGCGTGGCCCAATATTGCCGGACCCCATGAACCCACATAGTCGATATAGCGGACGTTTTCCGCATCCCAGATATAGGGGCCGTTGGCACGCTGCATGAAACGTGGCGAGCCGCCCACCGAGCGGAAAGCACGTACGGGCGAATTAACGCCGCCGGGTATGGTTTTACAGGCGCGGTCAAAAAGTTCGGTATTGCGAGACATAGTGTTAGGCGTGGTCCATAAGTAGAAATAGTATTAATGCCATAGCATAGCAAGCTGGGCAGCCGTTGCCTGGATATCCGGGCGTTCAAACAGGCCATTGATCAACGCAAGGCTGTCTGCACCGGCTGCTATCAGGGGGGCGGCGTTGTCGGGCGTGATACCGCCAATGACCACCACAGCGGCGCGTGGGCCAGGGCTATAAGCAGCTGCCAGCTGGCGACCTTGGGCAATATGCTGGATAGTTGCGCGTGGCGCGTCAGGTTTGATTGTTGAAGGATACATGGCGCCGAAAGCAATATAGTCAACCCCGGCAGCCAGGGCTTGCTGGGCTAGGCCTACATCGTTGTAACACGAGCAGCCCAGAATTTTTTGCTGACCTAGTGCCAGCCGTGCTTCGGGAAGCTCGCCATCGCTGCGGCCCAGATGCACGCCATCGGCGCCCGTCAGGATGGCTAGGCGCCAGTCGTCATTAATAATAGCCAGCACGCCCAGGGATTGGCAATGGGCGACGACACGACGCGCTTGCTCGGGGCCGGTTTGCAGCGTGGCGGTTTTGCGCCGCCATTGCAAGGCCACCATGCCGCCAGCAGCGGCAGCGCTGATGGCATCCAGCAGACGATCCGTATCTTCCCATTCTGGGGTGATGCCATAGACGCCGCTAGGAAAACGTAAGGGTGCATCCATGGATAATAGCTCCGTAACTAATAGGATGGAAGATAGCAGGCTAGGCCGGGGTGCGGGTTATAAGACGCTGGCCCATGCCTGGTTGAAAGCTGCGGGCAAGCAAGGTTGTAGACTGTGCAACGGCCGCCTGGACAGCCTGGGGCATAGTGATACTGCCCTGGGCCAGCTGCGCGGTAAGGGCGCAGGCCATAGGGCCTTCAGCGTCTTGTAGACGTGCGGGCGGTGCCTGCCAGGGCCAACTGGCGGTTTGTTTGCTTTGTCCTTCAAGCAGATAGCAAAGTTGTCCCGTTGGTAGGGGCGCGCCGCAACTGACTACCCATTGCGCACCGTATTGCAGCAAGGCCTGGCCCGGGGTTAAGTTCTTTTCTGTGGACAACACGCCTTCCGCCTGCCACTGGACCAGTAAACTGTGGTCGACAATGACAATATCGGTCATGGGCAATAGCAGCTCAAAGATGGCTGCCTGCAGTTCTTCGGCGTTAAAGTCGTCCAGCAAGGACTCGTCGGGCAGGGGCAAAAGATGCAGAATTAGTGGAACATGGTTATAGTCTGCGGCTATTTGAGCGACTATGCTAGTCGTTTCAGTGGTATAAACCTGACCGACCTTGATGGCTTTGACAGCCATGTCTTCCAGCAGGCAACGTGCTTGGTCGTCCAGCAGTTCTGGGTCGACGGGGTGAATTTCATCAATATGGGCGGTGTCCTGCACCCGTATGGCGGTAAGCGCCGTCAGGGCATGACAGCCCAGGCTGGCGCAGGTAACCGCATCAGCGGGCAGGCTACTGGCCCCCGTGGGGTCAAAAGGGCCGAAAATAAGTACCAGAGGTGGGGTGGATGCTTGCACGGCGTTTAATTTTCGCAAATAACAGGCGACACCCAAGTTTACAGGTGTGGCTATTGGATTTAACAAGATGGCCCCCATTCTAATAGAAGCGCTCAAAAGTCTACTTTTTTGAGTTTGAAATTTTGTGAGTGAATTAAAATGCGTACATGGATGTGTCTTATTTGTGGTTGGATTTATGATGAAGAGTCCGGCCTGCCTGAAGAGGGTATTGCTCCGGGTACAAAATGGGAAGACGTGCCGCCTAACTGGGTTTGCCCTGAATGCGGCGCCCGTAAAGAAGACTTCGAGTTGATCGAGGTATAAAACCTGCTAGCCAGCAAGGCTGGCATTACGCACGGAGGCCGTCATGGTTACAACAACTGCACGTCCAGGCACCGATTGCAGCACGGATTTATCACGGCAGTTCCTGCTTGCCATGCCTGGCATGGTATCAGGGGTGCTTGCCAACACACTGATTTACGTCTGCGAGCACACCGAGCAGGGCGCCTTGGGGCTGGTGGTTAATCGACCTACCGACATCACTGTGGGTGATCTATTACAGCGCATAGATCTAGATCTGTCGTTGGAAATTGGTGCCATACAGCATGCACCGGTGTTTTTTGGCGGGCCAGTCCAAACGGATCGCGGTTTTGTACTGCATGCGCCCGAAGGGGGTTATACCTCTAGTGTGCAACTGGGCGGCATTGCGCTAACCACCTCGCGCGATGTGCTGCAAGACGTTTCGCAAGGCCATGGCCCAGTTAAGCTATTGATTACCTTGGGGTATGCAGGCTGGGGCGCGGGTCAGCTGGAAAGCGAAATGGCGCAGAACGCCTGGTTGAATGTGGCGGCCAGTAATACTATTTTGTTCGACACGCCGTCCGAAGAACGCTATAGCGCCGCCTTGGGGCAATTGGGCATAGACCCCATGATGTTGGTGGGCGATGCCGGCCACGCTTGAAGAAACTTTACTGGCGTTTGACTATGGCACCAAGAAAATCGGGGTTGCCATAGGCAATACGCTGACGCGTCAGGCACGGCCTTTGCAGATACTGACCTCGACCACCCGTGATCAGCGTTTCGCTTTGATCGCGGGTTTGCTGGATGAATGGCGGCCCAATGGCGTAATTGTGGGTTTGCCGCTAAATACCGATGGACAAGACCAATACACGACCTTGCAGGCTAGACGGTTCGCCAATCAGCTGCACGGTCGTTTTGGCGTGCGCGTCACAATGGTGGACGAACGCGGTTCCAGCATGGAAGCCCAGGAATTGTTAGGGACTCATGCGGCTGACGATGCCATGGCGGCGGCAGTGATCTTGCAGCGATATCTTGATGCCTTACCCGTGCCTTAGCATAGGCGACTGGTTGCGCATGTTTACACTTAGTGTGGTTTCATGAGGCCGCTACGCTTTGCTTGCCGTATGGTATTGGCCTTGCTGTGGCTGTTTAGCGGCCTGCTGGTGGTGCTGCTGATCTTTCCTTGGTCTTCCTTGCGGCTGCGCCATTGGTTGACGCGCCTATGGTCGCGCGCTTTATTGCGCCTGTGTGGTGTGACCGTAACAGTGCAGGGGCAGGCTCAGGCGCATGGCCCCGTGCTTTGGGTGGCTAACCATGTTTCGTGGTTGGATATTTTTGTCCTCAATAGCGTACGCTCTGCTGTCTTTATCGCAAAAAGCGATATACGACGCTGGCCCGTTATAGGTTGGCTAGTGGCCGGTTCAGGCACCATTTTCATAGAGCGTGGCCATAGACATGCCATACGCTCTGTGGGCCATCAGATGCAGGCCCGCTTTGGACGCGCTGATGTGGTGGGTTTATTCCCCGAGGGAAAAACCTCGTCCGGCTTACAAGTCGGTCACTTTTATTCCAGTTTGTTTGATGTCGCCTTGCGTACTGGCGTGGATATCCAGCCGGTAGCGTTTCGTTTTTTTCAGCACGGCCAGCGCAGCGACGCCGTATCGTTTGTAGGCGAGCAAACTTTATTACAAAATATGTGGTGTTTGCTAAGCACCACAGGGGTAGCGATTGACGTCAAGTTTTTTGCTGTATTGCCCAATGCTCAGTGCCAGATTTTGGGGCGCAGCGGGACGGCTGCGTTGGCTTGGGGGAAAATACAGCAAGCCGTGCGGATTTGTTAAGCTACTATTCCTGCATGTTGTTCTAATCTTTCCAGGCCACTTCTTTTCCTTTCCAGGTTACACCTTTCAATGCGCACTGCACGCCGTTATCTTGCTTCAGAAATATACCGCTCTAGCGCAGTAGTGCTGATGGCCTTGCTGGGCCTGTTTACTTTTTTTGCCCTGATCGAAGATCTGGATAGCGTAGGCTCCCAGTTCACCGTGCTGAATCTGTTCTATATGCAGATGCTGGCCCTGCCTACCCGGCTTTATGATTTGCTGCCCATAGGCTTGCTGATAGGGGCCATATTGGCCTTGGCGGGATTGGCTCAACGCAATGAACTGGTGGTGTTAAGGGTATCCGGCGTCAGCGGCATGAAGCTGTTGTTTATGCTGTGGGCAGTTACCATACCGCTGGTCATAGGCGCATTTGTGCTGTCTGAGATGATCACGCCGTTGGCCGAAATAAAAACCAGTGAAGCCAAGATCAGCCTGATGGGCAAATCTGACGGCAGTCGCTTGAACAGTGGCTATTGGTTCAAGGAAAATGACGCCCAGGGGGATATGCGTATTATCAATATATCCAGCCTGCTGACGGGTGGCGCGGTGGCCGATGTGACGTTGTATGAGTTCCGTGCCGACCAGGAATTGGCCATGTTTTCAAAGGCCCCAGAAGGTTATTTCAAGGGCGGCAAGCTGGTGCTTAATAACGTGAGCGAAACACGTATAGACCAAGATGCATTGCTGGCGCTGGCTGATGGGAAACCGCCTGTCACCCCGTTAACTCAGTTAAACACCATAGCCAGCCGCTCGCTGGATACCACCCTGACGCCTGAACGTTTGATTGCACGCATCTTGACCCCCGAGCGTATGTCTGTGTTTGATCTGCTTGATTACATCAGTTATTTAAAAGACAACCATTTGCAAACCGATAGGCAGGTGGTGGCATTATGGCGAAAAATTGCCTATCCGTTTACCTTGCTGGTCATGATTACTATCGCTGCGCCCATAGGTTTTATGCAAACTCGGCGTGGTGGCGTTGGCAGCAAGGTGTTTATTGGAATCTTGCTGGGGGTGGGTTTTTTCATGCTGAATCAGTTGGCTTTAAATGTGGGCATGCTTAGCAAATGGGCGCCATGGGTGACGGCGTTGGTGCCTAATTTATCCGCTTGGGCCTTGGCGTTGGGGGCCTTGATACTGATGGAAAATCAGCATAATGTCAGGCGTATCAGCCAGCATCGCGGGTCGGCAGCGCGGGCACAACCATGAATACCACAGTCCCGGTCTGGGTCGTAGGCGACTTGCAAGGTTGCAAGCCTGCGCTGGACCAACTACTAAGCCATCCCGATATTCGCAGCAACCGGGCGTCGCAGTTTTGGTTTGCCGGCGATTTGGTTAACCGTGGCCCTGATTCCCTGGGTACCTTGCGTACTGTGATAGCGCTGGGCGCACAGGCGGTAGCTGTACTGGGCAATCATGACCTGCACTTGCTGGCTGTAGTGGCGGGCGTCAGGAAACGTGCTAAATCCGATACCTTGGATGATATTCTGAATGCGCCCGACGCCGCAGAATTAATCGACTGGTTGCGGCATCGTCCGCTAGCGCATTATCAGTATGGACATATGCTGGTGCATGCCGGTGTGCTGCCCGCCTGGTCCATAGAAAAAACCTTGGGGCTAGCCGGTGAAATTCAAACCGCGTTACGCTCGCCCAACTGGAAGGTGTTTCTGCAAGACATGTATGGCAATACCCCTGTGGCTTGGGATGATGGCCTGCAGGGCGCCGATCGCATGCGCGTGATTGTCAATGCCCTGACGCGTATGCGTTTATGTAATGGGGCGGGTGATATGGATTTTTCCCGTAAACCGGACGCCAGCGTGCGCAAGACGCTAATGCCATGGTTTGACGTTCCCGACCGGGCAGCACGTGACAGCACGATATTGTTTGGTCACTGGTCGCAATTGGGTTTGATGCTTAGATCAGATGTTGTGTGTTTGGACAGCGGCTGCGTCTGGGGACGTGCGCTAACCGCGATGCGGCTACATGACCGCAAGTTGGTGCAACTGGCGTGTGACTGCTGGAGCACGCCACACTCGGATTAAGCCGGGTCCAGGTGCACCTACGGTACGGTTACCAAGCGCATACGGTGTTGCAGGGTGGCCGTACGGCTACGTAGATAGCTGGTGTTGCGGTTTTTGTCGTAATACGCGGGGTTCGGTAGCATGGCGGCCAGTTGTGCCGCCTGATAGCTGCTAAGCCGCGCAGCATCCGTTTGGAAGTAATGCCTGGCTGCCGCTTGGGCGCCAAAGACATTGCCACCCCATTGGGCTACGTTCAGGTACAGCTCCAGTATGCGTTCCTTGCTCATGACCAGCTCTATCATGTAAGTCAGTATTAATTCCTGCCCTTTGCGCAAATAACTACGGCTATCCGACAGAAAGATATTTTTGGCCAATTGCTGAGTAATGGTGGAGCCGCCGCGTACTTTGCTTTTGCCCTTTTTAGACTGTTGACGGTTGTACTCCCAGGCTCGGCGTATTGCCGCCCACTCTACACCTTCGTGGTCGGTGAAGTTGGCATCTTCCGATGCGATGACGGCGCGTTTCAGTGTGGTATTGATCTGGCTGTAGGGTACCCAGGCGTACTTGACATCTGCCTTGGGGTTTTCTGCTTGCAAGGCCACCTTGGTGGCGTCCATGAAGGCGCTGCTGGACGGGTTGCGCAGGCTTAGCCACAGCACCATGAAAAACAAGCCCAATTGGTACAACAAAAATGCGGCAAAGGCCACCAGCAGTGCAACGGCTACGACGCGGGTTTTATTCAATGTCCTGCGTGACATTACGTGGCTAGCAATTGCTGACGCAAGGCGTTAATGACGGGTTCGGTGTTTACCTGCAGGCCATGCCAGATAGCGAAACTTGCCGCTGCCTGACCAACCAACATGCCTAGACCATCGGCTACGTTAGGGACATTGGCCGCCTGGGCTTGCCGCATAAAAGGCGTGGGCTGGGCGCCGTACATCATGTCATAGGCCAAGGCCTGGGGGTTAAACAGACCGTTAGGCAGGGCAACGGACTGGCCGGTCAGGCTGGCGGATGTGGCGTTAATGATCAGATCCCAGCTGCCGGGTATCGGGTCCAGGCCACTGCTGGAAATGATGGTGTCAAGGCCATGGTTTTGCGCCAGGCTTTGGGCATGGGTGGCAAGCTGTTCTGCGCGCCGTGGGTTGCGATTGGCAATGTGCAGGTGGGCGCAGCCCGAATTCATCAGCGGTAGCAGCACACCTTTGGCCGCGCCACCTGCGCCCAGCAACAGTATGCGCTGGCTGGGGGTAATGTGTCCCAGTCGGTGCAAGTCAAGCAACAAGCCCGCACCGTCGGTGTTGTCGCCGTGCAGTTGGCCATCTTGCATCCACAAGGTGTTGATAGCGGTCGCGCAGCGTCCGTTATTACCTAGATGTTCGCGTGCCAGTTCATAGGCCTGTTCCTTAAATGGCACGGTAATGTTCAGCCCCTTGCCGCCCTGCGCAAAAAAGTCTGCCACCGAGTTGGCGAAGCCGTCCAGAGGTGCGCAAATCTTGTCGTACTGCACGCTAATGCCCACCTGTTGGGCAAACTGTTGATGTATCAGCGGCGACAGGCTATGGGCAATAGGGTTGCCCATGACAGCGTAGCGGGGCGGTGGTAGTGTGACCATTAAGGGGTTTCCGTAAGCAGTTGCTGATTCATAAAATGCCAGGTTCGGGTAATAGCCAGCATATCAGTATCTTTGGCGATAGCGGGCGGCAGCGGTGCAAAGGGCGCCGCCAGCTGCACTATGCGCCGCGCGGCCAGGTTCAGGACGGCATGCGGGGATGGCTGGTCTATTTCGATATGGTCCAGGCTGCCGTCGCGTCTTATATAAACCGTCAGCTGCAGACTGCCGTATACCTTGCCGCGGGCTTGTTCGGGGTAGTGTTCTGTACCCAGCTGTTCAATTTTTTGCCGCCAGCTTTCCACATACAAGGCGTCCTCAGCGGCTAGTGCCGACGGACCCACAAAGCGCTGTCGCGGTTGGGCGTTGTAGTGATCTATGCGTTCTTTCAGGGCGCTGATCTGGGCGTTGATGATCTGGCTTTCTTGATGGCGCGCATCGGTGCCGGTTTCGGTGGATTGTTCAAACAGGTCGGGGAGCTTGCGTTCGGCCTGCACTTGTTCGTTCGCGATTAGCTGGGTGTATAAGCGCGTTTGCTCGGACTCCAGTTGTTCCTGACGCTTGCGCAGGGCGGCCAGCACCAATTGATCGGGTGTTTCAGCGGCGGTGTACGGTAGCGGTGATGACGACTGCCCAGCCCGCTCATTGCCGCCTCCGTCCAGCTGTTGCTGCGCCAGGGCCTGGGGCGTGATGGGGGCGGTCTGGCTGCTGGTGTTGACCAACATGACTTCCAGCGTGTTGCTAGACGGCGGTGGGGGCTTGCCGCCCGTAAAGTGCAGACTCAAGACCAGGGCATGTATCGCCACGGACACGACCAGTGCAAGACGCATGTAGTCATTGCGTGGCAGGCGTGCCCGCATCAGCAGGGCGGCAAGAGTCGACATAGGCGTTATTCGGGATTAGCCGCCGTTTCACGTAAGCGGCAATCCAGCTCCAGGGTCAGTTCATCTATACCCATGATATCCAGAGTGACGATATGACCACGTTCAAGTTCCGGTAAGCCCGCGACCCGCGTTACCAGGGGCACGCCTTCCAAGCGGACCAGGTCATCACGCAGCACGCTGGCTTCTATCGTGCGCAGGCCCTGTTGCTGCAGCCAGCGCAAACACCAGTAACGCTCCATGGATGACTGGTAGTCGTTCCAGATGCTGTATTGCGCTTCGAAGCCGCCAATAATGGCGAACAGGTCGGCATCCTTGGGTTTGTAGGGGGCAACCAGGCGCGCCGATATCCCGTGTTCAGCAGTTGCCAGAATTTGTCCCTGGTTGATCAAGTCCACATAGCGGCGCAAGGGCGAGGTTGACCAGGCGTATTGCGGCACGCCTATGGCTTCGTGCGGCAGGGCATGGGTGGACATACGTACGCGGCCTGCCTGCTGAGAGCGATAAATGCCAGGCACGCCATGGGTGGCCATCAAGCCGCCCCACAGGTTGTTGGCCAATATCATGTATTCCGCGACCAGTCGGTCCAGTGGCGCATTGCGACGACGCGGCACCAAAAGGACAGGGGTGTCAGGATCGTCATGGGGGCCTTGCAGAACAAAGGAATATTCCACACGATTATTGTTCTCGGATTTGCCGCGTATTTCATCGCGCTGACGTGACAGGTGGCCAGCAAAGCGCCACAAGGGTCTTAGCCAGTCGCCATAGGGGATGTCTGCCGTTGCGTCATCCAGCAGGGCTTCTGTGCTGCTGTCTTCCAGGGCGCTGTGCCGCAGGTTTTCGCGTACCTGAATTTGCTCCACGCGGGTTTCAGACGAAATGATTTCGCCGGTGGCCAGATTGGCCTGCACATACAGCGACAAGGCCGGTCTAAGCTGGCCTGCATCCAGGGAGTAGGCCTTGATCAGTTCATCCGGCAGCATGGTGATCTTATGCCCGGGGGTATACACCGTCGACATCCGATTCCTGGCCATCAGGTCAAGTTCGCTGTCGCGGCTGATGGCTAGTGCTGGCGCGGCGATATGCACGCCTATCTGCACCAGGTCGCCACCCAGTGAGGTCACTGACAGGGCATCATCGACCTCGGTGGTGTTGTCGTCGTCCACCGAGTAAGCCACCACATCAGCCACTGGCAGGTCGGCGCGTATGTCAGGCAGTTGCACCGGCGGAAACTGGCTGCCCTTGGGGAAGTTAACCGCCATAAAGCGATGTTGGTGCAAGGCCAGCGGGTGTGGCCAGGCGCCCACCTTCAGCAATAACCTTTCCGGCCCTATGCCCAACTGGGTGTAAGCGGCTTCGAAGGCCTTCCATTGCTGGCTATTTTTGTCCGGACGGGTCAGCAGAGTGTTGACCACATCGGCAATAGGCGCGGGCAATTCACCGGCCACCAACTGGTCGGTCCATTCTTTTTGCTGTTCAGCTTGTTTTTGTTTCTTTTCGATAGCGGCCAAAGCAGCAGTCAGTATTTCAGGCGGGGCAGGGCGGTACTGGCCCTTGCCGCGTCGGTGGAAATAGGCTGGGGCGCTGTTCAAGGCGAAGATCAGACCGGCTTTTTCAATGGCGCTGGGTGTGTGGCCAAAGTAGTCGGCAGCAAAATTAGCTGCTTCAAATTCCTCTTGGGGTGCGCACTCCCACAGAAAATCTATTTCCAGCGTGGCGGCCAAGGCGCGGGCTTGTTCCAGCAGGGCAGCAGGCGCTGGAGCGTCAAATTGGAACAGGACGCTGGAATTTTTGATTTTGCTGCGTTTGCCGGACTCGGACTCCACCTGCATGGTGGTGTCTGCTTGTGAAAATATTTTCTCGGCTTTGAAATTGCCACTGTCTTCGTAAAGAACGTACATGATTTTCCGTGGGGACGCGCAAGCGTCAATATGATTAGGGCGTAGATGGTGTGGCTAGGGCGAACTCAAGGACTTCCGGTAGCCAGCGCTCGAAGTCGGAAATACCGTGATCGCCGCCTTCCAGGATGCGGCCTTGGCTACCGGCGTACCAGTTGGCCATGTCCTGCCAGTCCAGGACTTCGTCGCCCTTGCAGGCCAATAAATAATAGCGTTCGGGGTGAGCGGGTTTGCCCGTAGCGATTTCGGCCAGTTCGTCGATATATTCAGGTAAAAAAACAAACGCCGCATCAGAATGATACTGGGTATGCTCGCCTACCTGGGTAGCCAGGCTGTTGGCGGCATAAACCGCAGGGTTAAGGACTACAGCACGGCATTTCCAGTGTTCGGCCAGGTTGGTGGCGTAATAGCCGCCCAAGGACGAGCCGACGATGACCAGATCCTGGCTGATATTGACACCTTGTGCCTGGGCTTGTTCTATCAGGTGAGTGGCCATGGCGATCGCGGCTGCTGGACTGGCAGGCAGTTGTGGACATACCCATAGTTCAGCCAGGCCGCGTTCAGCCAGAGCCGCACCCATCAGTTTGGCTTTGTAGGATAGCGGGGAAGAACGGAAACCGTGCAGATAGAGAATCATGGCGGGCCTTAAGTCGAGGTTACAGATGGTCCAATAGTTTTTGATGTACAGCGCCGAAGCTGCCGTTACTCATTACCAGTATGGTATCGCCAGCGCGAGCAACCGAGCACACTGCCTGTACCATTTTATCCAGATCGGTCCAGCCCGAGGCGCGCGCGCCTAATGGCGCTAATACCTGTGCCGGGTCCCAACCTAGGGCGTGCTTGCCGCTGGTTTCGCCATAGCAGAACACCAGATCAGCCTGCTGCAGTGCCTTGGGCAGTTGCGCCGCCATGGCGCCCAGCTTCATGGTGTTAGACCGAGGTTCCAGAACCGCCAGAATACGGCCTGTACCCACTTGCTGGCGCAAACCGGCCAAGGTGGTGGTGATGGCCGTAGGATGATGGGCAAAGTCGTCATATACCTGGATGTCGCGTACCGTGCCGCGCAGCTCCATGCGTCGTTTGACCCCTAGGAACCGGGTCAGGGCGGCGATGGCGTCCTGGCTGGCTACGCCTGCCTGCGCTGCCGCCGCTATCGCCGCCAGGGCATTCATGCGGTTGTGTTCGCCGGTCAGATTCCAGCTTACCTGGCCTATGACGGTGCCATGGTGCGCGACCTGGAAATGGCTGGGATGGCCATCCGTCAGCGCTTGCCATTGTCCTTGCGGGCCAAATGTATCTATAGCAGTCCAGCAGCCACGCGCAATGACGCGATCCAGGGCAGGGCAGACAGCAGGTCGGATAACCCGCCCGCTGGCGGGGACAGTGCGTATCAAATGATGAAACTGGGTTTCTATGGCGGCCAGATCGGGGAAAATATCGGCGTGGTCATATTCCAGGTTATTCAGCACCACGGTGCGCGGCCGATAATGTACAAACTTGGACCGCTTGTCAAAGAAGGCTGTATCGTATTCGTCGGCCTCTATAACAAATAAGGATTGCGCGGGCTGGTAGCGGGCGGACACTTTCAGACCTGGCGCTATTCCGCCTATCAGGAAGTTTGGTTGCAAGCCGGCGCACTCCAGTACCCAGGCCAGCATGGAGCTGGTGGTGGTTTTGCCATGGGTGCCAGCCACTGCCAGCACATGTTGGCCTTGCAGTATGTGTTCGCCCAACCACTGCGGCCCTGATATATAGGGCAGGCCCTGATCCAGTATGGCTTCCATCAGGGGGTTGCCGCGACTGACCACATTGCCTATCACGTAAAGGTCGGGTTTAAGGTCAGTTTGGTTGGCGCCAAAGCCTTCGGTCAGGGCTATGCCCTGTTCCTGCAGTTGGGTGCTCATGGGCGGGTAAACGCCGGTGTCGCAACCCGTGACGGTGTGGCCAGCCGAGCGCGCGATCAAGGCCAGTCCGCCCATGAACGTGCCGCAAATTCCCAGAATATGTAAGTGCATACGTGTCCTCCGTCCTCCATTGTATTGGCTAGTGTCGAGATACGCGGATGCTATCATGCAGGCGCTAGTGTTTTATTGAAGTGAACCTATGAGACGGCGTGATTTTTTAGTAGTAACGGCCCTGGCCACTGGTCTGGGCGCAAGCGGCATGGGCATGCCTGCGTTGGCTAGCGCTTTGGCGCCAGATCCATTTTATGGTCATGAATTTCCCGATAGTACAGGTCAGCAGAAAAGCCTGACGGATTACCTCGGCCAGCCGCTGGTGCTGAATTTCTGGGCGACCTGGTGTCCGCCTTGCGTCAAAGAAATGCCTGATCTGCAAGAGCTGCATGAAAAATACCCGAACATACATATAGTGGGTTTGGCGGTGGACACGGCCAGCAACGTGCTGAAGTTCGGCGATAAAGTCAGCGTCAGCTATCCCTTGCTTGTGGCTGGTCACGGCGGAATAAGCCTGATGCGTGATCTGGGTAATAAAACGGGTGGACTGCCCTATACCGTAATATTTGATGCCCAGGGACGCCTGGCTCATCGCATCCTGGGCCAGATCAATCCCACCGACTTGGATGCATTGTTGGCAGCCATGTCCTGATGGGTATAGTGTGCTGGCTGGTGGCTTACAGATAGCGCTAATACAATGTAGTAATGGACAAACATGGCGTTTTAGCGTAAAAAGTCGGTCTGTCTACCTGAAAAAACCATAATGGCGCAACACATACTTGTTTTGCATGGCCCCAACCTGAATTTGCTTGGCAGCCGCGAACCCGAGGTCTATGGTCGCGATACGCTGGCCGACATTGACCAACGTCTACAGACGCTGGCTGGGGAAGCTGGTGCCGCTTGCCAGACCTTCCAAAGCAATCATGAAGGGGAGCTGGTGGATAGAATTCAGGCGGCAGGCCGTGATGGCACAGATTTCATTATTATCAATGCTGCAGCGTATACGCACACCAGTGTCGCCATACGCGATGCGCTGGCAGCCGTAGCAATTCCTTTCATTGAAGTGCATTTGTCTAACGTCCATAAGCGCGAACCCTTTCGCCATCATTCGTTTCTGTCGGATACGGCGCAAGGCGTGATCGTGGGACTGGGTTCCCATGGGTATATTTCTGCCCTGCGTTATGCTTTGGCCGATTAAGCAAGTGCGTTATCACTCTTTTTAACTGTTAATTATTCGCGTTACCCCAATGCAAAGGCAAAGGGGTGATGCCATGGGATGTAGGTATGGACCTCAGAAAGCTGAAAACCTTGATAGACCTGGTTGCCGAGTCGGGGATAGCCGAGCTGGAAATCACCGAAGGTGATGACAAAGTCAAAATCGTCAAATTTTCACAGGCCGTACAGCCCGTGGTTCAGGCTGCGCCTGTCACCACGGTGGCCGTTGCCGCTCCAGAAGTTGTTGCAGCACCGCCTGCGCCCACGGGTCATGCCGTCAAGGCTCCAATGGTAGGTACTTTCTACCGTGCGCCCAACCCCGGCGCCTCGCCTTTTGTTGAAATCGGCCAAGCCGTCAAAGAAGGCGAGCCTTTGTGCATCATCGAGGCCATGAAGCTGCTGAACGAAATCGAAGCGGACAAATCTGGCGTCATCAAGGAAATTCTGGTCGAGAACGGCGAACCTGTCGAATACGGTCAACCCTTGTTTGTTATTGGCTAATGCATGTTTGAAAAAATCCTTATTGCTAACCGTGGCGAAATCGCCTTGCGTATCCAGCGTGCTTGCCGCGAAATGGGTATTAAAACGGTCGTGGTTCACTCGGAAGCCGATCGCGACGCCAAATACGTGCGTCTGGCCGATGAATCTGTCTGTATAGGCCCCGCATCGCCGCGCGATAGTTATCTGAATATGCCCGCGATCATTTCCGCGGCTGAAGTTACTGATGCTGAAGCCATACACCCTGGTTATGGCTTTTTGGCTGAAAATGCTGATTTCGCCGAGCGCGTCGAAAAAAGCGGCTTTGTATTCATAGGCCCGCGCCCTGAAACCATACGCATGATGGGTGACAAGGTTTGCGCGAAAAGGACCATGATAGAAGCAGGCGTGCCCGTGGTCCCTGGTTCGGAAGGCGCTTTGCCTGAAGACCCTCAGGAAGTCATACGTATTGCGCGCGAAGTCGGTTATCCCGTCATCATCAAAGCCTCCGGTGGTGGCGGTGGTCGCGGTATGCGTGTGGTCTATACCGAAGCTGCCTTGTTAAGCGCAGTCACCATGACCCGCTCCGAAGCGGCTGTAGCCTTCAATAATCCTGAAGTCTACATGGAAAAATACCTGGAAAATCCGCGTCACATCGAAATCCAGATTCTGGCCGATGGCGGGCGTAACGCCGTTTGGTTGGGCGAACGCGATTGTTCTATGCAGCGCCGTCACCAAAAGGTGATCGAGGAAGCGCCTGCACCTGGCATTCCGCGCCGTCTTATAGAACGCATAGGCGAGCGTTGCTCCGAAGCCAGTCGCAAGATGGGCTATCGTGGGGCAGGCACCTTTGAATTCCTATACGAAAATGGCGAATTTTTCTTCATAGAAATGAACACCCGTATCCAGGTCGAGCACACCATTACCGAAATGGTCACCGGCATAGACTTGGTTCAGCAGCAAATACTAATTGCTGCTGGGGAAAAATTCACCTTGCGTCAGCGCGATGTGCAGATCAAAGGGCACTCTATTGAATGCCGTATAAATGCCGAAGACGCCTTCAAATTCACGCCCAGTCCTGGACGTATCACTAGCTGGCACACTCCGGGTGGCCCAGGCGTGCGCATGGATTCCCATGTGTTCACCGGTTATGTGGTGCCGCCTCACTATGATTCCATGATCGCCAAGTTGATTACCTATGGCGATACCCGCTTGCAAGCTATCGCGCGCATGGAAATCGCCTTGTCCGAGATGGCTGTCGAAGGGATAAGCACCAATATCCCGTTGCATCGTGAACTCATGCAGGATGCCCGCTTTGTCGAAGGCGGTACCAGCATTCACTATCTGGAACAAAAGCTGGCGCAGCGCCCGTAAGTTTTCCTGGTGCGGCGTTTGAAAACAGGGGCGCTGCCGCAGGCATTGCCCCTGTTTTATTGATGGAAGAAACTATGCGTGAATTAATACTGTACTGTGACGAACAAGAAGCAGAAGCGCTGTCGGACGCCTTGTTGCTGGCAGGCGTGTTGTCAGTCTCCGTCGAGGACGCCGATGGCGATACTGACCACGAGCAGCCTTTGTATGGCGAGCCTGGGCTAGAGCCTGAAGTGCATGCCTGGCATCGTAATACGGTGGTGGCGCTATTGCCTGACGATATGGACCCGGTTGAAATCCTGGAGCATGTTCGCGATTCGGGTGGCGGCAATTACCTGGGCGAGGAATGGACAGTACGCGAAGTTCACGACGCGGATTGGGTCAGACTGACCCAAGGGCAATTCGGTCCCATAGAAGTTGGTGGTCGCATTTGGATAGTGCCTAGCTGGCATCGCGATGACCCCGAGGTACCCGACGCGTCCAGTGCCTATCAAGGCCAGGCTGGCGGGGTTGTACGCATAGAGCTGGATCCTGGCCTGGCCTTTGGTACCGGCAGTCATCCTACTACCCATTTGTGCCTGGAGTGGCTTGCTGGCCATATCCAGGGGGGCGAAAGCTTGCTGGATTATGGTTGTGGTTCTGGCATATTGGCGATTGCCGCGCGCAAGCTGGGTGCTGGTGTTACACAGGCTGTAGATATTGATGAGCAGGCGGTAGAGTCCACCCGGTATAATGCAAGGGTGAACGGTGCCGAACTTCAGGCCATGTTGCCTGACGCGCTACCCGCTGGTCAAACCCAAGTGGTGGTAGCCAACATTTTGTCCAGTCCGCTCAAGGTGCTGGCGCCTATGTTGGCAGGTCGTGTGTTACCAGGTGGGCATTTGGTCTTGTCCGGCATCCTGGAGTGGCAGGCCGAAGAAATCATACAGGCCTATGCGCCCTGGATAGAGCTCAGCGTCTGGCGTACCCGGGATGTCTGGGTGTGCATGCATGGCCGTAAAGCTGGCTAAGATAAGGGCGATAGTCGATACGTAATGAATCTGAATACACAATGTCCACAATGTGGGACAACTTTTCCGGTCAGTATGGAACAGTTGCAGTTACGGAAAGGCTATATCCGTTG
>JAGOAJ010000057.1 GCA_017983955.1 Burkholderiaceae bacterium
CTGTGGCTCGAATTATTTATTACGCTTGGCCCGTTGACTTCGTAGGCCCGGATTGCGACACCGAGCGGCATAACGCCAGTAGGTTGACGGGGCAATCTGCAACACCTTGAAGATCGGCTCGACCTCGTACTCATCTCGGTGCCGGTCAGAGATCCAACACCAATCTCGAAGTCTTGGGTCGTGGCGGTCTGCCAGTTGTGTGGCAAGAGGTAGTCGATGCGGCTGTTGGGCTGCGTGGGCAGACGTGTGAGCACGTCTTTGACGAAATGGATTTGTAAGCGGAAACAAAAAAGCCCGCACGGTGGCGGGCAGGCTGGGGGGATAATTTGACATACAGTGCGCAATTGTTGCGCTTTTACGCAACATGCTCCACTTAAAAACCCACCAAGAAAATCAAGGCTCTCAGTCCACCTGAGGGCTTTTTTTTGCCCCGTATTTTGGCTATACCCCACAAACGGGGGATGGGCATTCATTAAATTCGCATGCTTTAAGGCCCGAAGAGAGTTCTTTGGTAACAGTTCTGGTAAGGTACGGCCTTGACCCCCATACTTCTTGCGGGGTTATTTTTCCCCTCTACTTAGGATTTACCTTGAAAACAGAATTTGGTATTGTGAAATGGTTCAACAATGAAAAGGGATTCGGCTTCATCGCGCCTGAATCCGGCGGCAAAGACCTTTTCGCGCACCACAGCGACATCCAAGGCGATGGCTATAAAAGCCTCGAAGAAAATCAGCGCGTGTCGTATGTGGCAACAGAAGGGCAGAAAGGCCCACAAGCAACCATGATTCAAGCGGTTTAATCTCTCCGCTTGCCAAAATTGGTGAGCAGACAGACCGATTGGATAACTAGCCGGACTCATTTAAATAGTGGGTTCGGCCTTTTTGTTTGGTACCGCTGGCGGGAGTCGAACCGAATGGGTATCCCCATCGCGCCTTCAGATTAAGAATCTGGTGCTCTCCTTTAAATGAATACGCAAACGTTCGGCGGGCCGCGTTTCGCCTTTGATGCGTAATGGCCTATGCTGATAGGCAGGTCGTCGCAAACCCGCTTCGGCCACATGAACACAAGGAAGAAATGGACAAGAAAGACGAAGATCAGAAGAAAGACCAAACTACGGTGAAGCCAGTGATCTCCAAACCTGCACTGAAGCAGCCCCGTTGGCCCGGTATGGGCGGCAACTCAGGGATCAAAAATGCGAAGTCGGTGCATGGCCGTATGCAAACAGGACGCGGTTCGGCGCGAGGCCGATAGGCTATGGCGGGCCGGGCCGGACGTACAATCACTCCAAGAGAAAGGAGTGATCATGTACAAGACTGGAATCGCAGCGGCTGCTGTGTTAATTGCAGGGTGCACCCGTGTCAGGGCCCGATCCGATGCTTGCGGTTGGCATGCCTAATTCTGCGTCGGTCTACTGTATTGAGCGTTTGGGAACCTTGGATATTCAACAGCGCGCAGAAGGGCAGGTGACCATGTGTGTGCTCTCCGACGGAACGCGAGTTGAAGAATGGGAGTTTTATCGGCGCCACCATCCGAAGAGTTGATGGCGCGGATATCTGACAGAGCATCCTGCGCTATGGATTCACACTCGCCTCAGCGCGTCATAGACCTTGTAAATAAGCCTGGCGGCTGAGCTGAGCATAGGCTGGCCGAGTCAGAACATTGATATGCTAAAGATTTAACTAATGCCATAATGGTGGCGCGTGCCCATACGGTTGCAGCAAGGCTACCCAGCCTTCCAAAAAATTAATTATCTACTCTTCCACATGAACTACAAGCATCTCTTCGTGACGGTGCCCTTTGGGACCGCGTAACGAGTTCTTCGATACCCTGGCCGATCAGCACTGGGCCATCTCTGACCATATGGTCGATCCTGATTTACATGAACGCCTCTACCAAGCCTGTCAGCACAATTGGATGCTTGAACGGTTCACGCCTGCTCGCACAGGCCGCGAGCATACGTCGTCGCTGAACACCGATACGCGCGGCGACTCCATTTGTTGGCTGACAGCGGGCCAACCCGGATCCGCCACTGACGACTTTCTTATCTGGGCCGACACGCTAAGCCAGGAAATGAACCGTTTGTTTTATGCTGGCCTGAACAGTGCCGAGTTTCATTTTACCCGTTACCCCCAGGGCCAGGGGTACGTAAAGCATATGGACGCCCACCACAGTGGATCGTTCCGACGCATATCCTTGGTGTTGTACCTGAACCGCCAATGGGCCGACACCGACGGTGGAGAGCTATGCCTATATGCTCCTGACGACCACCAGCGCGTCATTAAACGGGTTTTGCCGCGCCCAGGAAGGCTGGTTGTATTTCGTAGCGACCTCGTGCCGCACGAAGTGCTGCCCTGTACACAGCCCCGCTGGAGCTTGACAGGGTGGTTTCGCAGCGATCAGCCTTAGCTCCCAGCGACCTTAGGCACAATACGGACATCGGCCTGGGCGGCATAGTCCGTGTGTAGCGCGTTATCCCGTGGCGATAGCCGTCGCGCGCTGGCATGCGGACACAAGATCACACAAGGGGAAACTTGCCAAGCGATGCGAGGGCCTGTCACTATGGACAGTCCATCAACCCTGAGTAAGGAGTTTCATGAATCCATTGCCTAAAGCTTTTTTAAGCGCATCAATTCTCGCGATGGGGCTGGCTACCGCGCCCGTGATGGCGCAGACCGCTACCCCTCAAACCCCCACTCGAACTCATTCCGCAGCGCCGGATATACAACCGAATGATGCACAGCTGAAAAATTTCGCTCAAGCGTCGCAGAAAGTTGCCATGGTTGCTGAGGAGTATCAACCTAAACTGCATGCATCACCCGATGACAGTACTCGCCAGCAAGTTATGCAGGAGGCTGATGAGAAAATGATTCAACTAGTCAGCGCGGAAGGCCTGACCGTCGATGAATATAACGGCATCAGCGTGGCTGTTCAGCAGGATCCCAAGCTGCGTCAGCGCGTCATAGACCTTGTAAATAAACCTGGCGGTTAAGCTTAGGTTGGGCGGCAATGCGTTCGGTTGTGCTACATCGCAGCCCTTATGAACGCTTCCGCCGCCTGAGGGACGATGGCGTTTCCGTAGGCGCTGATTTGCCCCCATAACTTAGCAAGAAGCGATTAATCTTGGCGCCGATATATATTTAGGACTTGAATATTTGAAGGCCGCTTAACGAGCATGTCAAAGAGATTTGCATAGCTTCGTCATCCGCCCCACAGGAGATGAAATCCATAGGCCATAACTGCCGCGGGCCGTGCTTATGATTGTTCCTGGCGTCTAATTGATCAATCTAGGGACAACGCCCTAGGCCATTGACCCGGAGCATTGTTACAAGCGTGTGTCCACAGGGTTATTCACAGATTGTGGGGATAACCCCTGAGGCTGATACAGAGTTGCGGCTATGATTGCGCGTGGTGTCATGGGGCGCGGGGAGATGGTGTTGGCCCCACAAAATGACGAAGACATCTAGATATGGATTTCAGCCTTGAACGATTTAAATACCACTCATCGAATTTCTGACCTTGAGGCGCTTAAAGCGATTTATGGCTCTCCTGCCATAGCCTCGATCAAGAAAGAGGTAAATTACATTCATCCCTATTACCGAGAACTGGTAGAAGCAGCGCCTTTTGCTGTACTGGCGACCAATGGGCCTGAAGGGCTTGATGCTTCCCCTAGAGGCGATCCGGCCGGATTTATCCGCGTTTATGATGAAAAGACCTTGCTACTTCCCGATCGCCGTGGCAACAACAGAATAGACAGCCTCCGAAATATTGTTCACGATCCGCGAGTCGCTCTACTCTTTCTGATACCGGGTGTGGGCGAGACATTACGAATAAATGGGACAGCCGCTATCACTACGGATCCGATATTGCTGGATCAGTTTTCAGTGAATGGCAAACTTCCTTTGTCCGTGCTCGTAATCGATGTGGAAACGGTGTTTTTCCAATGCTCGCGAGCCATTGTGCGGTCACGGCTCTGGGACCCGAGCTTTCATGTCGAGCGCGGCACATTGCCAAGCACGGGAGCAATATTGGAAGCCATGAGCAATGCGGAAATCGATGGCGCGAAGTACGATGCTGATTTGCCCGAGCGCGTACAGAAGACCCTGTATTGAGGGTGCACGGCGTTAGTTGATCGAGACTAGCATCAGACCCGCGCTATGCATCACGATGACGGGTGCATGTGGGGGCGGCCCGGCTCACTCAAAAAGCTCCATCAGAATAAATGTTCCTTCTTTCCTTTGGTGGGCATTAATGAGCGGAACCAGCCGGGTAAAGTGGTCAGTTGCGCAGTGCGCATCTAGTGCAGCTCGGTCAGGCCATTCCTCAACAAACACAAAATGACCTGGATCTTTCTGGTCTACGAATAAATCGTACGAAATACATAGCGGCTCCTGTTTGGTCTTTTCGACCAGCTCACGATATAGAGGGGCGACTTCAGCCAGTCTATCTAGGCGGATAAAATCTTGGGCGATCACTTTAAGCATGGTGTTGTCTCTATTTCTGTAGTGTTATTTTGGCTTATTTGCCATGATCGGGTCCTCGCTGAACCTAACGCCATTACCCACCTGGTAGCGGCTTCCACATGCCCGACCCCTTGGGTACGGTTGTGAGATTCGCATTGGAGTAAGCTTTTGGCGGCCGGCTCATTGTGGAGCGAGTTTAGCAGGGCGTTGATATTGAGTAGGTGTTCGTCAGGGACGCCGTTTGGCGACATATAGCCACTCACTGAGTAGGTGAAGGCCGCTAGCTCACCTAGCCATATCGAACCATCACGGCGCACGCCATATTTTCGCTCGCCTGGCGTCGCCCTCGAAAAATCCAGGCTCTTGAAGGACCGAAAGTGCGTTGTTTGGTAACTGCTCTAGTAAGCTAAGGCCTTGACTCCTATACTTAATACAGGGTTATTTTTCCCTGCTACATAGGATTTATCTTGAAAAGAGAATTTGGTATCGTGAAATGGTTCAACAGTGACAAAGGTTTCGGCTTCATCACGCCTGACTCCGGCGGCAAGGACCTTTTTGCACACTACAGCGACATACAAGGCGAAGGTCATAAAAGCCTCGAAGAAAACCAGCGCGTATCGTATGTGGCAACAGCTGGGCAGAAAGGCCCACAAGCAACCATGATTCAAGTGGTTTAATCGCTCCGCTTGCCACTGCCGTCGAGCAGATAGAGCGATTGGATAACAGGCCAAACCCATTTAAGTAGTGGGTTTGGCCTTTCTGTCTTGGGGAAGCATGCCTTGAGTTACTGCGGTATTGGTGAGTACATTTATATAGTCGGGCTGGACACCAACCCAGCATGAGACTGTCAACACGTCTCTAAGTAGTCGCCCACAAAAAAGCCCCAACGAAGGGGCGGTTCTAACTGGCAATGTTGTTGTGCTATGTATCGTTTTGTTTGGCTATGTACAATCCGTCTTCATATAAAAACAGGATGGGAAATGAGCCAAAGATATATAGCTGTAGCACTAGCATCACTAATCGCGCTAAGCGGCTGCGCGGGGAGGGCCGCCAACCCGGTGATGACCCAACAATATGGGGACAACGCTAAAAGCTGCGAAGCTCTTGAAAGGGATATGGCGTTTATTGAGTCTGAAGTGCAAAGGCTTGTTCCAGACACTGAAAAGACGGGCAAGAATGTTGCGCTTGGGGTTACTGGTGCCTTTTTTCTTGTTCCGCTGCTTTTTATGGACTTTAGCCAGTCAGAGCAAATGGAAGTTAACGCTTATCGTCAGCGATACAACCACTTGGCAATCCTATCTATGGAAAAGGGCTGCGAGACTGACCGCAAGCCTATCGAAGCCTTAGGCAAGAAGAAGCCAGAGCAGGTGACGCCAGCCGATATTCAACCTTAGTCTAAGCCGTTTAGGCCACACACCAGAGCGCCCCAGCGAAGGGGCGGCTGGTGTCGATATCGGAATCCGGTATCGGTTAGATCAATGGTTTTCAGGGCGTTGCCCACGAGCGTAAAAAAACCCACCAAGGTGAGCTAACTATTACTTCTACCAACGCCTGCGAGTGCGCGGGTAAGCTTGCTCAATATAGTGGACCAACTCTTGCTCTACGGTTCGAGCGTTTTGCGGAGTCAACACCTCTGATGTAAGAAAGGGAGAGTGTAGGTGT
>JAGOAJ010000018.1 GCA_017983955.1 Burkholderiaceae bacterium
ATTCTAGCCATAGACTCATTATAATTGGCTGTTAACTTTTTCGGATTAATTGTGATGACGACACCAAAACACGCCAATGTTCTGATTCTTGGATCAGGTCCTGCTGGCTACAGTGCCGCCGTCTATGCAGCGCGGGCTAACCTTAACCCGGTACTGATTACGGGGCTAGAACAAGGCGGTCAATTAATGACCACCACCGATGTGGACAACTGGCCTGCCGACGCCCAAGGCGTGCAAGGCCCAGACTTAATGCAACGGTTTCAGGCCCACGCTGAACGCTTCAATACGGAAATGGTATTCGACCACATTGCCAGTGTCGACCTATCCAAGCGCCCATTTAGCCTGACTGGCGACACAGGCACGCAATATACCTGCAATGCCCTGATTATCGCCACCGGCGCATCAGCCATGTATTTGGGTCTGCCTTCTGAGCAGGAATACATGGGACGCGGGGTCTCAGGCTGCGCCACCTGCGACGGCTTTTTCTACAAAAACCAGGATGTCATTGTGGTGGGCGGCGGTAACACCGCTGTCGAAGAAGCGCTGTATCTATCCAATATCTGCCGCACTGTCACCTTGGTGCACAGGCGCGATACCTTCCGTTCTGAGCCCATACTAACAGACAAGCTTATGGATAAAGTTGCCAATGGCAACATCAAGCTCAAGCTGTTTTACGAGCTGCAAGAGGTCCTGGGCGAAGCCTCTGGTGTTACCGGCGCACGCCTGTTGAACAAGCAAACCGGCGAAACCGAAGATATGGACGTTACAGGCGTATTCATTGCCATAGGCCACAAGCCCAATACTGATCTATTCCAAGGTCAGCTGGACATGAAAGACGGCTACATCGTCACCCGCAGCGGCTTGCAAGGCATGGCCACCATGACATCCGTCCCCGGCGTATTTGCCGCGGGCGACGTCCAGGACCACGTTTATCGCCAAGCCATCACCAGCGCAGGTACAGGTTGCATGGCTGCGCTGGACTCCCAGCGCTGGCTGGATGCGGACCAATAAGCCTGCGCGCCCGCCAGACAGCAAGGGGCTGCGCAGTAATGATCTTGCCAGCCTCAAGCGTCTGCGCTCTGCCGCGCAGCACACGGCCCAAGCGGTAGTGCCTGCTGCTGCACCCTTGCCTAAACGCAAACGGGTGGCGCAGGAGCAGCAATTGGCCGCATCGGTTGCGCAGGCCCGGCAACTGACAGCATCCATAGCGCCTGTAAGGTCCGCAGATAAAAACGTTACTGACGACAAAACGTTGCCAGCCGTCGATATCAGCCTGTTTCGACAGGCCATGAAGACAGTCACTCCCATGAAAGGCCATCAGCGCGTGCTGGCGGGCCCTTTGCCTGCAGCCTCGGCGCAGATGCTTACCGAGCGTCGCCAGCACGCCACAGGCGACACCAACGCGCCCTTGGCGGTGCAGGTGTCCGATCACTACATGGCGGCCCATACAGATCAAGATGACCGTGTCTTTGTACGGTCACCGGATGCTGGCGACCTGGTCAAGGGCTTAAAACGTGGAAAATGGCCAGTCCAGGCCAGCCTGGATTTACATGGCTGCACCCTGGATGACGCCCGCGAGCGTCTGGATCGCTTTCTGCAATCTTGCCTTGACCACCAGTTACGTAGCGTGCGCATAGTGCACGGCAAGGGCTATGGCTCACGTAATGGCACCCCCATCCTGAAAGATGTGGTCAGACGCTGGCTTACGCAGCTGGCGGCCGTGCAGGCTTATATAGAGTGTAAGGAAGTCGATGGCGGCGCAGGTGCTGTACAGGTGTTGTTAAGCCTGACTGCACCCAGAGAAAACGTCCACCCATGAAAAAAGCCAGCGATTTTGTCGCTGGCTTTTTTACTTTTGTATTTTTTATGGGTACCGCTGGTCTTTTTTTATACCGAAAAAATCGGCGTGCCCATGCAGGGCTTTGTCTCCTCACCTGCATGTCAGTATTGTGCATTACTTTGTCACCATAAACACTTAGGGAATGCACTAGGTTTTAGCGAATAGTTTGTGAAAAACCCGAATGCGGGTAACGACACAGCGCTATCAATGTATGTTGTGGGCGCATGTTGATATATGTCGAGACATGTTGTTGGGATATTAAGCACCATTGCGCTTGTGCGTAGCGGTGTTGGTTTTATGGATACGTTCGGTTTTAGTTGCTAGGCTGCTGGCTCTGTAGGCTCGTCCGCCCTTTCATATTAGGTTGCTGGTCCTCTAGGCCCGTCCGCCCTTTCGTGGCAGGCTCCTTACTCGGTCGCCCGCTACGCGAAGCGACTGACGTAAGGACCTACCACTGCGGGCTCGTTGCGAGTTCAGAATAGCTTGCTAACATCCGCTGGATTATCGTTGAAGCACCGCTTTTGAGGTCTTTCGTCAGCCCATTAGGCGGGCAAACGTTGGGTTCACGGCAGCCCCTTTGCGAAGCGGGGGGCAGAGTGAAGCCCGACGGTTGACAGCCGATACTGCACAAGAAACCAAACCATGTAACGAGCAATATCCAATAGGACAGAAGAGACCACTCAGCCACAAAAAAACCCGCCAGCCTTGCAGCGAGCGGGTTTCGTAGACTGCCTGATACTACGGCAGACCAGTTTACATGTCTTACATGTGGTTGATCATGACCTGACCAAAGCCCGAGCAAGATACCTGCGATGCACCTTCCATCAGGCGTGCAAAGTCGTAAGTGACTTTCTTGGACTGGATGGATTTTTCCATGCTGGTAATAATCAGATCAGCCGCTTCTGTCCAACCCATGTGACGCAGCATCATTTCGGCCGACAGAATCAGCGAACCTGGGTTCACGTAGTCTTTGCCAGCGTACTTGGGGGCTGTGCCGTGAGTGGCTTCGAACATAGCTACCGAATCAGACAAGTTGGCGCCCGGAGCAATACCGATACCACCAACCTGTGCTGCCAGCGCGTCAGAAACGTAGTCGCCGTTCAGGTTCAGGGTGGCGATTACATCGTATTCTGCAGGACGCAACAGAATTTGCTGCAAGAAAGCGTCGGCGATGGAGTCTTTAATGGTAATTTCGCGACCCGTTTTTGGGTTTTTGAATTTGCACCATGGACCACCGTCGATCAACTGAGCGCCGAATTCCTGCTGAGCCAATTCATAGCCCCAATCACGGAAGCCACCTTCGGTGTACTTCATGATGTTGCCTTTGTGCACCAGCGTAACCGATGAACGGTCATTGTCGATGGCGTACTGTATGGCTTTACGCACTAGACGCTGCGTGCCTTCGCGCGACACAGGCTTAATGCCGATGCCGGAAGTAGCGGGGAAGCGAATTTTGTTGACGCCCAGTTTGCTTTGCAAGAAGTCGATAAGTTCCTTGGCCTGCTCGGAGCCGGCTTCGAACTCGATACCTGCATAGATGTCTTCCGAGTTTTCACGGAAGATAACCATGTTGGTTTTTTCTGGCTCGCGCACAGGCGAAGGGGTACCAGCAAAGTAACGTACAGGACGCAGGCAAACATACAGGTCAAGTTGCTGACGCAGTGCCACGTTCAGTGAACGTATGCCACCGCCTACAGGCGTAGTCAGCGGGCCTTTAATGGACACTACATAGTTTTTAACGGCGTCCAGAGTTTCTTCGGGCAACCAGACATCAGGACCGTAAATTTGGGTGGATTTTTCACCCGCGTAAATTTCCATCCAGTGGATTTTACGCTTGCCATCGTAGGCCTTGGCTACGGCTGCGTCCACGACCTTGATCATGACGGGCGAAATATCAACGCCAGTACCATCGCCTTCGATGTAAGGAATAATGGGTTCATCAGGAACGTTAAGCGAAAAATCGGCATTAACCGAAATTTGCTGGCCCACGGCGGGGATCTTGATATGCTGATAGGACATGTATGCTCCAGTGATCGAATACGAGAGGGATAGATTAAATTAAGCCAACGTGTTACGACGACTACATGACGCACCCGGGGTCGGACTATCATGCAGTCTTATATAAGAGTAGTTTAGCCTACTTCCGCAACGATTTTAACGTTACGCTACATTGCCTGTCGAACCTGGGCAGCGCAACTCGCATTTGCGCCCATGCCCAACACCTTGCAAGGCCAGCTTTATAATACAGACTAAGTCACGGGCCAGCCCCATAACCAGGACAACTATGTTCAACCCCACGCGCGAGCAAGTGCGCTTATTCTTTACCGACGCTTGGAAGAAACATCAGGCCAAAGGCGTGTTGACGCCGTTGGAAATGATGGCCGTCAATATCATCCAGCAGCACCCTGAATACCATGATGATATGGTCAATCCAGAAATTTCAGCAAAGGACTACCTGCCTGAGCAAGGAAAAACCAATCCTTTCCTGCATTTATCCATGCATCTGGCGATTACCGAACAATTGTCTATTGATCAGCCACCCGGTATCAAGGCCGCTTACCAGGGCTTATTGGGCACGCATGATGCTCACGATGCCATGCACATCATTATGGAAGCCTTGGGCGAAATCATCTGGGAAGCGCAGCGGCTAAAAACCCCGTTTGATAACGACCGCTATCTGGATCTGATACGGCGCCACGCCACCCGCCACTAACGACTAGGCTATACCAAGACACCATCCCCGTGTGCCAGAATCAGTACGGGAGATAGCCACCATCAAAAAGGGGCCACACTAAGCGTGGCCCCTTTTTGATACGGCAAACTAATTTATTTACGTACAGCCAGATCCGAAGGCATGGTCGCCAACCAAGCCGAGATATTCTGAATGTCGACGGGAGATAGCTGAGCCACCATAGCGCCCATAATGGCGTTTTTACGGATGTTGGCAGATGCTGGAGCACCTGCTGCGCCACGCTTGTAGGAAGTTAGCGCGTGCCTTAGGTAGTCAGCGTGCTGACCAGCCAAGATTGGATAAGCTGGGCTGGTGGATGTTTTAGCATCCGCACCGTGGCATGATGCACAAGTGAATTTTTCGTAGGCGGCTTTGCCTGCGTTCAGATCAGCGGCGAACGCACCGCTGGTAGCCATGACCAATGCCGACCCGATAAGGGCAAATTTTAGTTGTTTCATTAAAGCCCCCGATTATTTAAGGTTGGAATAGTATGCGGCAAGATCAGCGATGTCCTGATCGGACAGGCTTTGCGCAATTGCTTCCATGGATGGAAATGAACGGGCGCCACTGGCATAGTCTTTAAGCGCAGCTACTAGGTAATCAGCATTCTGGCCCGCGATCATGGGAACATGATAAACCTCGGGGAAGCTAGCTTTATAGCCTTTGATACCATGGCAGCCTATGCACATCGAGATTTTATCATTACGTGCGGCTTCGGCATCGCCAACAGGGGCAGCGTCGGCGGCCATAACCTGAGCGGAAACGGCACAGGTAGCCATAAAGGCCAACGCAGACAAAGCCTGCTTCAGGGATGTTCGCAACTTCATAGGAGCTCTCGTTATTAGCAGTAAATGGAAACCGGTTTTTACCGGCCTGACCAAATGAACGTACCGATTGTACGATAATTGCGTAAGATCAAACAGAACCTCATTTTTATATTGACATAGTGCCCACCCCAAGCGACAAAACATGACACAACACAACCACTCTCGTTTTACAGGTACCGAGCGCTATATCGCCACCGAGGACCTGAAATTGGCCGTCAACGCTGCGTTGGCCTTGCAACGGCCTTTGTTAATCAAGGGCGAACCCGGCACAGGCAAGACCATGCTGGCCGAAGAAGTTGCTGCCGCCTTGCAACGGCCTTTGCTGCAATGGCATATCAAATCCACTACCAAAGGCCATCAAGGCCTATATGAATACGATGCGGTATCCCGGCTGCGCGACTCACAACTGGGCGACGAAAAAGTTCGTGATATCAGCAACTACATCGTCAAAGGCATCTTGTGGCAAGCCTTCGAGGCCGACGAGCCTGTTGTCGTCCTGATCGACGAGATCGACAAAGCCGATATTGAATTCCCCAATGATCTGCTGCGCGAACTGGATCGCATGGAGTTTCATGTCTACGAAACCCGCCAGACCATACAAGCCAAGCACCGGCCATTAATCATCATCACCTCGAATAATGAAAAAGACCTGCCTGACGCCTTTTTACGTCGTTGCTTTTTTCATTACATCAGCTTCCCCGATCGCGACACGCTACAAGAGATCGTGGCTGTGCATTACCCCGACATCCGTCAAGACGTGCTGGCGGCGGCGCTGGACACTTTTTTTGCCTTGCGCGATGCGCCTGGTCTGAAGAAAAAGCCATCCACCTCTGAGTTTCTGGATTGGCTGCGCTTACTACTGAACGAATCCATATCGGCTGAGGACATCAGCGGCGTAAATGGCGAACTGCCCTTGATGGCTGGCGCCCTGCTCAAAAACGAACAGGACTTAAGCTTGCTGGAAAGATTGGCCGCAATGACGCGTGTCGGCCAACGCCGCTAAGGACCTAACGATCATGAGCACAGCACAAGGATTCAAGCACCTGCCTTCGCCCATCACACTGGAAGGTAATGGCGTCGCATTAATACCACTGGATACCAGCCACGCCCCTGCCCTGGAACGTGTGGCGCAGGACGGACAGTTATGGACGCTGCGGCTCACATCCATCCCCGAACCCGGCGCTACCAACGACTATATTGCCAAGGCCCTGGCGGGTCAGTCGGCGGGCACCATGTTGCCTTTTGCCGTGGTTGATCAGGCCAGTGGCGACATCATAGGCACCACCCGCTATCACGACATAGTCCCAGATCTGGCTCGCCTGGAAATTGGCTACACCTGGTATGGTCAGCGCTGGCAGCGCAGCCACGTCAACACCAGCGCCAAGCTGCTATTGCTACGGCACGCTTTCGATACCCTGGGTGCTCAGGTGGTGGGCTGGCGCACCGATAATTTCAACTATGCCTCGCAACGCGCCATAGAAAGACTGGGCGCGCGCAAAGACGGCGTATTGCGCCATCATGCGCTGCGACGCGATGGCACAGTGCGTGACACCGTGCTGTATAGCTTACTGGCGGGCGAGTGGCCCGAGGTGGAAAAACACCTGGAATTCCAGCTTAGCCGCCACGCCCCAACCAATAGCCGCTGACAGGACCTTAGCTGATTTCCTATGCTGACTGACTTCTTCTATCATCTACGCGCCCACAAACTGCCGGTTTCTGTGCAGGAATACCTGACCCTGCTGCAAACCTTGCAAAGCAATATCATGCCGCCCACCTTGGACGACTTTTATCACTTGGCGCGCATGACACTGGTCAAGGACGAAACGCTGTTTGACCGCTATGACCAGGCTTTCGGCAGCTACTACAAAAAGCTGGCAGCGGCGTTGCCTGCCGACAAGGAAATCCCGCTGGACTGGCTGCTCAAAGAATTTCAGAAAAACCTTAGTCCCGAAGAAAAGGCCGCTATAGAAAAGCACGGCTGGGACAAGCTGATGGAGCTATTCAAAGAACGCCTGGAAGAACAAAAAGGCCGACATGCTGGCGGCAATAAATGGATAGGCACCGGTGGCTCATCAGCCTTTGGACATGGCGGCTATCACCCCGAGGGTATACGCGTAGGGGGACCGTCGGCAGGCAATAGAACCGCCGTCAAGGTTTGGGAAAAACGCGAATTCCGCGACTACGATGATCAGCAGGAGTTAGGTACACGCAACTTCAAGATGGCCTTGCGACGACTGCGCCGCTTTGCCCGCGAAGGCGCCGAACTTGAGCTGGATCTGGAGCACACCATACACAGCACAGCCCGTAACGCGGGCTTTCTGGACCTGCAAATGGTGCCCGAACGACACAACACCGTCAAAGTCGTGATGTTGCTGGATGTGGGCGGCAGCATGGACGACCACATCGCCAGGGTTGAAGAGCTGTTTTCAGCCGCACGTAGCGAGTTTCGCCATCTGGATGTGTATTACTTCCACAACTGCCCGTACGAATCGCTGTGGCAGCACAACGGGCGGCGTCAAAACGAGCGCCTGGACACCTGGGACATATTACGCAAATACAACGATGACTGGCGCCTGATTATCGTGGGCGACGCCACCATGAGCCCCTACGAAATTCTGCATCCGGGCGGTTCTGTCGAGCACCACAACAAGGAAACAGGTGCCACCTGGCTACAGCGACTACTGGAAACCTGGCCGAAATCGGTGTGGTTAAACCCAGAACCCGAAGGCTACTGGCAATACCGCCAATCGATAGCCATCATCAAAAACATCGTGCATGACCGCATGTACCCAGTCACTGTCAGCGGCCTTGAACAGGCCATGCGTATGCTCTCCAAGTAAGTTGTTGCCTGATCAATAACGTGTCTGCAGAATTGTATTGACAGCAAATGCTTTAAGCTTAAAATACAATTACAAAAAACGAACAGCAGCGCAGGAGACAACATGAGCGCAGAGTCAGACGCAGATCTGGTCCTGGACTATTCGACTGGATTCACCCGGCGGATAGAACAAGGGCTGGATATCCTATCCGCATTTTTTCTTGCCTTGATGATGCTGATCACCACCGCAGATGTGATTGGTCGTTATCTTTTTCACGCCCCCTTATACGGTGCTTTTGAAGGCAACGAATTGCTCCTAGGCATTTTGGTGTTCGTAGCCCTGCCACGGGTCACCTGGCAAGGTAAGCACCTGACCGTCAGCCTGATAGACAGCTCGCTAAGTCCACGCGCACTACGTCTGGAACAGACGATCAACAGCCTGATATCTGGCGCTATCCTGACAATTTTAGGATGGTATCTTTGGGAACATGCCCAGCGCCTGACAGAATACGGCGACATGTCCAATGCCCTACGTGTTCCCATGGGACCACTGGCGTATGTCATTTCCGTGCTGACCTTTCTTTCAGCCCTGGCCGCTATATTGCGCCCCTGGTACCAAAAAAACACTCGTCAACAAGGCTAAAAAATGCTGGTTTCTATTATTGGCCTGTTAGCCCTGTTCGTTTGTCTTTTTCTGGGTATGCCCATAGCTTGGGGCATGTTATTAATTGGCGTTATCGGCTTCGCTGTATTTAGCACCATGGAAGCGGCCTTGGCCATGGCTGGGCAAATTGCCTTTGACACAGCACTTAGCTACAGCTTTACTGTGCTGCCTTTATTTATCGTTATGGGCAACCTGGTCACCGTGTCCGGTCTATCCAAAGACTTGTACAAGGCAGCCTATGCCTTTATCGGGCATTTTCGCGGCGGCCTTGCCATGGCCACCATCATTGCCTGCGGCGCCTTCAGCGCATTGTGTGGTTCCAGCATGGCAACCGCGGCCGCCATGACCCGTGTTGCCATACCTTCCATGCGCGAATACAAATACGATGATCGCTTGGCCACTGGTTCTATTGCAGCTGGCGGTACGCTGGGGATATTAATACCACCCAGCGTCATACTGGTGGTCTACGGTATATTGACCGACACCGACATTGGCAAGCTGTTTGCCGCTGGCTTTCTACCCGGCATAGTCGGCATCTTCCTTTATATCCTGGCAATCGCGATAGTGACCTGGTTGCGGCCATCCCTGGGTCCTAGGGGCGAAAAAACGTCGGGTCGCGAACGTCTGATCGCTTTGCGCGGCGTAATCAGTATTACCGTGCTGTTCATGGTCATCATGGGTGGTATTTACGGCGGCATTTTCACCCCCACCGAAGCAGCGGGCATAGGGGCCACCGGCACCTTCATCATGACCCTATATCGCCGCGGCTGGAACACCAAGCTTTACCTGACGGTGCTAGCCGATGCTGCCCAGACTACCGCCATGATGTTTGCCCTGATCATAGGTGCTTTGGTATTCACCAATTTTCTAACCGTGGGCGGCTTGCCTACTGCGTTACTGGATTTGATCAATGGCCTGGACGTGTCCCCCATGGGCGTGATCCTAATTATCTGTGCGATTTATCTGGTGCTGGGATGCTTTCTTGAGACCATGTCCATGGTCTTGCTGACTGTGCCTATTTTTTACCCTATCGTCCAGTCGCTGGGATTTGATCTGGTGTGGTTTGGCATCATTGTGGTAGTCGCTGCCGAAATCGGACTGATCACTCCGCCCATAGGGCTAAATATCTTTGTCATCAAAAACATTATGCCCGCCGTTGCCTTGCGCACCATCATCCACGGCGTTATCCCCTTCATCATGGTGGATATCGTACGGCTGGCGTTATTTGTCCTTGTCCCCTGGATCATCCTGGTTATACCCAATAGTATGGGCTGACCTCAGCAACTAAAGGAAACACATGAATACCCCGAAGAAACTATTCAGCGCCCTGATCGTTACCCTGGGTTTAAGCACCAGCGCATGGGCGCAGGAAACCACTACGCTACGTTTATCCAACTGGCTGCCGCCCAGCCACTTCATCGTGCAGGAAATGCTTACCCCCTGGGCCGCCGATGTCGAGCAGGCTACAGAAGGAAGAGTCAAGGTCGAATTCATCAATGCCTTGGGCAAACCAGCGTCCCACCTGGACCTGGTGCGTAACGGCGTAGCCGACGTCGCTATGTCGGTCCATACGTACACGTCCTCCCGTTTTCCCTTGGTGGAATTTGCCGAGCTGCCTTTCACGGTAGACAGTGGTGAAATCAACTCTGTCGCCTACTGGCGCACCTATCAAAAATACATGCTTGATGCCAATGAACACAAAGGCATCAAGCTGTTAGGCACCTGGACCAGCCCGGCCAGCGTGATTTTCACGACCAAAGAAAGTGTGAAGGCACTGGCCGACCTTAACGGCTTGAAGCTACGCTCACCCAGCCCAATATTCGATGCCATAGGAGCCCAGCTAGGTGCGACCATGCTGAATGCACCTGCTTCGGAAAGCTATGAAATGCTATCACGCGGCGTGATTGATGGCCTCTACTTCCAGCATGACCAGATCGCCAACTTCAATCTACAAAAACTGGTTAAAAATGTGGTGGTCGTCGATGGCGGCTTCGGACACTCCAGCCAGTATCTGTTCATGAATCAGAAAAAATGGGACGCTATCAGCAAAGCTGACCAAGCCGCTATCGACAAAGTCTCCGGTGAACACGTAGCGCGCACCTTTGGTCGAAAATGGAATCAGGCGGAAATTGCCGCCATTAAGTCCGTTGCTGACGCTGGTGTAAAAACCGTGCAAATTCAAGGTGCGGAATTGGATGGGCTAAAAGCCAAATTGGCGTTTCTGGAAACCGACTGGATCGCAGCCGCCAACAAGAAAAATGTGGATGGTAAGGCGGCCCTAGCCTATTACCACGAACAAATTGCCGAGCTAAAAAAAGCGACAGACTAAGGTAGATGCGGTCAGCACAACGGCCGCATGATTACGCTTGGATACGGGATGGCAGTACCAGATAGCCAAGTATCGCTCTATGGCACCCCATCCCGTGTTAAAACCGACACTAGCCAACGTGAACCCTCACGAATAAGTTAGCACCTATCTACATTGTCGGATCTTACGCCTATGTCAGCCTTATTTCCCCGTATTTTTTCACGCCTTGCTGTCTTGCTGACCGTCGGGTTTCTTCCCCTACCATCCATCGCCCAAACCTTGCCCCCAGGGGTAAGCGCAGGCCCTAGTGTCGAAGGCGTAACCGAGTACACGCTGGACAACGGCCTGAAGGTGTTGCTGGCGCCAGACGACTCCAAACCCAACACTACGGTCAATATGACCTACTTGGTGGGCGCCAGACACGAAAACTATGGCCAAACCGGCATGGCCCACCTGCTGGAACACATGCTGTTCCGCGGCACCCCCACCATCAGCAACGCCCTGGGGGAATTCTCCAAACGTGGACTGCAGGCCAATGGCTCTACCAGCAGCGACCGCACCAACTATTACGCCAGCTTTGCCGCCAGCCCTGAAACCCTGGACTGGTATATCAAATGGCAAGCTGACGCGATGGTGAACTCGCTAATATTGCGCAAAGACCTGGACGCTGAAATGACCGTGGTCCGCAATGAAATGGAACGTGGGGAAAACAGCCCCTTCCAGATGTTGTTGCAGAAAATGCAGGCCACCGCCTACCAATGGCATAACTACGGCCATAGCACGATAGGTGCAAGGTCAGATGTTGAAAATGTGGATATTGCACAGCTAAAGGCCTTTTATACCCTGCATTACCAGCCAGATAATGCCGTGCTGATTGTATCGGGCCAGTTTGATCCCGACACGACGCTAACGACCATCGCTAAGGCATTCCTGCCCATACCCAAGCCCACCCGCGTCCTACCCCCTGAATACACTATAGAGCCCGTCCAGGACGGCGAACGCCAGGTCACGCTGCGTCGCCACGGCGGCAGCCCCCTGATTGCCGCGCTATTTCATGCCCCGGCAGCGGGCAGCCCGGACTTTAGCGCACTGGACTTGGGCGTCAGCATACTGGCTGATACGCCATCTGGCCGCCTGTACCATAAACTTGTGGGCAATAAACTTAGCACCGATGTATTCGGCTTTGCCGCCGGCCTGTATCAGCCCGGTTATGTTTTCTTTGGTGCGCAGCTGGAACCCGGCATGGACCAGGATCTGGCCCTGAAAACCCTGGATGACACGCTGGCCTCTGTCGCCACCGACCCTTTTGTACAAGCCGACCTGGATCGCATACGCAACAAATGGCTGACCAGTTGGTCGCAAACGTTTGCCGATCCCGTCAACCTGGCGGGCGCATTATCTGAATCCGCTGCCGAAGGCGATTGGCGCCTGTTCTTTTTACAGCGCGATCGGGTGGAAACCATGAAGCTGGAGGATGTACAACAAGCCACAGCCAACTGGCTGGTTGCCAGCAACCGTACCGATGGCCTGTACATACCTACAGAAAATCCCGTACGGGCGCCAACCCCCGCAGTGATTTCCCTGCCAGACATTCTGAAAGACTATAAAGGCAAAAAAGTAGACGCCATTGCGGCTGCCTTTGACCCCAGTCCGTCCAACATCGACGCCAGCACCCAAATTACTCACCTACCCATGCCCAATGGTCAGCTAGACCTGGCTCTGTTGCCCAAGGCCACGCGCGGCAACCGTGTCGAGGCTCGTCTATTGATACAGTTTGGCGATGTAGATAGCCTTAAGGGCCAGCGCAACGTTGCCTCCGCGGTCACTTCATTGCTGGATCATGGCACCCACCAGATGTCGCGCCAGGAAATTCAGGACCGCTACGATGCCCTGGAGGCCGAGGTCAGCTATGGCGGCGATGCCTCTACCCTGGTCATAGGCCTGTCCACCACCCATAAGCACCTGCCTGAACTGGTCCAGCTAGTGCTGCACATTGCCCGGGAAGCTAGCTTTCCGGCCAATGAACTGGCCGAATACCAACGTCAGGTCAACACCAGCATCAAAAATGCCATGGCCGAACCCAACGCCCTGGCTTCACGTGCCCTGTCACGCCATGAACAACCCTGGGCTCGCGACGACGTACGTTACACCCCAACCTTTGACGAGGCCCTGGAAGAAGCTGCAGCGCTGACCCCAGAGACTTTGAAAGCCTTCCATCGACGTTTTTACGGCGCGGGGACTGTACGCTTTTCTGCCGTTGGCGATTTTGATCCAACAGCCGTTACCACCTCGTTAAAAACCGGTTTGCAAGGCTGGAGCAAAGCGCCTGCCTACAAGCGTATCTCCCATCCCTGGTATCCCGTAACGCCCGAGGCCTTTGTCATTAATACCCCAGACAAGGCCAATGCCTTCTATATGATGACATTGCCCCTGAAACGCCAGGACAGCGATGCCGACTTCCCTGCCCTGTACCTGGCCAACTACTTGCTGGGTGGTTCGGAAACCTCGCGTTTATGGAATCGGGTCAGGGTGCAGGACGGTCTGTCGTACAACGTGCGCAGCAGTCTTAGCATTTCATCTTACGAAGCGTCGGGACTCTGGACCATTTACGCCATCCTGGCACCAGAAAACGCCCAACGACTGACGTCAGCCGTGCACCAGGAACTGGAGCGTGTCATCAAGGACGGCTATACCGAGACTGAAATCCAGGAAGGCGTCACCGCCCTGCTCAACTATCGCAAACTGGCCCGTACTGCAGACGATGTATTGGCATCGACCTGGATGAGCTATATCCAGCAAGACCGTAGTTTTGCCTGGTCCCAGCAGATAGATGATGCCTTGAGCAAACTGACCGCAGATCAGGTAAACCAAGCCGTCAGGGCCGCGCTGGACATCGCCCAGTTCAGTACAGCGATGGCTGCAGATAGCGCCAAAACCCAGGCCACAGAAGCGGCAGCCACACCAGCTGTTACGGCGACCAGCACAGAGGCCACCCAGCCTGCGGCCACCGTCGACTAGCAGCGTGGGCCTGGTCGGCCCGCACTGCTTCATGCCTGAAAACAAAATGGCCGCACTATAACTACATAGTGCGGCCATTTTTTTCTACGTCAGAGATTAACTGAAAAAGCTTTTTACCCTATCCGTCCATGACTGGCTTTTAGGCGAGTGCTTTTCACCGCCAGACTGCAAGGACGTTTCGAACTGCTGCAATATTTTGCGCTGTTCTTCGGTCAACCGCACTGGCGTTTCCACCACGACGTGACAATACAAGTCGCCAGGATAGCTGGACCGTATGCCGCGTATGCCTTTGCCACGCAAGCGGAAGGTTTTTCCGGTTTGCGTACCTTCAGGTATGGTGATTTCACCCCGACCAGCCAAGGTAGGCACTTCCAGCTCGCCACCCAGCGCTGCCGTAGTAAACGGTATGGTCAGTTCGCAGTGCAGATCCTCGCCTTCGCGCTGGAAAATACCGTGCGGCTTAAGGTGAATTTCCACATACAGATCCCCGGAAGGACCGCCATTGACACCAGGCTCACCGTTGCCGGTAGACCGTATGCGCATGCCGTCATCTATACCCGCAGGAATCTTCACCTGCAGGGTTTTATTCTTGCGCAAGCGCCCTACGCCATCGCAGGCATTACAAGGATCGGAAATTTCCTTGCCCGAACCGTGACAGGTGGGGCAGGTTTGCTGCACGCTGAAAAAACCCTGCTGCATGCGTACCGCGCCATGACCATCGCAGGTATGACAGGTCTTGGGTTGGGTGCCAGGCTTGGCACCGGAACCGTGACACACTTCACAGTTTTCCCAGCTAGGTACGCGGATTTCCGTGTCAAAGCCGTTAGCAGCTTGCTCTAGGCTAATTTCCAAGGTGTATTTAAGATCGGCACCCCGGTAGACCTGAGGTCCACCACCACCGCCGCCTCGGCGGCCACCACCAAAAATTTCGCCAAAGATATCACCAAAGGCATCGGCGAAGCCTGCTCCGCCCATGCCGCCGCCTGCATTCGCATTCGGATCAACGCCAGCGTGACCAAAGCGATCATATGCCGCGCGCTTTTGCTCGTCAGAGAGCATCTCGTAGGCCTCTTTGGCCTCTTTGAATTTCTCTTCTGATTCTTTGCTGTCGGGGTTGCGATCAGGGTGGTACTTCATCGCCAACCTGCGATAAGCTTTTTTTAGCTCGTCATCGGATGCGTTTTTAGCAACACCCAGGATTTCATAAAAGTCGCGTTTTGCCATTTGAATTGCTTACGTTTAAGACGCCTGCTTGTGTCAGACAGAACAAGAATGCCCGACTCCCGGCATAATCCAGAAATCGGGCGAGAACCGCTACAAACAGACTTTATTGGTCGCGCTTAACTTCTTTAAAGTCAGCATCGACAACATCGTCATCAGCGGGGCTGGCAGCATCTGCGCCAGGCTGTGCTTCAGCTTGTGCCTGCATATCGGCGTACATCTTTTCGCCCAGCTTCATGGCAGCGGTATTCAGCGCCTCGACTTTGGCGTCGATAGCGGCCTTGTCGCTGTCTTCTTTCAAAGCAGCCTCGACTTCCGTAATGGCAGTCTCAATGGCTTCCTTGTCAGCGGCTTCAAGCTTGTCGCCGTACTCTTCCAGCGACTTGCGGGTAGAGTGCACCAGACCATCGGCTGCGTTACGCGCCAAGGCCAGTTCGGCCACGCGGTGGTCCTCTTCAGCATTGGCTTCGGCGTCCTTGACCATGCGTTCAACTTCCTCGTCCGTCAAGCCAGAGTTGGCCTTGATGGTGATCTTGTTTTCCTTGCCTGTGCCCTTGTCTTTTGCAGACACATGCAAGATACCGTTAGCGTCGATATCGAAGGTAACCTCGATTTGCGGCGTGCCACGGGTTGAGGGCGGTATGCCTTCAAGGTTGAACTCGCCCAGACCCTTGTTACCGGCAGCAATTTCACGCTCGCCTTGGAACACCTTAATGGTGACCGCTGGCTGGTTATCGTCAGCCGTGGAAAACACCTGCGAGAACCGGGTAGGTATGGTGGTGTTTTTCTGGATCATTTTGGTCATGACGCCACCCAGGGTTTCAATACCCAGGGACAGCGGAGTCACGTCCAGCAACAGTACGTCGGTACGATCACCAGCCAGGACGGAGCCCTGTATGGCGGCACCAGCGGCTACCGCTTCGTCGGGGTGCACGTCTTTACGGGGTTCTTTACCGAAGAACTCCTGAACTTTCTCTTGTACCTTGGGCATGCGTGTCATGCCACCAACCAGAATCACGTCGTCGATTTCCGAGACCTTGATGCCAGCGTCCTTGATAGCGATGCGGCAAGGCTCCATGGTGCGATCAATCAGGTCCTCAACCAGCGCTTCGAGTTTGGCACGCGTCATTTTCAGGTTCAGGTGCTTAGGACCTGAAGCATCGGCCGTGATGTAAGGCAGGTTGATGTCGGTTTGCTGAGCAGACGACAGTTCAATCTTGGCTTTTTCAGCGGATTCTTTCAGACGCTGCAATGCCAATACGTCTTTGGACAGATCGACGCCGCTTTCTTTCTTGAACTCATCAATGATGTATTGAATGATGCGCTGGTCGAAGTCTTCGCCGCCCAGGAATGTATCGCCGTTGGTGGACAACACTTCGAACTGTTTCTCGCCATCGACATCGGCAATTTCAATGATGGAGACGTCAAACGTACCACCGCCCAAGTCATAAACGACAATTTTGCGGTCGCCCTTGGTGGACTTGTCCATACCGAACGCCAAAGCAGCAGCGGTAGGTTCGTTGATAATGCGCTTAACTTCCAAACCGGCAATACGGCCAGCGTCTTTGGTGGCCTGACGCTGTGCGTCGTTAAAGTAAGCTGGCACAGTAATAACGGCTTCAGTGACTTCCTCGCCCAGGTAGTCTTCAGCGGTCTTTTTCATTTTGCGCAAGACATCGGCCGAAACTTGGGGAGGTGCCAACTGTTTGCCTTGGGCTTCTACCCAAGCGTCGCCGTTGTCGGCCTTGATGATGCGGTAAGGCATCAGTTCTATGTCTTTTTGAACCGCTTTTTCATCAAACTTACGACCTATAAGGCGTTTGACGGCATACAGCGTGTTCTTGGGGTTGGTCACAGCCTGGCGTTTAGCCGGTGCACCGACCAGAACTTCGCCGTCGGGCATGTAAGCCACGATGGAAGGCGTAGTACGCGTACCTTCGGCGTTGTCAATAATGTGGGGTGTTTTTCCATCGAGTACGGCAACACAGCTGTTGGTCGTACCCAAGTCAATACCAATAATTCTACCCATGATCTTTACCTGCAAAAAAATTTGATTAGTGAATAACTGCCTGATGGGTCTTAAATGGGGATGTAGGCGATAATTTCAAGCCTTCCCCCTGTTTCTGTTAAGAAATCAGGCCATTACCTATAAGAAGTTAGGCGCCGCCGCCTGCTGAAACCATCACCAAAGCAGGTCGCAATACACGATCAGCAATGGTGTAGCCTTTTTGCAAGAGTTGGGCCACAGTGCCTTCTGGAAGTTCGGATGGCACCGTAGAAATCGCCTGATGGACGTGCGGGTCGAACTTATCGCCCTGGGCTGGCGCTACTTCTTTCAGCAGATTGCGCTCGAAGGCCGAACTTAATTGCCGCAAAGTAGCTTCGACCCCTTCCTGCCAGGCCTGAGCGGTTTGCTCGGGCTGCGACAAGGCGGCCTCTAGGCTGTCCTTGACGGGAACCAAGCTTTCAGCAAAGGATTCGGTGCCAAACTTACGTGCCTTGGCCACGTCATCCTGTGCACGACGGCGTATGTTTTCCACTTCAGCGCGAGCACGCAGCAACTGGTCGTGATAGTCACTAACCTGCGCCTGCGCCTCAGCCAGCATTGTGGCCCAGTCTTCCTCTAGGGGCACCAGGGACTCGTTCACTTCCAGATGTTCTGAAGTATCCGTTGTCTCGTCTGGCTGCTTGGGATCCTGGGGTTGGTTGGGTGCCGACATAAAAAATCTCCACATAACATGTCATTTAATTCAATTCAATAAAAATGAGGGCGTTTGCCCTCATTTCAAGTCTTTACGTTCAAGTATGCTTTAAAAAAGCTTAGAACTCGTTCTGTATGCGTCGATACGCTTGCGCCAACGTGACATTGGTGTGGATCACGGACTCGGAAAATTCGCGTGCCGACTGAGGCACCGTCTTTAGCGAGCTAAGATCAGTGGCGCTAGTAACCACAGTGGCTGAAGGCAGATAAAAGCCCTCGGGGATGTCATGCCCATCCACCACGCAGTTATGTCTGACCACCGCGTTATCGGCAACGGTGCAGTTAAACAGTACCGAGTTGAAGCCTATGAAAACATGATTGCCCACCACGCAAGGGCCGTGCACTATGGAGCGGTGCGCAATCGAGGTGTGCTCTCCGATGATGACCGCAGCGCCGTCTTTGGAGTGTATGACCACGCCGTCCTGAATATTGGAGTTTGCGCCTATGACGATGGGCTCCATGTGACCCTCTTCGTCGACCTCGTCCGCCCGGATGACTGCATACGGTCCGATAAAAACATGCTCGGCTACCGTGACCAGACCACACAGCACGGCCGTAGGGTCCACAAAGGCGGTCTCATGGACTACGGGGTAATCGCCCCTGGGATTCTTTCTTAGCATAGTGGTTCCGTTTATTTGGAGTTTGCTTGATTGGTCCAACCCGACAAATGGGTGGCAATCAAATCGGTAAGACCGGTAATCCATTCCGGGTCATCGTTCAGACAAGGCAGATAGCGCAACTGCCGCCCACCGTCCTCCACAAAGGCATCACGACATTCGACTTGTATTTCCTCTAGGGTTTCCAGGCAATCTGCCAGAAAGCCTGGGCATATCACGTCCACCTGCTTAACCCCCTGCTTAGCCCAAGCCCTTAAGGTGGGCTCGGTATAGGGTTCCAACCATTGCGCCGCCCCAAAGCGGCTTTGAAATGACACGTGCAGTAAATCGCCATCGGCACCCAGACGCTGTTTTAACAAGGCTGCCGTTTCCATGCAATCACGGTGATACGGGTCACCCTGTTCTATTGTACGGCGCGGCACGCCATGAAAGCTAAGTAATAAGCGTTCGGGCTTGCCATGGGCCGCCCAGTGCTCTTGGATTTGTCGAGCCAATACGTCGATATAGGCGGGCAAGTCATGGTAGCGTTTAATGAATCGCAGTTCGGGCTGGTTACGTTGACGGCGGGCCCAGGCGTTGACACTATCCACCACTGTGGCGGTCGTGCTTGCTGCATATTGCGGGTACAAGGGCACTGTCAGTATGCGCTCGCAACCCGCCGCCTTCAGCGCGTCCAGGCCAGCTGCGATCGACGGATTACCATAACGCATGGCCAGTTCAACGCGGATATTTTGCTGCCCCAAAAGCTGCTGCACACCATCGGCTTGCGCCTGGCTATAAACCAGCAATGGCGAACCTTGCTGCAGCCAGATGTCCTTATAACGCGGCGCCAGCGCGGAAGGCCGACGCGTCAAAATAAAGCCGCGCAAAATAATTTGCCAAAGCCACTGAGGAATTTCAATAATGCGCGGATCGGATAAGAACTCAGCCAGATAGCGCCTGATGGCAGATGGGGTGGGCGCGTCAGGCGTGCCCAAATTAACCATCAACACCCCTATGGGGCCAGCCTCGCGCAAAGGCGGATTAGCGCTTAGCGCATGCTCGTCTACGGGCTCGGGCGCGTATGGCGATTTAAACAACATATGTATTCAGAATCCAGTTGGGCGGTAAGCAGCCGTTCATGAACGATTATGACTTAAGGCATTAGACAGCAAGCGCGCGGTGATATCCACTATGGGTATTACCCTTTCGTAAGCCATGCGTGACGGGCCTATCACGCCCAGGGTGCCCACCACCTTACCGTCCACGCCGTAAGGCGCTGTGACCACTGACACATCGTCCAGGGGTACCAGTTGCGAGTCACCACCGATATAAATTTGCACGCCTTGCGAGCGACTGGACACATCCAGCAATTGCAAAAGGTCCGTTTTTTTCTCGAATAATGCAAACATGCCCCGCAGTCTATCCATGTCAGACGTAATATCGGAAATTTCCAGCAGTTTACTTTCGCCAGAGATAACGACGGCATCATCGGTATCATCCCCTGACGTACCGGCATCCACTGCCGCCCGCATCAGGCTGGAAATATCCACCTGCAAAGACGACAAGTCCTTGGTCAATGCCAGTCTGACCTGGTCAAACGACAAGCCCGCAAAGTTCTGGTTAAAGAAATTGGCCGCCTCCAGCAGTTCTTGCTCAATGTAGTCGCGCGGCATAAACAAAATACGATTCTGTACATCGCCGTCGGGCGTAATAATAATCAGCAAGACCCGCTTTTCAGATAGACGTATGAATTCTATCTGGCGAAACACCTGGGCGCGCTTGGGTGCCAGCACCACGCCAGCAAACTGTGACAAATTTGACAGCAACGCCGCAGCGGCACTGACCGCCCTACCCGGTTCAGCGGTGGGCAATATCTGGCAGATTTGGCTGGGTTGTAGTAGCTCGAACTGACGCGCGGCCAGCATGCGATCTACAAACAACCGATATCCCTGGGGCGTAGGCACACGGCCCGCCGAAGTGTGCGGACTATGTATCAGGCCCAGGTCTTCCAGGTCAGACATTACATTGCGTATGGTGGCAGGCGAAAGCTCGAACATCTTGGACAATGTCCGTGAGCCTACTGGCTGCCCGTCGGCAATATATCGTTCTATCAGCGCTTTCAGTAGCGCATTCGCTCGGTCATCCATAATGCTATTTTAAGCAATCCTGTCATTACCGTTTTTCTACCTACAGCCAGATGGCGGTAGGGACTCTATAATTCAATTATCTGTCATTCTTCACTTAGCAAGGTGTTGGTCACATGCATTTTAAAAACGTTGCGCTTATCGGCCGATATCAAGACAGCGGACTTGATACGCCTTTGCGCGAGCTGGCCAGCACTCTGCAAAAGTCAGGGCGTCACGTCATGATAGAAGGCGAAACCGCCCAAAACACTGGCGTCACCGAATATCCCATTGTGGACTACCAAGGCATAGGCCAGCAGGCCGACCTGGCCGTTATCATGGGGGGCGATGGCACTATGCTGGGTGCCGCCCGCAAACTGGCTCGTTGCAATGTACCGCTAATTGGCATCAACCATGGCCGATTAGGTTTTATTACCGACATTCCGCTGCATAACGCCACCGAAGCCCTGACCAGTGTCATGCAAGGTAACTTCAATACTGAAGACCGCGCCATACTGGAAGGCGGTGTGGTGCGTGCTGGCGAAACGCTATTTTCTGGCGTGGCCTTAAATGACGTGGTGCTTAGCCGCGCTGGCCGCGGCGGCATGATAGAAGTGCGGGTCGAGTTTGACGGCGCCTTTATGTACAACCAGCGCTCGGATGGCCTAATTATTTCCACGCCCACCGGATCCACGGCCTACTCGCTGTCAGTCAACGGGCCCATACTGCATCCTAGCCTAAACGCCATACTGCTGGTTCCAGTAGCCCCGCAAACCTTATCCAATCGCCCCATTGTGCTACCCGACACCGGCACGCTTAGCCTGACCATCACGGCCCTGGGGCGGGTGGAATCCGGCGCCAGCGTGCACTTCGACATGCAAACCTGGTCCGACTGCCAGCCCGGCGATCGCATCGATGTGCGTCGTTCCCAGCACTCGGTGCGCTTTATACATCCCAAAGGCTATAGCTTTTTTTCCACCTTACGGCGTAAGCTGCACTGGAATCATATGCCGCAAACCTTGGATGAGGCCGAATAAACCATGCTGCGTACTTTACACATACGCGATTTTGTCATTGTCGATCAGGCAGAAATCCATTTCGACAGCGGTTTTACCGTATTTTCCGGCGAAACCGGTGCCGGAAAATCCATACTGATCGACGCCCTGTCACTGGCGTTGGGTTCGCGTGGCGATGTTGGTGTACTGCGTGAAGGCGCCAGCAAGGCCGACATCACTGCCATGTTCGATGTCCCTGAAAGCCTGCACCCTTGGCTGCAGGAACACGAAATCGACACCGACGACCTGCTGGTGCTACGCCGTGTCATCGACAATCAAGGGCGTAGCCGTTCCTTTATCAACGGGCTACCAGTCGCTCTGGGGCAGTTACGCGAGCTGGCCGAACACTTGGTCGACATTCACGGCCAACATGCCCACCAAAGTCTGCTGAAACCCGCCAGCCAGCGCGACCTACTGGACGAGCAGGGCAATCACCAGGACCTGGCACTACAGGTTCAGCAAACCTGGCTGCATTGGCAAAGCGCTGAAAAGGCACTGGCCACAGCTCGCCAGCAGGCCGCTACCCATCAACAGGAACGCGAACGTCTGGAATGGCAGCTGTCCGAACTGGATCGCCTGGACCTGCACGAAGGTGAATGGGATGCGATCACCAACAACCACAACCGCCTGGCCCATGCCCAGGCGCTGCTAGACGGTACGACCCTAGCTCTGGCGGCTTTGGACGACGACCAGTCTTCCGCCCTGTTGGCGCTAAAAACAGCCTCCCAGCAAATTAACCACCTACTGAAGCACGACAGCCACTTACAAGACATCTATGACGCCATCGAATCGGCACGCATAGCCGCCACCGAAGCCGTCTCCGACCTGAACAGCTACTTAAGTCGCCTGGAACTAGACCCTCAGGCACTGGCACAGGCCGAACAGCGCTTATCGGCCATCTTTGATATGGCCCGCCAGTTCAAAATCGAGCCCTCGGATCTGTTGGCCTTCCAAGCCAGCTTGCGCCAACAACTGGACGCCAATCAGGCCGCAGCCGACATAGCCGCTCTGGCTGCACTTGTGCAGCAGGCCCAAGCCACTTACCTGGAGCTGGCGGCACAGTTGACCAAGGCCAGGCAAAAAACCAGCAAGCGCCTGTCCGAACAAGTCACTTTGGCCATGCAAACTCTAGCCATGCAAGGTGGCCGCTTCGACATTACGCTAAACCCTGGCGAACCGACATCGCATGGCATGGAGACCGTAGAATTCCTAGTCGCTGGCCACGCCGGCACACGACCCCGTCCTTTGGCCAAGGTGGCCTCCGGGGGGGAACTGGCCCGTTTGTCGTTAGCCCTGTCCGTTATCGCCAGCCAGGCGGCGCGTGTGCCCACACTGATATTCGACGAAGTTGATACGGGCGTGGGCGGTGCAGTCGCCGAGGTCGTTGGGCGCTTGCTGCACGAACTAGGACTGCGCCATCAAGTTCTATGCGTTACCCACCTGCCGCAAGTAGCAGCCAAGGGCATGCACCATTATGAAGTCCGCAAATCCATGTCTGGCGACACCACCCTATCAGCCATAACACCACTGGATCAGCCGGGTCGCGTCAACGAAATTGCGCGCATGCTGGGTGGCCTGAAAATTACAGCAACCACCCGCAAACACGCCAAAGAAATGTTATTGATGGAATAACATCCGACCCCCCTGTAGGTTCAGGGGCGTTGCTTGGCCGCGCAATCGGGACATATCCCGTACAGCAGCATGGTATGGCTTTCCAGAACAAAGCCATGTTCATCAGCCACATGGTGCTGGCGTGTTTCAATAACGGGGTCTGAAAATTCCTCGACCTTTCCGCATGTTGTGCAAATCAGGTGATCATGGTGATCGCCGTCGTTAAGTTCGAACACAGCCTTGCTGCCATCGAACTGACTGCGCACCAAAATACCCGCCTGTTCAAACTGCATCAATACCCGATACACCGTCGCCAAGCCTATGTCGACGTCTTCGGCCATCAAGGTACGATAGACATCTTCAGCGCTTTGGTGGCGAACATCGGCCTTGCGAAAGATATCCAGAATTTTAAGGCGAGGAAATGTTGCCTTCAGCCCCATACTCTTTAGTTCATTCTGATCATTCATCAGTCAAAATCCTTGGTGATTACGGGGTAAAGTCGGAGCACCGGTAAAGATTGCCAGTGCAGCCGACGCCGACTAACGCTATTATGCGTTTATTCTTAAACCTTTATGATAACGGTTTAACTTGATCTGAATTACAGGGGCGTTTCGTGCTGACGACTGCAAAACCACGATTTTCAACACTACGTACTAGCCTAGCGGTTGGTACGCTTGCCCTGGCCCTAAGCGCCTGCGGCTCTACTAACTGGGGGTTTCCGTACCGCCCCGACGTACAACAAGGCAACTGGATTACATCCAATGAAGTTGCGCAGTTGCAAGTTGGAATGACACGGGAGCAGGTCAGGTTTATTTTAGGAACCCCCACCCTGCTGGACATATTCCGCACAGATCGTTGGGATTACCCATACTATAACAAGCCCGGCTACGGAAAAGAACAGGAACGTCAGTTTACCGTCTGGTTCGAGGGCGACAACCTGGTCCGCTGGGCGGGCGATGACCAACCTGACCGCCAGCCTTTCCAGAAAGCCGACACTGGCATGAACAAAGACGGTACGGCGGTCAAAGTAGACTCCGAGGCCGAAACCAGCAGCGACACCGATGCCCAAGACCAGCCCCAGCACCGCGTAATACCTATACTTAATCAGGAAACGCGCCCCGCCGCCCCTGGCGAACATCGCGCCGGACGGGAAACCGCCGAGCCTTTGCGCTAAAGGACAGATGATGCGTATTGCCATTACCGGAGCCAGCGGTCGCATGGGCCGCATGCTGATCGCCGCGGTGCTGCAACACCCTGAACTTTCACTGACGGTGGCACTGGACCGCGCCGACTCAGACTCGCTGGGCCAGGATGCCGGCACTGGGTTGGGCATAGACACCGGCGTTCTAATTACCGACGACCTGGATGCCCTGGCCAACGCGGACTGCCTGATAGACTTCACCCGTCCGGAAGGCACCTTGGTCCATTTGCAAGCGTGCTTACGGCACGACGTCAAGTGCGTTATTGGCACCACAGGCTTCACTGAACAGGGCAAGCATGCCATACAAGCAGCGGCACAAAATATTGCCATTGTCTTTGCCCCCAACATGAGCGTGGGCGTTAATGCCACGCTGAAACTACTGGATATGGCGGCACGCCTGTTGAACTCTGGCTACGACGTCGAAGTCTTCGAAGCCCACCACCGCCACAAAGTGGACGCGCCTTCGGGCACAGCCTTGGCCATGGGCGAGACCGTCGCCGCCGCCTGGGGTGAAAAATTGGATGATATTGCCGACTGGGCTCGCCATGGCGACACTGGGGCTAGGCAAGACGGCCGCATAGGGTTTTCCGTTGTGCGTGGCGGAGATATCGTGGGCGACCACACGGTCTACTTTTGCGGCGACGGTGAACGCCTGGAAATTACCCACCGCTCTAGTAACCGGTCTACTTATGCCCAGGGCAGCGTACGCGCCGCTTGCTTTCTAGCCGACAAAGATCAGGGCCTGTACACCATGCAGGACGTGCTGACCGCACAGATCTAAACACACACGTTTTATTCACGCCCGCTGCCGCTTGCATCATGCTATAGCGGTCAGCAAGCGTGTTTAAGCAACGACGTTGACGGGTTCTTGTTCTAGCGTTACACCAAAGCGCTGCTGCACATCGGCCTGTATAGCCTGCGCCAACTGATGAATGTCCCCAGCCGTTGCACCACCATGGTTCACCAGCACCAACGCCTGACGATCATGAACCCCTACTGGACCCAAACGCCTGCCCTTCCAGCCTGCCTGATCAATTAACCATCCCGCCGCCAGCTTGTACATACCGCCTGCTTGCGGATAAGCCACCACGGCAGGCCAGTTGACTAGTAGGTCTTGGTAAGCCTTAGCGGTGATCACAGGATTTTTAAAGAAACTGCCTGCATTACCCAATACAGCTGGATCAGGCAGCTTGTTACGACGGATTTCACAGACGGCATCAAATACCTGTCTGGCGCTGGCCGGACTGCCTGCCGCTGCCAGCACAGGATGGTGCTGTAGATCCGGATAGGTCAGGACAGGCGACCACTGGCGTGGCAAGCTAAAGCGCACTTTTAGTATGAGCCACTGTCCAGCTGGCTGCTGCTTGAAGTAGCTATTGCGATAGGAAAACCCACATTGCTGCGCCGACATTTCTACCATCTGACCCGTACCCAACTGACAGGCCACCACGCTATGCAAGCGCTGGTCCAGCTCTACCCCATAAGCGCCGATATTCTGCACTGGTGCCGCGCCCACCGTACCTGGTATCAGGGCCAGGTTTTCCAGGCCCCACCAACCACGACGTATGCAATCATCCACAAAGTCATGCCAGACCTCGCCGGCCTGCGCTTCGATGATGAAATGCGTGGCGCTTTCTTGCAGCAAACGTATGCCGCGTGATTCCACCTTGATCACCAGACCACCCAGCACAGCAGGCAAGACAACATTGCTGCCGCCACCCAGCACCAATACATCCTTATAACCTTGCACCATCGCCAACAAATCAGCCAGTTGATCGGGCGACTGATAGCGCACCAGGTGACTAGCCGTAGAGGCCAGTCCTAGCGTATTGAAAGTGGTAAGGTCTTGGGAAGAGACAGATAACAAAGTGGAACTCGCAAACGAATATTAATGTGCTATAATTTTGTTCTTCGATAAATAGTACTGTATTTCCACCGAAGCAGCAGTCCAGTTAAAAACAACCGGGCCAACTTGCAAAGTAAAAAAATACAGGTTATATTACGAAGCTTCTTTGTAAGGCACCAAACTTACAAAGCGTGTTGAAAAACACACAATGCGGGAATAGCTCAGTTGGTAGAGCGCAACCTTGCCAAGGTTGAGGTCGCGAGTTCGAGCCTCGTTTCCCGCTCCAAATTCTTAAAAAAGGCCCAAACTTCAGTTTGGGCCTTTTTTTTCGAGCAGCAATTCTCCGACCGACCTCACAATACGCCGAACGATACCTGCCTACACACAGGAAGAGCAACTCATGGCGAATCGAAAAAAATATACACAAGAACCGATTGACATCAATTACCGTATGGAGCTCGGCGAGTTTACTGATCTCGCCCGTCGGATTGAGCGCAGCAACATGGCTCTCGTGCAAACTCACGATTGTTCAGTTCGAGCCCGAAGCTGGCTGGTGTGAAGGACATATTTCTAAGTGAGCGCCCCTACCGCTTACGCGGCCTACCCAACAGCTCCGACCTCCCAATCACTTCTCGCCCACTTTCCGGCTTTTCAGGATCAGAAAATCCCGCCTGAGCAATCGCCTCGTCTAGTCCCCTGAAAGCAACCAAACTCTTTGGACTCCGCAGCGACTCCATCCCATCATTCCAGGCATGTACCATATGCTTGGCAACGGTATACCAGCGAGTCTCATTCGTAGCGGCTTCGATCACCTCCCGACCAACCTCTACTGCCGATTCGCACAAGCGCTCCACCATCTCCGCATACTGCTTCGGTGCAATCCCCAACCTGGCCTTGAAGAACCGCTCCAAGGTTTTCCCCACCACCCAAGCTTGTCGTCCATCAACAGGCAACCCAGGTGGACTTCCAGCATAACGAGGATAGGCCTGGGTAGTCACAAGGTCGTAGACCGGCGTGTAGGCCACGTCTTTCAAGCCGGTGTAATACAGCGCAATGTTCTTGGCATGACAATCGGCATTGCGAACCACATAGTTGGTCAGCAAATGCCAGCCGAACTGCTCCAGCTGCTCCCGCATAGCTGCAGCAGGCACATAGACCCGTGTGGCATTCAACACTCGCTCATTTGTCGTCGCATATTTCTCATGCGGCGGTAGCCCCAGCAATCCACAGGCATCCTCGACTCCATGTGTGGGCATACCGTGCTCATCTACATCGAACCGATCCACGACCAGCACGCGGCCATCCTCCGACATCCGTGTCCTGGCCACCGGCACGACATTCAGGCGTTCCAGCACCCGCATGGTGTAGAACTCATTGAACCCGAGATAAGGCGTGCTGTCGTCCGATCCTTTGATGATGTGGCGACTAGTACGCAATGTAGGTTTGCCCACAGCATGCGCAGGCGCACCCACCCCCTCTTCCAGGGCGATGAACTTGGGCACCATGCCGGAGATGGATGCTCGAGCATATCGGCGCACCAGACTGGCGAAATGCGCCGTGGTGTTCTCTGCCTTCAGCAAAAACTCAATCCGCAGCGGCTCCATATCGCCGCCCAGCGCCCCGCCTTCAGGCGTGACGGTGACACGTCCAATCCCCATCCCGCCCACCACTGCTAGCAGTGAAAGATCGGTGCCGTCGAGCAGAGGACCGAATTCTTCCCGGATGATGCTCAGCAGATAGCCTTCGGGCAAGTTCTGGCGAAAAAAGGGATGCAGGTCGCGTGGCCAGCGCCAGGGTTCCGCGCGCACCGGCATCGTCAAGCTGATGAAGTCAGCTGGATCAGTATCCGACAGATAGCTCAGGACATACTCGTCGCGCTCCCGATAGAGCTTGGCGACTGTCCTTCCGCATACGTGTACATCGAGTTTCATGGCGCGCCGCCCCGCTGCTGCTCGACCAGAATATCCTCGATGGTTCGGACGTGTCCCTGCTTGACGGGCTTGAGATCATAGCCTGCGGCTTCCAGCAATCGCAACAATATAGAAACGCTCATATCGCCTTTGGCAAGCGTCTCCATACGGGCAACGGTCGTTCGCGAGACCCCGGCGCGTTGGGCCAGAGCTTCCTGACTCAGGCCGACTTCCCGACGCACGCTACGCAGCAAATCTGCAACCTCAGCTAATGTCGTCACTGTATCCCCTGAGCATCAAAAATAGGTTTTCATAGCTAAAATGTATCTCATGAGACACATTACTGCAAGGATCGCCCCCGAAATACCTTGTTTCAAGGATAGGAAAAGCGCACAAAGTGAATTCTGTAGCCCAGAAGCATCTAAATGATCAATACCAACCAGTATTGATGCCCAAGGGCTACAATCCACAACAACTAGTGACGGCTATATGGATTAAGGCCAAAATCAAGGCTAAACTGCTCACGCTGGGCATCACAACCTGTTCAACATCAATATGATGCAGACTCGATGCTCATCTCGTTTTCCGCTCCAAATTCTTAAAAAACCCAAACTTTGGTTTGGGCTTTTTACTTTGTGCGTCGTATTCCAGCAGGGTGGTAAAGGAAGGTAAAGAATGGACATCGCATTAATCCTGTTGTTAGCTGCTCTGGGATGGCAGGTGCTACGCGTACGCTATCAGCGCACGCATATAGCCCTGCTAGGGCGACACTTGGCCAGCTTACAGCTTGAACGTCACATGGAAACGCTAACAGAGGGCTATACCCGCGCGATCCGTGAAGAGGCTGAAACACGCCGGCTTCAGGTGCTGGATATGTTCGCCCAAACTGAACGCGCCGTGGCGGCGCAGGCCCAGTCGCTTGCCGACGCCATGCAAAAGGAAAGCTTGCAAGCCACCAGCATGGGCGCACTCCCCTTCTGCCTGCCCTACGCCGAACGATTTCTACCTTCCATAACGCGGGATTTTCGCGAACTGCTGCACATCCATGCCGCGGGCCTGCGCCACGTAGTGGACAACGAAGGCGGCTGGGATGCAAAGAAACGGGCCTATCACCTTTCTGCGGAGCTATACCTGCTGCAGCACAGCTGCCACTGGTTCTGCAAATCGCGCGTCGTCGCCGATGCACGGCTGCTAAGACGGCACCAGGTCAATCATCAGAAAGTACTGGAGTCAGTCTCAAAAGTGACTCGCTCGGCGTATACGCGATGGCTGCAGGGCGTGGACACCCACTCCAGTTAACAACGTCAATTTTCTGTAGACAATTTGCTTAGCTTTCGCCCACCATATTCGGCAAGGCCAATCCCTGCCAGAATCATGATCAGGGCAGCTGCGTGATAAAGGTGGAACTCTTCGCCCAGCATAGTGACCGCCAGCAATGCGCCCCAAATGGGGAGCAGGTTGATGAATAAGCCTGCCCGGTTCGCGCCTATCAGTTCCACTGCTTGAATGTAGAACACTTGGCCTAAAAGGGATGGGAAGATAACGATATAGATGACCGCCGCCCAGCCTTGAATATCGGGGAAGATGGTTGCACCCTGGGCCACTTCGAAGGCCAGTAAAGGAAGGGATGCCAACGTCGCCCCCAGGCACAGGACGAACATTAAGCTCGTCCAATGCACCTGTGGTTTAGTACGCAGTGCTGCCGTATAAACGCCGTAAGCAATGATGGCAACAAGCATAAGAGCATCGCCATAATTGATGCTAAGCGCGATCAAATTGGCAAGCTCGCCACGCACCGCGATCGCGATCACACCGATGAAAGAAAACATAAAGCCGATAGCCTGCTCCAGGCCAATACGGCTGGAAAAAAAGAAAAAGCTCGCAGCAAATACGAAAAGCGGCATGGCACCTTGCAAGATGCTGGTGTTTATCGCAGTGGTATAGACAAGGGCGTAGTAGAGCGCAACACTAAAGACAGTAAAACCAAGCGCCCCTAGTAACAGTAGATAGCCCAGTCGTAGCCGAATCGTCGACCAATCGACAGCAATCTGCTTTCTCTTTAAAAGATATAGCGCCACCATCACGCTCGCCCAGCGGATAGTGACAAGAACCATGGGCGAAGCATGCCCGACCGCCAACTTACCAGCGATCGAATTACCTGCCCAGAAGAGTGTTGTCAGGGCAAGAAGGATGTAGGCTTTATAGATGGCAATTCCTCTGTGCTACACGACTTAATGATGAACCAATTATTAACGGCGGATGAATTCGTGCCGCGGTCAGACGACTAATGAAGCGTTGTCGATGACAAAGCGATACTTCACATCACCCTTTAGCATGCGCTCGTAAGCTTCATTGATTTCATCGGCGCGTATCATCTCAATGTCCGCAACAATGCCATGCTGTGCGCAGAAATCCAGCATCTCTTGCGTTTCCGGAATGCCACCTATCAGTGAGCCCGCTAGACTGCGGCGCTTCATGATCAGGCTAAACACCTGCGGCGAAGGATGCGGCGTCGCAGGTGCGCCGACCAGTGTCATGGTGCCGTCGCGCTTGAGCATCGCCAAAAACGCATCCAGGTCATGCGGCGCGGCCACAGTGTTGAGAATGAAATTGAAACTTTTGGCGTCTGCGGCCATTTCTTCCGGATTACGCGAGACGACGACCTCATCAGCGCCTAGCGCCTTGGCTGCCTCTCGCTTGGACTCGGACGTAGTGAAGGCCACGACGTGCGCGCCCATAGCATGGGCCAGCTTGATGCCCATGTGACCCAGGCCGCCTATGCCAACCACGCCCACCTTCTGGCCTGGCCCTACCTTCCAGTGGCGTAGCGGCGAATAAGTGGTAATGCCCGCACACAGCAGCGGCGCGACAGCGGCCAGCTGTTCTTCGGGGTGGCGCACGCGCAGCACGTAGCGCTCGTGCACGACTATCTGCTGTGAGTAACCGCCCAATGTATGACCTGGCTGGTCCGGCGTCGCGAAGTTGTATGTTCCTACCATGCCGTCGCAGTAGTTCTCTAGGCCGTCATCACAATCCTCGCAGTGCTGGCAGCTATCGACAATACAGCCGACCCCGACCAGATCACCTATCTGGAAGCCCGACACATGCCCACCCACAGCCGACACACGCCCTACAATTTCATGCCCTGGAACGCAGGGATAAAGGGTGCCTGCCCATTCTGCGCGCACCTGGTGCAGGTCGGAGTGGCACACGCCGCAGTAGGCGATGTCGATTTGCACGTCGTGCTCGCCCGGGGCTCGCCGGGTGATCTCCATGGCTACAAGAGGAAGGTCGCCCGCTTGAGCGCCGTAGGCTTTGATGGTCATGATAAGAACTCCTATATCGATTAGAAACTACACGTTGAAAACACGTAGCCGCCCCCCCATCAAATAGCATACCTCCAATGGTTGAGCCCAGTGCGATAAAACCCGCGATACCCAGCTGCTGCCTGCCTGCAAAAAAAATGCTAGGCTAGACTAAGTCCGATTGATTATTTTCCCAAAAAGAGACAAGCATGAGAACACAAGACAAAATTATTATCAGTTGTGCCGTAACCGGAGCCATCCACACCCCGTCGATGTCGCCACATCTTCCGATCACCGCTGAAGAAATTGCCCAGTCTGCCATAGAGGCTGCTGAAGCAGGCGCGGCCATCATTCACCTGCATGCGCGCGACCCAATTACTGGTAAGCCCGACCAACGGCCCGAGGCGTTCGAGCCGTTCCTCAAAACCATCAAGCAGCACAGCAATGCAGTAGTCAACCTGACTACTGGCGGCTCTCCCTACATGACTGTGCAGGAACGCATGCAGCCTGCCAAAGTCCTCAAGCCAGAAATCGCGTCGATGAACATGGGTACCATGAACTTCGGCCTGTTTCCCATGCTAGAGCGCTACAAAGAATTCAAACACGACTGGGAACGCGCTTACCTTGAAGGCAGCAAAGATCTGATTTTCCGCAACACCTATGGTGATCTGGAAACCGTCTTTGAAGAACTGGGGCCTAACCAGACACGCTATGAATTCGAATGCTACGACACCGCGCATCTTTACAACCTGGCGCATTTCCGTGACCGTGGCCTGGTGCAAGGGCCATTTTTCATTCAAACTGTGTTCGGCATCCTAGGCGGCATCGGTACCCATCCTGACGACATTATGCACATGAAGCGTACAGCTGACCGGCTATTCGGCGACGACTACTGCTGGTCAGTGCTGGGTGCGGGTGCATCACAAATGAAGGTGGCAGCCATGGCCGCCTCCATGGGCGGCAACGTTCGGGTAGGGCTGGAAGACAGCCTGTGGATAGGCAAAGGCAAGTTGGCGCAAACCAATGCCGAACAAGTACGCAAGGTGCGCGAGATCCTTGAAGGCATGGGTCTTCAAATTGCCACCCCGGACGAGGCACGGCAAATTCTGCAGCTCAAGGGAAGTGACAAGGTCGCATTCTAAGTGGTAAAGCGTGCCGGACGCGCAATTTAATCGTACGTGGCTGCCCAAGCGCAGTGGCAGCACACCGTACTCATCTCGCAAAATGCTCAAGCACAATGGGGTAAAGCGACGCGACCAGCAACAGTGCCATGCCGATGTTGAAACGCTGCACCGACCTGGGCTGGCGCAGCAGGCGGCGCAAGGCGCTGCCAAACAAGGTCCATACACTGATGCTACCCGCCCTGGCAATACGCCACGCTAGATAAAGCAGATAGGCTGCGCACGCAAAGCGGCTGCGCTCGGTGTCCTGTTTGCACCTGGCGTATTGTTTTCACCACGCCAAGCGCCCTCCTCCAGGCTCCGGGTATCGGTAGCTATGGTGCGGTCGTATCAGGCGGCGTGGGCGCGGCGCCACCTGTCGGAGCAGGCATAGCAACGTCCGCCGAGGGCGGCGGCATGGGCTGCAGCTTAATATCGCGCTTGCGCAAGGCGCCCAGTATCTGGAACATCAGCTCGCTACGCATCCTGCTGACATTACGTGGCGAAATCACATAGCAGGTGGCCGAAAACGTCAACGTAAGTTCGCTGAAGGCCTCTAGCATGACCAATGGTGCCGGCTTGTCGAGTATATCCGGCTGTTCAAGCATAGCCGCCATCATGATGTCACGCACCACATCGGCATTCACGTTAAGCGGCATGTTGAACTTGAGCGACACCACACCCAGCGGATTGGCCATGGTCACGTTGCGCACCTTCTTGGTGATGAACTCCGAATTCGGCACTATCATCGTGGAACGATCGAACATTTCTATTTCTGTCGCGCGTGCGCTAATTTTTCGCACATTGCCCTCGACCCCGTCCAAGCTCACCCAGTCCCCCACCTTGATGGGCCGTTCCGCCACAAGTATCATGCCGGACACAAAGTTCTGTACCACCGCCTGCAACCCGAAACCTATACCTACCGATAAGGCGCTAACGATCCAAGCCATGCGCTCCAGGCCTATGCCCAGCGAAGACATGGCCATCATAATGACGGCGAAGTAACCCAGATAGCTAAGCAAATTAGCCGCTGAAGTACGCATGCTCTCGTCAAGCCGAGTCACAGGCAGGAACTGGTCCGATATCCACGACCTAAGCACCCTGACCGCGTAGACTCCGGCAAGCAACACGGCCATGGTCAACATCATAGAGATCGGTTTGATCTGTACCTCACCCACCTTAAAGCCCGCTGTCACAAAACCCAGCCGACGCTGCAGCCAGTCGCCTGGATTCTCGCCAAAGGGCAGGAGCACCAAAGAAATCGCGAAAATAACTAATACCAATCGCAAGGTACCCGACATCAGCACCAATAATTGGCAGCGGGTGCGCGCTTGCTGCTCGGTCAATACATTAGCAACCTGCTCCACGCCCACTTTAGCAACCATACTATCGAAGATGTCTGCGACCAGTACCAACAGTAGGTAAGCCGTACTGCCCACCAGAGCCAGCCAGATTATTTCCTGGGCCACCAGGCTGCTTAGCGCGATGAAGCCCAACAAGAAGGCAGCCAGGCTCACCCAGATGACAAAAACCAGTACTGAAGGCATCGCCCTTGCCCATGCAGCCACTGGCGAACCTGCCTGGGACTCATCCGCCAGCGCTTTATGGGCCTGCTTACGTAAACTGGATCGCAAGCTCAAGGCCGTAAAACCGATCAGTATGTTCAGTATCACTGTCATGACGCCATTAACGAACAAGGTGGTGCTCAGTGACGCATTGATCAATTCAAGCAAGCGTTGGGCGGCCCACGCCGACGCGATCGTGATGGCGAATACCACAGGAACCCAGCCCAGTTTCTTGGCCAGCCTATCAGTGAGTGCCGGTAATCGCCAACTGGGGCGTGCTGGTGCCAACAGCGCCATACCCAAGCCACCCACAAAGCCTCCAAGGTAAATCGCTACCGTACATTGCTCCAGGAAAGTGTTCAGATCAGCATCCAAGTTTCCCTTCCATCGCAGGACCCACAGCAGGATAGTGGCGAGCAAGGCGGGCACCAGCGTATAAAGCGCTACTGTTAGGACGGCGAAGATCGACCGACGCAGGCGTGCCGGCTTGGTGTGCCTGACAGTAAACGTGGCCAGGCTACGCCGCCCGATTTCACTGCTCAACAACAGCAACAGCGCCAACACCACCGCCCTGGACCACACATAGGTGGGTGTGTCCTTCATGCTGTTGCCCAGCTTGTCTAATAAGCCATTTACCCGCCGTATATCGGGCGGCGCATCACGCACCAAATCGCTCCAAAAGCTAGCGGTCAATAAGGACTGCGAACGCGTGCCCAACTCCGCCTGGAAGCGCGCCCGGCGCAATAGGGAGATTTGATCCGTGCCCTGCCTGGCGCCCACGCCCATCAGCCGGGCCAATTTAACCTGAGAATCAAGCAAGGACTGCTGCTTCGTCAACTGTGCCCGCTGCTGGGCGATGTCGGGCGGCTCGACCGTATCAGGGGCGGGAGTGCCCAGTTCTTTCAGGCGGGCCTGAATACTGACCAGTTCAGGCTCAAGTTGAGTCGCGATCTCGTCAGCCCGCAGTTGGGCCTCTCGCAAAGTGTCGCGCATCGCGACCAGCCCCGTATCGTCTATGCCTTCTGGCTTATTTTTCAGTCGTTCTTGAATGCCGGTGACCGATGACTGGGTTTTGTCCAGCGTCGCGCCCACATCCTGTACTGCGGACGGCGCGGAAGTCTGCGCGTATGCTTGCGGCGTAACACTGCCCAACCCCGACAACAACGCCAGGCAGAAAAGCCATATAGCGACAAACTGGAGTCGAGACAGGTGCATCATGCGAAGACCACCGTGTAAGAATGACTGGGAACCCTATATAACAGCAAGTAGCTTGCCAAATCACATCCCGGATTCCCACCGTTTACTGTGACTTAACGTTCAGACGTTCGTGCCACTGAGCTATCGATTCTTCCGGATAGCCCTTGAATAGCCTATCGTCAGGAAGGGCCACTACCTCGACCCAGGATGGCTTAGAGTCAAGAAATAAATGGGTGTGCTGTGGCGGCGTGGGCAAGGGATTATCGATGGCTGATGCAAATGGATGAATAAGCTCGGGCCACTCTGGGCTGAATAGCCACAGACCGCTACCACACAACTTGCAAAAGTGACGTTCAGCCGTGCTGGCATGCCAGCGCCCGGTCTCGTCGTCTTTTACTTTGGCGTGATAAATAGCTATGTTTTCGCTACCTGATACCTTCATGCTGCGCGCATCAGCCGCCAAGTTAATCGAATAGCCGCCACCACCTTGAGTCTTGCGACAAATCGAGCAATAACATCGCTGATAAGGATAAGGCGTGTTGCTGTCTGCGGTAAATTTTACCGCCGTGCAATGACAGGAACCTTGCAGTTGCATAGCGATTCTCCTTAAGCAGCCCACAGCATCCAGCGATCATTTCTTCCGGTTCAGTGTAGCGATCAGGCCATCAATACCCTGCTGCGTTATCTGATGTGAAAACTGATTCCTATAATTCTGAATCAACCAAATACCCTCTACATTCAGATCATAAATTTTCCAGCCATCCGGTGTTTTCTCAAGGCGGTAATCAACCCCTACCGATGGGCCGTTGTGCTGAGAAAAAACAGTACGGACCACTGCATCATTGGCAGCTGCATCGCCTCGAAACGGCAGCACGGTAATGGCAGAAATTTTGTCCACATGAGCCAGGGCGCCAGCATAGGTTCTGATCAACGTACCTTTGAAGGCATCAGGCAGCTCTTGTTTCTGTTGGTCGGTGGCCTGACGCCAATACCTACCAGCCGCCAGGCGTGTGGTTTTCTGGAAATTCACGTACGGCAGCAAATACTGGTTCACCAATTCATTGATGCGTTTCAGATCTCCGCGCTTTGCCGCTTCATCATTGCGGACCGCTTCAAGCGCGTTATTACCCACGATACGAACCAGTTCATTGGGCGGGGTATTCGGCCCAACGGTATCTTGCGCGCCCGCGGGCTGCAATGGCCAGACTACAGCCAAAGATAAGGCCATCAGCGCCATGGCGACGCCACGATGGACCTTCAGCGGAAAAATTGAGCGTAGGCTGGAATAGATCATAGCTCTAGTTTGAGCGCATCCCCCGCTTATGACAAGCCCTGCGCACTGGCCGGTACAAAACGTAGCCCTGTATGCATGACGTCCCAACCCGGATATACAGAATAGGCACTATCCACGTATGGCAGCAAGTATTGCTCCATCAGCAAGGCGAAAAACCAATTAAATAAGGCCCCGAAGGGCCATATTTAATTATCGAACGTAATGCAAGGTAGTGAAACGACGCCTGAACGCCGACACCGAGCCAGCCACCTGCTCTAAAGGCGTCGTAGCGAATAAAGCCGTCGCGATATATTCAGCCAGCTCTGGCATATGCTCTGCTTCTATCCCCCAACGTACCAGTTCCGGCGTCCCCAAACGCAAGCCGTTACGATCCCCGGGCACCGGCTTCATGGGCAAACCTATGCCGCAAGCCAATATATTGGCTAGGCGCAGTCGCTTGGCCATGGTCTGGCCGCCCCCAAAAGAGTGGGCCTCAACGGCGAACTGATGTGTCGCCGTCATACCTTGATCACTAGCGAAAATAGGCAAGCCTTTATCAGCTAGTTCCTGAGCCAAAGCCTTTGCCGTGCGCACCATAGACTCCGCATACCCCTGGCCATACGCCTTCCAATCCAACAATGTCATTGCCAACGCCGCACTTTTGGCCACATCGAAGTTAGCCGTCAAGCCGGGAAACGCCACCGCATCCAAAGCCTGGGCGATGTCGGCGTCATTCGTCAATACCAAGCCACTGGCAGGCCCCCCTAAGCTTTTGTAAGTACTAAGCGTCATAACATGCGCGCCTTCTTCCAAAGGCTGCTGTAGGGCACCTCCGGCGATGACTCCGCAGGTATGGGCGGCATCGTATAAAACAATCGCCCCTACCTCGTCAGCAATGGCACGCACCTCGCGTAGCGGCAAGGGAAATAGATTGAGACTTCCACCTAGCGAGATAATTGCCGGGCGCAAGCGCAAGACATCTGCGCGCAACACATCTAAGTCTATGGAATAGCGTACAGGGTCTACGGCCATCTCGTGCGTAATCAATCCGTATTTTCCGGCAGCCCCTGCCTCATGGTGGGTAACGTGCCCACCTATGCTGGTTGGCGGGGAAAAAATATAATCGCCAGCTTTGGCGACCGCCATAAATACATAAAGATTGGCAATTGCCCCAGAAGCCACTCTGATCTCAACAAACTTGGCGCCAAAAACCTCGGCCGCCAGTTCAGCTGCCATGACTTCAATTTTTTCTATCGCCTCCAGCCCCATCTCGTACTTGTCGCCTGGGTACCCCAAGGATGGCCGTGCCCCTAACGATGAGGCCAAAACAGCCTCGGCTTTCGGGTTCAAGGTATTCGTTGCCGGATTCAGATTAACGCAGTCCTGCTCGTGTATCTTGCGGTTTTCCTCTATCAGTGCCAGTAGCTCATTTTCATTTTGATCAGGCGTTTGACGTGCATAGGTTGCTGCCAATTGCTGAATGTAAGATTCTGGCCCTTCGGGCACCCAAACTCGTCGTTGAAGTGATGTCATGTACTCTGATGTTCCATAGATAGACGGGAAAGCTAGGCCCAGGCGTGGCCTACCGGCACTGTAATGATTAATTAAGTTACAGCCTGCTCAAGCTAATGTTTCAACACTCGCGACAGGAAAAGGCGTGTCCGCTCGTTTTGTGGTGCATCAAAAATCTGTGCTGGACTGCCTTCTTCCATGATGACGCCGTGGTCTATATAGATCACACGGTCAGCCACCTCGTGGGCGAATCCCATCTCGTGGGTCACTATCATCATGGTCATACCGTCCTCGGCCAGTTCGCGCATCACATCCAGAACCTCACTGACCATTTCAGGGTCCAGCGCCGACGTCGGCTCATCAAATAGCATAATGCTGGGCTCCATCGCTAATGATCGCGCGATAGCCACCCGTTGCTGCTGACCACCGGATAGCTGATTAGGATACTTGTGCGCATGCTCGGACAGGCCCACACGCGCAAGCAGCTTAAGCGCCGTAGCCTCTGCCTGCTTCTGGGATTTTCCATGCACGCGCATGGGTGCCAAGGCAATATTTTCAAGGACGGTCTTGTGCGGAAAAAGATTGAACTGTTGAAAAACCATGCCTACGCCTGCACGCGCCTTGGCCAACTGCCGCTCAGCCCCAAGCTCACGTTCAGCCTCGGTGGGTAAAGCGATGTCATTCACCAGCAGCTGCCCGGCCTGAAAGGCTTCCAAACCATTAACGCAACGGATAAGCGTGGATTTCCCCGAGCCGCTAGCACCAATGATGACCAGCACTTCGCCTTTTTTGACGGCAAGGTCAATACCACGCAAGACATGGTGCTGGCCAAAATACTTATGAACGTCAGTAAAGTTCACAACACTGCTCATGCGCTATGCTCCTGAAAACGAATGCTGATATCCATCATCGTCCCCCCTGATTCATGCGATCTTCTAAACGACGGCAACCGTAGGTGATGATGGAGGCTACCGCCATATAGACGATAAACATGAAAATGTAGATTTCATAGGTACGGCCTGCAGTCTGCGGATTAATCATGACCATCTGGCCAGCACGTAGAAAGTCCGTCAAACCGATGATGAAAAGCAAAGGCACGTTGTTGAATATGTCCAGTACATTCCCCACTAATGCGGGAGTAGTGACTCGTAGCGCCTGAGGCAGCACGATATCTCGATTGATATGCCAGTTGCTCATTCCCAAGGCCTGTGCCGCCTCGACCTGGCCGCGTGGCACGCTCTGCAAACCACTGCGTATGTATTCTGCAACGTAGGCTGAGAAAAACAAACTGAAACCCAAAACCCCGCGTGCAAGATCTGGCACATTGACGGAGGGGACAATGAACGGCGTCATAATCCACAGGCAGTACACCACCAATATCAATGGCAAGGCCCGCATGACCTCTATATAACCAGCACATAAAACCCTGGCGCTGGAATAACGGCTGCGACGGCCCAGCGCCAACAATATGCCCACAGGCAGGCTAAGCACAGCAGCCACTAAGGTAACCAGCACACTAAGCAACAAGCCACCCCAGCGCTCTGTGCCCGCCTCGGCCAACAAGGCGCCTATCAGTACCACGCCTATCAGCCAGAGCACGCCCATAACCCTGCGCACCACGGGCACATACGCCGTCAGAGCCCATCCGAGCACACCCGACAATACGCAATAGGCTCCCCAGGACAGGCCAAGCATGGACCCCGCGCTAAGCAAGGCTATTAATAGCGAAACAAGACCCACTCCCACCGCTATTACCCGTGGAAGCCTAATTAACATGCCCAGGGTAGCGCCACTTAGGCCGAACAACACCAGTGCGCTCACCCATGCTCGCCAAATGCTATCTACCGGATACGTACCAGCCATCAAGACACGCATGCTTGAGCCTATTACCTGCCATTGAGCAGTCCATATCGCCCAAGACAGCAACGACCACGACGCCCATGCACACAAGCCTATCAAGGCTAGCGATAACACCGCACTGGAAAAGTTTGACAGTAAGTTAACGCGCAACCAACGTATCGTTGCCTGCATCATGATGCACCCCCGGCTTTAAGCAAGCGGTAATTGCAGACGTTGACCACGGCGCTGATGCTCCAGCTAAGCACTAGATAAGCCAGCACTACTACTATCATGCCTTCCAGACTGCGTCCCGATTGATTGGCTACCGTGCCATACACATTAAATAAATCCGGAAACCCGATCGCGATGCCTAGTGACGTATTTTTAGCCAAACTAATATATTGATTACCAAAAGCAGGGAGGACTATGCGGTTGACCTGAGGCAAAATCACATCCCTGAGACAGTCGCGATGACTCATACCCAAGGCTTGCGCGGCCTCCCACTGCCCAGCGGGCAATGACAACATCGCCCCGCGCACGATTTCCGCGATGAAAGCAGCTTTGTAAATAATCAGGCCCAACAGCATGGCCGCCAATTCAGGGCTGATGCTGTAGCCACCCACCACAGAAAAGCGCTTGGCCTGTGGAAGATCCAGGGCTAAAGGAGCGCCCACATACTGAGCGATCAAGAAAAACACCGGAGCTGCCAGCAACAGGTAAAAGCGCATTTTCCAGCGCGACAGCACCAGCCATGCCACCAGACACAACGCGCCCAGTACCAATAGCGACAGAGACACCAGCGATACGCCGTCATTCAGACTAATGGTTGGTAGATATACCCCTTGCTGACTGGCAATAACGCCAAACCATTGGCCCGCCTGCGCCAAGCCCGGAAGCTGCAAGACGACGGCGAAATACCAGAACACCAACTGAATCAACGGCGGCGTATTACGTATAAACTCCACAAATAGAAAGCTTAATTGGCGTAGCAGCCAGTTTTTTGAGAGGCGGCCTACGCCTATCAAAACACCCAAAACCGTTGCGAAAAACATCCCCAGCAAGGCGGCTTTGATCGCATTGATCGCACCGGTCATCAAGGCCTGGATATTGCTGTCTGACGACAAGAAATCTCGGACTAGTGGCCCAAGGCCGCCAAAATCCAAGGTCACCCCCTCGCTAATATCAAATCCAGCCGGCTGGGTTAGAAACCGCAGACTAAAACCTATGCCGTTTTTCCCCAGACCGACATTAATGCTATGCCCTATCCAATACAAAACCGCTAATACAGCCAAGATAATCGCAAGCTGCAGCAACATGCGTAGCGCGCGTTTACCACGCAGCTTCATGTCACCCTGAACGGTTGTAGGAGTATCCACAAAAAATCCTTCGTTAACCTTACTTGCCAAAGGCAGCCCGCTAGGGGCCACCTTTGAATTAAATTATTCGGCTGTCGTCCATAGCCTAGGACCAAGGTGGCGAATACAAGCCTCCGCCTTTCGTCCAGATCTCATTGAAGGTGCCTTTGCGCTCAATAAATGAGCCGCTAGCTTCACCCAGATTACGCTCGTAGATCTCACCAAAATTGCCCACCTGGCGTATCATGCGCGCCACGAAGTCCTCGGGTAGGCCAAAGTCAGGACCAAAGCTGCCATTAGCCCCTACAAATTTTTGTACAAAAGGGTCGGGACTTTGCGCTGCGGTATCTATCGTGTTGGATGTGAAACCGTACTCCTCAGCTTGATAGCTGGCATAGATGATCCAGCGCAAGGCATTGCGCCAGCGGGAATCATTCGCGACGGTAAATCCGGCAAACGGTGATTTATTCAGGATCTCAGGCAACAAACTATAGTCCTGGGGTGATGCTGCATTCGCCTTTAAAGAGGCCAATACCGAGCGATCGGTACTAATCGCCACGCAACGGCCAGACTCCAGCGCAGAGAATAAGCGCTCCAGATTCTCATAGGTCAATACCTTGGTATCGCTACCCCAACCTTGGGCTTTGATATGCGCCGCCAGCGTCTGTTCGGTATTCGAACCTTGTGTTGTACACAAAGTAGCGCCATCCAGTTCTTTCACACTGGACACGACATTGTCCTTAACCATCAAACCGGTGCCGTCATAAAAATAGATCGGCAAAAAATCAACGGTAATAGCAGACTCACGCCCAGGCTTCAGCGTCGTACGAGCAAACACCACATCCACTTGATTGGTTTGCACGGCACTAAAACGACTCTTGTCAGTAACAACCACAAACTTGACTTTCTTGGCATCCCCTAGAACCGCCGCAGCCACTGAGCGGCATAAATCCACCTCCAGGCCTTCCATCTCGCCAGTCTGGGTATTTAAGTAGCCAAAGCCTGGCGCTGCATTATCAGTACCGCAATGCAATACGCCTCGCTCTTTTACCTTGTCCAGCAAGGAAGCATGCACGCTGCCTACACCTAGGGCCAACGTGGCCGCCGTCATTACACCGATGCGTTGCCATAACTTAATCATCTTGCCTCCTGGTTTTATCCTGAGTAATACAGGGCTATGAATTTGGGCGTATCGTAGCAACCCTGTAAATAAAGGTCTACTTACTTTTATTTAAACAATACATTAGAATTTCTAACTATTGAATTGAACTTGGCGCTCACTGATGAATATTTCCCGCTTAAGAACGCTGTGTGAATTAGCGACACGACGCACCATGGCAGCAGTCGCAGAAGCCATATTCTTGACACCCTCAGCGGTGTCTCAACAGATCGCCTTATTGGAAGCAGAAGTAGGAGTTACCCTAATAGAACGGCGCGGTCGCGGTGTACGCCTAACTGCGGCAGGACGCACATTGGTTGCGCATGGCGAGCAAATCATGTCCATACTGGATGAAGCCTCTGCCGACCTGGCGGCCATACGCGAAGAAATCTCTGGTGAAATTCGTGTCGCCGCATTCCCCTCTGCTGCGGCCGCGCTATTGCCTGCAGCAATACGCTCTTTGCACGAACACTATCCCTTGCTGGAAGTCATATTCGCAGAATGTGGCGCAGATGAAGGGCTGACTGCTCTAAGATCATGGTCTGTCGATGTAGCGCTTACCGACGACCTGTCCCGGGTGCCCGACGATAAGACCAAGGGACTGGAAAAAACATTCTTGATTGAAGACCAGTTATATGCCTTAGTGCCGAAAGACCATCACCTAAGCGCGGAAGCCACAATTACGCTTACGGCATTAAAAAATGAAATGTGGGCTTTGGAATCCACATCTAGCGCCTATGCGGAATTTGTACTAAGCAAATGCCGTAGCGCAGGCTTCGAACCCAGAATGAACGGGAACTGTAGAAGCTTCGAAATGGTTGCCGCTATGGTCGCCTCCAGTTGCTCGGTCTCTATCACGCCAGGGCTGCGCACCTTCCATCTGGAGCCAGAAATTGCCGTACGAAAATTAATGCCCGAGGTTAAAAGGAATATTTTTATTACCTACCGCCAGGGGGAACGCAAGCATCCCGCCATACAGGTGTTCGTCCAGGCCCTGCTGGCCAGCGCAGCGCAAATACGTAGTTCTAGTTAAACCAACTACGCTTGGCCATTCGTTAAGCTAGTCAATGCTGCCTGAACAATAGACTGAGCATCCACGCCAAAAAATGCACGGAGTTCGGCCCGCGTATCGCTGCGCCCAAACCCATCAGTGCCCAAGGCGGTATAGCTACGCTGCGGTGGCAAATACGCCCTGATGGATTCTGGCACCATACGCACATAATCCGTCGCGGCAATAATGGGGCCAGTACAACGCGCCAACAGTTCCGTAATAAAGGCTGGCTGGCATTTCAGGCCATCGCGCGCCAGCTCTGACCAACTGGTAACACTGACTACATCGCTGGCAATACCCATAGTCGCCAGTTCTTGGGCTGCCTTGATGACTTCGGTCAAGATAGCCCCCGACCCCAACAGAGTCACCCGCTGATGGCTGGCGACATCGCCATAACAACCAAAATAATAAGCGCCACGCAGCACGTCATCGGCTACGCCCTGGGGTAGATCGTGCTGCTCATAGCTTTCGTTGGTGACGGTGATGTAATAGAAGACATCGCGCTGCTCCTCGAGCATTTCACGAGCGCCATGATCGACAATCACCGCCAGCTCGCCAGCAAATGCAGGGTCATAGCTTTTGCAATTGGGTATGGTGCTGGCCATTAAATGGCTGCTGCCATCCTGGTGCTGCAAGCCTTCCCCGGACAGTGTGGTCCGCCCGGACGTAGCGCCTATCAAAAAGCCACGCGGACGCTGATCGGCCGCGGCCCAGATCAAATCGCCGACACGCTGAAAGCCAAACATTGAATAGTAAATATAGAAGGGCAGCATGGGCAGGCCATGCACGCTATAGCTGGTGGCAGCGGCTGTCCAACTGGACATGGCACCCGCCTCGCTAATGCCTTCTTCCAGTATCTGTCCATCGACGGCTTCGCGATAGCTAAGTATTGAGCCTATGTCTTCAGGCTCGTAACGCTGACCCACACTGGAATAAATGCCCACCTGATGAAACAAACTGGCCATGCCAAAGGTACGCGCCTCGTCGGCCACGATAGGCACGACACGCGGCCCCAGCGTCGGGTCTTTCAACAAGCCACCCAACAAACGCACGAAGGCCATGGTGCTGGACATCTTGCGGCCAGCGGGCGTCAAGGCAAATTGCCCATATTTAGCCAGTTCCGGTACGGCCAGCATGGGGGCGGCGGTATGCCTGGCAGGCAAATAGCCGCCCAACGCCTGACGCCGTGCTTGCAGATAGCTCATTTCCGGGCTGTCGGCCGCTGGCTTATAAAACTCGACATTAATCGCTTGTTGGTCAGTTAAAGGCAAATCAAAGCGATCCCTGAAGGCCAGCAAGTCCTGCTCTTGCAGTTGTTTCTGGGAGTGCGTGGTCATGCGCCCCTGCCCGGCTTTGCCCATGCCATAGCCCTTTTGGGTATGGGCCAGTATCACAGTAGGCTGGCCTGTGTGCTGGGCCGCACTGGCATAGGCCGCATGTACCTTGATCAGGTCATGGCCGCCACGCAGAAGGTCATCAATCTCCTCGTCGCTCATGCCGCTGACCAAACGGCGCAGATCGCTGTTCTGATTAAAGAAATGCTCGCGGTTATAGGCAGCGTCCTTGGCGGAAAAAGTTTGCATTTGGCCATCCACGGTGCTGGATAAGGCGCGTACCAAGGCGCCGCTGTGGTCGCGAGCAAATAAGCTGTCCCACTTGCTGCCCCACAAGACCTTGATGACGTTCCAACCCGCACCGATAAACAGCTTTTCGAATTCGTCGATGACCCGACTATTGCCCCGCACCGGGCCGTCCAGGCGCTGTAAATTGCAGTTGATGACCCAGACCAGGTTATCCAAGCCTTCCCGAGCAGCCAGCGTGAGCGCTGCCACCGATTCAGGCTCGTCCATTTCGCCATCGCCAAATACTCCCCAGACCTTGCGGCCGCTACAATCCAGCAGATTTCTGTGACTAAGGTAGCGCATGAACCTGGCTTGGTAGATGGAGCTGATGGGTCCTATGCCCATGGATCCGGTGGGAAACTGCCAGAAGTCGGGCATCAGGTAAGGGTGGGGATAACTGGACAAGCCCTGCGCGCCCACCCTTGGCCCTTTCAGTTCCTGCCTGTAATGGGACAAATCTTGTTCGGTGAAGCGCCCTTCCAGGTAGGCGCGCGCGTATACGCCAGGTGCGCTATGAGGCTGGAAAAACACCAGATCGCCGCCATGTCCGCCGGGCGTGGTCTGACGCGCATGGAAAAAGTGATTAAAGCCGACTTCGAACAAATCAGCTGCACTGGCGTAACTGGCAATATGCCCGCCCAGATCACCATAGGCGGCGTTAGCTCGCAACACCATAGCCAAGGCATTCCAGCGCATCAACGCACCCAGTTTTTCCTCTAGACGCAAGTTACCTGGAAAGGCGGGCTGCTGATCTACCGATATTGTGTTGATGTACGGCGTGCCCAGAGGTGCTTGCCAGGACACCCGCATTTGCGTGGCCAACTGCTGCAGCTCTTGCAAGATAAAGGCAGCGCGCTGCGGCCCTTGACTGGCGACCAGGGAATGAAAACTTTCATGCCACTCTATGGTTTCAGCGGGGTCTGGGTCTACTTCCTGGTGCATAGGGCTGGTCAGGGACGACGCCAAAGGGTTCAATAAGGTAGCATTCATGGCAGATCCTGGATTACTTTAGCGACAAAACAACTCTAGCTATATTCTGGCCCAAACGCTAAAGCATGGGCTATCAAACTAACGGACAAACCAACAAGAACTCAGCAGAATATGCTGAGAACATCGGAAAATATAGACCATGCTGCTGGATAAGACCGACATACGGATATTGAACGAACTGCAACGCGACAGCTCTATCAGCAATGTAGAGCTTGCCCAGCGTGTGCACCTGTCGGCCTCGCCCTGCCTGGCACGTGTCAAAGCCATGGAGAAAGCAGGCATTATTTCCAGATACGTAGCGTTAACCAATGCCACTGCACTGGGCCTGGGCTTGAACGTGTTTATATCCATCAGCTTGAAGGCGCAGAACAAAGAAGCACTAGCCAGCTTCGAGCAATCCATCAGCCAGCACGATGAAGTCATGGAGTGCTATCTGATGACAGGCGCCGCCGACTACCTGATACGCGTGGCTGTTGCCGATATTGCAGCGCTGGAACGATTTATCCTGGATCAGCTCACGCCCATACCTGGCATAGAAAAAATCCGTTCCAGTTTTGCGCTTAAACAAGTGTCCTATAAAACCGCACTACCACTGGACAAGATAACCACTTAACAAATCGTAGCAAGCCCAAACACTCTGCCACGCTATCATCACCAAGATCAGACCATACCCGCGCCAACACCGGCGGGCACAACAATAGACAAACTGATTTCAGGAGACTCACACCATGGCACTACCCGCTACCCTACGCGTGTCCGTCACTACGGCGCTGCTAGCCACGCTAGTCGCTTGTGGCTCACCCCAACACGCCAATCAAATCAGCCCCCATGCGGCCCAACAAACAGCCGCTGCGCAGGCAGCCAGCGCCGCCTACGACTACACCCTGGATGTCTTTCATCCTGTTATTGCCCACCATGGCATGGTGTCTTCGGAACAGGAACTAGCCTCCAAGGTAGGGCTGGATATCCTGAAGGCGGGTGGCAATGCCGTTGACGCGGCGGTAGGCGTAGGCTTTGCGCTGGCCGTGGTACTACCGAACGCAGGCAATCTGGGTGGCGGCGGTTTCATGATGGCCCACGATGGCCGATCCGGCGCCAACTACGCACTGGACTTCCGTGAAGCGGCGCCTAGCGGCGCCTCGCGCGATATGTATCTGGACGCAAACGGCAATGTAGTCAACGACAAATCACTGCATACCCACTACGCCGTTGGTGTACCCGGCACGGTTGCTGGCTTAGGCTACGCACAAAGCAAATGGGGCTCTATGCCACTGGCGAAAGTCATCGCACCCGCCATTGCCCTGGCCAATAAAGGCTTTGTGGTCAGCGAAACTCTGGCCACGGTGCTGGATAAGGAAAAAGCCAACATGGGTAAATGGCCTGCTACCCAAGCCATTTTCTGGCGTAATGGCGCCCCTATGAAAGCTGGCGACACGCTGGTGCAAAAAGACCTGGCAAAATCCATGCGCCTGATAGGCCAGCAAGGCCCACAGGCTTTCTACAACGGGGCTATTGCTCAAAAAATCGCTGCTGAGATGGCCGACTACCCAGGCGCCATCACCATGGACGACTTACGTAACTATTCTCCAGTCGAGCGCATACCCGTAACCGGCAGCTATCGCGGCCACGACATTGTTACCATGCCGCCACCATCGTCCGGTGGCGCCCACCTGGTGCAAATGTTGAACATCCTGGAACGTTGGCCACTGGCTGAATGGGGCCAAAACAGCGCGCGCAGCATACACCACATGGCCGAAGCCATGAAGCTGGCCTATGCCGATAGATCTGAATATCTGGGTGACCCTGACTTCGTCAAAATACCGCTAAAAGGCCTGACCTCCAAAGCCTATGCCGACGAACTGGCCAAAGGAATTACCGACAGGGCGCGTCCATCGGTAACCATTAAGCCAGGCAAACCCCAGCCCTACGAAAGTGACCAGACCACCCACTTTTCTATCATGGACAGCTCGGGCAATGCGGTCGCGGTTACCTATACCTTGAACACCAACTTTGGTTCTGGCATCGTGGCTCCGGGTACTGGCATCATGCTGAACAACGAAATGGACGACTTCGCCGCTAAACCCGGAGTTGCCAACGCCTACGGACTAGTGGGTGGCGACGCAAACTCGGTCCAGGCTGGCAAACGGCCACTGTCGTCCATGACCCCGACCATGGTCATGAAAGATGGCAAACCTGTACTGATCACGGGCAGCCCAGGCGGATCGCGCATTATCACCGCCGTGCTGCAAACCATATTGGACACCATAGACTTCCAGATGAATCCGGCTGAAGCCGCCTCGGCCGCCCGCGTGCACCATCAATGGACGCCCGATGAACTACAAGTGGAAAAGGGTCTGAACGTTGACACCCGCGCCTTGCTGCTAGAGCGTGGCCACAATGTAGTCACGAAAGCTGCCATGGGTCGCACCCAGACCATACAACTGCTTGATGGGGTAATGCGTGGTTATTCCGATCCTCGCAATCCAGACGGCAGCACCCTAGGTTATTAAACGTATGTCATCCTTATTTCGCAACACGCCCCCAGCCCACCTTAGATCCCCGACCACACGCCGGGCCGCGAAAGCGGCTCCGGCGCACGCTCGGCTGTTGCTGCTGAACAAACCTTACGACGTATTAACCCAGTTCAGCGACGAACAAGGCCGTGCCACGCTGAAAGACTATGTGGATGTGCCTGATGTCTACCCGGCAGGTCGGTTGGATCGCGACAGCGAAGGCCTGCTGCTATTGACCAACGATGGGCGCCTGCAAGCGCGCATCACCAACCCCCGGCACAGCATGGCCAAAACCTATTGGGTACAGGTAGAGGGGCAGGCTAGTGCCGAACAAGTGCAACAGCTACGCGCAGGCGTCATGCTGAAAGACGGCCCCACCCTGCCCGCGCAGGCCCGTCTTATGGACGAACCTAATCTATGGGAGCGCCACCCCCCGGTGCGTTTCCGTAAAAACATACCCACGTCTTGGCTAGAACTGATTATCCAGGAAGGCCGCAACCGCCAGGTACGTCGCATGACGGCTGCTGTCGGCCTGCCAACCCTGCGCCTGGTGCGCACCCGCATAGGCTCATGGAGCCTGGACGACTTACTGCCAGGGCAATGGCGCGAGGCGGAAGCAATAATTTAAGTACGCGTGGTCAAGCGTCCAAGGGACGCGCGCCCCAACCCTGCCGCATCCCGGCCACCGCTAGTAAAATAGCGGCGGCACCCACCCACTGCAGCCATTGCAGACTATGCCCAAACGCCACCCAGTCGACCACGATAGCCACGATGGGATAGATGAAAGACAAGGCACCAGTTAGCGCCGTAGGTAATTTTTGTATGCCGCCGTACAGCAACACATACATCAGGCCGGTGTGTACTACGCCTAGCGTGCCCAGCATCAGCCAGCTAAAACCGGCCATATCCGGCGCTGCCGTCAGTTGGGCAAATGGCGCCAACAATAAGACCCCAGCACATACCTGTATCAAGGCGATCAGATGGGGTGCGGTACCTGTTAGTCGCTTGACCACCAGGGCCGCTACGGCATAAAGAAATGCCGCGCCCAAGGACAAAGCAATACCCGACATATAGTCGCCACCGCCATAAGATGGCACGCTATGTTGCTGAATAATGGCCAGCATGCCGATAAAGGCCAAGCTTAGCCAGGCCATCTTATTGAAGGTAATACGTTCGCCCAGGAATAAGGCACCCAGTATGACCAGCATAAAAGGCTGGGTGTTATAGACAGCCGTGGCGACACCAATAGAGGCACGTGAATAGGCTGCAAACAACAATAGCCAATTACCGACGATGGCAAGGCCGCTAATCAGGGCCCAGGCGAAACGGGTCCAACTTAGCGCGCCTGGGCGCAGCACACCCATCACCACACAGATCAGCAGCAAGGTCGCTGAGCCAAACACGCAGCGCCAGAACACCACATCCAGTACGGGCTGGCCAGACATCAACACGAACCAGCCTATGGTTCCCGAGATCAGCATGGCGCCCGTCATTTCCAGGGAACCATGTTTTATCTGATTGTCCATGCACCACGCTCCGAGTTCTAACTAATGCTGGCGTGACGGCTTATACGGCTATCATCCGCAACTAAGAAATTAATTGTGGACTGTTTTAGCACATTCCTATTGTTAAAACTGATAGGTATAGGTCAACCCAAGCAGATCCAGTCCTGGATTAGGTTTCTTTAAGTTTGCATTCGAATAGTGCGAATAGCGTATGCCTATCCGATGCACTTTTTTTATCAGGAGCCCTGTGCCCAGATGTGAGCCGAACTGAAAGCGCGTGCCCAGATCACGGCCGGCAAACTCTGATCGGCTCATCACCGTGGGCCCAGAGCCCAATTCCACGTAGAAACCGTCGGTGGGCCACCATCGCAGCATCGGTATCGCGCTAACTTGCCCCATGGATTCGGATCTGCCTCGCTTGGCCTCCCAGTATGAGACGCCCAACTCAACACTCAAATCCACCCTGCCCCACCCATTTTGAAACTGATGCCCCCATAACCTTGGGGTCTCGTACCCCAAGGTCGCCTTCCTGTAATCCGAGTTGTATCCCAAATACAAACCTAAACCTTGCGTAGATGGGGGGACTTGAGCCGCCACCACGATAGGAACCAATAAAGCAGCAGCTGCAATGCTACGTACATAGCCCATCGTAGGACGTATGAGAGCTGGGATTAAAGACATATCATTTCCCCGATAGTTCTTCTGGATTGGAGGCAAGGAAAATAGCTCTGGCCGTAAACGCAGCAATTTTGGTGCCTGACTCAGTGTTCTCTATCTATCACCCCAGCCACCACCCAGCGCTTTGTACAGCGTTACGTGGTTGCTATTTTTGGTAAGACGCAGCGTAATCAGATTCTGCTGGGCAGCATAAAGGCTGCGCTGTGCATCAAGCACATTCAGATAACTGTCGATCCCACGACGATAACGGGCGTCAGATAAAACATGGTTATCAGCCGAGGCATCGACCAGCGCCGTTTGAGCGGCCAGCTGTTCATCCAGCGTGCCTCGTTGTGCCAAACCATCGGCCACCTCGCGAAAAGCGATTTGAATTGCCTTTTCGTATTGGGCCTGAGCGATATCTCGATCTACCTGCGAGACTCTTAAGTTGGCACGATTGCGTCCCCCCTCGAAGATAGGAAGATGCAATTGCGGCATGAAGCTCCAAAAGCCGGTGCCGCCATCAAAAAGATTGGACAGTGCGCTGCTGGTGGTTCCCGCCGACGCGGTCAAGCTAATACGCGGGAAAAAAGCGGCGCGGGCGGCGCCGATATTGGCGTTGGCTGCCTGCAGCAACCGTTCTGCCTGCAAGACGTCGGGGCGGCGCAGCAAGACTTCAGATGGTACGCCTGCGTCCAATTCAGCCAGCGTGACGCGATCATCGTTTTGCGACTGCGGCAGCAGGTCGTCGGGCAGCGGTCCGCCAACCAATAGAATCAGGGCATTCTTATCCTGTGCGACTTGGCTAGTAAACCTTGCTACGTCGACGCGAGCCGATTCAACCAAGGTTTGCGACTGACGCAAGTCCAACATGGACGCCACACCCAGTTCGTGGCTACGACGGATCAATTGGTAGGATGTTTTATGACTTTCCAAGGTTCGCCCTGCCAATTGCAAGCGCTCTTGGTCCGCCCCTAAAAACAAGTAGGCATTGGCCACTTCGGCCACCAAGGAAAGCTGCACAGTCTTGCGCGACTCTTCAGTCGCCAAATAACGTTGCAAGGCGTCTTCATTCAGGCTGCGCACGCGACCGAACAAATCCAGTTCATAGGCGCTGGTACCTACGCCTGCGCTGTACTGACGGCTGATGCCCGCCTGGCCGGTAGGAGAAACCTCTGCAGGCAAGCGCTGGCTGGCGCCTTCGCCACTTATGCCTATAGAAGGAAAAGAATCGGCCCGTTGAATTTGGTACTGCGCCCGCGCGCGGTCAATATTCAAAGCGGCAACCCGCAAGTCACGGTTGTTTTCCAGTGCCAGTCTGACAACTGCCTTAAGATTTTCATCAATGATGAAATCTTGCCAGGCAATATCGGCAGCGACCATAGCGCCTGGCGCCAATGAAGTCCCTGCCTGCTGTTTGTATGCAGGCCCGGTAGGCCATGCAGTATCTGTAGGCGCAGCCGGCCTTTCGTAGTTAGGCGCCATGCTGGTGCAACCAGCCAGTAATAACGCCGCGCCCAAAGAGGCCAAAGTCAAATGTTTCATATTAGATCTCGTTGGTCGATGGCGTAACCGCAGGGGCTATAGCTGGAGTAGCTGCTGTTTTCTTTGAGGAGAACAATTTCGCAACGGCGAAAAAGAACACCGGCACGAAAAATATGCCCAATACCGTCGCCGCTATCGTCCCGCCCAGCACACCTGTGCCGATGGCATTCTGGCTACCTGAACCCGCACCGGTCTTGATGGCCAAGGGAAGCACCCCCAGTCCAAAGGCGATTGAGGTCATCAGAATTGGCCGCAAACGCAGCTTTGACGCCTCGAGCGCGGCCTCGACCAGACCCATGCCCTGGTTCATAAGATCCCGGGCAAACTCAACGATCATAATGGCGTTCTTGGAGGCCAACCCTATCGTTACCAACAAGCCAACCTGAAAGTACACGTCGTTCGACATGCCGCGCCCGGTCGCCGCCATCAGCGCGCCAAGCACGCCCAGCGGCACGACCAGCATCACCGAAAACGGTATTGACCAGCTTTCGTACAACGCGGCCAGACACAAGAAAACCACAATCAGCGAAAGCGCGTACAGCGCAGGCGCCTGCGATCCCGACATGCGCTCCTGATACGACAAGCCTGTCCACTCGATGCCAAAACCCGACGGCAGTTGCGCCGCGATCTCCTCCATGGCGGCCATGGCATCGCCCGAGCTTACGCCGGGGGCGGGTTCGCCCTGAATCTGCACGGCTGGAATGCCGTTATATCGCTCAAGACGCGGCGAGCCATATTCCCAATGCGCGGTCGCGAATGCCGAGAACGGCACCATTTCACCAGCCGCATTGCGCGCATACCACTTCTGCAGATCTTCGGGCACCATGCGTGATTCGGCTTCGGCCTGCATATAAACCTTTTTGACTCGGCCTTTATCGATAAAGTCGTTCACATAAACGCCACCCCAAGCGCTAGACAGAGTGCTGTTGACTTGGTCCATGCTTAGCCCCAAAGCGCCCGCCTTGGCCTGATCGATTTCAATTCGATACTGCGGCGTGTCGTCCTGCCCGTTGGGCCGCACAGCCGTCAGCTTAGGATTCTGCCCAGCCAGCGCAAGCAACTGATTACGTGCTTCAGTCAGTTGCTGATGCCCCATGCCGGCCCTATCCTGCAGGTACATATCGAAACCCTTGGCGTTACCCAGCTCTAGTACCGCTGGCGGCGCAAAGGCAAAAACAACGCCATCCTTGATTTGCGACAGCGCTCCCATAGCACGACCTGCAATCGCCATAACGCCATTGTCCGCGCCTGGACGTTCGCTCCAGTCCTTTAGCTTGATGAAACCCAAGCCCGCATTCTGCCCAGCGCCAGCAAAACTAAACCCGGCTACGGTAAACACCGATTCAATATTGTCTTTTTCATTTTCGATGAAGTACGTTTCCATCTTATCCAGCGTAGCCAGCGTACGTTCTTGCGTGGCACCGGCGGGCAATAGCACCTGAGAAAACAAGATGCCCTGATCCTCGTCGGGTAGAAATGACGTGGGCATTCTGATAAACAGCACTGCGGCAACGGCGATCAGTGCCAGGTAAATCACTAAATAACGGGTGCTGCGCGCAATCATCCGGCCAACCAGCGACTGGTACTTTAAGGTGCCACGATCAAATGTACGGTTGAACCAGGTAAAGAATCGCCCGCGAGGAGCATGTTCACCCTTGACCACGGGCTTAAGCATGGTGGCGCAAAGCGCCGGCGTCAGAATAATAGCCACCAGTACGGACAAGCCCATGGCGGACACAATCGTTATCGAAAACTGGCGGTAGATAACCCCGGTGGAGCCGCCAAAAAAGGCCATGGGAACCATCACCGCGGATATCACCAGGCCAATACCCACTAGTGCCCCGGTAATTTGATCCATGGACTTGCGTGTAGCTTCTAACGGCGACAAGCCCTCTTCGGTCATTAAACGTTCCACGTTTTCGACCACCACAATGGCATCGTCCACCAGCAAGCCTATCGACAGCACCACCCCAAACAAGGTCAACGTGTTAATGGAAAAACCGAAGGCTGCCAATATGCCGAAGGTACCCAGCAAGACCACCGGTACGGCAATAGTAGGGATGATAGTGGCCCTGAAGTTCTGCAGGAACAAATACATCACCAGGAAAACCAGAATAATCGCTTCGACCAGCGTATAGATCACACCTTTGATCGACACCTCGACAAACGGGGTGGTATCAAAAGCGATCACCGACTTCATGCCAGGAGGAAACGATTGCTCCAATTCGCTGACCTGGGTCTTGATGGCCTCGGCGGTGCTAAGGGCATTGGCGCCGGTCGCCAGCTTAAACCCCATCCCAGCCGCCGGACTGCCGTTGTAGCGTGCCAATACGTTGTAGGTTTCGCTGCCCATTTCAAGACGAGCAACATCGCGCAACCTTACCGAAGCACCCTGGGGCGTGGTACGCAGCAGTATTTCCCCGAACTGCTCGGGGGTTTGCAGCAAGGTTTGCGAGGTAATCGTCGCGTTGATTTGCTGTCCGGGAACGGATGGAGTCGCCCCCAGCTGGCCAGCCGATACTTGGGCATTTTGCGCCTGTATGGCGGCAATCACATCCGCCGGCACCAGACTGTAGCTATGCAGCTTGTTCGGGTCCAGCCAGACACGCATAGCGTACTGGCTCCCAAACACTTCCACTTCACCCACGCCCGACACCCGACTCATGGGGTCGCGCAAATTAGAGACCGCGTAATCGCCCAAGTCGGTGGCGGTCATGGTGCCGTCTTCGGAAATCAGACCTACCACCATCAGGAAATTAGAGGTGGACTTGGTCACGAAAACGCCCTGACGCTGAACCGCTTGCGGCAGCATGGGCGTGGCGATAGCCAGCTTGTTCTGAACCTGAACCTGAGCAATGTCAGGATCTACGCCCGCTTCAAAGGTGACCGTAATGGCCATTCTGCCGGACGAGTCGCTGGTCGATGACATGTAATTCATGCCATCTATGCCTTTAAGCTGCTGCTCTATCACCTGCGTGACAGTGTCTTGCAAGGTCTGGGCGGACGCGCCTGGATAGGTCGCGGAAATCCCGACTTGAGGCGGTGCAATATTAGGGTATTGCGCGACCGGCAAGCCTAAAATAGCAAGCCCGCCCGCCAGCATAATCACCAAGGCGATTACCCAGGCAAAAATCGGCCTATCAATAAAAAATCGTGACATAGTCTATGTATTCCTAAGGATATTTCGGCTGATCAACCTGCGGAGGCCACGGCAGCCGAGTCGACGGACGTGTTCTTTTCAACGGCAGTGACGGCGGCCCCGGGGCGGACCTTTTGCACTCCTTCGACGATCACACGTTCGCCGGATGCTATCCCTGCCTCAACCAGCCATTGGTCGCCTATGGTTCTTGTGGCTTTAAGCACTCTGGCCTCTACCTTGCCTTCGGCATTGACCAGCAACGCCGTGGCATTACCTGTGGAGTCGCGCGTTACGCCTTGCTGCGGCACCAAGATGGCCTGCTCTCGCACGCCCTCTTCCAGAACGGCGCGTACGTACATGCCCGGCAACAATTGCTGGTCTGGATTAGGGAACACCGCTCGCAAAGTCACCATGCCGGTATTAGGATCCACCGACACATCGGAAAACTGCAGTTCACCAGCATGGGCGTAACTGCTGCCATCCTCTAGTGTTAATTGCACCTTGGCCGTCTCGCTACTGGTCAATGCCCCCGACTCCAGCGCCTTGCGCAAACGCAGTAACTCGACGCTGGATTGGCTAACGTCCACATACATGGGATCCAATTGCTGAATTCTTGCCAACGGCTCGAGCTGATTCGCCGACAACAAAGCGCCGGGCGTAATGGATGACTGCCCTATGCGTCCGGAAATTGGCGCAGCTATCTTGGTATAGCCCAAGTTAATGCCCGCCATATCCAGCGCTGCCCGCGCAGCCGCTACATCTGCCTTAGCCTGGCTTAGTTCTGCCACGGCCTGATCATTAGCCTGCCGACTGACTGCATCGATTTTGACCAGCTCCTGATAGCGCTGTGCTGCCAGGCTGACTACCTTCAGATTTGCCTGGGCTTTGTCCACCGCCGCTTTGGCGCTGTTGTAGGTGGCCTGATAGGTCGCCGCATCTATGGTGTACAAAATATCGCCGGCCTGTACATCGCTGCCTTCTTTGAACTGCCTGGCCTTGACGATGCCGCCCACTTGCGGCCTGACCTCAGAGATCAAGTAGGCACTAGTGCGCCCGGCCAGTTCAGTGGTCAGGGCAATAGACTGAGCCAGTACCGTCGCCACCGTCACCTCGGGCGCGGCCTGGGGGGTATTTTGCGCCATAGGCTTGCTGCACCCAAGCACCAACAAGGAGCTACCCAGCAACAAGGCCAGAGTCAGCGGACGGTAAAGGTCTGATTTCATAAGATCTCAAAAATATAAAAGCCGCAAAAACGAAGTTTTTCGCGGCGTTAACTTGTATGTGTTGAACAGTCATTAAGCGTGAAACCAGGGTTTTGCGCCCTAGATTTACGACCGTACTGTACGGTATGTTACGCTTGACAAAACCATGCTGTCAAGCAAAACTGTACGGATCGGTCGTTCAGTGCAACAAGGAGTCAAATTGAAAACAAAACAGGCACAGCGACGCGATGCCATCATGCAAATCGCTTTAGATATGTTCCGCGAGGTAGGCTTCGAAGCTACATCCATGTCGCAGATAGCTGCACGCGTCGGGGGCTCCAAAGCCACCTTGTATAACTACTTCGCGTCGAAAGAAGAACTGCTGTTGGCGGCAATGCTGGACGAAGCGAAGAAAAGCGCTGACACCTTCGAGGCAGCGCTAAATGACGCCGGTGAACTATCCACTCAATTGCTGCGCTTTGTGCGTTCATTATTGGAAATTCTACAAAGCGAAGAGACCATAAAAATTCTACGTGTCGCTATTTCCGTTAGTAACACCACCGATGTAGGCCGCCAGTTCTACGAACTGGCTATTGTAGATTTCTGGAACAAAGTCGCCCGGCTGCTGGCCGACTCGGTTAAGCAGGGCACATTACGCGACGAAGATCCCTGCCAAATGGCAAGACACCTGCGCGGCCTGTGCCAAATCGACCTGGTGCCGACCTTAATGGGTGCGTCGGTCCACTTAAGCGCGGCTGAACTAGATAAGCTGGCCCAAAGCAACGTCGATGTATTTCTTAGGGCGTATGGAGCCTAAAACTACAATTCAGAAAAATACAGTACAATCTATGGCTTAACTGGGTGACCAAACTCATAAATAGGAAGCTCTGACGCTTCCATTTTTATGCAAAGTTACGCTGTGGCGCAATGGCAGAGTGGTTATGCACCGGATTGCAAATCCGTGTAGGTCGGTTCGATTCCGGCTTGCGCCTCCAAACAAATCTAAGGCTTACGCACAGGCGTAGGCCTTTTTTGTTGGTACATCACTAATGCCTGCGCCTACCTGTGTGACTACAATACATTCAGGTAGCAACGTAACGCATAGAAGGCCTTTACTATGGATAACTCCGTCATTGCCGCCATGGCGCGCTGGCCCCAGGTACCAGATGTCTATGGATGGCTATCTTTGAATATACGCGGGCAATGGCGCCTGCACCCTCAAGGCGACGCCATCAGTCAACCGCATAGTTCTGGCACTTCTATCAGCAGTCCGCAGATCCTGCACTTCATCAACAACAACTACAGTCATGACCCCCTAGGGCAATGGTATTTCCAGAATGGCCCCCAGCGCGTATATGTACGCTTGGATGCAGCACCATTTATTTTCCATACCACGGGTGAAAAAACGGCAGCGGGTACGCCAAAATTGCATTCACATAACGGCCTGGATGCTGGCCAGATCAGTGCATGGCGACTGGATGATGAAGGCCGACTGTATGTCCAAACCCAGTTGGGTCCTGGCCTGATTGCCGGTCGCGACCTGGCCGACGTTTTACAGAATCTACGTACAACCACAGGCAGTAGCGTTCTGGACGCTTTACCAACCCACAAGCAACTAGTCTTGGCTGACGGCGCCGACTTTACCCAGGGTACTGCCGCCAACATTGCTAAGACACTGGGCTACGTGCTGCTGCCCACCGCAATTTGAACGCCATAAGCGGCGCACAGGCGGCTTAAGTTTGGGTAGAATCGCTGTATGACAACAAATGCTTCGCCCTTTTATTTCCCCGCACCGCGCGCGCAACACTTTTGCAGCCAGTGCGGCACGGCGCTGAGCCAGCTGATTCCGCCCGACGACAACCGTCTGCGCGATGTCTGCGATCAATGCGGCGCGGTCCACTACCAGAACCCACGTAACGTCGTGGGCGTGCTGCCCGTGTGGGGCGACAAAATATTGCTGTGCCGACGCGCCATAGAGCCGCGTCACAATAAATGGACACTGCCAGCCGGCTTCATGGAGTTGGGTGAAACAACCGCGCAAGGCGCCATGCGTGAAACCCAGGAAGAAGCCGGAGCCCAGATCGAACTAGGGCCCTTGTACACCATTATTGATGTGCCACACGCCGAACAAGTCCATTTTTTCTATCTGGCCAAAGTATTAAGCCCGGACCTTTACCCTGGGCCTGAAAGCCTGGAAGCAGGCTTCTTTGCCCTGGATGAAATCCCCTGGAAAGAACTGGCATTCCGTACCGTGGTCAGCACTCTGGAACATTATGTCGCCGACTGCAAAACGGGGGTGTTTCCTATGCACCACTATGACATTCCCCTCCCTTTGCCTAAATAGGTAAAGGCGTTGACGGGTTTAGTCTGGCTGGATGACTCCACGCCCTTGCCACCCGCCAGCCAGGCCCCGTCAGACGGTTTGCTGGCCGCTGGTGGCGACCTATCCATCGCCCGACTGACCGAAGCCTATCGCAAAGGCATCTTCCCCTGGTTCAACGAGGGCGATCCCGTGCTGTGGTGGAGCCCGGACCCACGCATGGTGTTGGATTGCAGTCAATTCAAGATCTCACGTACTCTCGCCAAAAAATTGCGCCAAATTGCCCGTACGGAAGCGTCCTCCCAGGCCAGCGTCAAAATCACCACCAACGCAGCCTTTGACGCCGTGATACAGGCCTGCGCTGCACCCCAAGGCCAGCGGCCATCAACCTGGATATCTTCCGCAATCTGCGACGCCTATGGTGACTGGCATAGGGCAGGACATGCCCACAGCGTCGAAGTATGGATAGACAACAAACTGGTGGGTGGACTGTATGGCGTGTGTATGGGACGCTTCTTTTTTGGGGAGTCCATGTTCAGTCGGGTCAGTGATGCCAGCAAGCTGGCGCTGGCCTATCTGGTGCCTTTTCTACAGTCACAGAGCATCCAGCACATAGACTGCCAACAGGCTACCGGCCACCTGGCCAGCCTGGGCGCAGCCCCCATCAGCCGACAACACTTTCTACTCTTGTTGAAGCAGGCCTTGGAATATGCGACGCCTACCTGGGGCTACGGCCAGTTGCTGCAATCGGGACAATTTGCCCCTATGCCTGCACTAGCGTCATAATGACTGTGTCTGTCCTGCTGACAGCAGCACACGGACGACTGTTATGCATTACCGAGCACCGCCATGAATCACCTGGACGAAGCCAACTTCAAAACCTTGCAGTTTTACTCGACCGCCGAGTATGACTGCAGCTATCTGCCTGACCGACAGGCCCGTTCGCAGGTGGCGGCGCCCACCCACCTGATTGGTACGACAGCGTACTCCCGACTGATAGAACAGGGGTTTAGACGCAGCGGTCTGTTTACCTATAGACCACTATGCGCCGACTGCCAGGCTTGCCTACCCATACGGGTAGATGTGAACCGTTTCCAGCCCAACCGCAGCCAACGTAAAACCTGGCGTCATCACCAAGCTCTGCAAACTAGAGTTCTGCCGCTGACCTGGGATCCTGATCATTACGCCCTATACCATTTGTACCAGCAGCGCCGCCACCCTGGCGCAGGCATGGATGAAGACAGCAAGTCCCAGTACACCCAGTTCCTGTTGGCCAGCCGGGTGGATTCCCATCTGGTTGAGTTTCGTCTGCCGGACGGGAAGCTACAAATGGTGGCCCTGATCGACACCTTGGATACGGGCTTATCAGCCGTCTATACCTTTTTCGATCCCGATGCGCCAGGCAGCCTGGGCACCTATGGCGTACTGTGGCAAATAGCGCGCTGCCAAGCCTTAGGCCTACCCTGGCTGTACCTAGGCTACTGGATTACTGAAAGCCGTAAAATGGCTTACAAATCACAGTTCCAACCTTTTCAGATATTACGCAACGGCATGTGGGGCGAGCCCCTGCTGCCGGAGTAAACCCGTCTACCCCCCACCCTTTTCTGGCTGTCGCCTCATGTCACTACTATTCAGTTCTTACCCTCTAGCCCGTTCAGTGCTGTTTTCCATGGATGCGGAAGCGGCCCACGAACTGACCTTGTCCGCCCTGCAAAAAGCCTATGACTGCAAGCTTACGCGTGGTCTGATGACCGCTGCGCCAAAAGCTCCATTGTCTTTAATGGGGCTAAATTTCCGTAACCCCGTAGGCTTGGCGGCAGGGCTCGACAAAAATGGCGCTCATATCGACGCACTAGGAAATTTGGGCTTTGGCTTTGTCGAAGTGGGCACGGTGACGCCATTGGCTCAAGCGGGCAACCCCAAGCCGCGCATGTTTCGCCTGCCACGCAGCCAGGCCCTGATCAACCGCTTAGGGTTCAATAACCTTGGGCTGGATACGTTTGTGCAAAACGTACAGCGCAGCCACTGGCGATCTTCCGGCGGCATATTGGGTCTGAACATAGGAAAAAATGCCGCAACTCCTATAGAAAATGCCGTACAGGACTATCTGTTGGGGCTAGCAGGAGTATATGCCCACGCTGACTATATTACGGTGAATATTTCATCGCCCAACACACAAAACTTGCGAGCATTGCAAGGACAGGATGAACTGGCTGGCCTACTAGGCCCCTTGCAAGAAAAACGCCAGGCATTGGCCGATCAGCATGGCAAACACGTACCCCTGGTCGTCAAAATAGCACCTGACCTTAGCACCGAGCAAATCGACATCATCGCTGAACTGCTGCCCCGCTATGGGATAGATGGCGTCATTGCCACCAACACCACCTTGTCCCGCGATGCCGTGCAAGGCCTGCCCCACGCCAACGAAGCCGGCGGCCTGTCTGGCCCACCTGTGCACGAACTGTCGCTGGCCGTCATTGCACGTCTACGCCAGCAACTGGGATCGGACTTTGCCATTATCGGGGTAGGTGGGATTGCATCTGGACGACAAGCCCAGGAAAAAATGGCGGCGGGTGCCAATGCCGTCCAGCTATACACTGGTCTGATTTATCGTGGCCCGGCATTGATCACCGAATGCGTCCAGGCGCTACGATCAGCTCTTTAATTGTTTTCACATAAAATATTTTCTCTAAGGTGCATACCATGCTGCCTACCGTCACTGAACTGCAAGAAGCCCTGGATGAGGGCATAGTTACCTCGGTCGAATTGACCCGGGCCGCCCTGAAACGCATAGATG
>JAGOAJ010000058.1 GCA_017983955.1 Burkholderiaceae bacterium
TCCGCCCTCAACTTCTTTATCGTCTGCCTGGATTGGTATCTCTCAACTCGAGCGATAGGCTGTCGCTGGAGTTTTTCTTGAATACCCAAATTACATTTGCCGACCTAGGTCTGGCAGAGCCCCTTTTGCGTGCTGTTACTGACGCGGGCTACGAACACCCCACGCCCATCCAGGCACAAGCTATACCCCACGTACTGAAAGGCGGCGACCTGTTGGGCGCAGCCCAAACCGGTACTGGTAAGACCGCTGGTTTCACCCTGCCCATTTTGCACCGTCTGCTGCAAATGCCACTGGCCAGCCGTAAACCCGGTCAGCCGCGCGTCCTGATACTGACCCCTACGCGTGAATTGACCGCCCAGGTTGAAGAGTCGGTGCGTCTGTACAGCCAACATACCAATATACGTTCTATGGTCATGTTCGGCGGCGTAAATATCAACCCACAAATCAACGCGCTGCGTAAGCCACTAGATGTGCTGGTTGCTACCCCAGGTCGCCTGTTGGATCATGCCCAGCAAAAAACCCTGGACTTGTCCGCCGTGGAAATCCTGGTGCTGGACGAAGCCGACCGCATGCTGGACATGGGCTTTATCCGTGACATACGCCGTATCCTGGCACTATTGCCCAAGGTACGTCAGAATCTGTTGTTTTCAGCCACTTTTTCAGATGAAATTCGTCAGTTGTCCAAAGGCGTACTGAACAATCCTATCGAAGTTTCCGTGGCCCGTCGCAACACCGCCTCTGAACTGGTCACCCAAAGCATGGTGATGACTGAACAGTCGCACAAGCGTGACCTGCTTAGCTACATTATTCGCGAAAGCGGTTGGCATCAGGTGTTGGTTTTTACCCGCACCAAGCATGGCGCCAACCGTCTGGCTGAAAAACTGGTCAAAGACGGCCTATCGGCTGCCGCCATACACGGCAACAAAAGCCAAGCCGCCCGCACCCGCGCCCTGGCTGGCTTTAAAGATGGCCAGGTTGCTGTACTTGTGGCTACCGATATTGCCGCACGTGGCCTGGACATCGACCAGTTGCCACACGTGGTCAACTTCGAATTGCCTAACGTACCGGAAGACTATGTACACCGTATAGGTCGTACTGGACGCGCTGGCTCCGAAGGCTCCGCCATGTCACTGGTAGACAAGACCGAAGTCAAATTGCTGAACGCCATCGAAAAGCTGATCAAGCGCCCCATAGACCGCATCAGCATAGAAGGCTGGTCGCCCGACATGGTTAGCGCCGAACCTGCGCACAGCCGCAATGATGACGACCGCCCACCACGCCGTAATAACGCCCCCCGTAAAAGCACAGGCGCGCGGCCCGCTAACCGTGCCGGTGAAGGCCGACGCGGCCCAGGCGGCCAACGCCCTGAAGGCGCTGCCCGTCATGCCAGCGGCGCTCGCCCAGCCAGTCCTGGCAGCCAGAACCGCAGCCACAACGCCAGCCCAGCACGCAGCACTGCCGCACCTCGCGCCGCGCTACTCGGGAAGTAATACCTGCCGCACCGACACACTTGATATCAGACTATGAGCCTCACCCAGGAAGTCGCACGACGACGCACATTTGCCATCATTTCCCACCCCGACGCGGGCAAGACCACGCTAACTGAAAAGTTACTGCTATTTGCAGGAGCCATACAGATAGCGGGCAGCGTCAAGGCGCGCAAGGCTAACCGCCATGCCTCGTCGGACTGGATGGAAATCGAGAAACAACGTGGTATTTCCGTGGCCTCGTCCGTCATGCAGATGGAATATCGCGACTGCGTAATCAATCTGCTGGACACCCCGGGTCACCAGGATTTTTCGGAAGACACCTATAGGGTGCTAACCGCCGTGGATGCTGCTCTGATGGTGATAGACGCCGCCAACGGGGTGGAGCCGCAAACCATACGTTTGCTACAAGTGTGCCGGGCGCGCAACACACCCATCATCACCTTCGTCAACAAACTGGACCGCGAGGTCCAGGAACCGTTGAACTTGCTGTCCGAAATCGAATCCCACTTGGGCATGGACGTTATACCGTTCTCATGGCCTGTGGGCATGGCCAGATCGTTTGCTGGTGTCTTCGACATACGACGCAACCATATGCGGGTGTTTAAGTCGGGCCAAGAACGTCGTGACAACCACGATGAGCTCATCCCCGGCCTGGACAACCCCCTTATTGCAGAACGTTACGGCGAGCATTTCGCCAAAGCGCGCGAGGAAATCGAACTGATCAATGAGGCATCCGCCGACTTTGATCAGGCCGAATTTTTAGCGGGCAAGCAGACCCCCTTGTTCTTTGGGTCGGCCATTAATAACTTCGGTGTCCAGGAAGTGCTGGATGCCCTGATAGACTTGGCGCCTGCGCCAGGCCCTCGTACTGCCATAGAACGCGAGGTCCAACCCGACGAACCCAAATTCAGTGGCGTCGTGTTCAAAGTGCAGGCCAATATGGACCCCATGCACCGCGACCGCGTGGCCTTTGTCCGTGTCAGCTCGGGACGTTTCGACCGCGGCATGCGCCTGAAAGTATCGCGCACCGGCAAGGAAATCCGTCCCAACAACGTCGTGTCCTTTTTATCGCAACGACGCGAACTACTGGACCAGGCGTATGCTGGCGACGTTATCGGTATCCCCAACCACGGCATACTGCAATTGGGCGATGTACTTACTGAAGGCGAAACCCTGCAATTCACCGGCTTGCCGTTTTTTGCACCCGAATTGTTCCAGGGTGTAGAAGTCAAAGACCCCTTGCGTATCAAGCAATTACGTACAGGATTGACGCAGTTAGGCGAAGAAGGCGCGATTCAAGTGTTTCGTCCTGAAGCCGCTGGCGGCACGCTGCTATTAGGCGCTGTTGGTCAGCTGCAGTTCGAAGTGGTGGCCCATCGCCTTAAAACCGAATATGCGGTGGACGCCAGACTGATGCCATCGCGCTACAACATGGCACGCTGGATTACCTCGGATGACCCCAAGGCCTTGCGTAAATTCATGAATGCCAACGCCGCCAACATCGCCTACGATGTGGTGGATGCCGTTGCTTTCCTGGCCAGCTCGCCTGCCCAATTACGGGTCGCCCAAGAACTGTATCCAGACATTCGTTTCCACGCTATGCGCGAACACGCAGGCCAGGTTTTTAACTAGCCCGTCTAAAATGCTTACGTCTGGAATCTTCACTTGGCGCCCTCCGGTTTATACTAGCTCTGCTTTTCCAGACTGAGGATTAAAATTGTCCTGGCGTTTTCTGCTTGTACTCTTGTTGGTAGCCGCTGGCGCATCCGCGTGGGGCGGTGTTCGTTTGGGCGAATGGCTGGTGGCCCATGGCCCGGTCGCCGAGGCCGCCATTGAAGCCACCGACCTATCAGACGTCCCCGTGTTGGACGCCGATGGCAGACCATTTATGGCGCAACCGCCCCAACCGTTAATCAACGGAACACTGGGTGTGCCCGAACCGGTCATCGACATCGCTTGGCATATCCCCGAACAAGCCCTGTCCGAGACCACTGAAGAGTCCGGCATAGCCTTGGCCACTACCTCCATCACCATGGACGAAGCCATGCAAATTGCCGCTTCTGGCAACAGCGGTTTTCAGGGCATAGCCGATGTGGGCGATTTGGGGCTATCTGCGGCAGACTTCAATAACCCTAGCGCGATGGCGCCACCTATACCTGCGCCCAGCCCGCAGGCTGGCGGCGGCAACCAGGCTTGGCAAAACAATCTAAGCCAGGAACTACAGGCATGTACTGCCTTGGGCTTCTTTGATAGACCTAGTTGCGCCTGGGCGGCACGCAATCGCTATTGCGAACCCAATAACGCCTGGGGCCGCGTCGCCAACTGCCCCGCCAAAAGCTTCTAACGCCAGTTAGTCGCCTTGTGCGGCGGCGCGTGCGCGACGCTGTATGGCGGGCGCTATGCCTGCCTCTTCGCGATATTTCGCCACGGTGCGCCTAGCGATCACTACCCCTAGCTCAGCCAGATGTTCGGCAATCTTATTATCGGATAACGGCTTGTGACTTGGTTCCTGGTCAATTAGTGCCCGTATCTGCACCTGCACAGCGGTGGCCGACGTAGATACCCCATCGTCGGTTTGCAGCGCAGATCCAAACAATTGCTTGAGCTCTATCACCCCCCAAGGGGTTTGCGCATACTTCAGACGCGTAGCGCGCGACACAGTTGATTCGTGCATCTCCAGGGCCTGGGCGATATCGCGCAACAACAGCGGGCGCATAGCGGCTGGGCCTTGCTCGAAAAACTCACGTTGATGATCGACGATCGCCTGAGCCACTCGCGTCAAGGTCAAAAAACGCTGATGCACATTACGTATCAGGCCCCGGGCCTGTTGTAATTGGTCTTGCAAGGCAGGCGCGGCGGGTGCCGTAGCCAACAGGCTTTCGTAATGATTATTAACCCGCAAGCGCGGCAACACCGTTGGGTTGACGCTGGCCTGCCATGTGCCACGCTGTTTGCTCACCAAGACCTCAGGTACCACGTAATCAGCGGTTGAAGCGGCCCAAGGCCCGCCAGGACGCGGCTCCATGCGCAATAACAAGGCATGTGCCGCATGCAAAGTACTGGCGTCACACCCTAAGGTTTCGCGCAAACGGTTCACATTACCCGTCGCCAACAGGTCCAGATGCTGCGCAGCAATAGTCTGTGTGCAAGTTAATACTGCCTGATCTTCATCTTCAAGCAAACGCAATTGCAGCAGCAAGCAGTCTGCCAACGACGTGGCCCCCACCCCTGGCGGATCAAAAGACTGTAATAGGCTTAGGGCAGCATGCAGCTCTTCATACTGCACATCAAGCTCGGGCGGCAGGCAGGCAGCAATCTCGGCCAAGGAAGTGGCCAAGTAGCCAGAATCATCCAGTTCAGCGATCAGTAGACTTACCAGCACACGATCCCGATGCTCTACCCGCGTTGCATGCAACTGGCGTAGTAAGTGCTGGGACAGCGTTTCTGCCACAGCGTTTTCCGGCATTTCAGCCGCATCGCCACTACTGGTCGCTCCGCGAGCCGCGCCCGTGCTCATCCATTCGTCGCGCACAATAGGGACAGCCTCGACTTCCGCTACGCCTGCATCAATGTCATACTCTGGTTCTCGTTCGAGCAAAGGATTATCCAACAGGGCTTGTGCTATTTCCTGGCCCAGCTCGTGCGTCGACAGTTGCAGGAATCGTATTGATTGCTGCAACTGCGGGGTCAGGGCCAAGTGTTGGCCCTGACGAAGCTCTAGAGACTGATGTGATTGCATAGTTGAAACACACGGATGAAACAACAAGATACCCTACAACAGCCCACAGCGGCCGACATTAACGTACTGCGTCATGCCTTGCTTCGGCTTACCGCCAAACAAAAAATCATTACTGTTGCAGTCGTCACTGTAACCCTAGTGGTCTGGTATGTGCTGCTTGGGCAACTGATACAGTTTGGACGCGGCATAGACTACAGTGGCCTGCATGCCCTGGGCGTGCCCACGGTTAACCTTCTACAACAATACAACCCTTTCTTTTGGTGGGTAGTAGTGTGCTTATGCACGCTACTTATTGTTTGGTTATTGTATGGATTTGCGCAAACCCAACAACGACGCGGCCAACATACCTTGGTGAGTGCATCGGTTATTGCCGGGCTGACCAAACAGCTGTCCGAACCGGCTAAAGAAGTTTTGCGTTGGGTCTGGAAGGACAAACGCCAGCCCATTAACGTTGGTGATTTACAACGGACTCTGCGTGAAATACGACGCGGTCGTTCAGACAAAATTGCCCTGGCCCGCCAGCATGCTGCCTTGCTTAGCGCAGAACCCGTTGTTGCTGAAGACCACGACCACACCATTTCCAACTTGCGCGACCGTTAAAAATATGGTTGACTGTAGGCTATGAAGTCCAAACACGCTAATCCCTCTGATGCCTTTGCCCGCCGCCATGCAGCGGGTTTAGCGCCGCGTGTTTGTCGCCACTCTGTGCGCGACACCTTTGCCTGCTCACTAGTTCTGCTACTACCGATCGGTTGCCGAGCCTAGCGTTGCGTGGCAGTTCGGCAGCTTGTATCCGCCACACTTTCTT
>JAGOAJ010000001.1 GCA_017983955.1 Burkholderiaceae bacterium
CACTCAATAAGATAGTGCGGCGATTCTACCTAGTGTTAACCAAAACACCAAAACGACCGGGTACAATTCGCTACGTTCAGTTGGTATTTTATGGAAGGGTAATGCGCATACTGGTATCTAATGATGATGGCTATAACGCTTTGGGCTTGGAAGCCTTGGTCCGAGCTTTGGATGGTCTGGGTGAAATTACCGTTGTGGCACCTGAAACCAACTGCAGCGGGTCCTCTAATTCCCTGACCCTGGACAGGCCATTATCGGTACGCACAGCGTCTAACGGTTTTTACTATGTTAATGGCACGCCGTCAGACTGTGTACACATCGCCCTGACAGGCTTGCTGGATTTTCGTCCTGATCTGGTCGTGTCGGGGATTAACAACGGTGCCAACATGGGTGACGATACCTTGTATTCAGGCACGGTGGCTGCTGCCACTGAAGGCCAGTTGTTCGGTATTCCAGCTATCGCCTTCTCCTTGGTTGAAAAGGGCTGGAAACACTTGGATACGGCTGCCCGCGTGGCTAGGCAGGTAGTTCAGCAGCATATTGCTCAACCGTTATCGGGTCCTGGCCCTGTGCTGTTGAATGTCAATGTGCCGGCTGTCGCCTACAACGCATTGTCCGGAATGCGGGTCACCCGCCTGGGCAAGCGCCATCCTTCAGAACCCGTCATCAAAAGCAGTACGCCTTATGGCGAGCCCATCTATTGGATAGGGCCAGTAGGGAAGATATCCGACGCTGCTGACGGTACGGACTTTGGCGCGATCAATCAGAACGCTGTGTCCCTGACACCGCTGCGGCTGGATCTTACCCACTATGATCAATTATCCGGAGTGGGCGATTGGGCGGAACCACTATGCGTAAACCCATAAACGCCCATCCTTTTGCCAAGGGCACCAGCAATCGCTTTGGTGAGTCTCGCCTGGGCAGTGGACTGTCGGCCAGTAACAGTAATACCCGTATTGTCACGCCACGCAGTGCTGTGCCTGTAGCGCCTGCAACACCGGCGCCACGAAATTCGTCAACAATGGTTAATTTGGGGCTGAACTCCGAGCGTTCGCGTGCCACCATGATCCAGCGCCTGCGTGTTCAGGGTATAACCGATGAGCGCGTTTTGGCGGCGATGGCAGCCGTGCCGCGTCATCTGTTTGTTGACGAGGGTTTGGCCAGTCGTGCTTACGAAGATGCCGCGCTACCCATAGGGTATGGGCAAACCATTTCCCAGCCCTGGATAGTGGCGCGCATGATCGCTGCTGTGTGTGAAGTTCAGGTTCCGGTTAAAGTGCTGGAAGTTGGCGCGGGTTGCGGATACCAGGCAGCCGTTTTGGCCCAACTGGTGAACGAAGTGCACGCCATCGAGCGCATAAAGGGTCTGTACGACTTGGCACGTGCTCATTTAAGGGAATTACGTCTGCTGCCTAGGGTTCGCCTGGTATATGCAGATGGCATGTTGGGTCAGCCTACAGCGGCACCCTTTGATGCCATTATTGTTGCGGCCGCAGGGATTAAAATACCCCAGGCCTTATTAGATCAATTAACCATCGGGGGACGTTTAATTGCCCCCGAGGGATCGACGGCGCAACGTCTGATTCTTATCGAGCGCATCAGTGCCAGCAATTGGCGCCGCGTCGAACTGGAGTCCGTTCGCTTTGTGCCCTTACGGGCCGGTATACAGTCTTAGGACAGGAGAGCTCTCTATGCAGCAAAAAGCATTTCAGCCTGAGGTGGCACGGACCACATTGCATACATGTCGCCCATCAGGTCGACTGGTGCTAACCACGATAGTCGCCGCAGTTATTTTGGCCGGGTGCAGCACAGGCGGTAAGCGCGCGCCAGTTACCGATATATCGTCGGGTGGTAGCGCTGGCGTCATGCCTTCGGCAACAGGTAGCTATGTCGTCAAGCCTGGCGATACCTTATATAAAGTTGCCCAGGCACACGGCATGGATGCCAATGCACTGATGCGATTGAACAATATCACTGACCCCACGCAATTGCGTCCTGGACAGGTGATTAGGCTGGATAGCTCAACCTCGTTGCCAGCGGCTTCGGGTACAGCCACGCCGGTTGCCGTGCAGCCAGTGGCACCCGTAACGCCCATAGCGCCTACCAGCACAGCCCCCGCCAGCGACGCAAACCTGATCAGCTGGGCTTGGCCAGCCAGTGGTAAAGTCATACAAAACTTTAACGCCAGCACCAAAGGCATAGACATTGAAGGCGCTCCAGGCGATCCTGTCCATGCTGCTGCCGACGGTAAAGTGATGTATGCCGGCAATGGCGTGCGTGGCTTGGGCAATTTGATCTTACTGGGCCACTCTGACGGGTTCATCACCGCCTACGCACACAACCAGACTTTGTTGGTCAAGACTGGCGAACAAATCAAAAAGGGCGCAAAAATCGCTACCATAGGACAAACCGACACGACGTCGCCACGATTGCACTTTGAAGTGCGTCGCCGAGGCACGCCGGTCAACCCGATGTCTTACTTGCCGGTACGATGACCCCTTACTTGGTCTTTGATCTGGAAACCATACCCGATGCCCAGGGTTTGCGCCGCTTGAACCCCCAGTGGGACACAGGGCTGGATGATCAGCAGGTCATAGAGCTTGCCCTGGCGGCGCGTCAGGAATCACACGGTACGGATTTCCTGCCTTTACACCTGCATAAAATTGCGGTGGTGGGCTGTGTATTTCGTGACAGTCAAGGCTTCAGGGTTAAAACCCTGGGCAGTGCCGATGACCCCGAGGCCAGCCTGATCAATGGGTTTTTCAAGACCATAGAGCGCTATACGCCGCAAGTCATTAGTTGGAATGGTTCGGGTTTCGATTTTCCGGTGCTGCATTATCGTAGCTTGATTCACGGCGTACCTGCGCCCCGTTATTGGGACATGGGCGAAGACGATCGCGACTTTAAATTCAATAACTACATCAACCGGTACCACAGCCGTCATATAGACCTGATGGATGTGTTGGCCAAGTTCAACGGCCGCGCCAATGCGCCTTTGGATGATCTGGCCAAACTGTGTGGTTTTCCCGGCAAGATGGGCATGGATGGCGGCCAAGTATGGCAGGCATGGTCCCAAGGCCATACCGATAGCATACGTGCCTATTGCGAAACCGATGTGGTTAACACCTGGCTGGTATTTTGCCGTTTTCGCTTGCTCAAAGGCGAGCTGGATCGCGCCGCTTATGACGCTGAACTGAAACTGGTGCACGATACCCTGCAAGCCAGTGGCGCACCGCACTGGCAAGAATACTTGGCCGCCTGGGACTACCCCGCTTAATCCTGCCCTTATACAGTAACGCCTGTACGGAAACATAATGTCTGATGTATTAGAAATAGAATCAATGGATTTGGAAGGGCGAGGCATTGCCCATCTCAATGGCAAAGTTGTCTTTGTCGAAGGTGCCTTGCCAGGCGAGACTGTGTTAGCCAGGCATATTGCCAGCCGCAAGTCCTTTGACAAGTCGCGCATAGAGCGCATTATTAAACCGTCCTCGCAACGGGTTGAACCTCCATGCCCTAGCTTTGGCATCTGCGGAGGTTGTGCCATACAACACCTGGAGCCTGCGGCCCAGGTAGCCATCAAGCAGCGCGTCCTGGAGGACGCTTTGGTCCACATCGGCAAGGTCAAGGCCCAGCAAATGCTAGCCCCCCTGCATGGCCCTTATTGGGGTTATCGCTCGCGCGCCCGCCTGTCTGTACGACTAGTCACTAAAAAGGGTGGGGCGCTGGTGGGTTTTCGCGAGCGTGGCAAGCCCTACGTGGTGGACATGCACGAATGCCTGATACTTCCTGAGCATGTATCGGCCTTGCTGACTCCGTTGCGCAATCTGGTGACATCGCTGTCCATACCCGCTCGTATTCCTCAGATAGAGGTCGCGGTAGCGGATCAGACTACCGCGCTGGCACTGCGCCATTTGGACCCGTTGACCGATGACGATATCGCCAAGCTGCGGGACTTTGCGCTAGCCCATAATGTCAGTTGGTGGTTGCAGCTTAAGGGGCCAGAGACCCTGCATCCGTTGGATCCAGAGGACGCAGCAAAGCTGTACTACGATCTACCGGAATTTGGCCTGCGCATGCAGTACGGTCCCAGTGACTTTACGCAAGTTAATCAGCCTATCAATCAGCGGCTTATTGTTAAAGCACTGGATTTGTTGGATATCCAAGCGACTGACAGGGTAGCGGATTTGTTTTGTGGCCTAGGTAATTTTACCTTGCCGCTGGCTACCCGTGCCGCCGCAGTGGTTGGCATAGAAGGCAGTCAGGCCTTGACCGACAGGGCGCTACAGGCTGCTGCTGAACATGGCCTAGATACACGTACCCAGTTTGCCACCGTCAACTTATTCGAAGTCGATGCTGCGTGGTTGCGCGGTCAAGGATATTTTGATCGCATGCTGATCGATCCTCCCCGCGAGGGCGCTCAGGCCTTGGCTCAGGCCCTGTCGGAACTGGAGCCCCAGGAGCGGCCCAAGCGCATCGTCTATGTGTCATGCAACCCAGCAACCTTGGCGCGTGATGCCGGCATCCTGGTGCACCAAGGCGGCTATCGTTTAGCTAGCGCCGGGGTGATCAATATGTTCCCGCACACTGCTCACGTAGAGTCCATTGCGGTTTTCGAGTCTGATGTAAATACCTAACTTGCGATGCGGGTGGCGGGCGCTTCAGCATGTTGCGCCAAAAATTTCGCACTTGCATCACGGCCCATGTAACGCGCCAGGACAGCCGGGTCGGTTTGCGTCAGATCAACCATGATCAAACCGTCAAGCACGTTGGAAAATGCCGCATCAACGTTGAAACCCAGCACTTTCCCACCCAATTTCAGGTACTGGCGCAGCAGTACCGGCATGCCTTTGCCATCACCTTCCATCTGTTCCAATAGACGTGATATCTGCTCGGCTTGCTGGATCACGGTCAATGCCTGACATCCACGGCGCGTCAGCCCCTTGAATGGCCGCCGTGGACGCACGCGACGTGCCAGCTCAGTAGCCAGGTTGTTGGCGCGCAGAAAGTCCACCAGCAACTGCCTAGACGCGGTACTGTAATCAGCACTAATACTGACCGGTCCAAACAGCACTTTATAACGGGGGTTAGCTGCCACATAGGCGCCTATCCCTTTCCACAATAACAGCAAAGGCTGATAGCTGCGCTGGTATTCCGGTCGGATGAAAGAGCGTCCCAACTCTAGGGCTGGACCCAACTGACTTAATAATCCACGATTAAATCGGAACAACGACTGGGTGTACAGGCCCTTGCTGCCATAGCGCTGTAGTATGTGATCCACATGGCCCAAACGGTACGCACCCACTAACTCCCGTTTGACACGATTCCAGACAAATAAATGCTGATAATAGTTGTCATAAAGGTCGATATCGACTGCCTGTCCAGTGCCTTCGCCCGTAGCTCGAAAAGTTACCTCGCGTAGTCTTCCTATTTCCTGCAACACGTGCGGAATGAGTTCAGAGCGCGCGCAGTAAACTTGCAAATCGCCGCTTTCCACCAAGCAGGCCCGGGAATCCAAGGCGCTCACTTCATCATCCAGCAACGAAGCATCCTGCGACATGGCAACTGCTTGCGTGCGAAGCACCTTAGAGCCATCCCTTGCACGCTGATCTTCGCCCAGGCCGTAACAACGCAGCCTCAGGAAGCTCAGCAACTGGTTTGCTCCCAGGCCATCAAGGCGCACTGGCTGGATGGGTGCGCCAAAGTGGATATTCAGGCGACGTCCCGATTTGTTCAACAGTTCGCGAGCCAATAGAGCCGTGCGTAAGCGCGGATGCAGAAGACCTGCCAATTGAAAGCCTAAACCGTTATGTCCAGGTATAAAGGCGGGAATGACGGGCGCTCCGGTACGGGTAATTATGCGTGCCACGGCCGAATGCCAATCGGGATCTGTCACCGCGCCGCGCCGCAATTGCAAGTGCGATACCTCGCCTGCGGGGAACACAACCAGCAGCCCACCTTGCTCGACCCAGCGAATTGCTTGGCGCAGCGGCCCACGATTGCGCTGTTCCGCCCCGGCCCCTCCAAATGGGTCCACACTAATGAACATAGAGGCGACCTCTGGTACACGGACCAGCAGACTATTAGCCAGGAACCGCACATCCGGACGAACCTGCCGCAACAGAGTGGCCAGCGCCAGCCCATCGATGACGCCATGGGGGTGATTGGCGACGAGTACAGCACCACCCTGAGCAGGAATATGAGCGAGTTCGCAGGGTGCTACCGCCGTCTCTACTCCGAGCCAGTCCAGGGACGCCGCCAGGAACTCATCCACCGACAGGCCTCGGGGCAGGGCATCATACGCGGTTTGCAACTGCCTAAGCCCGCTGGCCCGTTCCAACAACGGCTCCAGCCTACCGAAAAGCGTATGCGCTAACGCACCGTTAAACAAAAAAGGGCAGGTTTGAACTGATTCGCTCATGGACTCCTCGCATTAAGATCTAATGCGAGGAGGATAGCCATCAAGCTTTACAGTTTAATGGCCGTTTAATGACGAATTTGTGAAGCACTAGCGTAACGCTGTGAAACTTCTGATCTAGGAAAGCGCCTGAGTATCCAGGATACGCTGAGCTTCCAAACGTACCCGTTCTGGCGCTGTACCGCCAATATGATTACGCGCCGCTACCGAGCCTTCCAAGGTTAATACCTGGAAAATATCGTTTTCAATCAAGTGATGGAACGCCTGCAGTTCACTTAGGGACAAGTCTGCCAAATCGCAGCCACGTCCTTCGCATGCGCGTACTGCGTGCGCAACCGTTTCATGAGCATCACGAAATGGTACGCCCTTTTTGACCAGATAATCAGCCAAGTCAGTGGCGGTGGCATAGCCTTGCAAGGCAGCAGCACGCATAGCGTCGGCCTTGACCTTGATGCCCTGAACCATGTCCACAAAAATAGTCAGCGTGTCGCGTATGGTGTCGGCGGCATCAAACAGGCCTTCTTTGTCTTCTTGGTTGTCTTTGTTATAAGCCAACGGCTGACCCTTCATCAAGGTCAACAAAGCGATCAGGTGGCCGTTAACCCGTCCGGTCTTTCCGCGAGCCAGTTCGGGCACGTCGGGGTTCTTCTTCTGCGGCATGATGGAACTGCCCGTGCAGAAGCGATCAGCCAGATCAATAAAGCCTATTCTGGGGCTCATCCATAAGACTAACTCTTCGGACAGGCGCGATATATGCGTCATGATAAGGGCAGCGGCGGCGCAGAACTCGATGGCGAAATCACGATCCGATACGGCATCCAAGGAATTTCGGCAGACTTCGTCAAAGCCCAGGCTACGAGCAACACGTTCACGATCTATGGGATAGGATGTACCAGCCAGAGCCGCCGCACCCAAAGGCAGGCGGTTGACGCGCTTACGACAATCGACCAAGCGTTCAGCGTCGCGGCCAAACATCTCGGCGTAAGCCAGTAAGTGATGGCCGAAAGTCACAGGCTGCGCTACCTGCAAATGTGTAAAACCCGGCAAAATAGTAGCGGCGTGTTCCAACGCCAGGGCGGCTAGTTGGTGGCGCAACTGGTGCAACAGATCAATAGCCTGATCAATTTCGTCACGTAGCCATAAACGGATATCCGTAGCCACCTGATCATTGCGCGAGCGGCCGGTATGCAGACGTTTGCCGGCATCGCCTATCAGTTCCACCAGGCGTTTTTCAATATTCAGGTGTACGTCTTCTAGGTCTATGGACCAGACGAAATTACCTTCGGCGATTTCCTCTAGTATCCTGGTCATGCCTTTTTCTATGGCCTGCAGGTCTTGAGCGCTGATGATGCCGATAGAGGCCAGCATGTCGGCGTGGGCCAGCGAACCCTGGATGTCGAAACTGGCCAGACGCTTGTCGAAATCTACCGATGCGGTATAGCGTTTAACCAGTTCGGAAACGGGTTCAGAAAAGCGCGCGGACCATGCCTGCGTCTTGTTTGCAAATTGATTTTGCAGATTTTGGGGAGTGTTTTTTGACATAATGACCTGAATTATAAAGGAGCTCGCGGGCTACGTTATATTAACGGCTGGATAACAAGGAAGCACAAAAGCACAATGCGAGAAAACAACATTCTGGGCCCATGGTTGGATGACAGCTGGATAGCCAGCAACATACCTAACGAACTCTGGGCACAAGTGCTGCTGGGTGTCGCCGTGCTAGTGGCGCTGTTCATCCTGGCCGGATGGTTGACCTCGTTTGTGTTGGTAACTTTGGCCAGACGCACCTTAAATGCCATAGGGCGTAGCGACTGGGCTGACGCTTTAGTGAAACGTCGGGTATTTCGCAGTGTAAGCTATGCTGCGCCTTTATTCGTCGTGGTTGCTAATGTTGCCTTGCTGCCGTTGGAAGACAAATACATCAGCGTGTTGGCGCGGCTGTTTTTGTCAGTCGGCATGGTCTTTTTATTCATGGCCATCAATGGCGTGCTGGCTGCTTGGCAAGATGTCTATGCGTTTAGCGCCAGGGCGCAGACACGTTCTATCAAAGGCTATGTAGAACTGACCAAAATCGTGGTCTGGGCCTTGTGCGTCATCCTGATCATCTCTGTGCTGGTCGATAGGTCGCCTTTACTGATGTTGTCTGGGCTGGGGGCCTTGTCCGCCGTCCTGCTGCTGGTATTCAAAGACACCTTGCTGTCCCTGGTCGCCAGTACACAAATGTCATCCAACGACATGCTGCGTATAGGCGACTGGATAGAAATGCCGCAGGCAGGCGCTGATGGCTTTGTGATCGATATGGCGCTGCATACAGTCAAGGTGCAGAACTGGGATAAAACCGTGACCACGGTGCCCACCTATAAGCTATTTTCTGAAAGTTACCGCAACTGGCGTTATATGTTCGAATCGGGCGCGCGGCGCATCAAGCGTACATTGCGCATAGATGCCAGCACCGTACGCTTTCTAAGTGATGCGGAAATTGCCGACTTAAGGCGTTTTGCGCTGCTTAGCGATTATCTGGATAGCAAGCAAAGCGAACTGGAAGCCACCAATAGTGCTTTGGGCGATTTGGCTGATTTGGCCTTTAATCGTCGTCGCCTGACCAATCTCGGTACGTTTCGCGCTTATGCCTTGGCCTATCTAAAACGTCAACCTGAACTGCATCAGAACATGCTGATGATAGTGCGTATGATGGAGCCGGAATCCCAAGGTATACCCATAGAGGTATATTGTTTTGCCAACAACACGGCCTGGGTTGAATACGAACGAATACAGGGCAATATTTTCGATCATCTTCTGGCTATACTTCCAGAGCTTTCCCTACGCCTATACCAAGCCCCATCGGGGGCCGATTTCTCCAGTCTGGGGCAAAAGGCCCTGGACAGCCGCTAATTTTTACTGACGGGACCTTTACATGAAACAAATTACGGCAATTATCAAGCCGTTCAAACTCGATGAGGTACGCGAGGCTCTGGGCGATATGGGCGTCAATGGCCTGACCATTACCGAAGTAAAGGGGTTTGGACGTCAAAAGGGTCATACCGAGCTGTATCGCGGCGCTGAATACGTAGTGGATTTCTTGCCCAAGATACGCTTGGACGTGGTCTTGCCAGCCCCTATGGTCGACGTTGCCATAGATGCCATTATCAAGGCTGCATTTACCGGAAAAATCGGCGATGGCAAGATTTTCGTATCTAATATTGAGCAAGCGATACGCATACGCACCGGCGAAAGCGGCATAGACGCACTGTAACAGGGCAAATACCCAGGCTGAAAATAGGCTAGGGCAGGAAGTTTGGTTCCTGCCCTAGTTTGCTGTCAAATAACAACAGAGTTACATCTACATTGTCCTAGAGCGTTACAGCCGTGCGCTAACTACCTGTCAGAAATAAGGGTATTCACTAGGGTAGTTAATTCGGTATGATATCTTTCTATATCATTAAAAATTTCGGCCACTCCGCATCGTAGTTCTGCGCCGGGTGGCCAGCCCCCAAGGAACCTAGCATGCAACAGATGGAAAGCACAGCAATTGCGCTGGCTGAACCACAAGACATTTCCACCGAAGTTCTTCTGGAAAAATACGCCAAAGGCGGCGAAACCAGCATTACTGAAGTACGTACACGCGTAGCTACTGCACTGGCACAGGTAGAAGAACCTGCACAGCGCAAAAAATACGCCCAGGAATTTCTGTGGGCCATGAAGCATGGCTTTATCCCCGCCGGTCGCGTCAATAGTGCCGCCGGTACCGACTTGCAAAGCACCTTAATTAACTGCTTTGTTCAACCCGTAGGCGACTCCATCACCGAAAGGGTAGATGGCAAGCCCGGTATTTATACTGCCCTGGCTCAAGCCGCTGAAACGATGCGCCGTGGCGGCGGGGTAGGTTATAACTTTTCCGCCATACGCCCACGTGGCGCTATGGTCAAAGGCACGGGCAGTAGCGCATCCGGCCCAATCTCCTATATGCGGGTGTTCGACCGTTCGTGCGAGACGGTAGAGTCCGCCGGTGCCCGACGTGGCGCCCAAATGGCAGTCATCAACGTCACGCACCCAGACGTCATGGAATTTATTACGGCCAAGCAAGAACGTGGCCAGTTGAATAATTTTAATGTGTCCGTGGGCGTTACCGATAAGTTCATGCAAGCCGTCGAAGACGACGCTACGTTTGAACTGATACACACCTCAGAACCCAACAACGAGCTTAAGGCAAGCGGCGCATACTTGCGTAGCGATGGCCAGTGGGTCTACCGTAGCGTGCTGGCTCGCGAAGTGTGGGATCTGATCATGCAAAGCACCTATGCCGCTGCTGAACCTGGCGTGCTGTATCTGGATCGCATCAATGAAGAAAACAACCTGGGCTATTGTGAAACCATAGAAGCCACCAACCCTTGTGGCGAACAGCCGCTGCCTGATTACGGCTGTTGCTGCCTGGGAAGCTTGAACCTAACCGCCTATGTCACTGATCCATTCAGCAGCAAGGCGGCGTTTGATTTCAAGCAAATGCGCAAAGCCACCAAATTGGCCGTACGCATGTTGGACAACGTGCTAATTGCCACCAAATGGCCGCTGGACGAGCAAAAAGTCGAGGCCGACGCCAAGCGTCGCCTGGGTTTGGGCTTTACTGGCCTGGGCGACACCCTGATTATGCTGGGCGTTAATTACGATACTGAAGAAGGTCGTCAACTGGCCGCCGATATGGCCAGGGAAATGCGCGATGCAGCTTACGAATCATCAATCGACCTGGCCAAGGAACGTGGCGCTTTCCCGCTATTGGATACTGAAAAGTACCTGACAAGCGGCTTTGCGGCGCGTTTGCCCGACAACATCAAGGATGCCATACGCGCACACGGCATACGCAATTCTCACCTGACATCCATAGCCCCCACGGGCACAATTTCGCTGGCGTTCGCCGATAACGCCTCTAATGGCATAGAACCTGCATTCTCGTGGTTTTACAACCGCATGAAACGCATGGGTGATGGCAGCAAAAAAGACTATACCGTTGAAGATCACGCTTACCGGGTGTATCGCGCACAGGGCGGGGACGTCAACGATTTGCCGCCTGCATTTGTGTCGGCACTGGAAATTTCGGCCATAAATCACATGTTGATGGTGGCCGCAGTGGCTCCCTATGTAGATGCTGCTATTTCGAAAACAGTCAACGTGCCGGTTGATTACCCCTACGAAGAATTTAAAGAGCTGTATATGCAGGCTTGGCACCGTGGTCTTAAAGGTATCACCACCTATAGGCCAAACAACATTCTGGGCGCAGTCTTGTCCGTGCCTGCGCAGGAAGAAGCTAGCACCCCAGAGCCCATCACCTTGTCCGAGCAGGACAAACGCCTGGTGCTGACTGAAGTTGCCATGTCGCCACCGCTGGCCTCATTGCGCTGGCCATCGCGCCCCACCTTGCCCACAGGGGCTGCTGGCTGGGTCAGCGAAACCATACACACCCCACAGGGCGAATTTGCTGTGGTCGTGGCCGACAAGGGCAATGTTCCCTTCGAGGTCTGGGTACTGGGTGGCCAGCCTCCCAGGGGGCTAGACGCTATTGCTAAAACTTTGTCATCCGACATGCGGGCTAACGACCGTGGCTGGCTGCGCAAAAAACTGTCTGTACTGTCCAACGCCTATGGCGATGGCTTCCAGATGCCCATGCCGCCCACTGGCGAGCTGGTTCAAGTGCCTAGCGCGACAGCAGCGTTGGCCAAGCTGGTGCAGTGGCGCTACAACGACCTGGGCGCTCTAGAGGCCCAGGAAGGCGATCCTTCCCCCGTCTTGAATGCCTTGTTTGCACCACACGAGCCTAAAACCGGCACTGACGGCACTTTGGCTTGGGTCGCGGACGTACGCAACCCATCCACCGAGGATGACTTTGTTCTGATGCTCAAGGAACTGCAAATGCCGGATGGCAGCCGTCGCCCTTACAGTATGTGGCTGACTGGCGCCCACCCACGTGCCTTGGACGGACTGTGCAAGTTGTTAAGTCTGGATATGCGTGTGGTGGACTCGGCCTGGATAGGCATGAAGCTGCGCAAGCTGCTGAACTACGCCGAACCACGCGGTGATTTCCTGGCCCCCGTCCCTGGCAGTAAAAAGCAGGCTAACTACCCATCCACCGTTGCTTATGTGGCGCAGTTGGTCATACACCGCTACGCCATGCTGGGTATTTTGACGGAACAGGGCATGCCTATCAATGCAATGGGCGTGGTTGCAGCCGAACCCACTGATGCCGCTGCGGTGAACGTTCCTATGGTGGGTAAGCCTTGCAACGAATGCGGCAACCACACTGTAATCAGGAAAGATGGTTGTGATTTCTGCACCGCTTGCGGCGCCATGGGCAGCTGCGGCTAAGCTTCAGGCCTGATTAACGGGTTGCTTAGGGTCTAATCCTGGGCAACCCGTATTACCAGTTTGCCAAAGTTCTTGCCTTCTAACAGGCCTGCCAAGGCAGTTGGCGCCTGCTCAAGGCCATTGATGATGTCTTCGCGAAATTTTATTTTCCCCTGATCCAGCCATTCGCCCATTTGACGGATAAAACCGCCGTATTCTGGGGCATAGTCATCAAAAATAATAAATCCCTGAATCTTCAAGCGTTTCGTCAGTATGTAACGGGTAAGTAGACCTAGACGGTCTGGACCAGCAGGCAGTGTTGTATCGTTGTAATGAGCAACCAGGCCGCATACTGGTACACGGGCTTTTGTATTTAACAAAGGCAGTACGGCATCAAAGACAGCACCCCCGACGTTTTCATAATAGATGTCTATCCCTTGTGGGCATGCACGGGCTAATTGTTGCGCAAAGTCGGCGCTACGATGATCTATGCAGGCATCAAAGCCCAACTGCCTGACGACATAATTGCATTTGTCGCTGCCGCCAGCCACGCCTATTACACGGCAGCCCTTGAGCTTGGCGATCTGGCCCACAACAGACCCAACCGCGCCACTCGCGGCAGCCACCACTACCGTTTCACCGGGTTTGGGCTGGCCTATATCTAGTAAACCCATATACGCTGTAAAGCCTGGCATGCCTAATACGCCTAGCGCCATAGAGGGCTGGGGCATAGTACTGTCCAGCTTGACCAAGCCAGCGCCATCAGAAATAGCATGGCTTTGCCAACCCGACATCCCCAGCACCAGATCACCGGCTTGATAGTCGGAGTGCCTGGACGCTATGACTTTAGAAACGGTGCCACCCACCATGACATCACCGATCTCTACCGGTGGCGCATAAGAGGGTGCGTCGCTCATGCGCCCGCGCATATAAGGGTCCAGTGATAGGTATAAAGTGCGTAAGCTAAGCTGCCCGTCGCCCAATTCGGGCAGGGGAACAGTTTCAAGCTGAAAGTTGTCGGGGCCAGGAGCACCGACGGGGCGCGATTTCAGCAGAAAACGATGATTGGCGATGGGCAAAGTAGACATGAGTTCGACCTTATAAAGTAATGGAGGTCAACGCTGGCCTGGATTTAGCCCAGTCGCCGCCAAACGCTGGCTAACCAGGGTTGCTGGGCTAAGGGCAGGCCAGCAGGCCGGTAATAGTGCTCCAATTCCTGAAAACCGGCGGTTTGCAACAGAGCTTGCCAAGCGGGCAGGTCGTGGTAAGCGCCGTAACGACCATGGTTCCAGCCTTCCTGGTTTTGGCCCCTAGGGTTGGAGCTGAACAATACCCCACCTGGTTTTAGCGTCGCATGCAATTGCAGCAGTACGCGTGGCAATTCCTGGGTAGGTATATGAAACAACACGGCATTGGCAAATATGCCATCGAAGTAAGCATCTGGCAGTTGCAGTTCCAGAAAGTTTTGCTGCCAGACTTCGCAGCCGGAATCGGCTCGTGCCATATCGGCAAACTGCTCCGATCCATCCAGGCCTATGGCGTTATGCCCTAGTGCCTTAAACGTTTTCAGGTCACGGCCAGGGCCACAACCGAAATCCAGCAAGGTATAGGGTGGTGGCGCTTGGATATGTCCCAACAACGCCGCAATATTCTGGCTGACATCATGGTCCTTAGTGCCAGCACGAAAGCTGTCGGCATTAGCGTTGTAATGCGCCAGAGTCAGAGTGCTGATCTGGCTGAGAAGGTCATGATCTAAGGGCATGGTAGCGCTGCTTTCAGACGATTAGCCTAGTGTACGGCAGAAAAACGCTGCTCCAGGTACTCAATGATGGCATTGGATTCGTACAGCCAACGTGATTGACCCTGTTCTTCTATCCGCAAGCAGGGCACTTTGATTTTGCCCCCTTCGGCTAATAAGCGTTCGCGTTGTGCAGCGTCGTTTTTTGCGTCGTGCAAGGTTACCGGCACGTTCAGTTTGTGCAAAGCGCGGCGGGTTTTGACGCAAAACGGGCAAGCATGGAACTGATACAGTGACAAGGCAGCCGCTTGTTTCGCCACTTGCGCCTGGCCTTCTGGCGAACGGCGCTGTGGGCGGGGACGGGTTACGGCATCACCCAGTATGATTAGCTGGCCAAGGCCGACTCGTAGGGCTTTTATCAACATAAATACTATCTCGTAAGGGTAAACATAAGGCTCAAGTTTACCTTCTCTGCCTTTTGACAGCCATAAAGACGGCAGCGTCAGCTGCAGGAAGGTTATCTGAAGGAAGGCATCAGAGGTGTATTTTGAGCAGGGCCGCACCAAAACCGACAAAAATCCCACCGGTGACGCGGTCAAAGACTTTTTTCAAGGCAGGGCGTTTAAGGTAGACCGCCAGGCTTTGCCCACCCAAGCCATAGATGGCATACCAGAAGGCTTCCGCGGCAGCAAAGGTTAGCACCAGTATGATGAACTGCGGAACCTGGGGTGCACTTTGATTAAGAAACTGCGGCAGAAAGGCGGCGGCAAACAGCAGTAGTTTAGGATTGCTGAAACCTATCATTAAACCGCCTCGGAATAGAGAGGACAGTGATATTGCTGGCTTATGGGCGTCTGCATCAATAGTTAGAGGGGCATCGTCGCCGCGCCAGGCCTTGATGCCTAAGTACAGCAAGTAAGCTACGCCGGCATACCGCAAGACGTCAAAGATCGCGGGCGATGCAACCAACACAGCACTTAGGCCAGCAGCGGACAATGCCAGCACGATGACTACCGCTGTCAGGCAGCCAGCCATAGCCGCCATACTGCGGCGTGCGCCGAAACTAACGCTGCGGCGCAGCACGTGCAACATATTTGGACCTGGCGTTCCGGACAGAATAAATACCGCGGCGAAAAAGATCCACCAGGTGTGTAAAGTCATGATGGCGTTATCGCTTAAACCAGTCGTACTGTCCAGCCGTGTTCGTCAGGAGCGCGGCCATATTGAATATCAGTCAGTTTTTTGTACAAGGCCAATGTCACTTTACCTGCGGGCGCATTGTTGTCACCGCAGACAAAGTCCTTGCCCTTCAGCACATTAACAGGCGCCACCACAGCGGCTGTACCGCAAGCAAATACTTCAGTGATGTCGCCAGAGGTCACGCCGTCACGCCATTCGTCCAGCGCAATACGGCGTTCTTCGACCTTCATGCCCATGTCCTGGGCCAGTTGGATGATACTGGCGCGGGTTACCCCATTCAGTATGCTGCCTGACAGTTGAGGGGTGATTAAGGTGCCGTCTTTCTGGACCAGGAAGATATTCATGCCACCTAGTTCTTCCAGGTATTTATGTTCTTCGGCATCCAGGAACAAGACCTGCGAGCAGCCGTTGGCGGTAGCTTCTTGTTGGGGTACCAGCGAAGCGGCGTAGTTACCGCCACATTTTGCTGCACCAGTACCGCCTTTACCTGCGCGTGAGTAATCTGCCGAAAGCCAGATGGATACGGGTTTCATGCCGTTGCCAAAATATGAACCCGCTGGGCTGACGATGACGTAGTAAGCAGCGCGCTGCGCAGCCCTTACACCCAAAAAGCTTTCGTTGGAAATCATGAAGGGACGTATATAGGCGCAGGTGTCGGGCTGAGTAGGCACCCAACTGGCATCTGTGCTGATTAGTTGCTTAATTGATTCGACAAACAAATCCGCAGGCAGTTCAGGCAAGGCCAGCCTGCGTGCCGACATTTGAAAACGCGCAGCATTCACTTCAGGACGAAAAGCCCAGATAGAACCATCTTGGTGACGGTAAGCCTTTAGACCTTCGAAAATTTCCTGAGCATAATGCAGGACCGAGGCTGCTGGATCCAGTTGCAAAGGACCATAGGGAATAATGCGAGCATCATGCCAGCCCTGATCCAGGCTCCAGTCTATGGCAGCCATGTGATCGCTGAAGTATTTGCCAAACCCTGGGTTTTCCAAGATGGCAGTTCGTTGCTCTGGGGTTGCAGGATGGTCAGAGCGAGTAATTTGGAACTGGGTTTGAGCAGATGAATTCATGGGAGGCAGTAAATAAAAGAGGGCTGATAACAATCTTATTATTATAGTGGACTGTGTTGCAAAGGATAGCAACTTGCATAGTATCCTTGCTGCACAGATAATGGCTACCCTGGAATTAAGATAGTGCCGCGTAAGGGGTTTTGATGTTTCGCTCGATTAGGCGCCCAGATGCGCTGGTTATAACGCTTGCTGCCGCTGGTATCCTGATGGTTACTATGGGAATTCGGCAGTCGCTGGGATTGTTCATCAGTCCCATAAATAGCTCCACAGGCCTAGGCATAGTGTCCATTAGTTTTGCCCTGGCCATAGGGCAAATCGCCTGGGGCGCTATACAACCCATTGCAGGCGCTTGTGCCGATCACTACGGTCCGCGCGGCGTATTGATTGCTGGGGTAGTCGTTATGGCTCTAGGCTGTGCTATCACGCCCTACATGGGTTCTGGATTCGGACTAACGGTATCACTGGGTTTGTTGGCAGCCATAGGGTCAGGGGCAGGAAGCTTTTCTGTCTTGATAGGTGCGGCAGCGCAGCGGCTACCTATAGAAGCACGAGGCACGGCAGCAGGCGTGATTAACGCGGGCGGGTCGTTTGGCCAGTTTGTGTTTGCCCCGTTGGCACAAAAGCTGATTCAGTCCATAGGCTGGGTGGGCGCCATGTGGTCCATGGCAATACTAACCTTGACCGCCTTGCCCTTGATAGGCAAGCTCACCAAGGGCAAACCAGTTGCCCACGCCCATGCTGAAACCGACATGGGCTTAAAGAAAACCGTCATCGGGTCTTTGACAAACCGCAGCTATATCTTGCTGCACCTTGGTTTCTTCACCTGTGGGTTTCACATCGCTTTTTTAGTGACTCACCTGCCTGGCGAGGTAGACCTGTGCGGCTTGCCGCCGTCCGTAGCGGGTTGGTCGCTGGCCATCATAGGCCTGGCCAATATCGTTGGCAGCCTACTGGCAGGCTCTTGGGTAGGGAAATATCGTAGTAAGTACATACTGGCCGTTATGTATGGGTCGCGTGCTCTACTGATCCTATGGTATTTGGCCATGCCCCGCACGGAATGGACTTTTTATCTGTTTGCTGCCGGCTTGGGCGTTACCTGGTTGGCTACCGTGCCTCCCACAGCCACCATTGTTGGCAAACTGTTCGGGAATCGTTACCTGGGTACGCTGTTTGGACTGACCTTGTTCACCCACCAGATAGGCGGCTTCTTGGGTGCTTGGTTGGGCGGCGTAGCTATTTCGCGGTTTGGTGACTACAACTGGATGTGGTACGCCGACATTGCACTGGCTGTCTTGGCGGCATTAGTTAATCTGCCGATACGGGAAGCTCGTATACCTAAAGCGATGCCTGCGGCGGCATAGCTGTAGAAAAATGCGCGGTGGCGGCAACGCTACATCTTGTTCTCGGGTTCCTTATTCTAGAAGCAGGCCTTGATTGGTATGGCCTTAGTATCACGCTACATACTTGGTCTGGCAAGGGTGGTGCGCTGGATGGTTTTGTTTCTTTAGCACTATCGGCCGTCAACCGTCAGACTCACTCTGAGCCCCCGCTGCGCGAAAGGCTCTCCCGTGAGTCCAACGTTTGCCCGCCTTATAGGCTGGCACAAGACATCACTGGCGATGCCTAATCGTTAATCAACGAGAGTTAGAAAACCATTCTGAGTCCACGATTAGCCCATAGTGGTAGGTCCTTACGGGAGTGCCTTTCGCGCAGCGGGGGCACAGAGTAAGGAGCCTGCCACGTAAGGGCGGATGTACCTACAGGACTAACGACCCAACGCGTAAGAACAACGATACCTACAAGACCATCAACGCGGCACCTAAGAACGGAGGTGCCTAAAAGGCCAACAACCTAACACCCACGGACGAACGCACCTAAAAGACCAAAAAAATAGTAATTACTCGATATTCTGCGCCTGCTCACGCATCTGCTCGATCAACAACTTCAAATCTATCGCAGCCCGTGTAACATCCAGATTGCCCGCCTTAGACCCCAACGTATTGGCTTCCCGATTCATCTCCTGGAACAGAAAATCCAGGCGTTTACCTGTGCTGCCCTTACGGTTTTTGGTCGCACCACCAATTGCAGCGCTACTTTCATCGCCTTCGCTAAGCAGATGATTCAGCTCCGCCATATGCGAACGCAGACGCGATAATTCCTCGGCAACGTCTATGCGCAAGGAAAACAGTGACGCTTCCTGGGCAATGCGGGCCGATAGCTCTTGCCCGCTGATCTGGGCAAAACCTTCTGGGCTTGCAGTCAGCAGAGCGTCGTGTAAACGTGTGTTTATTTTTTCCTGATGAGCAGCAAGCAAGGCGGGCAGGTCGGCCTCAACCTGACTAACGATGTCAGCTATAGCATGCGAGCACTCCAGCATCATGGCGGCAAGGCGCTGGCCTTCGCGTAGGCGAGCCGCTTGTAGTTGCTCAAGTGCCTGGGCACAGGCCTGCTGGCACATGGCGCTCCAGGCCTCGACATCAAACTCTGTTGTGCCGGCGCCATCGTTAACCAAATCAGACAAGCGTGGAGCGGCTATATCAGGAATCATGCGGCGGGCGTCCTGCAACTGTTGGGCGATGGTAGCCAACAGCGCCTGGTCTACCGTTTTGGCGGCAGCATTAACAGCCCGTGTGTAATTCAGGCGTATATCCACCTTGCCGCGGCTGACGGCCTGGCCCAGTTGCTCGCGGACCTGGCCTTCCACCATACGCAAGTCGTCAGGCAAGCGGAAATTCACATCCAGAAAACGGCTGTTTACTGTCCGAAATTCTATGCTTAGGCTGCCGTGTTCGGATTCTGTGCGGGCGCTGCCAAAGGCGGTCATGCTGCGTATCATGGGGAAACTATTCCTGTCAGGATTTAAGGCCAATATTGTACTGGTGTTCATTCGCGGCTCGGCGCATGCGACAATTCCCTATTGTTTATTATTTTTCCGGAGTTTTACTTGTCTGCAACCCTTACTTCCTCACCCGCCAGCACCAGCCGTCCCTCGGGCCGTACCATAGCTCAACTGCGCCCCTTGTCTTTAGAAGTGGGCTATACCCGCCATGCCGAAGGCTCTGTATTGATCAAGGCTGGGGACACGCATGTACTGTGTAATGCCAGTGTGTTGGAGAAGGTACCGCCTTTCTTGAAAGGCAAGGGTCAGGGTTGGGTTACAGCAGAATATGGCATGCTGCCGCGTTCTACTCACACACGCTCGGACCGCGAAGCGGCCAGGGGCAAGCAAAGTGGTCGTACCCAGGAAATTCAGCGGTTAATTGGCCGCAGCCTGCGTGCGGTATTTGACTTGACTGCCTTGGGCGAGCGGACCTTGCATCTGGACTGTGACGTGCTGCAGGCCGATGGCGGTACGCGTTGCGCCAGCATTACCGGTGCATGGCTGGCCGCTGCTTTGGCAGTTCAGGGGCTAATGGATAGGGGTGTACTCACGCAAAACCCCATACTGGATCAGGTGGCGGCGGTGTCAGTAGGGCTGGTTAACGGTCAGGCTGTATTAGATCTGGACTATATTGAAGACTCAGGTTGCGATGCTGATATGAATATTGTCATGACAGGCTCGGGCGAGTTCATCGAGGTGCAGGGCACGGCTGAAGGCCAGACGTTTGATCGTCAGCGTCTAGATAATTTGCTGGACTTGGCTCACGGCGGTATTAATGACCTGCTATCAGCTCAAAAGCAGGCCTTGGCTGCAGCGCGCGTTGCATAGGGGATGATGATGTCGCTGTCTAAAGTGGTACTGGCATCCAATAACCCAGGCAAATTAAAGGAATTCTCTGCTATCTTGGGCGCTGCCGGTATAGAAATGGTGGCGCAGAATACCTTGGGTGTGTCTGAAGCTGAAGAACCCTATTTGACCTTTGTGGAAAACGCCCTGGCCAAGGCCAGGCACGCTAGTCGTATTACAGGCTTGCCGGCCTTGGCCGATGATTCCGGCCTGTGCGTTCCTGCACTGAATAATGCGCCAGGGGTATTTTCAGCACGTTATGCGGCCATGCATGGCGGCGAAAAATCCGATACAGCGAATAACCATCATCTGCTGTCCATGTTGGCTAACCATAGCGATCGATCAGCTTACTATGTCGCTGTACTGGTGTATTTGCGCTTTGCCGATGACCCATGCCCGGTCATTGCCCAGGGGCTTTGGCATGGTGAAATCGCCAAGCAACCAGCAGGCCAACATGGCTTTGGCTACGACCCCTATTTTTATCTGCCCAACTTGGGCCAGACGGCTGCGCAACTAGAACCTGAACTGAAAAACGCCTACAGTCACCGAGGTAGGGCGTTGAAAACTCTGCTGGGCATGCTGCAAACAGCCAGCCCGGTACCGCACGTGGATTAAAACCTGGACGTAGTTTCCAGCCTTACTATTTTGTATTATTTGAAAGTTATTTTGTCATGCCCGTAAGCCAGTCTAGAAAACCAGGGGTCATCCCCCGTGATACCGGTCAAACCGGGCTGACCAGTTTGCCACCCTTATCACTCTATGTGCATGTGCCTTGGTGCGTGCGCAAATGTCCTTATTGTGATTTCAATTCCCATGAACTGAAGTCTGAATTGCCTGAGGCCGACTATCTGGCGGCTTTACGGGCCGACTTGGAACAGGCTTTACCCCTGATCTGGGGCCGTCAGGTGATTTCCATATTTATTGGTGGTGGCACGCCCAGCTTGCTGTCTGCCAACACCATGGACCAGATGTTGGTAATGTTCCGTGCTTACCTGAACTTGCTGCCGGATGCGGAAATCACGATGGAAGCTAACCCGGGCACCGTAGAGGCTGCTCGTTTTGCAGAGTATGCAGCCAGTGGCATTAACCGGATTTCATTAGGGATACAAAGTTTTGACAATACCGCGCTGCACGCTTTAGGTCGCATCCATGACGGCCAGCAGGCCAGGGCGGCGATCGAAATTGCCCAGCGCTCTGTACAGCGCGTGAATCTGGACCTGATGTTTGCGCTGCCGCAACAAAGTCTGGCTGACTGCAAAAACGACCTGGAGCAGGCCATGGCCTTTGGTACTGGCCACTTGTCTTTATATAACCTGACCCTGGAGCCCAACACGGTCTTTGCCAAATACCCGCCCGCCATACCTGACGATGACACTGCCGCTGCCATGCAGGACATGATTGCAGACATGACAGCGGCACGCGGTTGGGAACGCTATGAAGTGTCGGCCTATGCGCAGCCAGGCCAGCGTAGCGTGCATAATCAAAATTACTGGGAGTTTGGCGACTATCTGGGCATAGGCCCAGGGGCCCATGGTAAGTTGTCTTTCCACGACAAAATAATACGTCAGTCCAAGCTGAAGAACCCCGCATCCTGGATGGAAAAAGCCCAGCGCCATGATGGTAGCCACATTGCTGAACAGCACACCATAGCGCCATCCGCCTTGCCTTTCGAGTTCATGTTGAACGCTTTGCGCCTAAAAAACGGCGTAACACGCAGTAGTTTTCGCGAACACACGGGTCTATCTGTAATGTCTATGGCATCCGCAGTCAATAGCGCTATTGGCAAAGGGCTACTGGACCCCGACCCTATGGTATTCAAGGCAACCGAACTGGGTTGGCGTTTTTTGAATGACTTGCAAAGCGAATTTCTTGATTAGCAACACATACAGCTCTGGTATCAATTACAATTTCCCTTTGTGCAGATCGGATTTCACTGGCAGGAGCCTTACATGTCCACCCCCGAAGAAGTAGTCAAGCTAATCAGCGAACGCGATGTTGCCTTTGTTGATTTCCGTTTCACCGACACCCTGGGTAGCGAGCACCATTTAACCGTCCCCGGCCACAGCATCGATGAAGACAGGCTGGAAGCCGGAGTTGCCTTTGATGGATCATCCATTGCAGGCTGGAAAGGCATAGAAGCCTCGGACATGTTCCTGATTCCTGACACCGCTACGGCCAGAATGGACCCGTTTCGCGAAGAGCCCACCCTGATACTGACCTGCGATGTGGTGGAACCATCTGACCTTAAAGGCTATGACCGCGACCCCAGGTCCCTGGCGCGCCGTGCTGAAGCTTATTTGAAGTCCAGTGGGCTGGGTGACACCGCCTACTTCGGTCCGGAACCCGAATTCTATGTCTTTGATGGCATAAGCTGGAACGACGACATGTCGGGTTCATTCGTAAAAATTCAATCTGATGGCGCCCCTTGGTCGCGTGGTCTGGATATGAACGGCAGCAATCTGGGCCATAGGCCTGGTATCAAGGGCGGCTATATGCCTGTGCCCCCAGTCGATGCCTACCACGACATGCGCTCTGAAATGTGTTTGCTACTGGAGCAGCAGGGCGTCCCTGTCGAAATTCATCATCACGAAGTCGGTGGTGCTGGTCAGCTGGAAATTGGCACACGCTTCAGCACCCTGGTCGAACGCGCCGACTGGAACCAGATCATGAAGTACACCATACAGAATGTTGCCCATGTGTATGGCAAAACAGCCACCTTCATGCCCAAGCCCATTATGGGTGATGCAGGTTCTGGCATGCATGTGCACCAGTCCATCTGGAAGGATGGCCAAAACCTTTTTGCAGGCAACAGTTATGCTGGCTTGTCAGAATTCGCCTTGTATTACATTGGCGGTTTAATCAAGCACGCCAGGGCGCTCAATGCCATCACCAACCCCTCAACCAACTCGTACAAGCGTCTGGTTCCGCATTTTGAAGCACCCGTCAAACTGGCTTATTCAGCCCGTAACAGGTCAGCCTCGATACGCATCCCCTATGTGGGCAGCCCCAAGGCTCGCCGCGTAGAGGCCCGTTTCCCAGATCCTTTGGCCAATCCTTATTTGGCCTTCTCGGCCTTGATGATGGCTGGATTGGACGGCGTGCAAAACAAGATACATCCCGGCGATCCGGCTGATAAGAACCTGTACGACTTACCCCCCGAAGAAGACGCGCAAATCCCCACCGTGTGTACCAGCCTGGAACAGGCTGTAGAAGCGCTGGATGCCGATCGCGAATTCCTGACCCGTGGCGGCGTATTCAGCAACGATATGCTGGATGCCTATCTGGATCTGAAAAGGGCAGAAGTCACGCGCTTGCGCATGACGCCCCATCCGATCGAATTTGATATGTACTACAGCCTGTAATGAAAAAAGGCCGTCGCACTATGCAGACGGCCTTTTTTTAACTGGCCTCGCCCCGTAGATACGCTTGGGCGCGCTGAGCCATCAAGGCTTCGCGTTTAATAAAGTCGGCTACAAACGCACTGCTGGGGTTATGGTGCAGGCCATAAGGCGTGTCCCATTGCGCTATCGTGCCTTTTTCCATGACGCCTATTCTATCGGCGATAGCAAAGGCTTCCGCTTGATTATGCGTTACCAGTATGGCGGTATGTCCGGTTTTTTTCAGGATATCCCGCACTTCAAAAGCTAAGCGTTCGCGGGTGTCTACGTCCAGGTTAGAAAATGGCTCGTCCAGCAACAATAGTTCGGGCTCGGGCGCCAAGGCGCGCGCCAGGGCAATACGCTGTTGCTGTCCCCCCGACAACTCGTGGGGATATCTATGGCCTGAACCTTCCAGACCTGCCAGTGTCAATAGTTCCTCGACACGATGTTTACGTCGTTGTTTATCCCAGCGGCGTAAGCCAAAAGCAATATTTTTCTCGACGTTCAGATGGGGGAACAGAGCATAGTCCTGAAACATCATGCCCACATGCCTGTCCTGAGGCTCTACCTGGCTATCTGTCGTCGATAATATCGTATTACCCAGGGATATCGTGCCTGTGCGCAAGGGTTCAAAACCGGCTATTGCCCGCAATACCGTGGTTTTACCGCAGCCCGAAGCGCCCAGCAAACAACCTATGCTACCTTTTTCAAGACACAAGCTAAGATCCTGTACGACAGGAACTATACCCTGTGCGGAATCGTAAGCCAGGGTGATCTTGTCCAACTTCAGTAAATCGACCATATTAGTGAGTTGCTTTAAATTGTGTGCGGGCCAGTAAAACCACCGGCAATAGACCAGCCAGTACTATGGCTAGCGCCGCCACCGAGCCTTCCTCGTAGGTGCCACGGGCGGCCTCGGCATATAGCCAAGTCGCCAGGGTGTCGAAGTTGACGGGGCGTAGTAATAATGTGGCGGGTAGCTCTTTCATGGTGTCGACAAACACCAACAAGGCAGCCGCGCTAATCGCAGGGCGCAATAAAGGAAAGTGGATGCGGCGCAACGCGCCTGTAGAACTTTCACCCAACAACCGGGCGGCCTGTTCCATAGAGGGCGGAATACGATCCAGCCCGGCTTCTATGCTGCCTATGGAAATAGCCAGAAAACGTATCACGTAGGCTGCAACCAGCACCGTGCTGGTGCCTATCAGTAACAAGCCAGGGGGCGGATTGCCCACCAGTGTCCATACCCAAGAGGCTGCGCCATCAACTAGCATGACAGGCGTCAGCAGACCGATAGCCAACACCGTACCGGGTATGGCATAGCCAGTGGTAGAAACTCGGGCGCACAAGGTCGCCAAGCTGGCAGCACCGTTACGACGCATAGTACGCGCGGCCCAGGCTACGATCAGACCGCAGGTCAAGGTAGCCACTGTGGCAATCAACGAGATTTTCACAGTGTTATAGGCACTTGCTATTAACTGGTCAGATACCGCACCCGTGGAATGTAAATGTTTCAGGGTTTCACTGATCAAGTACAGTGCTGGGGCGACAAAACCTATGATGATCGGTGTCCAGCCCAACATAAAGGCAATGACTGCTGCACTACCTTTAAGCGTGTCCGGTTGTATGGAACGCGTTCTTTGGGTGCTGGCGTAACGCTGATGGCGCCGACCGTGGCGCTCTAACAGTATCAGTCCAGCCACAATAATCAGCATGGCCAGCGCAATCTGGGCAGCACCTGCTAAATCCGAGCGTGTTACCCAGGTGGTATACACCGACACAGTCAGGGTTTGCACGCCCAGGAATTCGGATGCACCTATGTCATTTAGGGTTTCCAGCAGGGCCAGACTGACACCGACGGCAATGGCAGGGCGAGCCAAGGGCAGGGCGACCCGGAAAAAGGTGCTACGCCCAGACTCGCCAAGTATTCGTGCGGCCTCTAGCAGGCTGGCGGCCTGCGAGGCAAACATAATGCGGGTACTTAGGTAAACATAGGGGTATAGGACAAAGCCTAATAAAAAGATAGCACCAGGCAATGAACGCAGGTCGGGCAGACGGAAGTCTCGTGGGTTGGTATAACCCAACAGATCGCGCAACAGTGTTTGAACGGGCCCTATAGGATGCAGGATATCCAAGTAGGCAAAGGCCACGATATAGGTGGGTACGGCTAGCGGCAGCAATAAAGCCCAGGACAATATGCGTCGTGTGGGAAAGTCGTAGGCTACGATCAGCCAAGCGCTGCCCACACCCAAACAGCTGACCAACACACCCACGCCCAGTAACAACAGCAGGGTGTTTTGCAAGGCAGTAGGCAGCACAAAAGACAGCAAGTGTGTCCAATGGCCAGTTGAACCCTGCGCCGCAAACCAAACCAGAGTCAGTACAGGCGCCAGTACACCCAGCGCAATAATCATTGCACCTATGCGCCAACCCAGGCCTGACTCTAGTTTAAAAAAACGGCGTAGCGGCAACAGCATACCTTCTTGCAAAAACCAGAAAAGCGCCAGCCTAGATGGTGGCGCTTTTCTGGAGAGTTCCAGACGATTAGTTGTTGAATCCAACTTTATCTACCAATTCGCTGGCTAATTTTCGTTGCTTGGCGATTTCAACAAGAGGCAGTGGATCAACTACCAGTTCACCAAAACTGGCTACCACCGGGTCAAGCTTCACGCCTTTCCTGATCGGATATTCGTAATTAGCATTGGCGTACAGGGATTGGGCTTTTTCCGATACCAGATATTCCAACAGCTTTACCGCGTTGTCCTTGTTAGGGGCATATTTGGCGACAGAAGCGCCGGAAATATTAACATGAGTGCCGCGACTTTTTTCGTTCGCGAAGGTAGGCCTGACGACCTTAATGGCATCGCCCCATTTGCGTGCGTCTGTGCCGGGCTCAGCATTCTTCATACGTCCCACATAGTAAGCATTCGCTATACCGATATCGCAAATTCCACCTAAAATATCACGGGCCACATCACGGTCGCCACCTGCCGCCTTACGCGCCAGGTTGTTTTTCACTCCGGTCAGCCATTTCTCTGTAGCTTGCTCACCATCATGGGCAATCATGGCGGCAATTAACGCTGTGTTGTAAGGATGCTGCCCAGAGCGTATGCACACTTTGTTTTTCCATTTCGGATCAGCAAACTCTTCGTAGGTAATAGCTTTGATATCTAAATCATTGGCTACATAGGCCACTCGATCACGCAACGACAAGGTATACCACTGGTGGTCCGCACCGCGTAGATTGGCTGGAATGACCTCATCCAGGATGGCTGACTGCACAGGCTGTGTTATGCCAGCCTCGACCAGATCCAGCAAATTGCCGATATCAACCGTCATCAGGACATCGGCGGGGGATTTTTCGCCCTCGGCCTTCACACGCTCAATCAGACCGTCCTTCACGAAAACGGTATTAACCTTGACGCCAGTGTCTTTAGTGAACTCATCCAGCAAAGGCTGTATCAGCTTGGGTTCTCGGGTAGTGTACAAGCTTACGTCATCGGCCCAAGCGTGGGCGGATGCAACTGACATAGCGGCAACGCCAGCCAGCAATAGTGATTTCAACAAAGGCCGTAAGGTTACGGGTGAAGGCATGTTGTTCTCCGAGAGTTGTGGATTGCGAATGCAAATGATTCTCATGTTGATGAGCCTGAAAGATAGCAGAGTCTGCCACACCTCGCAACTGAAAACCGTCGAATTCACCGAAGATGAGGCAAATATCTTTACAATGATTGATCCAGCGTAAGAAAACCCCAATTGAAGTAGGCTGATTAATAGCCACTAAGGGTTTGTACCGTACTATCATTACCGTACCCTGGTACCTCTTTATTACTCTCTATAGACACATGGCAGCCTTTAATACCGAACAGGTTCTTAGCGTCCACCATTGGAACGACACTTTATTTTCCTTCACCACGACTCGCGACGCGGCTCTACGCTTTCATAACGGTCACTTCGTCATGATAGGCCTGGAAATCAACGGCAAGCCCTTGATGCGCGCCTACAGCATAGTCAGTGCCAACTACGAGGAAAATCTTGAGTTTCTAAGCATCAAGGTGCCCGACGGCCCCTTGACATCGCAATTGCAGCATCTAAAAGTAGGCGACAGCATTTTGGTCAGCAGAAAGCCAGTAGGCACGCTGATCATTGACGACCTTTTGCCTGGTAAAAATCTGTACATGTTTGCCACGGGTACTGGTCTGGCACCCTTCATGAGCATCATAAAAGACCCTGATGTCTATGAACGCTTCGAGAAAATCGTATTGGTGCATGGCGTGCGTTATGTCAGTGAAGTGGCCTACGCTGACTTTATCCAGCATCATTTGCCAGGTAACGAATACTTTGGCGACAGCGTGCGGGAAAAGCTAATCTACTATCCCACGGTGACACGCGAACCCTTCCGCAACCAAGGCCGCATCACCGAATTGGTCGATAACGGCAATTTATTTGCCGACATAGGCCTGCCACCCCTGGATCCCGCCGTGGACAGGGCCATGATATGCGGCAGCCCTGCGATGCTTAAAGACATCAGTGGCATGCTGGATAAGCGTGGCTTTAAAGTGTCCGACGGCGTGGGCCAGCCCGGTGACTACGTGATAGAACGGGCTTTCGTCGAGAAGTAAGTCTTGTGCCGTAGCACTTAGGTTTCTTAAGTACAGATAATGTCCTATTGGCGGCTGCATGGTTTTTTTAATACCTACGGTCGTCAATTGCTGCGTGGTTCGTTTCTTAAACTTTATCGGCCGTCAACCGTCAGACTCACTCTGAGCCCCCGCGGAGGGTAAGGCTCTCCCGTGAGTCCAACGTTTGCCTGCCTGATGGGCTGCAGAAAGACGTCACAGGCGATGCGTCATTATTAATTCAACGGGTGTTAGTAACCCATTCTGAATATACGACGAGCCCGGAGTAGCGAGTCTTTACGGGAGTGGCTTCGCGTAGCGGGCCACCGAGTAAAGAGCTCGGTACGTAAGGGCGGTGGTGCTTAATGTACCGACGATGTCACACGTAAAGGCGAACGGACCTACAGGACCAGCAACCTAACAGGAAAATACGAGCGGACCTACAGAACCAGCACCCTTACACACAAGAACGAACGCAACTACAAAGACCAATAACACCCCCATACACAACCAAAACAATTCCAAAGCCAGGGGGGCTTTTAATTTAAGCTATAGATGAGTAAACTCTGATAGTTGTTTTATGACTTTCACCTTAAGAGTATTTATGGCCAAACAAATTATTCATACAGATTCTGCCCCCACCGCTGTAGGACCGTACTCTCAAGCAGTGGCTTGCAGCCCCGGGAAAATCGTTTTCCTGTCAGGTCAAATTGGTCTGGAACCTGCCACCGGCGAAATGGTTTCTGAAAACTTCGAAGGTCAAGTCAGGCAGTCATTTGCCAACATGCAGGCAGTTATTGAAGCGGCTGGCGGCACACTAGACAGCATAGTCAAACTGACCCTGTTTCTGACCGACCTTAGCAAATTTGCCAGCGCTAATGCCATCATGGCCGACATCATTCCCCAACCCTACCCAGCACGCTCCACCATAGGTGTTGCCAGTCTACCCAAGGGCGCGCAGTTCGAAGTCGAAGCCATTATCGTCATCTGATTCTGATTCGGCGGTTAGATTTTGGCTGTATCCAAGCCACGGGCGCCTGCATCGCGCCAGGTTAGCACTGCACAGCAAAGTACGTCTGTGCTGGAACGCAAACTGCAGCGTCTGGGCTTGCGCGACGCCTCTGATTTCATTGTCCACCTGCCTTTACGCTACGAGGATGAAACCGAGGTGCGTGCGATTTCATCCTTGCATACCGGACAGATGGCTCAAGTCGAAGGCGACATCGTTGCTTGCGATGTACAGTTGCGTCCGCGTCGTCAGTTGCACGCTCAGATACGGGACGACACCGGGCAGCTTGGCCTGCGTTGGCTGAATTTTTACCCTAGCCAGCAAAAGCAGCTCGAATCTGGGCGTCGCTTGCGGGTGCGCGGGGAAGTCCGCCATAGCTATGGCACGGGCGGCTACGAAATTGTGCACCCCAAAGTCAGCTTGGCCGGTAGCAGCCTACCCACAGCGTTGACGCCGGTTTATCCCACCACTGAAGGCTTATCCCAGGTCAGCTTGCGCAAAGCGATAGACCAGGCCCTGGCCGTAGCTGATCTAAGCGACACACTACCGCCGGATATCATCAAGCAATACGCTCTGATTCCGTTTCAGGCGGCAATACGGACTTTGCACCATCCACCTGCCGACGTGTCTTATGCCGATCTGCTGGAAAAAGGGCATCCCGCCTGGCATCGCATCAAATTTGACGAGTTGCTGGCGCAACAGTTATCGCTAGCGGCAGCCCGTGCGGCGCGTCGCCAGCAACGTGCTATGGTGCTAGATGGTGGTGATCAGTCCCTGACACAGGCACTGCTTAAGCATTTACCCTTTGCATTGACCAAGGCACAGGAAAAAGTGATTGCTGAAATTACCGGCGATCTGGGGCAGGGCTTTCCCATGCATCGCTTATTGCAAGGCGATGTCGGTAGCGGCAAAACCATAGTTGCAGCGTTCGCAGCCATTACCGCCATCAGCAGCGGCTGCCAGGTTGCCATTATGGCGCCTACTGAAATACTGGCCGAACAACATTACCAAAAATTGGCAGGATGGCTAAGGCCCTTAGGGTTACAGGTCAGTTGGTTAACAGGTAGTTTGCGCACTAAAGAGCGCCAGGCGGCTATCGCCGATATCGCCAGTGGAGCCGCCCAACTAGTGGTGGGAACTCAGGCCTTGATACAAGACAAAGTCAGTTTTTCCCGCTTAGGGTTGGTTATTCTGGATGAGCAACACCGCTTTGGCGTTGGCCAACGTCTGCAGTTAAGCCGCAAAGGCGATAGCGCCACCAATGGGGTCGCACTGATACCGCACCAGTTGAACATGAGTGCCACGCCCATACCGCGTACTCTGGCCATGACATTTTTTGCCGATCTGGACGTATCCGCTATCGACGAATTACCCCCAGGGCGCAGTCCCGTTATTACCAAGCTGATAGACGACGCACGCCGCGAACAGGTCCTTGCGCATGTGGTTGCCGAGGTTAGGCAGGGGCGTCAGGCATATTGGGTATGCCCGCTGGTCGAAGAAAGCGAAGCACTACAGTTGCAAACTGCAGTAGATACTCATCAGCAGCTACAGCAGGCCTTGGCTGGCATGCATGTGGGGCTGGTGCATGGCCGCATGGCAACCGACGAAAAACAAGAGGTCATGCAACAGTTTCGCGCCGGAACTATAGAGCTGCTAGTAGCGACTACCGTGATCGAGGTCGGGGTGGACGTGCCCAATGCCTCGTTAATGATCATAGAGCACGCCGAACGCTTTGGACTGGCGCAACTACATCAGTTGCGCGGCCGGGTAGGGCGGGGCAGTGCCCAATCGGTCTGCGTATTGATGTACCAGAAACCGTTATCGGCAATTGCCCGACAGCGTTTGCGGGTGATGTATAGCAGCGATGATGGCTTTGAAATTGCGCGCCATGATCTGGAGCTACGCGGACCCGGTGAGTTCCTGGGGGTACGTCAATCGGGGCAGGAATTATTGCGCTTCGCTGACCTAGAGACTGACGCTGACCTGGTCATACAGGCTCAAGAAGTTGCCAAGCTATTGCGTGAGCGCTACCCCCAGCATGCTCAGGCGCACTTACAACGCTGGATGCGTGGTCGTGAAGACCTGTTACGCAGCTAGTTGACTGTTTACTATTATTCGAGACTATCACCATGACCTTGACTGAACTGAAATACATCGTGGCCGTAGCTCGCGAACGGCATTTTGGCCGTGCCGCGGAAGCCTGTTTTGTCAGTCAGCCTACGCTGTCTGTGGCGATACGCAAACTCGAGGACGAATTAGGTGTAATCCTGTTTGAGCGCGGCGGCGCCGAAATAGGCATTACTCCGATAGGCTTGCAGGTGGTCACACAGGCCCAACGCGTACTGGAAGAAAGCAATAATTTGCGTGAAATCGCCCGTCAGGGCAATGACCCGTTGGCCGGGCCTTTGCGTGTCGGCGTCATCTACACCATAGGGCCTTATTTGCTGCCCAGGTTGGTCCCCACACAGATTGCGATGACACCGCAAATGCCTTTACTGCTGCAAGAAAACTATACCGTACGGTTGTTGGAGCTATTACGACAAGGTGAAATAGACTGTGCCATCGTCGCGCTGCCTTTGCCTGACACCGGCCTGATGACCTTAACGCTATACGACGAACCTTTCGTCGTAGCGGTGCCGGTGACTCACCCCTGGGCGGCTTTAAAAGAAATTGATGCCAAGATGCTGAAAGAGGAAACCATGTTGTTGCTGGGCGCGGGGCACTGTTTTCGCGACCAAGTGCTTGAGGTTTGCCCTGAACTATCGCGCTATTCAGCCACTAGCGAAGGCATACAACGTACGTTCGAAGGGTCATCGTTGGAAACCATACGCCATATGGTGGCTGCTGGTATAGGCGTTACGGTGCTGCCCACCAGTTCGTTAAGCATGCCTGGCTTGGAAAATAACTTACTGCGATATATTCCATTTCGTAAGCCCATTCCGGATAGGCGTGTGGTACTGGTGTGGCGCAAAAGCTTCCCGCGCCCCAGCGCTATCGATAGCCTGGCACATGCAATACGGGCATGTGAACTGCCTGGCGTCAGCTATGCTGACGCGCCATCCGCTTTGGAAGTGATGGCTATACCCTAGAAGGGACCAACGGCCTGCTTTTGCAGCCGACATGTTAAATAACCGCAGGCTGCATGGTATCCTGAGCATAAACTCAATGTAACAACTAACGGAGGTTTTATGGCTAAAACAAGCAATGTCGTGGCTAAGGACAGCAAGACTGCAAGCAGGGGCATGCCCATAGATATTGGCATTTCTGACACAGACCGCGCTGCCGTTGCGAAACAACTTTCCCATACGCTGGCCGACTCCTACACTTTGTACCTCATGACCCATAACTTTCACTGGAACGTTACGGGCCCCATGTTTAATACCCTACACCTGATGTTCATGGGTCAGTACACCGAGGAATGGCAAGCGCTGGACGCTATTGCCGAGCGCATACGCGCCCTGGGTCATTATGCTCCTGGCACCTATGCCGAATACGCCAAGCTATCATCTATCGCCGAACCCACATCGGTGCCCAATGCCGAGGAAATGATAGCCATGCTGGTCAAGGGCAATGAAGCCGTAGCTCGTACTGCTCGCGCCGCCTTCAAGTGCGCCGATGACGCCAATGACCAACCCACTATCGACCTGCTCACACAACGTCTGGATATCCACGAAAAGAACGCCTGGATGCTGCGTAGCCTGCTGCAGTAGTATTACTTGCTGTCCTTTCCCAAAGTCAGAAGTTATTTGGTATAAAGCCTTATCGAACAGTCTACGATGGTGCTTGCACCATCGGGTATTTTCGGTTTTTGCTATTGCGTATATCTGGAGACATATAAATGAAAACACGTTTTACTCCCCTAGCAGCCGCGCTTGGTTTAGCAGCAGGCATGCTGGTGTCTGGCATCGCCAGCGCCGACACCATTAGAATTGCCATTGCAGGCCCATTTACGGGTGCCTTGACGCAATATGGCACCATGGTCAAAGAAGGTGTTGATACTGCTATTGAACAAATCAATGCTGGCGGCGGCGTGCTGGGTAAGCAACTGGAAGCCGTTGTCATTGATGATGGCTGTGAACCTAAACAGGGTCCCGTGGTCGCCAACCGCGTAGTTAACGACAAAATCCATTACGTGGTCGGCCACGTATGCTCGGGCGCTACCATAGCCGCCACCAGCATATACAACAGCGAAGGCGTGATGATGGTCACTCCGTCCGCTACGGCTCCGGCAGTCACCGATGGCAAGGGTTTTGACATGATCTTCCGCACCATAGGCCGCGATGACCAACAAGGTCCTGCCGCCGCGAAGTTCATCATCGAGCACATCAAGCCTAAAAAAGTTGCCATACTGCACGATAAGCAATCTTATGGCCAAGGCATCGCCTCTGCGGTTAAAGCCGATCTGGAAAAAGCAGGCGTCGAAATATCCATGTTTGAAGGCATTAATGCCGGCGACAGCGATTACTCGGCCGTGATCACCAAGCTTAAAAGCTCAGGATCTGACTTTGTTTATTATGGCGGTTACCACCCAGAAATGGGCTTGTTGCTGCGCCAAGGCGCCGAGCAAGGCCTGGACATCAAGTTCATGGGTCCTGAAGGCGTAGGCAACCCCGACATTAATGCTATCGGCGGTGCATCTGTCGAAGGTATGTTGGTCACCTTGCCCGCTGACTTTACCAAGGATCCATCCAACGCAGCCATTGTGAAAGCGTTTACCGACAAGAAACGTGATCCTAGCGGCGCGTTCCAGCTTACCGCTTATTCGGCTACAGTAGCCATCGCGGACAGCATCAAGGGCGTAGGCGTGGATGATCCCGTCAAGGCCGCTGCCTGGCTGCATAGCAATACCGTGGCCACCCCCATAGGCAAGTTGTCATGGAACAAGCAGGGCGACCTGAATGATTTCAAATTTGACGTCTTCACGTGGCACAAAGACGGTACTAAAACCGTCTATCAGTAAATCCAGCACTGGCCTCTCACTAAACAGGGGGCCTGCCAGGATGCATAAAAAAACCGGGCCATGCCCGGTTTTTTGCATCTACTGCAATGCCGTTATTTATACGGCATCTATTCGCTTGCCGGTTTCCTTATCAAACCAATGCAAGGGATGTACACCATCAACGCCCACCTGTATGGTTTCCCCCACTTCCAGTGGGTAACTTTTGGTCAAGCCTATAGGGCAGCGCAGTACTACCGGCGTATCAGCATGCCGACCATGCACCAGTTGTTCAGAGCCCAGCACCTCGACCATTTCTATAATGATAGGCACGCCATCGGCATGCAAGCGCATATGTTCAGGGCGCATACCCATAAACACCTCGCGATTGGCTACCATGGCAGGCACCAGTTCTGGCGCTATTTGCAAAGCCAGACCCTTCTCGTCCAGTACCTGACGCTGGCCATTGACCTGGACAGGAATTAAGTTCATGGGTGGCGAGCCAATAAAGCTGGCAACAAATATAGAGGCAGGCTTTTCAAAGACCTCGATAGGGGTGCCTATTTGTTCGGCTATTCCTTTGTTCATCACCACCATGCGTTGCGCAAGCGTCATGGCTTCTACTTGGTCGTGCGTAACATATAGACTGGTAGTTTTAAGTCGTTGATGCAGGCGCTGTATTTCCAACCGCATTTGCACGCGCAGTTTTGCATCCAGATTGGACAAGGGCTCATCAAACAGGAAAACCTTGGGATCACGCACTATAGCGCGGCCCATGGCCACACGCTGGCGTTGACCGCCCGACAATTGCCGTGGGCGCCTATCCAACAAATGAGACAACTCCAGAATGCTGGCGGCATTAGCCACGCGCTCTTTGATTTCGGTTTTACTGAGCTTGCGTATCTTCAGGCCATAGGCCATATTTTCATAGACCGACATATGCGGATAAAGCGCATAGTTCTGAAATACCATGGCAATGTCGCGCTCGGCGGGTTCTAGCGTGTTCACCACGGTATCGCCGATACAGATATCACCGCCTGTAATACTTTCCAGGCCAGCCACCATGCGCATTAACGTGGACTTTCCACATCCCGAAGGGCCAACAATAACGATAAATTCGCCATCGGCCACTTCAAGGTCTATGCCATGTATAACCGCAATATCGCCCGCATAAGTTTTACTGACGTTGCTTAGGGTAAGGGTTGCCATCTACTATGTTCCAAATCTTAAAAGTATTATTTTTCAGCGTCTATCAGGCCCTTGACGAACCATTTCTGCATGAAAATAACAACGGCGGCAGGCGGTATCATTGCAAGCAGCGCAGTGGCCATAACCAGATTCCATTCGGTGACACTGTCACCACCCGCTATCATGCGCTTAATCCCAATAACGATGGGGTACATGTTTTCTTGGGTGGTAATGATCAGCGGCCACAAATACTGATTCCAGCCATAAATAAACTGTATGACAAATAGGGCAGCGATGGTGGTGCGCGACAAAGGAAACAAAATATCCTTGAAGAAGCGCAATGGGCCTGCCCCGTCTATACGGGCGGCCTCTATGAGTTCGTCCGGCACAGTCATGAAAAACTGTCTAAATAGAAACGTTGCAGTCGCTGACGCGATCAAGGGCAGTGTTAGGCCCGCATAGCTATTTAGCATGCCGAGGTCAGACACCACCTTATAGGTAGGCCCTATGCGCACTTCCACGGGCAGCATCAGGGTGACAAATATCATCCAGAAGAAAAACATGCGAAAGCGAAAGCGGAAATAAACCACGGCAAAGGCTGACAACATGGAAATGCTTATCTTGCCCACGGCGATCACCAGCGCCATAACGGTGCTAACCCACATCATGCGGGCCACAGGCGGCGTATTGGACGCATCACCAAACAGGACGGCCTTGTAGTTTTCAATGAAGTGGCTGCCAGGTAGCAACGACATAGGAGCTTGGGCGACCTCTTGTGCGGTCTGGGTAGACGCCACTATGCTGATATACAAAGGAAAGGCAATTACCGCGACCCCCAGCAGCAGGACCACGTGCGACACTATGTCAAGAAAAGGACGACGTTCTATCATGGCGATATTATTTATAAGCGACGCAGGCGTCAGTAATTAACCTTGCGGTCTATATAGCGAAACTGGACGACGGTCAGCACAATCACTATGGCCATCAATATGACGGACTGCGCGGCGGATGAACCCTGGTCCAGGCCTCTGAAACCTGCGTTATATACCTTGTACACCAGAATAGCGGTGCTATTGCCGGGACCACCCTGGGTCATGATGTCAATAATGGCGAAGGTATCAAAAAACGCATAGATCACGTTAACCACCAGTAAAAAGAAAGCGGTGGGTGACAACAAGGGAAATACTATGGTCCAGAAACGGCGCGCTGGACTGGCCCCATCAATGGCAGCGGCTTCCAACAATGATCGAGGTATGGATTGCAGCCCAGCCAGGAAAAACAGAAAGTTATAGGAAATTTGCTTCCAGACCGAGCTTAGTACCACCAACACCATCGCATCGCCACCATCTAAGCGAGGGTTCCAGGCGATGCCCATTTTTTGCATATAAACGGCCAGCACACCCAGCGATGGTGAAAACATAAACAAAAACAGAACGCCTGCCACAGCGGTAGCGACCGCATACGGCCAGATCAGCAAGGTTCTGTAGAACTGGGCGCCCTTGATAACGCGGTCGGCCATTACAGCCAACACCAACGAAATCCCTAGGCCCAACACGGCAACCAGCAGGGAAAACACTGCAGTTACCTGGAAAGAGTCCATATAGTCGGAGTTGGAGAACAGCTCGATAAAGTTGCTGAATCCGACAAAGTTCGACGAAAACCCAAACGGGTCCTCTAGCCGAAATGATTGCCACATGGCTTGGCCAGCGGGCAGAAAGAAGAACACTACAGTAACAATTAACTGCGGCGCCAGCAGCAGATAAGGCAGAGTCTTATGGTTGAAAACAACGCGTTTTTCCATGGGGAGGAGAAGGGAAGCTTTAGCTAAAAAAGACGCTATTGTCGCATAAGCGAAAATCCACGATACGCCCGATTAAGGGGCGTATCGTGGATACCAGACTAAATCAGGCGCTTACTGCACGCTTTTTTGGAAACGTTCCAGCAGCTCGTTACCGCGCTTGACCATGGTTTCCACACCGGCTTCGGGTGTAGTTTTGCCACTGAAGATCATCTCCATTTCGCCATCTTCGATGTCGCGAATTTGTGGCAAATAGCCCAGACGTACGCCACGCGAGTTTTCAGTCGTGGTGGCATCCAGCTGTTTGACCGCTACATCGGCGCCCGGGTTTTTGTCATAAAAGCCAGATTGCTGAGTTAGCGCGTAGCCTGCTTTGGTTACAGGTACATACCCAGTACCTTGATGCCATTCGGCAGACTTTTCAGGGCTGGACAGGAACTTGAAGAACTTGGTGACGCCCTTGTAGACTTCGGGTGATTTTTTAGCAAATACCCACAGCGACGCGCCGCCGATGATGGTGTTTTGTGGTGCGCCCTGTACATCATCATGGTAGGGCAGGGACGAGGTGCCAAATTCAAACTTGCCAGTTTTGATGATATTGGCGCGGTTGCCGCTGGAGCCTGTAAACATGCCACATTTACCGCCGGTGAATAAGCCGTTGGCCGCATCGCCCCGACCACCGTAGGTGAAAGTGCCTTCTTTGCTCATGTCAGCCAGGAATTTCATGTGCTTCATGAAAACAGGCTTGTTGATTTCCAGTCTGGCATCCAATCCACCAAAACCGTTGTCCAGCGATGCATAGGGCACGTTATGCCAGGCACCGAAGGTTTCCAGCTGTATCCAGGCCGGCCACGATGTGGTGTAGCCGCATTCTAGACCAGCCGCGCGTAGCTTCTTGCCTGCGGCAGCCATTTCTTTCCAGGTTTTTGGAGGAGCCTCTGGGTCCAGACCCGCTTTCTTAAAGGCGTCCTTGTTGTAGTACAGGACTGGCGTAGAGCTGTTAAACGGCATAGATACCAGTTTGCCGTCAGCAGACGAATAATAGCTCGCGACAGCGCCTAAAAAATCGGCGGGGTTGATAGGGTCACCCGCGGTTTCAGACATTTCCTGAATTGGCTGTATGGCACCCTTGGCGTACATCATCGTTGCCGTGCCAACCTCAAAGACCTGCAGTATGTCTGGAGCATTGCCAGAGCGGAACGCAGCGATCCCAGCATTCATGGACTCGCCATAGGCGCCTTTGTAAACGGCGTTAATCACGTAATCAGATTGGCTTTTATTGAATTCGCTGACTAGCGAATTGACGCGATCGCCCAGCGCGCCTTCCATGGAGTGCCAAAACTGAATGTCTGTGGCGGCGTGGGCAGTGCCCATGCTGGCAATAATACCGGTCAAGGATAAAGCGAATAATCTGGCTCGCATAAGGTGATCTCCTAAGGTGTGCTGTTCTGGCCAGAGATAGCCAGCTGAGGTCGTAAAAGAGGCGTAATAAGTTAGTGTAGTGCCTGTTTATGAACGCAATGTGACTGTAACGACATTTCACGCAATGGGTCAATGACTATATGGTGATAGAAAACCGTACAATAGTCGGCTTATGGCTAAAGAACTTACTATTGCATTCATAGGCGGGGGCAACATGGCGTCCGCGCTGGCCTCGGGCCTGATAGGACGACATTGCGAGGCAGGCAATGTCCATGTGGTCGACCCTGGGGCTGCGGCACTGCAAGGTTGGCAAGAACAGGGCGCTAGCGTCGCCCTTAAGGCCGATGCTGCTCTGGCGGAACACAGGGTGTGGATATTTGCGGTGAAGCCGCAATTCCTTAAGCAGGCAGTTGCTGATTGCCTGCCCTATCTGCAGCCCGACACTCTGGTAATCAGCGTCGCAGCAGGAATTTCAGCGGCGACCTTATCCAAATGGCTCAGCACGCCAGAGCATGCCTTCACTCGCCTGGTTAGATGCATGCCAAACACACCCGCCCTGATAGGCGCTGGCGCCAGCGGCCTGATGGCGCTAGATGGTGTTAGCGACTATGACCGTAGCCTGGCCACGGAATTACTGGGATCGGTAGGGCAGGTCGTATGGGTAGACAGCGATTACGAAATTGATGTGGTCACTTCTTTGTCAGGCAGTGGCCCCGCCTATGTATTCCTATTTCTGGAAGCCCTGATAGATAGCGCCACCCAACAAGGTTTGAGCCCCGACCAAGCACGTCAATTGGCATTGGCAACATTGGCCGGCGCCACACAATTGGCTGCTCAGTCGTCTGACAGCATAGCTACATTGCGCGAGCGCGTTACCTCCAAGGGTGGCACGACGGCCGCCGCTCTGGATGTGTTCCAGCAACGCCAGTTCGCAACAACCATAGATATGGCCATGAAAGCGGCGACAGATCGCGCCGCACAACTTTCCCTAGAGTTTTCACAATGAAGCAGCAAACCAAATTTCCCCAAACGCATACGCGTTCTACCCAGACGCGTACGCGTTTTAACGAAACGCATACGCGATTCACTCCCATGACCGCCTTGCAGTTTTCGCTGGCCGTATTGTTGATGGGCACCATTGTGGTTGCCTCCAATATCCTAGTGCAATACCCCATCAACCGCTGGCTGACGTGGGGCGCTATTTCCTACCCCATCGCCTTTCTGGTGGCTGACTTGCTAAACCGCCGGTTTGGACCGGCAGCAGCGCGCAAGGTCGCTTATGTGGGGTTTGTATCGGCCCTGATCATATCGGTATGGGTGGCCACGCCACGTATCGCCGTAGCGTCTGGACTGGCTTTTTTGTCCGCCCAACTGGTGGATATCTATGTATTTGACCGTTTGCGCAATCAATCCTGGTGGCGGGCTCCACTAATAGGTGGCGTGGCCGGTGCCACCCTGGATACCTTCGTTTTCTTTAGCGTAGCCTTTGTCGGTACTGGCGTGCTATGGCCAGCTCTGCTGGTAGGTGACCTGGCTGTCAAACTGGTCGTTAATGCCACCATGTTGGCACCGTTTCGTGCTTTGATGTGGAATCTGGGGAAACCTGCACAAACCCAATGAACACCTAAAAATATAACGGGGTGTAAGGGCTTATCCGTAGTGACATCTGGGCTGGCAGTTGTCAGAATACGCTTGCCGTTCAAGGCGGAAGCCCAACACCATGGCTTGCCGTAAATTTAACAAGGTGAACCCAACCGGGAACCCTTCACGGCAAGCCTTACCGGAGACAAGCAAGCATGACTTTCATGAAACGTGCAACACCACTGGCCTTAGCACTTGGTGCCATGGCTATCGCCAGCAGCGTTTACGCGGCTGACACCATCAAAATTGGCATACCCCAACCCATGACGGGTCCAGCCACTCAATATGGCGATCAAATACAGGCAGGGGCCCTGACGGCTATTGACGCTGTCAACGCCGCCGGCGGCATCAACGGCAAAATGCTTGAACCATTGCTGATAGACGATGGTTGCGAACCCAAGCAGGCCGTTCCAGCCGCTAACCGTGTCATCAACGCTGGCGCCAAGTTTGCTGTTGCACACGCTTGTTCCGGTACCACAGTGCCAGCCGTCAACGTCTACGAGCAAGAAGGCATAGTCGCAATTACTCCAGGGGCTACATCGCCACTGGTGACCGACACCATCAAGCCACATTATTTCTTCCGCACCATAGGCCGTGATGACCAACAAGGTCCTTTTGCTGCCGACTACATCATCAAGCAACTCAAGCCAAAAACAGTCGCCATTTTGCACGACAAGCAAACCTATGGCAGCGGCGTGGCATCCCAGGTCCGTGATAGCCTGGCAAAAAGCGACGCACTGAAAATCTCCATTTTTGAAGGGATTAACGTAGGCGACAGCGATTACTCCGCAGTAATCACCAAGCTCAAAGGCCTGAACGCCGACCTTATCTATTTTGGCGGCTACCACGCTGAATTGGGTCTGTTGCTGCGCCAAGCTCGTGAACAGGGCTTAACTACCCAGTTTATGGGTCCTGAAGGCGTTGCCAACCAGGATTTGGTGGCTATTGCTGGTCCGGCCATCGAAGATCTTCTGGTAACTTTGCCCGCCGACTTTACCAAGTTGCCGGCCAACAAAGGCATACTTGAAGAGTTCACTAAGTACAAACGCAGCCCCGATGGCGCATTTACCTTCCCTGCATACTCGGCCGTACAAATCCTGACGGCCAGTATCAAAGCTGTTGGCGAAGATCCCGCCAAGGTTGCTGATTACATGCACAGCAATTCGTTTGACACCGGTATCGGCAAAGTTGAATACGATGCCAAAGGCGACTTGAAGGAATTCGAGTTTGCTGTCTTTAAATGGGACAAAGCTGGCGCAATGGAACAACTGAAGTTCTAGGTCGCCTACGTCCTGGCTCCGGTTCCTTTAGGAACTGGAGCCTTTCTTTTCTTTCCCGGTTGGTGAGCTGTCTAGATACCAGGCCGACCTAACGGAATATCCGCTTTTATGTCTGAGCTAATCCCTGAACTTACGCAACAGCTATTCAATGGCTTGTCGCTTGGCGCTATTTATGCGCTTATTGCCATAGGCTATACCATGGTGTATGGCATTATTGGCATGATTAACTTCGCCCACGGCGAAATTTATATGATAGGGGCCTACGTCGGTCTGGTGACTTTGTCAGCCGTCGGCGTCAACAGCGGCTTGCCCTTGCCGGTCATCATCCTGATTATGTTGATCGTGGCCGTCCTGGTCACTGGCGTATATGGCTATGCCATAGAAAAAGTGGCGTACTCTCCCTTGCGTGGCGGGCCACGTCTGGTTCCCCTGATTTCTGCGATAGGTATGTCTATTTTCCTGCAGAACTGGGTTGCAATCGGGCAGGGCGCACGTGATATGGCTGTACCTGCGCTGGTTACCGGTTCGGTCAAGTTTCAGCTAGGGTCTGATTTCGTGATTACAGCGCCGTATTCGCGCATTATGATCATATTAGTCACTGTCACCCTAATGGTGGCCTTGTCACTATTTATCAAATACTCTCGTATAGGACGTGCCTCGCGGGCCTGCTCGCAAGACTTGCGCATGGCCAACCTGCTGGGTATAGACACCAACAAGATCATCTCTTTCACCTTTATTATTGGCGCCATGCTGGCCGCTGTTGGCGGTGTACTGATTGCATTGGCTATAGGAAAACTAAATCCATTCATAGGCTTTATCGCCGGCATTAAAGCCTTTACTGCTGCTGTTTTAGGCGGTATAGGCAGTATTCCTGGCGCCATGCTGGGCGGTGTGCTGCTGGGGCTGGCTGAAACCTTTGCCGCGGCTTATATCTCGTCCCAATACAAAGACATTGTTGCGTTTGGCCTGTTGGTATTTATTTTGCTGTTCCGTCCAACCGGACTGCTGGGTAAACCCGAAGTGGAAAAAGTGTAATGGGTAACAATATAAAAAACGCCTTTATGGCGGCCATTATGGCTGGCGTTATTATTGCGCCCGTCTTTGGTCTTCAGATAGTCCGCGTGGGCATGGAAACCACTTTGCGCCCGGAATGGGACATGATCCTTTACGGTATGGGCATCGTGTTTGCCTTTCAGCTGATCATCCGCCCCTTATTGGCCAAGCTGTTTACCAGCCAAACCAAAAAAATCAGTCTGCCCACGCTTAACGACAAGGCTAGGCGCGGCCTTATCTTTTTGCTGATCGCTATTGCTCTGATTTTTCCCTTTTTCACGGGCAGGGCACAGGTGGATATCGCCACCCTAGTACTGATTTACGTCATGTTGGGCCTGGGATTGAACATAGTTGTCGGCTTTGCCGGCTTACTGGATCTGGGTTTTGTAGGCTTCTACGCGGTAGGCGCCTACACCTATGCGTTGCTGTATCACTGGGCTGGCTGGGGCTTTTGGGAAGCCCTGCCACTGGCGGGCGGTGTAGCCGCTTTGTTTGGCTATTTGCTGGGCTTCCCGGTTTTACGACTGCGTGGCGACTACCTGGCCATCGTGACGCTGGGCTTTGGTGAAATCATACGTTTGCTGCTAATTAACTTACATGACTTCACCGGTGGCCCCGACGGCATTTCCGGTATCCCCAAACCCACGGTGTTTGGCTATCCTATGATGCGCCGTGCCCCTGAAGGTGAAACCACCTTCCACGAGCTGGTAGGTTGGCAATTTGCCAACCAGGATGTCATTATTTATCTGTATTTGATGGCCTTAGGTCTGGCTTTATTAGCCCTGTACGTATCTACACGCGTTATACGCATGCCCATAGGTCGTGCCTGGGAAGCCTTGCGCGAAGACGAAATCGCTTGTCGTTCGCTGGGTTTGAACCCGACCAATATCAAGCTATCAGCCTTTACCATGGGCGCGATGTTTGCAGGCTTTGGCGGTGCTTTTTTTGCAGCGCGTCAAGGCCTGGTTAATCCAGAGTCGTTCACCTTTATGGAGTCGGCGCTTATCCTGGCCATTGTGGTGTTAGGCGGCATGGGGTCTCAGGTGGGTGTAATTCTTGCAGCCATCATTGTCACGGTAGTACCTGAAATTGCCCGTGAATTTGCTGAATATCGCATGCTGATTTTCGGCTTGGTTATGGTGCTAATGATGATGTGGCGTCCCCAAGGGCTGCTGCCAGTTAAACGTCCACAAGTGGAGTTGAAAGCATGAGCGACGTTTTATTAAAGGTAACAGGCCTTACCATGCGGTTTGGTGGTTTGCTGGCTGTTGATGAAGTCACCTTCGATGTTAAAAAAGACGAGGTATTTGCCATTATTGGGCCAAATGGCGCGGGCAAGACTACAGTGTTCAACTGCGTGGGTGGCTTTTATAAACCAGCATCCGGCATCATCTCCATGGATGGCAAGCCCATACACGGGCTGTCCAGCCACAAGGTAGCTCGTCATGGCCTGGTGCGCACATTTCAGAACGTGCGCCTGTTCAAAAGCCTGACGGTGCTTGAAAATCTGCTAGTAGCCCAGCATACCCACATACAGACTGGCTTGGTCCAGGGTTTGCTGAAAACGCCGTCTTATCGTAAATCCGAACAACAAGCCCAGGAAGCCGCTGCCAAATGGTTGGATTTCATGGATATACGTCAGTATGCCAATCGCGAAGCAGGTAACCTGGCCTATGGTCACCAGCGTCGCCTGGAAATTGCGCGCTGCATGATTACACGACCACGCTTACTGATGCTGGACGAGCCCGCCGCTGGCCTGAACCCTCAGGAAAAGCGCGAGCTGCAACTACTGATAGACCAGCTACGCAGGGAATTTGATGTCGCGGTACTTCTTATTGAGCACGACATGAGTCTGGTCATGGGGGTATCGGATCGCATCATGGTCATGGAACACGGCAAACCCATTACTACCGGATTGCCAGACGATGTACGCAATGATCCACGTGTGATCAAAGCCTATCTGGGGGAAGAATAAGTGCTTAAGCTTCAAAATGTGCACACCTATTACGGTGCAATTCAGGCACTTAATGATGTTTCTGTCGAAGTTAACGAAGGTGAAATTGTTACACTGATCGGGGCCAACGGCGCTGGCAAGACCACCCTGCTAATGACGGTTTGTGGTTCGCCACGCGCAGCTAAGGGCAGCATCACCTTTCAAGAAGAAGACATTACCCATGCCAGCACCCACAGCATCATGCGCCGGGGCATTGCCATTTCACCCGAAGGCCGACGGGTTTTTCCTGACTTGACCGTATCCGAGAATCTGAAGATGGGCGGATTTTTCCTGAAAGCTCAGGAAATAAATGCTGGACTGGACCACGTCTATGATTTGTTTCCTAGACTTAGGGAACGTTCTAATCAGCGTGCTGGGACCATGTCGGGTGGCGAGCAACAAATGCTGGCCATAGGCAGGGCGTTAATGACACGTCCCAAGCTATTGCTACTGGACGAGCCCACACTAGGCTTGGCACCATTGATTATCACGCAAATCTTCGACATTATTCGCACCATACGTGAAGAAGGCGTGACGGTGTTTCTGGTCGAGCAAAATGCTAACAAAGCCTTGCAGGTAGCTGATCGCGGCTATGTGCTGGAAACCGGTAAGGTTGTACTGGCGGATACTGGGGCCAATCTGTTAGTTAACGACCAGGTACGCAAAGCCTATTTAGGGGCCTAAGAAAAGGGGCTGTAGACAACGGGGCCTAGGCCCCGTGTTTTATACCAGACTGAATCTAGACCTGTAGTCCCTGAGCCTTCAAGGCTGCCTGAACACCACTATCGGCTTCAATGCGAGCATAAAAAGCCTGTAGGTTCTGCATAGTGGACAAATCAATATCTTTGGCCCTGGCCCAGCGCAACAGCGTATACAAATACGGATCGGCCAGGCTACGGGTGCCAGCCACCCAACGTTTTCCTTCCAGCTGGGCATCAGCGATGCCAAAAAGCATGACCAGGCGCGCGGCTGTGGCAGAAATAAGCTCTTGCTGGCATTCTGGGTTCGAGGTATAGCCCTGAGCGCCAAAGATCAATGCAAAAGTACGATGCAGGTCGGCATTGCAAAAAGCCAGCCAACGGCGTACTTCCGCGCGTGCTTGCAATTCCTGGGGTAGCAGATCGGCCTGCGGGTTCAAATCAGCCAGGTATTCCAGGATTGCCGAACTTTGGGTCAGTACGAAGTCACCATCAGTAAGTACAGGGACCGATCCTACCGGGTTAAGCGCCAGAAACTCAGGTTTTTTTAGCTCGTCTCGGGCCATTCTTTGGAGTTCGTAGGGCTTGCCTATCCATTCAAGCACAATATGCGTAGCAAGCGGGCATGCACCGGGAAGATAATATAATTTCATACGGCCTCTGTAGGTTAAACACGAAGACTACATCTGTTATTGTATTTCAATCGTTAATTAACATAACCGTCGATACTTATATCTTGCCATGCCTACCTTACTGACTACACCGGACTTTTCCCTAACAGGAAAATTGGCCCTAATTTCTGGCTCAACTCAGGGGCTGGGTCGGGAAATTGCACTAGCCTATGCGGCTAGCGGTGCCAACGTCATTATTAATGGACGGGATCAGGGCAGGGTAGAGGACGTTGTACAGTTCATACGTCAACAGGGCGGCCAGGCTTTCGCCTGGGTGAACGATATCAGCAAGCTGGCTGAAACGGAAACGGCGTTTATCGAATTATGCCAACAAGTTGGGACGCCCGATATCCTGGTCAATAACGTGGGCATACGGATACGCAAGTCGCTGTCTGAAGCTACTCTGGACGACATCCTGCAACTGATTAATGTGGATTTAATTGCTAGCGTGCAATTGTCGCGGCTTGCGGCCAATGCCATGGTCTATAAGGCCCAACCTGGACGTATCCTGACCATGACATCGATTGCCGGCGAACTGGCCAGGGCAGGGGACGCTATTTATCCCATTGCCAAACAGGGGCTGGCTGGCATGGTACGGGCGCTTGCGGTCGAGTATGGTCAATATGGCATTACCAGCAATGGCATAGCCCCCGGCACATTTGCCACCGAAACCAATCTCGAACTGGCACTAGACCCCATAAAAGGTCCTGTTGTGGTGGGGCGCAACCCTTTGGCACGTTGGGGAAAGCCTCATGAAATCACCGGTGCGGCGGTTTTTCTGGCATCATCCAGCGCCGCCTACGTGAACGGTCATATACTAGTTGTAGATGGCGGTTTTTCCATCACATTTTAAGCACTTCCCCCCCTTTCACTATCTCAGTCTAGGTATTTGCATGAGCCGTCCCATTCGTATTGGTATTAATGGCTACGGCCGCATAGGCCGTTGTATCTTACGCGCGCTCTACGAATCCCCCCTGAAGGATCGCTTTCATTTGGTTGGCATCAACGAGCCATCCGACTTGGCGACCATGGCTTACTTGACCAAGTTCGACTCTACCCATGGAATATTCCCCGGCCACATCGAAGAGGGGAAAGACTCCTTGATTATTAACGGCCAGGAAGTGTATGTGGATCACACGACAGGCCCCGAAGAAATGGACTGGGATCGCTGGCAGTTGGACATGCTGCTAGAGTGTTCGGGCAAGTACAGCCACCGTAATGATCTGGAACGCTTTACTTCCATGGGGTGCCAGAAGGTACTGGTGTCACAACCAGCAAACAGCGCCTACGATGTAGATCGCACCATCGTCTATGGTATTAACGAGCAGGATCTGACTGGTCAGGAAAGTCTGGTTTCAAACGCTTCGTGTACCACCAATGCGGTGGTGCCTATTTTGTCCCTGCTGAATCAGAAGTACGGCATAGAACATGCTTTTTTGACTACGCTGCATTCCGTCATGAACGACCAGCCCCTTATTGATGGCTATCACCATTCAGACCTTAGGCGTACGCGTTCGGCCATGCAGTCCATCGTACCGGTATCTACTGGCCTGGCCCAAGGTATAGAACGCCTGCTGCCTGAACTTATGTACAAAGTGCAAGCCAAAGCCATACGCGTGCCCATACTCAATGTATCGGCCATAGATTTAATGCTGACCCTGAAGCAAGGGGTAGATACTGACGAGCTCAATGCTTTTTTAATGGAAGCGGCCAATCAGCGCCCAGGTTTACTGGCATATTCCGACAATCCCCATGCGTCCATAGACTTTAACCACAACTCGCATTCAGCCATCATAGATGGCAGTCAAACGCGCACCAATGGTGGTGGCTTCGTCAATGTCTTTATATGGTTTGACAATGAATGGGGCTTCGCCAACCGCATGCTGGATGTGGCGGCCGCCTGGGGCAAAAAGTTTGTGCCTGGTCAGTAAGTTTCACTAGCCCCCAACTGTCGGTAGGGATGGTTGCGTGTCCCGGTTGTGCGAGTATAGTGTAAGTAACCACTTACTTACACTAAGGAACTCCTGTGACCACAATGCGTACCGAAACCGATTCCATGGGTGAAGTTGCCGTACCTGAGGATTGTTACTGGGGGGCGCAAACCGAACGCTCCATACATAACTTCCCCATAGGCGTTAGCCGCTATAAGTGGCAACCTCCCATGATTAGCGCCTTGGGCATACTGAAAAAAGCGGCCGCCCTGGCTAATGGTGAATTAGGTGAGATCACCCCAGAGATTGCCAGCTTGATTACACGTGCTGCCGATGAAGTAATCACAGGAAAGCTAAATAGCCAGTTCCCGTTGGTGGTTTTCCAGACTGGGTCAGGTACGCAATCCAATATGAATGCCAACGAGGTTATTTCCAATCGTGCCATAGAACTGGCAGGTGGCGTCAAAGGCAGCAAAACTCCGGTACATCCCAATGATCACGTTAATCGGGGTCAATCATCCAACGACACCTTTCCCACTGCCATGCATATCGCTGTCGCCATGCAAGCGACGTCGCGATTGTTTCCCGCCGTGGAAAAGCTACGTGCCACCCTGGCAGACAAATCCACGCAATTTAGCGGCATAGTCAAAACTGGACGCACCCATTTGCAGGATGCCACCCCCATTACCTTAGGCCAGGAAATTGGCGCCTGGGTGGCGCAAATTGATCACGCCCTAAAAGGCTTGGAACATAGCATGCACGGGGTGTATGACCTGGCCATAGGCGGCACGGCGGTAGGAACCGGTCTGAATGCGCACCCTGAGTTTGGTGCCCGTGCGGCTGGCCATATAGCCGATATTACCGGCTTGCCGTTTCAGACCGCAGAGAATAAATTCTTCGCCTTGTCGGCTCATGACGCGCTGGTGGATGTATCCGCTGCGCTGCGTACGCTGGCCGGCGGCTTGATGAAAATGGCCAATGACGTGCGTTGGCTGGCCAGTGGACCACGCTGCGGAATAGGGGAGCTGACTATACCCGATAATGAACCGGGCTCATCGATTATGCCGGGTAAAGTCAACCCCACGCAATGCGAGGCCCTGACCATGGTATGCGTGCAGGTGTTTGGCAACGATGCAGCAACTGCTTTTGCAGGCAGTCAGGGTAATTTTCAATTAAACGTCTATAAACCAGTAATGGTGCATAACGTCATGGAAAGCATCGCCTTACTCAGTGATGCGTGTATGGCGTTTAACGATCATTGCGCCGTGGGTCTGGAACCCAACCTAGAGAAAATTGCCAGCAACCTGGAAAAAAACCTGATGCTGGTAACCGCCTTGAATCGCCATATAGGCTACGACAAGGCGGCCGCCATCGCTAAAAAAGCCCAGAAAGAAAACACCAGCTTGCGTGAAGCCGCATTGGCTTTAGGCTATTTGACCGGGCAGGATTATGACCGCTGGATAGTACCGCTGGACATGACCCACCCCTGACTCCATGTCTAACGACATCGTGCACTTTGTCGGCTTCGCTTGCCTTACGCCAGTAATGTCTGCGCTTCGCCTTCGCGTTCACGATGTCGTTAAACATGGAGTGGCCCCAGCAGCAACGGCGGTTTTCCTATTTGATCAGGGTAACCGGCATATCAACCAGACTTAGAACTTTGGTGGTCACCGAGCCCAGCACCAAGCTGGAAACAGAACCTAAGCCGCGCGTACCCATTGCGATGTGGTCACAGCCCTTTTCTTTGGCGTAGTCGGAAATGGAGGGTGCAATTGGCCCAACGGCAACATGATGGGTGTAGGGCAAGCCACTTTCAGCCAGCAGTGCAAGCGCAGGACGTAATGCGTTTTGCCCTTCGTCGTTGTAGTAATCTTGCAAGGCCTGGGCTGAAAAGAAACGCGTTACATTGCCTGATACTATGGGAGCCTGTACCGAAAGTAGATACAACGTAGGTTCGTTATTGCGACTGCGTATTTCTTGCAAAGCCCATTTAACAGCACGTAACGACGAGTCGGATCCGTCGACTGGAACAAGTATGGTTTTCATAATGGCCTTGATAGTAAATAAGTAAAATGGCTAAATAACGTTGATGCAGGCATATACTATGCTGATAACAGCCCGATAGTATTTTCCAAGGTTTGGGGTCTATCGCAACCGACTAGCTTAACTATAACCAAAGGTGATAATTCTATGAATATTTGGAAAATTGTAGCCTGTCTTCCGCTGGTGGTTGGCAGCAGCTTGGCGCAAGCAGCCCCTACTCTGGCTGAGGTCCAGCCCATACTAGCCAAAAATGCCTGTCTGGCTTGTCATGCCATCGATAAAAAACTGGTAGGTCCCGCTTACCAAGAAGTCGCAGCTAAACACAAAGATGACAGCAATGCTGCAACCTTGCTGGCGACTCACATCAAAAACGGCAGCAGCGGCGTATGGGGCCAGATACCCATGCCACCCAACCCTGGCATCACCGCCGAAGAAACCAAGCTGGTTGTAGAGTGGATACTTAGCGGCGCCCCTCAGTAATACCGCATTGCGCCGCCAGTTATGGAAGTATCCGGGCTTGGCGGCCCTTTTTTGCGTCTGCCGCTGCCAGCTTGGCTTCCAGGCGATGTATGCGCTGCACCAGGCTAACGGCCAGTATCAGTCCATCCGTATTTAATTCGAAGTCGTCCTTCAGACGTCGTGCCGTACGAGCCAGAACTATGCTGTCAGATCGAAACAGATAATGCTCGGGGTTAGGGACCTCGGCGGGTATTACATCGGCCTCGACCAAGGTCAGCAGATCATTTCTGTCCAGCCCAGACACCTCGATAAGGTGCTCTAGCGTACACGTATCAGTGGCGTTAAGCCAAATACTTTCAGTGATATGTAATGCCATGTCAACCTCCGGTAGTGAAGTGGGCACGCGGGTTGAACGCAGACTGGCCAGCCAGTTGACTAAATAATGCGCGTTCGGCGTCACTTAAGGTTTTCGGGATATCAATACGAACCACAGCGTACTGATTGCCTTGTGTTTGCCCTGGGCCGGGTAGGCCACGTTTAGCAAGTCGTAGTTTGCGCCCCGACACAGTGCCGGGCGGTATAGTCATTTCAACTGGACCACCCAGGGTGGGTATTTGCACGCTAGCGCCTAATGCGGCTTCCCAGGGGCTTAGGGGCAAATCGATATACAGGTCCTGGCCATCCAGCTGATACAGTCGGTGCGGTTGCAAATTCATTACCACGTACAGATCGCCCGCTGGGCCGCCATGTGTGCCTGGGGCACCTTTACCCGGTAGGCGCAAGCGTTGTCCATCTGACGCCCCTTTGGGGATACGTATACGGAAGGTGCGCGGTACGCGCCGCACCACGCCATGGGCATCAGCTTCAGGCAAATTGATATGGACATCGGTTTCCGCACCCTGATAAATTTGCTCTAGAGTGATATTGATGGGAACTTCGTAGTCGCCGCCTTTGCGTGGCCTGGCTTGCCTGGGACCACCATTATCTTGAGCTGCTGCAAACGCCGCCAACAGATCTGACAAGTCCAGATCCGAAAAATCCGTGCCCGCAGTATGAAAGTTTTCCTGCCATTGATGGGGCGGAACAAAGTTTTCGCCCTGGGGATGACGGCCCAGATTATCGTAGGCGGCGCGCTTTTCCGGGTCCTTTAGGGTGGAATAGGCTTCGGCCACTTCTTTAAAGCGTTCTTCGGTATCAGTCCCTTTGCCCAAGTCCGGGTGATATTTATGGGCTAGCTTGCGATACGCTTTCTTGATGTCGCCTTGGCTGGCGTCACGCGCCACGCCCAGCACTTCGTAATAATCAATGTATTTCATCTAGACTCCAAAAAAGCAGGCCCCACTGGGTATGAACAATAGTGCCACACCAGCAACCACGATGCCAGAGTCGCATTAGGAACAGCCTACGGCAAAGACTAGCCGCTACAATCGTAAATTACTCGCGCTGCCCCAAAAGCGCCAACTAGGAAATACTGATGATAGAAATTAACGCAACCATCAAGGTGGATAATGCACGCCCATTTGTGCTGTTTGGCGGCATTAATGTGCTGGAGTCACGGGACTTGGCCTTGCGCACGTGTGAAGCCTATGTGCAAATCACCCAGGAATTAGGCATTCCCTATGTGTTCAAGGCTTCCTTTGACAAGGCCAATCGATCATCAATACATTCCTATCGCGGCCCAGGTCTGGAAGAGGGTTTACGCATCTTGCAGGATGTCAAAACCACGTTTGGCGTCCCTATAATTACCGATATCCACGAGCCCTGGCAGGCTCAGCCCGTTGCCGAGGTGGTCGATGTCTTACAGCTACCCGCCTTTCTGGCCCGTCAAACCGACCTAGTGGTCGCCATGGCCCACACAGGCCGCGTTATCAACATAAAAAAACCTCAGTTTCTTAGCCCATCTCAAATGGCCAATATTGTCGAAAAGTTCAAAGAGGCAGGTAACGAACAGCTTATATTATGTGATCGTGGCTCTTGCTTTGGCTATGACAATCTGGTGGTGGACATGCTGGGCTTTGGGGTAATGAAACAGGTCACGAATAATCTACCGGTGATTTTTGATGTCACCCATGCCTTGCAGCAACGCGATTCAGGCAGTGCAGCCTCGGGGGGGCGTCGTCAGCAGGTAGGGGACTTGGCTCGCGCAGGGATGGCCGTTGGGCTGGCTGGCTTGTTTCTAGAGGCCCATCCAAATCCTGACCAAGCCTTGTGCGACGGGCCCAGCGCTTTGCCGCTAGACCAGCTACGTCCTTTCCTGACCCACATCAAGGCCATAGATGATGTGGTCAAGTCATTAACGCCGTTGTCTTTATAACCTACATGCCAGCCATCTTCACCCTGGGCCATTCCACCCGACCTTGGCCAGAGTTCCTAGCCTTATTGCAGGCTCATAAGGTTGAGGCCCTGTGGGATGTGCGTACGGTGCCGCGTTCGCGTCATAATCCGCAGTTCAACACAGACACGCTGACGCAACTATTGCCACAGCAGGGCATAGCGTATAGCCATGTGGCGGGCTTGGGCGGTTTTCGAAAAACCAGCGATGACTCGCCCAACAAAGGCTGGCACAACGCTTCATTTCGTGGCTATGCCGATTACATGCAGACGCCGGAATTCGCCGACAACCTGGCTCGCCTGATCAAGCAGGGTGCCAAGCAACGGATTGCACTCATGTGCGCTGAGGCCGTGCCTTGGCGTTGCCACCGCTCTTTGATCGCCGACGCCTTGATAGCTCACGGCATCGTTGCCGAAGAAATCATCAGTACCGAACGTACCCAGCCCCACCAGTTGACCTCGTTTGCCGTCATTAACGGGTATACCGTCAGCTATCCCACCGACGGTAGCGAAGCAAACCCGCTGGCCTAACGTTCCTACAGGGTTCATCTTGCCCAAAAGTGCCATAATGACACCAGGGTTTTGCCTGTTGCAAGACCAGATTGACATGACAGGTAGCAATGACAAAACGGGTTTTAGGTGTAGTGGGACGTTCTGGCAACGGTAAGACAACCTTGCTGGAACATTTATTGCCGCGTTTAATTGCCCAAGGGCTGCGCGTCAATATTATCAAACACAGCCATCATGATATTGAGCTGGAACCTGCACACAAAGACAGCGCTCGCTTGCGTGCCGCAGGGGCGGCTGAAGTCCTGGTGGCTTCGCCATATCGGATGTCGCTGGTCCAGGAATTACGCGGCCAGCCCGAACCTACGCTAGCGCAACAAATGGCACGTTTGTCGCCGGCTGACCTGACCCTGGTTGAAGGCTACAAACAAGTAGCCATACCAAAAATCGAGGTCTACCGACCTGCAGTAGGCAAACAGCCCCTATACCCTGATGATGATCACATACTGGCCGTGGTCTCGGATGGCAGTGCGCCATCTACGGACCGTCCACTGGACTGGCTGGACCTTAGGCAACCCGATCAGGTGCTGGAGTGGATGGTGGCTTACGCCACTAAATAATCTGCTGCCGCTGGCTACCCAACAGACCACCATCCAGCGTTACGATGTCGCCACGTTGTAGATACTGAGGCGGTTTCATTCCCATGCCTACGCCTTCAGGCGTACCTGTGATGATGATATCGCCAGGTAATAAGGTCATGAACTGACTAAGATAAGACACAATCTGGGCAACAGAAAAAATCATATCAGCCGTTGAACTACTTTGCCTGAGGTGCCCATTAACTGTCAGTTTTAGATCAATGTTCTGTGGGTCTGCAACCTCATCACTAGTAACCAACCAGGGACCTAGCGGGCCAAAACCATCAAAGCTTTTTCCTTTATTCCACTGGCCATTGCGTTTCAGTTGCCAGTCCCGTTCGGACACGTCATGGGCCAATACATAGCCAGCAACATGCGATAGGGCGTGTTCAACGGACACCTGCCTGGCTCGGGTGCCTATGATCAAGCCCAACTCAACCTCCCAGTCAGTAGCTTGCGACCCTGATGGCAGGTGAATGTCGTCATCAGGCCCAGCGATACAGGTAATCGCTTTGCTAAAAACGATAGGTTCTGTGGGTATCTCCATACCGGACTCTATGGCATGTTGACGATAATTCAGGCCCAAAGCCATAAACTGACGTGCGCCTGCTAGGGGTGGGCCTAAACGGGTATTTGCCGGCACTAGTGGCATGCGTGACAAGTCTATGGCGTCCAAAGCGCGCAACTTCGCGGGCGACATCCATTCAGGGGTAAAGTCCGGTATCAGCAAAGACAGATCGCGAGCGTGCCCATTGGCATCCAAGGCACCTGGCTTTTCCTGGCCGGGCAAGCCGTGACGTAGTAATTTCATGATGAGTTGTCCTGAGTATGAAAGGTGGCATAGATAAAATCAGTTTATAGCGCTTTTATTGCTTATGCCCAATAATGTCCATATAGTGGATTAACGTAATAAATCCGATGTAAAACTCACCAAGGAACAGGGCAATGACAAAAGAAAAAGTAGCCATAATCACAGCAGGCGGCAGTGGCATGGGTGCGGCTGCCGCCAAGCGCCTTGCCAATGATGGCTACAAGATTGCTATCCTGTCCTCATCAGGCAAGGGCACAGCCTTAGCTAAGGAGTTAGGCGGCCTAGGCGTCACCGGTTCTAACCAGTCCAATGATGATCTAAAACGTTTAGTCGATGAAACTGTTGACCGGTGGGGACGCATTGATGTATTGGTCAATAGTGCGGGACATGGACCGCGCGCGCCTGTACTGGAACTGACCGACGACGATTGGCACAAGGGCATGGATGTTTATCTGATGAATGTAATACGACCCACCCGCTTGGTTACGCCCATAATGCAGCAGCAAAAGCAGGGCAGCATCATTAATATCTCGACCTTTGCCGCATTTGAACCCGACCCAGTATTCCCGACCTCGGGTGTTTTCCGCGCTGGCCTGGCGTCATTTACCAAGCTGTTTGCCGATAAGTATGCTGCCGACAACATCCGTATGAACAATATTCTGCCTGGTTTCATTGATAGCTTGTCGGAAAAGGAAGAGTTTCGCGCTCGCATTCCCATGGAGCGCTATGGAAAAACCGAGGAAATTGCTGGGACCATAGCCTTTCTTGCATCAGATGACGCGGGCTACATCACCGGACAAAATTTACGTGTTGACGGCGGTATTACCCGATCTGTGTAAGTCCCCGTAAATTGTCGGGGTCGTAAATAAAGGTGTGACATGATTTATACCTGCCCTATGCACCCCGAAATTCGCCAAGAGCACCCAGGTAACTGCCCAAAATGCGGCATGGCGCTTGAGCCGCTAGTGCCTACATTTGAAGACGACAACCCCGAACTGACAGACTTTAGCCGCCGGTTCTGGTGGACCTTGCCGCTTACCCTAATCGTGACTGCATTGGCCATGTTCGGCCACCAGTTGGGTTGGTTTGACATGGGCACCCAAAGTTGGATTGAACTGGTGCTTTCATTACCGGTGGTGCTTTGGGCGGGCTGGCCATTTTTTGTGCGGGGTGTACAGTCAATAATTAACCGTAATCCAAATATGTGGACGCTTATCGGCTTGGGAACGGCGGCGGCGTTTACCTATAGCGTAGTGGCAACGGTTACGCCGGAAGTATTCCCCGACACCTTCTTGTCCATGGGACGCATCGCCGTGTACTTTGAGGCCGCAGTGGTCATCATCTCATTGACGCTGTTTGGGCAAATCCTGGAATTGAAAGCCCGCTCGCAGACCTCGGCAGCCATCAAGTCGTTAATGGGATTAGCCCCGAAAACCGCACGGCGCATCCTACCTGATGGCACTGAAGAAGATGTACCGCTGGCCCATGTACACGAAGGCGATCGCCTGCGTGTGCGTCCTGGTGAAAAAGTGCCGGTTGACGGGGCGGTAGAAGAGGGCGCAAGCTCAATTGACGAATCCATGCTGACCGGTGAGCCACTACCCGTCAGCAAACGCGTGGGTGACAAAGTCATAGGCGCCACCATGAATACGTCAGGTGCCCTGGTCATACGCGCCCAGAAAGTGGGCGCGGCCACAGTGCTATCTCAAATTGTGGAGATGGTAGCGCAGGCGCAGCGATCTCGTGCTCCTATGCAGCGCATGGCCGATCATGTGGCGGGATACTTTGTTATGACTGTAATTGCCATCGCAGTGATTACGTTTTTCGTATGGGGAAACTGGGGGCCCCAACCAAGCTGGGTCTATGGACTTATCAATGCGGTAGCCGTCCTGATTATTGCCTGCCCATGTGCGCTAGGCCTGGCGACACCTATGTCCATCATGGTCGCGACTGGCCGGGGTGCGGCGCACGGCATCTTATTTCGTGACGCCACCGCCATAGAAAATTTCCGCAAAGTCGATACCTTGATCGTCGATAAGACAGGAACCTTGACCGAAGGACGACCCACGTTTGAACAGGCTGTTCCCGTCCAAGGCGTGACCGCCGAACAGGTGTTGCACCTGGCTGCCAGCCTGGATCAAGGCAGCGAACATCCTTTGGCTGTAGCCATTGTTAATGCTGCTAGAAAGGGCGGTCAGTCCCTGGCCGCTGTCGAAGAATTTCAGTCTAGCAGCGGGATAGGCGTGCGCGGAAAAGTCGACGGCAAAAACTTGGTGCTAGGTAACACCGCGCTAATGCAACAAGAGGGCGTCGATGTGGCGATATTAAACAAGCAGGCTGACAGCTTTCGTACCCAGGGTGCCAGCGTCATCTACCTTGCCGCGGATAGCCACCTATTGGGCCTACTTGTCGTGTCGGATCCCATTAAGGCCAGTACACAAAGTGCCCTGAACGAATTGAAGGCTGCCGGCATTCGCGTCATCATGGCCACAGGTGACGGAGTATCAACAGCGAAGGCCGTGGCGCAACGACTGGGTATCGACGAATTTCATGGCGAGGTAAAACCTGCCGATAAGCTAGCTCTGGTCACCACGCTTCAACATCAAGGGCACATCGTTGCCATGGCTGGCGACGGTATTAATGACGCTCCGGCCTTAGCCAAAGCTGATGTCGGCATAGCAATGGGTACTGGCACCGATGTTGCCATGAGTAGCGCCCAGGTTACGCTAGTGAAAGGGGATTTGCGGGGGATCTCAATCGCCCGACACCTGTCGGATGCCACTATCGCGAATATGAAACAAAACCTGGGATTTGCCTTTATCTACAACGCGCTGGGCGTGCCATTGGCGGCGGGCGTGTTGTATCCGTTAACGGGGCTACTGCTATCACCCATGTTTGCCGCGTTGGCAATGAGCCTGAGCTCGGCCTCGGTGGTGACCAATGCCTTGCGCTTGCGTAAGGCTAAATAAGTACGGGCACGGTATATGCTCATCTTTTTGGAGATGGTCAATACCCCATCAGGCTCGGTGGTAAAACTAGCCCGCGCCATTACATCCAGGAGAATCCATATGAACAAACATGCAATTTTTTCTAAGTCCCGTATGGCAGTTTTCGCCAGCAGTGCGATTATCGCTGGGGTTGCTGCAGGCTATGGTGTTGCCATGGCCGCAGAAAGTCACGTAATGCTAAGCGGTACTCACGAGGTTCCTGCCGTCACGACCTCCGCCCAAGGCAACGGCACTATCACTATTGGTGAGGACAAGACAGTTAGCGGCAGCGTCACCACGTCGGGCGTGGTAGGCACTATGGCGCACATCCATGAAGCAGCTGCAGGGCAAAATGGCCCAGTCATTATTCCTTTGGAAAAAAAAGGCGATAACGAATGGGTGGTGCCGGCGAATGCCAAACTGACCGATGCTCAATACCAGGCATACAAAGCAGGTAATCTTTACGTCAACGTGCACAGTGATGCCCACAAAGGCGGCGAGGTCCGAGATCAACTTAAGCCCTAAAGTTCTAGCACATGAAGATCCTGGGGTCACATGCTGATTTAACAATCAGAGGGGTGTAGCGCATTTATGTGGCTACACCATTTATATGACTTTACATAATACACATTATGCGTATTAGATAGACGCTTTTTAAACATCTCAGGACCGACGCGAACGTCGCTCAAGCGCCTTGGTGGCTTGCGCTTTTTTTAGGAGCTGTTGCGTTTCTTCCCACTGACGGCGTAAGTCATCAGCCTGGCTACGATATAGCACCGCCTGAGCATTGGAGTCATTCAATTGGGCTTGAACTTGCTTGGCCTCAAGATTAGCGCGGTCTAGGTTTGCCGTTACGGCTTGCAAGGCACCCTCTAATTGACCATTCTTTTGTCGACTGTCGCCCAGCGTTTCTTGCAGCGTATTGAGTTCTTTCCGATGCTCGATAGCCACGCGCAACGATCCAGCGGTCATAGCGTCAACCTCCTTTTGAAGCTTGGCTGAAGCGGTACGCTCACGATCCACCTCCAGAAGCATGCGTTTTTCACTAGAGCGTGAGCGCTCTTGGGCTAGCTGTGCCGCGGCTCGTAATTTGTCGAGCTCAGCGGTAAATACATGACGAGTTTCCTCCAGTTGGCTCTGTAGCGCCACATTATCCTGTTTTGCCTCGTCAAGCCTGGTAAGCAATGAAGAACTAGCCTCTTTCGCGGCAGCAAGCTCTTCACGCTGGGTGTTTATTTGACTGCCGGCCATCTCAAGTTCACGTTTAAGGCTTTGCGCCACGAGTTGCCCAGCATCCCGATCAGCTACTGCTGCAGCAGCCATCGCCTTTGCCTGTAGCACCACTTCCTGAGCTTCGGCGCGATATGCCATTAATGACTCTTGGGCTGTCGCCTGGGCATTTGTCCACAGCGTGGCTACGAGTTCCCCGGCCAGGCTCTTTAGTGCTTCTGGCAAGTCGGGATGCTCTACCCGTGTGCGACTTTTTTCTCGCAAATCCTCCCAGAACGTTCTCAAGGCCTCGGTCGGTGCGCTCATGCTGCCTTTGCGAACTAACTGGTAGAGCTTATTTGCCGTCGGTGTGACCCCATACCGAAAGAACAGCAGCGCGCAAACCTCTCGATAAAGGTCTTGTGTTTGGGTGAAGCGCTCGCGTAGTGCCTCGATATCTAGCGAAATCGCTGCATTATTGCTTATAGAGGTAGTCATTGCCTTACTTCCTTAGGTTTTTATGAATAATACTACGTAATACATTGGAAATCTAACTACAATCGCCATTAATTTGACATTATTGGTATAATGTCAAATTATCTGAAAAGTATCTTTTCTCAAATCACCTGATCCGTTATGGCCTCTAATTCTCAATTTTCCACCGCGCTTACATGGCACTCGCCCTTCGAGGCCATACAGATTTCGACCGAACTGGACGGGCGCACGGGAACGAATCGCGCCATAGGCAATCGACCGCAGATCGCCGCCACCACCGATATCGATGCCATCACCGCCTGGTTAGCGCGGTTTTCAGACTCCCCCAATACCTTTGCCAATTACCGCAAGGAAGCCGAGCGCCTGCTGCTGTGGGCTACCAGTGCCATGCAAAAACCGGTGTCGTCGCTCACGCATGAAGACTTGCTGGCATATCAACATTTCCTAAGCGACCCGCAGCCCGCCGCCCTATGGATCATGCGATCCGGGCGTAAGGTCGCCCGCGCTCATTCTGATTGGCGCCCCTTTGCGGGGCCACTGGCACCCTCTAGCCTAAGACTAGCCATTATTATTTTGAACGGAATGTTTTCCTGGCTGGTAGCGGCGGGCTACTTGGCCGGCAATCCCTTGTCGCTATCGCGTCAACGTACCAGAAAGGCCAAACCCCGCGTTACGCGCTATCTCGATGAAGAGACCTGGATGGAAGTGAAACGCACCGTTGATGCCCTGCCGCGTGAATCAGAGCGCGATCGCGAACATTATTTTCGCTTGCGCTGGCTATTTTCTTTGCTCTACCTGTGCGGCTTACGTATTTCGGAAGTGACTCAAAACACGATGGGCGGTTTCTTTTGCCGACGCAACCAGAATGGTGAAGAGCTATGGTGGCTAGAAGTGACCGGCAAAGGTGACAAAACCCGCATCATTCCAGCCACACACGAACTTATGATCGAGCTAGCGCGTTACCGGCGTGAAAAAGGCCTGGCCCCCTTCCCTGCCCCCGACGAAACGACTCCTCTACTCTTACCTATTGGCCAACAAATCCGCCCGTTGACCCGAGCCGCCGTTCATTCAATCGTCAAACAGATTTTCAAGAGCACCGCCGACCAGATCCGCGCTCGCGGTGATGACTTTGAATCCAAGGCACAACGCGTTGAACAAGCTTCCGCCCACTGGCTGCGACACACGGCGGGGTCCCACATGGCCAACAACCAGGTGGATCTGCGCCATGTCCGAGATAACCTGGGGCACGAGTCCATCAGCACGACCAATAGCTACCTGCACTCCTCGGATGATGCACGCCATCGTGAGACCGAAAGGCACCATAAGATCGGATGGTAGCGTGATGTATAGAAGCAGCAGCTCTGTCAGGTGAAGTCATGAATGCTAAGTCTGTAGCAACTCAGACTTGCTCTAACAGAACTGTCAAAAACATCCGGCAGGAAACTCCCCAAAGGAGCCACTCAAGGAGCGACGAAGACAATCTGGCGTTTCCGGACTCCGTTATGTGACTCAAACGGTTAAAGCCAGACGATGTGCTGGGTGCTCTTTTTAAGAAGCTGCTACAGCGTTACAACAATTTTTCCTATCTGTGTATTGGATTCCATATAACGGTGCGCCTCTGCCATCTCATCAAAAGCGAATGTTCGGTTGACCACGGGCCGCAGCTTGCCACTGGCAAGACCTTGATTGACAAAGCGCTTGGCCTGTTCCAGTTTTTCCAGATCACTTGTGATTTCGAAAAGTTCATAGCCGCGCAGCGTCAGGTGCTTGCCCAGGATATCCATGACCGGAACGGGAATATCGCGTGTATCTAGTGCACCATACTGAAAGAAGACTCCTTGCATGGACAGGGCTTGAATAATCCTCCCTGCTCCCGGGCCGCCTACGGGATCGAACGCCATACGTGCGCCCTTACCATTGGTAATCGCCATCACTTCGCTTATCAGGTCCTGCTCTTGCGTTGCAATCACGTGCGCCGCCCCTGCATCCAGCAAGGCCTGACGCTTTTGACTGCCGCGAGTCAAGGCGATCGGTGTGGCGCCAACCATATTCGCAATCTGGATAGCGGCAAGACCCACGCTGCTAGAGGCGGCTCCAATCAATACGGTTTCACCCGCCTCAAGCTTGCCGAATTCGATTAAGGCGCCGTAGGCGGTGATAAACATCATCCAAGTTGCCGCTGCCTCGATAAACGACAGATTGTCGGGATGCTTAACCACCGCATATGCGGGCGCATTAACCAACTCGCCATACAGGCCATAGTCAGCAAACGAAAAAGCGGGAATGACACTCACCGCATCACCCACCACAAATCCGGCTACGTCCGGCCCCACGGCTTCTACAATACCCGCTGCCTCATAGCCCAGAATCGCTGGGAACTGAGGCTCAATGACGTATTGCCCGGTCCGGTACATAACCTCGGCACGATTGATACCCAGGGCTTTGACGCGTATCTGAACCTCACCGGCTTTGGGAAGCGCAACATCGACAGTATCGATTTGGAGTACTTCAGGACCGCCAGTGCGATGAAAACGAATAACTCGAGACATAAGGTTTGTTCCTATTAATTGATGAGTTTGTCGGGTTCGGGATGCTCTGTATTTAAGAAAGCATCCCGTGACCAACTAAATGAACCTGCGTGATGGCTAACCCCAGCCTTCCAGCACAATTTTTCCTCGTGATGTGCCGCTTTCGAGCAAGGCGTGTGCCCTGCGAAGATTCGCTGCATTGATGCTGCCGAAGTTTTGATCCACGGTACTGCAGATCACGCCACGTTCGACCAGCGCAGCAACTTCAGCGAGCAATTTGCCTTGCTCTGCCATATCCGAGGTTTCGAACGTAGAACGCGCAAACATCATTTCCCAATGCAACGACAAACATTTGAGTTTGAGCTTCATAGCATCCAGCGAGGACAGGTCGTCAATAACACCGATCTTGCCTTGAGGCTTAACGATGTCAATAATTTGGTCGTAATGCTGTTGGGTCTTTGTAAGCGAAGCCACCATGTCGACTTGATTAATCGACAACGCCGCTAATTGCTCTTTAAATGAACCAGTATGGTCAATGACATGATGGGCGCCACGATCAAGACACCACTGCCTGGACTCCGCTCGCGAGGCGGTGGCGATAATACGCAGCGAAGTCAGTTGTCGCGCCAGTTGGATCAACATGGAACCAACACCGCCCGCACCACCCGTTATCAGTAAAGTCTGCACCTCACCGTCGCCTTTTTTTACCGCTAGCCGGTCAAATAGCAATTCATACGCGGTGATAGTCGTTAGCGGCATGGCCGCCACCTGGGCATCGGACAGGTTTTTAGGAGCCAGTGCGACAATGCGTTCATCAACCGTGTGCAGCTCGCTGTTGCTGCCAGGACGCACTATCGAGCCAGCGTAATACACCCGATCTCCAACTGTAAAATTGGTTACCTCTGCTCCAACAGCCTCAACGATGCCCACCGCATCCCAACCTAGAATCCGCGCCTGCTGTCCTTCGGGCGGCATATTTCTTCGAACCAACGTATCGACAGGATTGACCGACACTGCGCTCACCCGAACCAAAAGGTCACGTACCAATGGCGTTGGCGCAGGCACCTCGATATCGACCAGTGCGTCCTGGTCGCTCACTGGCAATGAGTGGTAATACCCTACAGCTTTCATGAGTTGTTATCCCTTTAGTCTTAAAATTAGGCACTAGCCAAAGCGGGTTGCGCATCCACCCAAATTGAGCCATATCGCGTGTATTGCACTGGCGTCTGTATGTGTACTTTCAGGTCATCTGCAGCACTACGTACCCAGAAGGGATCACGCAGCAATTGACGCCCTACAAACACCAGATCAGCTCGCCCATTACGCAGAATTTCCTCAGCCTGGCGTCCGCTTTGAATTAAGCCAACGGCCCCAGTAGCGATACCAACCTCCCTACGCAACAGCTCGGCTGCGGGAACTTGATAGTTGGGGAAGCTAGCCACTTTCACGGGCGCAATGCCGCCCGAACTGCAGTCAATCAGGTCGACGCCTTGCGCCTTCATCATGCGTCCGTAGGCAATGAACGATTCGGGTGTGTTGCCACCCTCCACGTAATCGTTACTGGAGATACGTACAAATAAGGGGCCGCGCCAGTGCTGCTTCACTTCGTCAATGATTTCACCCAAGAGGCGATAGCGCCGCTGCGAATCGCCACCGTATTCATCGGTTCGTTGGTTCGACACAGGGGAAAGAAACTCGTTAAGAAGGTATCCATGTGCGGCGTGTATTTCGAGCACATCGAAGCCAGCATCTTTGGCGCGTCGTGCCGCTTGCCCATAGGTCTTCACCATCTGTCCAATTTCATCTATGGACAATTCTTTGGGAACGGGGCGGTCTTCACTGAATGGTACCGGCGACGGTGCGATCAGTGTGACGCCGGGCAGGTCAGTGTTGCGCCCACCGTGTCCAATTTGGGCCCCGACTTTGGCGCCAAAGCCATGCAGCAGATCAACCAGGCCTTTGAGTCCGGCGATGTGCGCATCGCTCCAGATACCCAGATCTCCATCGGCAATTCGGCCATCACGTTCAATGGCCAACGTTTCCGGAAAAATCAGTCCGACCTGGCCTTGGGCGCGAGCCCCGTAATGAACACGATGCCAGTCAGTCACAAACCCGTCGTCGGCCGCACTGTGCATGCACATAGGCGACATCACAACACGATTGCGTAACTTAAGACCAGCAATTTCAAATGTAGACAGCAATAGAGAGTTCACACTAACTCCATAAAAATATTGGGAGACATAGACCCCTAGCATTGCGGTAATCGTGAGCGACGCAAAGTGCAAGGATCCATGGGAGATTCTGTGGATTAGTGAATCGCTTTAGCGCTCACCATTCACTTGGTATAGAAAGCATGGTAAATTAACTACAGAATAAGTGTCTACTGCTTAAATATGCACATAGTGCCAAAAAGCGTAGTATTAAATTGGAAGGTCTATGACGAAATTACGAAACTACGATGCCGCGCCGGGTTGCTCCATGGAGGCGGCGTTGCACATCATGGGTGGCAAGTGGAAGGGGGTGATCCTCTATCATTTATTGCTCGATGGAACACACCGATTTAACGAGCTACAACGCGCTTTGAATAGCATTCCCGCCAGACTGCTGGTTAAGCAGTTACGCGAACTGGAAGAGGACGGGCTCGTGATACGAACCGTGTTTCCCGTGGTCCCGCCGAAAGTGGAATATGCGCTCAGTGACGAAGGACGTAGCCTCGAACCGTTTCTGCTTGGTTTGAGTGTGTGGGGTGAAAAGTGGCTGACAGCCAGAGGAATGAAAATCCCCGACCCGAGCTCTAAGGAGAGAACCAGCATGCCGAGTTCTACTTTGTTGGCTAACAGTGCGGTGGATTTGATCTAAGCTTCTAAGTGAGTAGCTATAGGGTTTTGTTGGGTCGCTCCGCACGTCATATGTGAGTGCCGTCCCAATAATGCGGTGTCTGCATAAGGCTAAATGCAGCAGTTGCAAACTCAACTCTAAAGCAGCTGAAACACACCCTTTCCGATTAGTCAGGCAGAAAACGACCCATTTCAGCCGCACTCCAGCCGCTCCCAAGCTTGTCAGACTCTTAGGTTAGTTATGCACCTGAGTTCTGCCCGATGGCCTGAAACTCAGAAATCGAAGTAAGCCCAAGAGTGATGCAAATGCCGAACATACCAGGCCAGCTCGGTATCACGCGCAAGCAGGGTTAGCATAGCGGCACGCATTTCCCGAGGTGCTAGGCCCTTCAGACTCGCCATTTGCAGTTCGCTGAGGTTTAGCGTCCCAGCAGGTAAATTTCAGGAAATTTCAAGGTCGCTAAGTACGCCTTTTATCAAGACCGAGACATACCTCCAGTCCAGCTTAGGAAAGAGCACAGGCCTCAGGCGTGATAACAACGGCGCAGAAAGTGCCCGTAGCGAGTTGGCCGTGGCTACATATAGGCAATGTTCGGCCCGTTCGCTAGGAAAGACTGATCGTCGCTAGAGGAAAGAACACGCTCAAACACACCATAAAGGACTATCATTGCGACAGGGAGACCTTCGGTAATAGAGGACGTTCTTTTAGGAGACTACGTTATGTTACGAAATGCATCTCTGCTTTTGTCCAGTCTGGCGCTTGCTCTTTTTGCGAGCCTTCCGCTTGGTGCTGCACACGCTCAAGACATCGTGTTGGGGGCTTCGGTGCAATTGACCGGGCCGGTCGCCAATACCGGTAGATACTACCGTGACGCCTACCAATTAGCGGTCGACAAAATAAACGCGGCCGGTGGAGTAAAGATGGGGGATCAGACCCATCAACTGGCGCTCAAACTTTATGACAATCAGTCGGACGTTAATCTTAGCGTGCGCCAATATACTCAGCTTGTTACCCAAGATAAAGTCAATTTATTGCTAGGGCCGTTTGCCAGCAATTTCGCTCTTGCAGACTCTACCGTATCTGAAAAGTACAAAATACCCATGGTTCAGGGTGGCGGCGCATCCGATCAGATTTTTGCACGTAACTTCAAATATATATTTGGGACCCTGGCGCCGGCCAGTAACTATTTCGGCAGCACCATTAGCATGCTCAAAGAGCTTAAGCCTGCTGCGAAAACCGTCGCCCTACTATACGCAGATGACTCGTTTGACGTAGCTGTAGCAGATGGCACGCGTCCTATGCTTAAGGATGCCGGCCTGGATGTCGTGATGGATGAACGCTATAGCAGCAATACCAGCGACTTCAACACCCTACTCTCGCAAGTCAAAAGCAAGCAAATTGACGTTGTGCTGGTGGCCGGACATGAAACCGAGATCTTGAACTTCGTGCGCCAGGCCAAGAGTCTGGCCGTTGCGCCTAAATTGTATTCATTCACCGTGGGCGTACCCAGTGAGGATTTTCGCAAGGCACTGGGCAGCGATGCCGAGTACGCGTTTGGCATGACGCCATGGCTGCCTTCACCCGCGCTAAAAGACCGCTGGTTTGGCGACGCCCAGAAATTTGCTGCGGAATACAAAGCCAAGTATGGCTATGACCCCGATTACCACGCTGCTTCGGGTGTGGCTGACGTCGAGGTCCTGGTCCAGGCCATGGAGAACGTCGGCTCTGCCGACCCACAGAAAGTGCGTGACGAATTAGCAAAGATCAAACTCGACACGCTATACGGACCGGTCGCCTTCGCTAAGAACGGGCAAATCGACCTGCCTCAGGTTGTGGTGCAAATACAAGGTAATGGGCTTGTAGAGGTTTACAATGCAAAGGGGCTGGTCAATCAACCCAAATACCCCATGCCCGCCTGGAACGCACGCCACTAGTCGCCACGTACTACCTGGAGGTGACTCGTGGATCTACTTGCACAAATACTTGTTAACGGCATACTTTTGGGGGGTCTGTATGCCGTAATGGCGCTGGGATTGGCGCTGGTGTGGGGTGTGCTCAACATTGTGAACCTGGCCCACGGTGCCTTCATCATGATTGGCGCCTATGTGTCATGGCTGCTGTACACCTACGCAGGTATCGATCCTTTCCTTGGTTTGCCGGTCACCGCGGTGGTGATGTTTACACTGGGCTATGCACTGCAGCGTGGGATACTGAACTTGATTGTGCGTGCGCCCATGTTCAATACCCTACTCCTTACTTTCGGTTTGGATGTCGTACTGACCTATCTGGCACAGATGATATTTTCGGCCGACTTTCGCACTATCAATCCACTTTATGCAGGCACTAGCTTCACATTTGGAGCTGTAACCCTGCCAGTCGTCAGGCTGGCCTCATTTCTTGTGGCCGTCGCACTTACTGTAGGAATGTGGCTTTTCCTGCTGCACAGCAGGCTAGGCCGCGCCATTCGTGCCACGGCGCAAAATCTGGTTGCGGCACGCCTGTATGGGGTTGAGCCGCGCCATCTGTATGCCATGACATTTGGACTGGGCTTGGCTTTGGCAGGCGCAGCCGGCGGATTGTATGGCACGGTGTCCCAGATCAACCCCTACATCGGCGCAACGCTGACCGCAAAGTGTTTTGCCATTGCTATTATCGGCGGCCTGGAAAATCCGTTAGGTGTCATCGTTGGTGGCTTATTTCTGGGCATAGTGGAGTCCTTGACCGCGCTGTATATCGGCCCCACGTTTTCTGATGTCGCCAGTTTCGGTATTCTGGTATTGGTGCTTATCCTGCGCCCCAGTGGCTTGCTTGGAAAAACAACATGAAGACCTTACGTATCGTGGGGTTGCTGATCGTGCTTGCCATATTGGCTGGTGTGCCGTGGTTTGGTTCGGACGTGCTGGTTCAGTTTGGCATCAACGCCCTGCTGCTGGCCGTCCTGGCTCAGGGTTGGAACATCATCGGTGGTTATACAGGTTATGCATCGTTTGGCAATTCAGTCTTTTATGGCCTGGGCAGTTATGGCGTAGCCATCGCCATGGTGCAATGGCAGTTGCCGTTTGGGGTCGGTTTGGTCTTTGGCGCAATGATGGCAGTCAGTTTTGCTGTACTGCTTGGGCTGCCTGTGCTACGGCTACGGGGACACTATTTCGCCATCGCTACCCTGGCGCTGGCGCAGGTCATGACAGCCATCGTCTCTAATGTGGAACTGGCTGGTCGCAACATTGGCTTGGTGCTGCCGCCGTTAAATAACGACCCCTTCTTTTATGAGTTGTCACTGGGCTTGCTAGTGTTGGCTACCCTGACAATAGCCTGGTTGACGCGTAGTCGTCTGGGTTTCGGTTTGATAGCCATCCGTGAAAACGAAGAAGCGGCGGCGGTCATGGGGGTCAACACGACACTGTACAAGGTGCTGGCATTCGTGCTTTCTGGACTATTTACGGCACTGGCCGGCGGCATCCACACATACTGGATCACCTTTCTGGATCCCGAAAGTGCGTTCGACATCGGTCTTAATGTCAAGATGATCATTATGGCCGTGTTCGGCGGAGCCGGAACCATATTGGGCCCTGTCGTGGGCGCCTTTGCCTTGTCGGGCATCTCTGAAATATTGTCCAGCGAAGTCACCAGCATCGCAGGCTTGTTCTTTGGTGTAGTTATTGTCGCAGCGGTGGTGTTCATGCCACGTGGCTTGGCTGACATTTTTCGTCGATTTCATAAAATGGGTTGGCGTTATTTCATTGAAAACTTACGGACTCATCGCTTATGAACGCGATACTCGAGGTACGTAACGTCACACGCCGGTTTACCGGCTTGATCGCCGTCAACGACGTTAGTTTCACGCTTGCACCCGGAGAAATTCTGGGGCTGATCGGACCGAACGGTGCTGGAAAAACCACATTAATCAGTTTAATCAGCGGCACACTCGACCCCAGCTCGGGAACTATCTGGTTCCAGGATAAAGACATCACACAGCTGGCCGCCTACCGTCGCGCCCGCCTGGGAATTGGTCGTACATTTCAAATCATGCGTCCTTTTCCGGGCTTGTCTGTACTAGACAACGTTGCAGTAGGTGCCCTTTTTGGACATGGTGGCCACCATACGAAATTATCTGTGGCCCGGGAACAGGCCCGAGCTTGCCTGGACTTTGTCGGATTGGGTAAAGACGTCGACCAACGCGCCGATGCCCTGGGCGGACCGGGACGCAAGCGTCTGGAATTAGCCAAGGCCCTGGCAATGCAACCCAAGCTTCTGTTATGCGACGAAGTCATGTCGGGTCTGAATCTAGTGGAGATCAATGATTTGATTGACGTTATCCGCAAAGTGCGAGACCAGGGCATTAGCATTTTAGTCATCGAGCACGTCATTAAAGCCATCAAGAGCCTGTCGGATCGACTGCTAGTGCTGCATCACGGAGAAAAAATCGCCGAAGGAACACCCGATGCCGTATTATCCGATGCGGTGGTGATTCAAGCTTATCTTGGAAAAAAGCGCGCATGAACGATACAACCACGCCGCCTCCCTTATTAAAGGTCGAGAACCTAAGCGCAGGCTATGGACAAATGCCAGTATTGACCGACATCAATCTGGAAATCCATCATGCTGAAATCGTTGCGCTGGTCGGCAGTAACGGTGCCGGTAAAACCACTTTATTGCGCGCGCTGTCGCGTGTACTACCCTGCTCAGGAAGTATTATCCTGAATGGCCACCAACTAGCCAACGCCACCTCTGACCAAGCCTTTAGCCTAGGTATGGTACAGGTTCCCGAGGGGCGGCAGCTTTTCGACCGCATGTCGGTACAAGATAATCTGCTGATGGGCGCTTATCGTCGCAACGACAAAGCAGCCGTAGCGCGTGATCTTGAAAAAATCTACGCACTTTTCCAGCGACTTTCCGAGCGGCGGCATCAACTGGCAGGCAGTATGTCGGGCGGTGAGCAACAACTATGTGCAATGGCTCGCGCGTTAATGGCTGCACCCGTCCTGATGATGGTCGATGAGATGAGTCTTGGGCTCGCCCCGGTCATCGTAGAACAGTTGGTCGAGATCTTGGTCAATATTCAGCGCGAAGGCATTACCGTATTCTTGGTAGAGCAAGACATCCAGTTGGCCTTGTCGGTAGCTGATCGCGGATACGTCCTGGAAACCGGACATATCGTGCAAAGTGGACCCGCCAAGTCGTTGATCGACGATCCCAATGTACGGCAGGCCTATCTAGGTATTTAATCCAGCCCACTCCCTGGCTGAATCAACGGACAAAATTGTCCTAATAAGACTGTTTCGCTGGTATCACGCCTCGCACGCCGCCGCGTGGGTTGGTCACATCCCCCAGATAACGCGGAATCAGATGAACATGCACATGGGGAATCGTTTGACCCGCCGCTTCGCCCACATTGATACCAATGTTGTACCCCGAAGGTGCGTGGTTTTCCTCTAGCCACCCCTTGGCCTGGGTAAGCAATTGCAGCAAGGCAACACGCTCTTGATCGGTCGTCTCGAAATAGCTAGCCACGTGGCGAACCGGAATGATCAGCAGATGGCCTGGGGTCACCGGATTCACATCGCGCCGCACATAGGCCAAGCTATTGCGTAGAATTTCATTGTCGTTGACGCGACAGAATGGACAGTTAGAAATCGTGGTTTTCATAACGGATTTCCTTATATCTCTACAGCGTTATGCACATTAAGAGAGCCCTTCCGTCTGACTAAATGCACGACCCCCTATCGCATAAATCGTGCCCAACCAATTGCGCATATCAAGCACGCTTGCTAATCCAGTGAATGATTAGAGCTAACTATGTTTAACGCGTCTTAATGCTTTGCTTAAGTGCTTCGAAGCTACTATTTACCGCAGGCGACTTCAGTAAGCCGGATGTGTCTTGTTTGACAACCCCCTCGACCTCAAAAAGGTCGGAAAGCTCGGTATAGGAAATCATGCCATTCAGCTTGCCGCCACTTTGGGCGATGTTCTCGCCGCCAAACCAGACAATAGGTGCTTGCGTACCAGGTGGCATGAATGACACAGGATAAATAAGAATAGGTATTTTATAGGTGTTGGCCAGCTCGGCTGCGACTTGGATATTGTTATTGCAGCGTAAACCCGGTGGGTCGTTGCTTACCAAGGTCAGTACTTTTTGCCCATCGATTTCCAGCGGACCGGGGGCGTTCTGAGCTTGTGCGGCCAGGATCGGTGCAAGGGCCAATATGGCCGCAATAGTTACTTTTTTCATCATACTTCCCTAGATTTTCTTATTGGATGACACCCAGAAATGGCGGGCCAGTATAGACCGACTCGCCAATGTCTCTTTATCACTTACGGACTTACATGTTCGCCCATAGCCTTGGCATAACCTGCTGGGGCGAAACGCAAGGTAACCACCAGCATAAGCACCACAGTCACAGCCAACAATATCCAGGACGCTTGAAAATCACCGCTGATATCGCGCAGCCAGCCTGTCACGTAAGGCGTAATGCCGGTAATGATAAAACCTATGCCTTGCACAAAGGCCGCCAAGCTGCCTGCGGCATGTGGCTCCTTCAGGTGCTCTAGGGTTAGCGTCAAGCTAAGCGCAAAACAAGCACCCAAGCCATAGCCGATTAGCGCCACCCACAGTCCGGACCAGACTAGCGGCGCAAACAGCAGACCGAACAAGCCAACCAACTGCAACAACAACGCCAGTATTAACCAAGGGCGTCGGTCCAAGCGTTTACGTATCAGTATTGGAATACTTAGGGCCGCCAAAACCTGGAAAATCGTCATCAAGCCTATCAGCTCGCCACTGTCCTGCGAGCTCCAACCAATCTGACGATAATAAACCGGCAACCATGCCACCATGCTGGTATAACCACCGTTGATTAAGCCAAAGTAAACGGCTAGCAACCAGGCACGGCGACTGCCAAAGAAGTGTTGGGTTCGACCGCGATTACTGCGCTTGTCTTTTCCTGCCTCTAGCGGACGAGCTACTAACCAAAGAATTAACGCCAGCAAGGCAGGTACAACCCATATACCAAGGCCCGTTTGCCAACTGGAAAAAGCGGTAGCAACGCGCGGGCTAAGTACTGCCGCCATACCCCCACCAGTCATCAGTGCAGCAGAATAAAGGCCCATGGCAGCAGGCATCTTATTGGGAAACCAGCGTTTAACCAGCCCGGGCATCAGGGCCTGGACTAGCGCCACGCCAATACCTGCGATTACGGCACTGGCGATCAGCGCATGACCGCTGCTTAAGAAGGCTCTCCATAGACTGCCGACGGCAATTGCCGACAATCCGACCACTATCCAGCTGTGTTCGCTTAGCCACTTACGCAGCCAAGGCAGCAATAAGGCGAACAAACCCATGCACAGCACCGGCAACGCGGTCAAAAGTGAAGCGCCTTGAAAGCCCAAACCCGTACTGTCGCGTATCTCCGTCAATAATGGACCGACGGCGGTAAGAAACGGCCGTAGATTGATCCCCAGCGCGAAAATCAACAACAAGGATAAGTAGCTAGCCCACTTTGATGAGTAAGGCTTCCCTATGGCGGGTAATGCCAAATTCGATAAACTATTATTCATGCCGCCCTACTTCCCATCAACGGCATTGGCAGCCACCAGCATATCAGCGATGACAGTCTGACCCCGCTGACGAGCGTGTTGTAACGGTGATACGCCATTGCCATCAGTCAGGTTCACGTCGGCACCGCCAGCAATTACTAAGGCAACAATCTCCTGATGCGCAGGTCCCCCGTTGCTAAGCAGTATTGCTTCCAGCAAACATGTCCACCCCAGCTTATTCACATGATTGGGATCGACGCCCGCCTGCAGCAATACTTTTACAACCTCAATATGACCGCGCTCGCAGGCGGGAATCAATGCCGTTCCACCGTAGCGATTGGTGCTTTTCAAATCGGCACCGTGGCTTAGGGTCAAGGTCAGGATAGCTAGCCGCCCTTGCGCGCCTGCCAGTAGATACGCGCTATCGTGTATCCGGTTCTGTGCATTCACATCGGCGCCAGCGTTAATCAGTGCCCTAGCGACGTCCACGTGATCGCGATCGGTAGCCAACAGCAATGGCGTATTGCCAAGTTCATCGCGTACGTCTACCGCCACGCCTAGTGCCAGCAACTTGACAACTGTTTGGGCGTCGCCCTGCGCTGCAGCCTCTAATAACTGCGCGGCTTCGTTAGGCGCAGCATGCGCAGCACTATTAAAAGCAGTACAGAACACAACAAGCCAAATCTTCCAGTATTTTTCCAACAACATGCTAATTACTTAAGGTGTTTCAAAGACAAGATCATAGTTCCTATTCCTGGAGTTGGTTTTATACGCTGGCTCAACACTAGATAGTGCATGGGCGAGATTTGCACAATTTTCCCTATTATTTTGATATTTCGAGTATTATCGTTATATGGAAACAAAACACGCTGTTAAAGCCTTGGCGGCGATGGCCCACGAGTCTCGTCTTGTGGCCTACCGCCATTTGATGCAGGCTGGACCGGCAGGTATGCCCGCAGGTCATTTAGCTGAACTCATGGGTATACCGCCATCCTCATTATCTTTTCATCTTAAGGAGTTGGTTAACGCAGACTTGCTGACGTCCACTCAAGAAGGACGATTTGTTTATTACTCGGTTAAGTACGATTCGATGACCGCCTTGTTAACGTATCTGACTGAAAACTGTTGCGGTGGTAACCCTTGCTCGCCGGTACGTACGAATACATGCTCGCCTACTGAGAAAGCGACAAATTAAACGATGAATGTTCTATTTCTGTGCACCGGTAACTCCTGTCGCTCGATACTTGCCGAAGCGACTTTCAATCATTTTGCCCCTAAGGGCTGGAGCGCCATGAGCGCAGGCAGCCATCCGACGGGCAAGGTTCATCCTCTAGCATTGGCTCTGCTGGCACACAACGGCATCCCAACTAATGGCTATTTCAGCAAGTCCTGGGATAAGCTGCCGCTTACGCCAGATGTGGTAATAACGGTTTGCGCCAATGCGGCAGGAGAAACCTGCCCCGCATATCTTGGCCCAGCCATACGTACCCATTGGGGCGTTGAGGATCCGGCATTGGTCACAGGCACGAACGAGCAAATTAACGCAGCATTCGATACGGCATATCGCATTTTGCGCACCCGTATTGAAGCGTTCCTGGCGTTGCCGCTAGCCAGACTAAAAAGTGATCCCATGCATTTGAAGGCCGAGCTGGATCGCATTGGCAACCTTTTCCCTTGATACCCCTTAGCGCATTTTTTGAACTAATGCTCTAGCGAATGGCGCCCTCTCCATAAGGCACCTTCCCGTTTATTGAAAAGAGAGACTCCACGTGTTTGCGGCGCTATCGATTTTTATAGTCACCATAGTTCTAGTTATTTGGCAGCCGCGCGGCTTGAACATAGGCTCGAGCGCCCTAATCGGTGCAGTGTTAGCTCTAATTTTTGGTGTGATTAGTCTGAGCGATATACCCGTTGTGTGGCAAATAATCTGGAATGCTACCGCTACCTTCGTTGCAATCATTATTATCAGTCTGCTATTGGACGAAGCTGGATTTTTCGAGTGGACAGCGCTGCACGTAGCCAGATGGGGTGGCGGACACGGCCGTGTGTTATTCGCCTTGATAATTTTGTTGGGGGCGGCAGTTTCTGCTTTCTTTGCCAACGACGGCGCTGCCTTGATACTAACGCCTATCGTCATGGCAATGCTGCTGGCTTTAGGATTCAGTCCGGCCGCCACGCTGGCATTCGTTATGGCAGCAGGTTTCATTGCTGATACGGGCAGCTTGCCGTTTATTGTGTCCAACCTGGTCAATATCGTTACTGCTGATTTTTTCAATATTAGCTTTGCGCGATATGCCGCGGTCATGGTCCCCGTTAATCTGGTTTCAGTGGCGGCCACCCTACTGGTTTTATTGCTGTATTTTCGCAGCAGTATTCCGGTTCGCTACGACGACAGCCAGCTTAAACTGCCCAACGCAGCGATTCGTGACATGACCACTTTTCGAGCAGGCTGGGTAGTGCTGGGGCTGATACTGATTGGCTTTTTCACCCTGGAAGGTTACGGCATACCGGTCAGTGCCATTGCCGCCTTGGGTGCCATAGCCCTGCTGATTGTCGCAGGACGTGGGCACGTAATCAGCACTCGCAAAGTCATACGCGAGGCCCCCTGGCCTATCGTGATTTTTTCCCTAGGCATGTATCTGGTGGTTTATGGGCTACGCAATGCTGGGCTGACTGAAATGATTGCTGGATTGCTCGACTATTTGGCTAGCCATGGTTTGTGGGCAGCTACTTTAGGCACTGGCCTGCTAACGGCCCTGCTCTCGTCCGTCATGAATAATCTGCCTACCGTATTAGTGGGGGCGCTATCAATCGATGCCAGCCAGGCAACCGGGGTGATCAAAGAAGCCATGATCTACGCGAATATTATCGGCAGTGATCTTGGCCCAAAAATCACCCCTATAGGTAGCCTGGCAACGCTGCTATGGCTACACGTTCTGGCGCGCAAAGGGATGACTATCACGTGGGGATATTACTTTCAGGTAGGTATTGTTCTGACTGTGCCCGTTTTGATTATTACTCTGGTTGCGCTTGCCCTGCGCTTAGGTGGGATATAAGCTGGTAGTCTGTCAGAACCGATAAAAAGAGAATCTATGTCCAAGTACTTGAAACCCTTACTACTGGGCGTGTGGTTAGCCCTAACTGCTGCCCCCTCTCATGCACTTAACGTGGGGGACCTGGCGCCGGATTTTGAGTTGCCCGGCTCAGATGGCATAACCCATCGATTGGCAGACTACCGGGGTAAGCAGGCAGTGGTTGTGGCCTGGTTTCCCAAAGCCTATACGTCTGGGTGCACCATAGAGTGCAAGTCACTGGCGGAAAATGGGCATCTGATCCGGGAATTCGATGTTGCCTATTTTATGGCCAGTGTTGACCCATTGGCCGCTAACAAAGGTTTTGCAATCGAAACAGGCGCTGACTTCCCACTACTAAGTGATGAAGACAAGTCAGTCGCTAAAGCGTATGGCGTACTGCACATACTGGGCTTTGCCAAGCGACACACCATCTATATCAGCAAAGATGGCCGGGTGCTGAAAATTGATACCAACATCAGCCCAGCCACTTCAGCAGAAGACATGATTACGACTCTGGCTAAGCTTGGGGTAGATCGCCGCGTACCCGGTGGTGACTAGCGCGTGACCATGGCTGGGCTAGTCCAGGCTGCTAGCCAAAAGCAAAAGGCTAGTAAGGTAGCGCTTGCAACGATAGCCCAAACCACCACAGCGTAGGACATGGTGCTAGCCCAAAGTAATGCAACAGCAACGGGGGCAAGCGCTCTTGCCAGTAGGCTGGGGAAAATCAGTAAGCCATTGATGGCGCCATAGGCCCGGCGACTAAGCATTTCAGGCACAACCAAGCCCCGCACTATGGTAAAGATGCCGTTGCTTGCCCCATAAACAATGCAGGTGCTAGTAATAATCCACATGGTCGAAGGCCGTAACGCCAAAACAATGAACACCAAGGGGAATACAGCGACCACAAAGCTTCCTATGCGCCGCATGGATAGGCCTGAACCAAACATACTGATCAATATCCGACCTGCCACCTGCGCCGGGCCTATGGTGGCAATGGCCCAGACCACATTACTGGTAGATAAACCGTTCTCAAGTAGCAAAGGGTACATGTGGAAAGTAAAAGCGCTGAACGTGCCTGCATAAGCCGTAAGTGCAAGCATCAATAACCAAAAAATCGGCTTGTGTAACGCTGCCCTGACTTCCTGTTTGTCCGTAGTCATCCTAGTTATAGTGCCCGCATTGCTAAGATTAATGGCATCTTTTTTGGCCCTGATAAAACCAAAATACGCCACCGTGCAAACCAAGCCATTAATTAATGCCAACACCAGCAGAGCATCCCGCCATCCACTATGATCCAATAAAAACTGAACCAGGGGGATAAATACAGTGCTGGCAAACCCGCCCCACAGCGTTATCGCGGTGATACCTGCCCTAGCCCTACCTGCCCCGACTCTGCGCGCCATAACGGCAAACGCGGGTTCATACAAAGCGGCCGCCTGCAAGGCGCCTATACCGGCAATCAGCAGATAGAACCCGAATAGACTATCGACCTGTGACCAAAGGGCCAGTAGTACACCCGCCATAAGCGAAGCCCCGCCCATCAGCGCCCTACCGTAGCCTTTATCGACTGCCAGACCGACCGGATAGGCGAGGAATCCCGCCAGCACTAAACCTAGTGTGGCGGCGCCATACACATCCGCCTTTGACCACCCCAGTTCAGCCATCATCGCTTCCGCAATTAGGGGAAAGCTGTAGTACAGCGATCCCCATGAACATATTTGGCCGATACCTAGCGCTGCAATAAGCGCGCGAGGACTATCGGCAGTTGGCGAGCCGGGCGATTCACTGACTTCGTGTGCTGGAATAGTGGACATGGTCGCTTTTATTGTACGGCTGTATACGCACGGGAACATAACTTGCTTATTTGTACGGCATGCCGTTCGGCTAATTTTCAGCACAAACGAATGCACGTAAACGGAGGAATAAGCCATGGCCGCCTCAAGTAAACGGGCCTTATGGAAAGGCGCTATCACGTTTGGGCTGGTCCACATACCCATAGCTCTGCATTCGGCTACGGTCGAACAAGGGCTAGACTTCGACTGGCTAGACAAGCGCAGCATGGATCCTGTGGGCTACAAGCGTATCAATAAAGCAACCGGCAAGGAGATCGACAAGGACAATATTGTTAAAGGAATCGAATACGAAGACGGGCAATATGTCATTTTATCGGCTGAGGAAATAGCGTCAGCGTATCCAAAGACGACACAGACGGTAGAAATCGAGGCTTTCGTTTCGCTTAGCGATATTCCTTTCATATACCTAGAGCGGCCTTATTACGTTTCACCCATAAACAAAGGCGCCAAAGTGTATGCCCTTTTGCGCGAAGTGCTACGCAAAACACAAAAGGTCGGTATCGCCAAGGTCGTTATACAGACCAAACAACACTTGGCGGTGTTAATGCCATGCGGACCTGCCCTAATATTAAATTTGCTTCGGTGGCATGATGAAATCCGGACATTGGATGAATTGGACTTGCCAGCCGAAGGGATGGAGTCAACGGGCTTAACTGAAAAAGAAATGGCTATGGGCGAGCAGTTGCTTTTCGACATGAGCACAAAGTGGACCCCTGAAAACTTTATCGACTCCTTCAAAGAACAAATCCTGAACCTAGTAAAAGAAAAGGTAAAAGCGGGCAAAACTGAATCTGTGGTCCAGCCTAAGGAAGAAGATACTGAAATAGCTGGAGCTACAATTTATGACCTGACAGAAATGCTGCAACGCAGCTTGAAAAAACAAGGCGAATCAAGCGTCTCAAGGCCTACGACCGTGTCTGCCAAGAAAACGCCATCAACCGCGGTCAAGAAATCCACCGCAAAAAAAGCAGCTCCGGCCAACGCTCTTAACGTTGGAAAGAAAAGCGCTAAAAAGCCATCTAAACCAACGCCGGATGGCGGTCGCAAAGTGGCATGATATGGCTAAAACCGACGTATTACAGCCCTACAAATCCAAACGTGATTTTTCCATTACCACCGAGCCCGGCGAAGGCGGAAGCGCCAATGAATCCACCCGCTCATTTGTCGTCCAAAAACACTGGGCCAGTCACCTGCATTACGATTTCAGGCTAGAGCTGGACGGAACGATGAAAAGCTGGGCCGTACCCAAAGGCCCCAGCTTGGATAACACCGATAAACGTATGGCTGTACATGTCGAAGACCATCCCATTTCGTACAACACATTTGAAGGTCAGATTCCCGCCAAGCAGTATGGCGCAGGGAAAGTGATTATTTGGGACAAAGGTGTATGGATGCCTTTAGGGGACGCACGTAAGGGCTATCAGGAAGGAAATCTGAAGTTCGAGCTGCATGGCCATAAATTGCGTGGGAAATGGGTTTTAGTCAGAATGAAAGGCAAGCAAAACAAACAAGATGCTTGGCTGCTGATCAAAGAAAATGACGAGTTTTCACGTTCCACCAATGAATTCAGCGTGGTCGATGAAATGCCTGATAGCGTCGCACACCTAAGCGCTGACAAAGCCAACCTACCAGCCACCTTCAAGCCTCAACTAGCTACGCTGGTAGATTCGCCTCCCAGTGCATCTTCACAGTGGCTTTACGAAATCAAGTTCGATGGATACCGATTATTAGCGCGTGTTAAAAAGAGCCGGGTTCAGCTATACACGCGTAACACAAACGACTGGACAAACCGCCTTCCTGAGCTGGCAGCACAATTAAAGGCTAATCATTTGCCTGAAGGCTGGTATGACGGTGAGATTGTTATGCTCGACGAACACGGTCTGCCGGACTTTCAAGCCTTGCAGAATGCTTTTGACAGCTCAACTACTAAAGACATTGTCTATTTTCTATTTGACCTCCCCTACTGCGATGGCATGGATTTACGGACGGAGCCACTTATCCTACGCCGCCAAAAATTACGAGAGCTGCTTGAGCACGTCAAAGGCGGCACAATTCGTTTCAGTGATACCTTCGACGTGCCCGGACGCGACATCGTTGCCTCGGCGTGCAAGCTTGGGCTGGAAGGCGTCATTGGTAAGAAAAAGGCGTCCCACTATGTGTCTGGGCGATCATCCGAGTGGATAAAACTGAAATGTGGTTTTCGGCAAGAGTTCGTGATTGGCGGTTACACCGACCCTCAGGGTTCTCGCACGGGAATAGGCTCTTTATTACTGGGCATACACGATGCAGCTGGGGCCTTGGTTTATGTGGGAAATGTGGGCACGGGCTTTAACGCAAAAACGCTTACCGATATCAAGCAAAAGCTGCAGGCGCTGCACACAACAAAAAACCCCTTCTCTTCAACTACAGGCATTGACGAAAAGTCACATTGGGTAAAGCCGGCAATGCTGGCAGAGGTATCGTTCGGTCAATGGACCAAGAATGGAAATGTACGTCATGCTGTTTTTCATGGCTTGCGCAGTGATAAGCCAGTCAGGAACATCATCAAGGAGAGTCCTATGCAGACCGATATCAAACCGGTCGAATTGAACTCACTGCTCGCCACACTCAAAGTGACTCATCCCGAGCGTGTAGTGGATGCGTCATCCAACACACGCAAGATAGATCTCCTTCGCTACTACGCGTTGGTCGCACCGCTTATGCAGGAACACCTGAAGGGGCGGCCCGTGTCCTTGGTGCGCGCACCACAGGGTATCAATGGCCAGATATTCTTTCAGAAGCATCTGGATACGGAGAAAATGGCGGGTGTACATCAATTGTCACCCAAACTAGACCCAGGCCATGATCCGCTAATGGAAATAGTCTCTGCGCAAGGACTTCTCAGTGCGGCGCAAATGAATACGATCGAGCTCCATACTTGGAATGCCGTTAAAACGGTAATTGCTAAACCAGATCGAATGATCTTCGACCTGGATCCAGGCGAAGGCGTCGAATGGCCTGCAATGCAAGAGGCAGCGCTGGTCGTGCATGCTTTTCTTAATGAACTGGAGCTGGAATCATTTGTGAAGACCAGCGGAGGCAAGGGCCTGCATGTGGTTGTGCCACTACAACGGCGGCACGACTGGGATACAGTGAAAGACTTCTCACATGCCATCGTGTTGCACCTAAGCAAAACGCTACCAACACGCTTTTCCGCCTTAAGCGGGCCTCGCAACCGCGTAGGTAAAGTGTTTGTCGATTATCTGCGCAACGGCTTTGGCGCTACCACTGTGGCGGCATGGTCAGCTCGCGCCCGGCCTGGCATGGGCGTGTCGGTACCCATTGCTTGGGATGAAGTCAAAACCCTGCACAGCTCGGCGCAATGGAGGATTGCCAATATCCATGAGCGTCTGGATAAAGGTAATGAGCCGTGGAAAGACTACAAAAAGGCAGCGCGTACGCTGACTGCGGCCATGAAAACATTGAGTTTTAAGGCAGGCAGATAGCTGCTTGAAAGTTGGAGCCCGCCTTTTTATGCAACCTGCCTCAGGAATGAAACTGGCAGCCCTATCGCATCTGAGCCTTTACGGAGATCATCATGGAAACTCAAAAAAAGCATGACAACAAGTCATCTGGCGCCGACGTTCAAAATGACGACACCCCGCGTGACCAACAAAAAAGCCACGGTACACAACAGCATCGCAGTAAAAAGGAAGGTCATGCCACTCAAATCGGTTCTGGGCACGATCAACAAAGCAGCCGTGCCGATAAGGCACACAACAAGCGATGATAGGTGGCGCTGATAAAAGAGTACCTCATGGCTACGACTGACAACGTCAACACCCCCCAGACAGGCACACGTAAGCATCCCGAGCCCCCCCTTACCGGCTAACATCTGGAGAAGACGACAATGCATACAGATCTCTGGGGATGTAAAGGACTCCGCATTCTGCAACCAAGCCGTCGAGCAAGCTGTCCAGGCTTTTGGTGGACTGGATATCCTGGTTAACAACGCAGCATTTCAGGAGCACGCAGAGTCCTTGCTCGATCTTACCGACGAGCGTTTCGATGAAATCATGCGAACCAATGTCTACGGATATTTTTATCCAGCAGATCAGCCAAGCCTTAATCTAATCATACGGCGGCATACAACTTGCTAGAGAACGGCTAGATTCCAAGCACCAGTCAGAGCCTGCCAATGCCATTGCCTATCGAAGATTACGCCCTAATAGGGGACGGACAAACTGCCGCTTTAGTAGGTAGCGATGGTTCTATTGACTGGCTCTGCTTGCCTCGTTTTGATTCACCTGCGTGTTTTTCCGCCCTATTGGGCAGGCCTGAGCACGGGCGATGGTTGATCGCGCCTAGTTGTCAGATACTGGGTATACAGCGCCGCTATCGACCCGGCACCCTGATTCTGGAAACCCTGTTTGAAACAGAAACAGGTGCTGTCCGAGTGGTCGATTTCATGCCATTCTCTGAAAAAAGGCGTGACATCGTGCGGATGGTGCAGGGTTTAAGAGGCCAGGTCACTATGCAGATGGAGCTGGTCATCCGTTTCGACTATGGGTCGGTGGTGCCCTGGGTTAGACAGGAAAATGGCGCCTTGCTGGCAACCACGGGGCCGGATACCTTAGAGCTTTATACCAGTGTCAGCCTGTATGGCGAAGATATGAAAACACTGGCGAATTTCCAGGTAAATGAAGGTGATGGCGTCTCTTTTAGTTTGAACTATCGTCCCTCTTATGAAGAGGACCTGCTCCCGCTAAATGCAACGCAGGCATTGCAAGATACGGAAAGAAAATGGCTGCTCTGGACGGCGCGGTCTAACTATAAAGGGCGCTGGCATGATGCAGTAATGCGTTCGCTGATTACCTTGAAAGCCTTGATTTACAGACCTACTGGTGGAATGGTGGCCGCACCCACTACCTCCCTGCCCGAACGATGGAAAGGCGTTCGCAACTGGGATTATCGTTATTGTTGGCTACGCGACTCTACTTTTACTCTCAATGCCATGTTATTGGCCGGTTACCACGACGAAGCGATAGCCTGGCGCGAATGGTTAAGGCGTGCCGTCTGTGGCCCCGAGGATCTGAAGATACTCTACAGCGTTACCGGCGAACGACGCCTGGAAGAACACGAGCTGGCTTGGCTTCCTGGTTATATGGGTGCAGTCCCGGTTCGGGTAGGAAATGCTGCCTCTAAGCAATTTCAACTGGATGTCTATGGCGAAGTAATGGACACCTTACACTTGTCGCGTGCGGCTGGCTTGCCGCCCTTACCGGAAGTTTGGCGTATACAGCTTGCTTTACTGAAATTCCTGGAGGATCAGTGGCGAGAACCCGATGAAGGGATTTGGGAGGTACGCGGGCCACGTCGCCACTTTACGCATTCCAAAATGATGGCCTGGGTGGCATTTGATCGAGCAGTCAAGGATATGGAAACCTATGGCCATGATGGCCCCCTGGAACGCTGGCGACAGGTGCGCGACGAAATACACGCCCAAGTGTGTAGCGAAGGCTACAACGCCCAAGAAAATACCTTTGTCCAGTTTTATGGGTCAAATCACTTAGACGCAAGTCTGCTGCTAATGCCTCAAGTTGGATTTTTGCCTCCTGACGATAACCGGGTCTTAGGCACCATCGCCGCCATAGAACGGCATCTGCTGGTGCAGGGGCTAGTGCTGCGCTATTCGCGTATAGCTCAGGTCGATGCCTTGCCGCCTGGCGAAAGCTCTTTCCTGCCCTGCTCTTTCTGGCTAGCGGATGCCATGGTGCTGACAGGACGCCGCGCCGAAGGCGAAGCCCTGTTCGAAAGGCTACTGGCGCTTTGTAACGACGTAGGGTTGCTTGCAGAAGAATACGACCCTAATAAACGACGCATGCTGGGAAACTTTCCACAGGCTCTGACGCATATGGCGCTGATCAATAGTGCTTGTCTTCTCTCCATTTCCACGAAACAGGCCGAACACGCTTCCAAGAAAAGGGAGCGTCCTACAGCTGCGAGCCAGATACCTGACCTCAGTACGCCTGCGCACTCTTAAGGAAAAGCACGATGACCTATTACAAAACACTGAACACCATGAAGACCTCAGTTCGCACAGGACAGCCGCTAGTCGTGGTTATCACAGGAGCATCAGCAGGTGTGGGTCGCGCAACGGCCTTGGAGTTTGCCAAGCGTGGCGCGCGCATAGGCTTATTAGCACGTGGTCAAGAAGGGCTGGATGCAACAGTGCGCGACGTAGAGTTGGCTGGGGGCGAAGGGTACGCCTTATCTGTGGACATGGCGGATGATAGGGCCGTGGAGCAGGCGGCTGCACAAATTGAAATGACGCTAGGCGACATTGACATCTGGATCAACAACGCCATGGTAACGATATTTTCACCGTTTAAACAAATTACCCCAGACGAATTTCGGCGCGTTACTGATGTCACTTACCTGGGGTTCGTCCATGGCACCAGGGCGGCGCTAAAACGTATGCTTCCCCGCGATCACGGGGTAATAGTGCAGGTCAGCTCGGCGTTGGCTTACCGCAGCATACCCTTGCAATCGGCCTATTGCGGGGCCAAACATGCGGTGACCGGCTTTACAGATTCACTGCGTAGTGAATTAATGCACGATAACAGCCGAGTACGCATTACTGCCGTGCAATTGCCTGCCATGAATACGCCCCAGTTCGGTTGGGCGCGCAGCCGTATGGCAAATTTGCCCCAGCCTGTACCGCCAATTTTCCAGCCTGAAGTGGCGGCTCGGGCCATAGTCTGGGCCACTGAACATAAACGGCGTGAAGTGCCGGTGGGGGCACCGACCCTACTAGCTGAATGGGTACAAAAAATTGCGCCTGGGTTAGCCGACCGCTATTTAGGAGCTACAGGCTATGGCAGCCAACAAATCGAAGGCGAGCCCGATAGCGGCGACAGGCCTGACAATTTATTTGATCCCGTAGCTGGCGATCCCGGCATACATGGGCGATTTGGTGATCGTGCGCTGGATCGCAGCAAAGAGCTTTGGGCGGTACAGCATCGCCATTGGCTGCTGGGTGCAACCTTGGCTGTAGGGGCCTTATTGTGGATGAATAGGCATAAATCATGAATCTAGGAAAAACTCTATGGGCTATTGCCGAAGGCTATATTCCAGCGGACAGCACCAATGGCGACGACCCACGCTACCTAAGCCATGAAACTGCGTGTCTACTAAATACCAACAACGAGGATGTAGATGTAGCTATCACTATCTATTATGAAGATAGGGAGCCGGCGGGACCTTATCATGTACATGTAGGGGCCAGGCGCACAGTGCACTTGCGCTTTAACGACCTGCGCGATCCCGAAATCATTCCGCGTGATACGCCCTACTCCAGTGTGTTTCAGTCATCACTGCCCATCATAGTGCAGCACACTCGGCTGGATTCCCGCCAGCCAGCGCTGGCCTTACTTAGCACGATGGCCTATAGCGGTAGCTAAGTACGTCGCTGCCACAGTCCCCTGGGCCTAAAGATTCTTTTTCTTCTGCCGTTATTAGTCACATTCACGTCGTATCGCTGACCGCCTGATAGCCCATCAGTCTGCAGTCTTTACCGCGTGTAGCCCATCATTGCGCCAGGAGATGTAAATGCGTTGGTTCAACCACCTGAAAGTAGGCACCAAATTAATAGGTAGCTTTTTAATCGTCGCCATCATCGCAGCCATCATAGGCCTGATCGGAATTCGTTCCGTAGCCGAGTTGAATGGCTTGATGGCCACCATGTACAGCCGTGACATTATTGGCTTGCGCCTGGCCTCGAATACCAGCATACAGTTGCTTTCGGCAGAACGCGCAATACGCAATGCCATGCTGGTGCGCACCACAGAGGAACGCCAGCGGCACCTCCAGGCTACCGAGGACTTCTTAAATGGTGCCCAAAAGGAACTCGCTCAACTGGACCCTTCGTTCACCACTGAACAAGGCCGGGCCTTGCTGCAAGAAGCCAGGGACACCTTGGGAGTCTATCAAAAAGCCTTGCATAATGTGGTCGCGCTGGTTACCACTGAAGCCATCGGCGATCCTAACTCGCGCTCAATGACAATCATGTCTCAGGAGGTACGCCCCATCGCCAATAAAATGGGGGAACTCACCAACACCCTGATAGAACGCAAGCTCGAAGACTCGCACGCTCTGGATGTGCAAGCGGAAACACTGAATAAACAGGTAATGAGGTTGATGATAGGCCTAACCGCATTTGGCGCCATACTCGCCATCCTGATAGGCGCGCTGATAACACGCGTACTGACCCGCCAACTGGGCGGAGAACCCCTGGAAGTCGCCAATATCGCGTACTCTATTGCCGAAGGCAATTTGAACACCAAAATAGATGCCGCCCGCGCACCTCATGGCAGCGTGGTCGCTGCCATGAGCCAGATGCAAGCTTCCTTGCGCAAGGTGGTTGCGGCAGTGCGCGCCAGCAGCGACAGCATAGCGACCGGATCCAGTCAAATTGCCATAGGCAATGCCGATCTGTCCCAACGCACCGAAGAACAAGCCGCCAATATCACTGAAACGGCTGCTGCCATGGAAGAACTGTCCAGCACAGTGAAAAGCAATGCTGAAGTAGCGCGTCAGGCGGCACAACTGTCGTCCAGCGCCAGCGTCGCTGCCGTTGAAGGTGGCGTAGTGGTTGGCAATGTCGTCAAGACCATGGATGAAATGAACGCCTCTTCCAAAAAGATCGTTGAAATCATTGATGTTATTGATGGCATAGCCTTCCAGACCAACATCTTGGCACTGAATGCCGCCGTAGAAGCAGCCCGCGCTGGCGAACAAGGTCGTGGATTCGCCGTGGTAGCCAGCGAGGTCCGTAGCCTGGCGCAACGCAGCGCCTCGGCCGCACGCGACATTAAAAACCTGATCGACGACAGTGTTAATAAAGTAGAAACCGGCACCAAGATGGTACATGCCGCCGGTGAGTCCATGCAGGGCATAGTCATGCAGGTCAAGCACGTAACCGACCTGATTAACGACATTAGCGCAGCGACCACGGAACAAACCACAGGCCTGTCGCAAATTAATGACGCCGTGGTGCAATTAAGCGATGTCACCCAGCAAAACGCCGCCTTGGTCGAGCAGTCCGCCACGGCTGCAGAAAGCCTAAGCGAACAAGCACAACACATGGTGGATGTGGTCAGGGTCTTTCAAATAGGCGCAGACAGCCAGCAGGCTGTGGCCGCAACAGCTCGCTCGGCACGTACGCCTATGCGCACACTTACGCCGACACGTCCCGCCGCACCAGCACCTGTGGCCGCCCCTACCCCTGCTGCTAAAAGCCGCTTACCGTTAACGCCTGCCCCAAAACTGGCTGCTGCAGGTAACGTCAATGATGACTGGGAAGAGTTCTAAGTCAGGGCCATTGTTCCAAATATAGGACTGTGATGGCGTAATCTGCCATCTAGTCCTAGCATTGATCTAAAAGTAAACTAGCTTCAATGATGCGGCAAGCGCCGTTTTTTTTGGAGTTAGCACATGAAAAAAGTTCTAGGTGTTTATAGCGGACCCCGTCCTCATTGGGTGGGCGACGGCTTCCCCGTTCGCTCTATGTTTTCTTACCAAACCCACGGTAAGTTGCTTAGCCCATTCCTATTATTGGATTACGCTGGTCCTGCCGAATTTACACCGACCACGCATAGACGCGGTGTAGGGCAGCACCCACACCGTGGCTTTGAAACCGTCACCATCGTCTATAAGGGCGAAGTGTCCCATAAAGACTCTACAGGCAAGGGCGGCACCATAGGCCCCGGTGATGTGCAGTGGATGACAGCCGGTTCTGGGATATTGCACGAGGAATATCATTCCGACGCCTTTGCCAAATCCGGTGGACTATTTACCATGGTGCAGTTATGGGTCAACCTGCCTGCTGCCGATAAAATGGCAACCCCAGGTTATCAGGCCATAGTCGACGCCGACATCCCTGTTGCCCAATTACCTAATGACGGCGGCAAGGTTCGCGTTATTGCCGGCGACTTAGCAGGCAAAACGGGGCCTGCGCATACGTTTTCACCCATGCATGTTTGGGATTTACATCTTAATCAAGGCAGTATTAACGAATTCACCGTTCCTGAAGGCTGGAGCACGGCACTTATCGTGCTGCAGGGCACGGTACAAGTCAACGGCAACGCCATTGCGCGCGAATCGCAAATGGTCGTATTGGATCAAGCCGGAGAACGCCTGGCCGTAGAAGCTAATAGCGACGCTATAGTGCTGTTGATCAGTGGACAGCCCATAGACGAACCTATTGTTGGTTACGGTCCTTTCGTGATGAACACCGAGCAAGAAATCGCCCAGGCGATGCAAGACTTTAACAGCGGTCACTTTGGCAGTATGGCGCACTAGTGCAACTGGCATAGCGGGCTAGTGTTACTGTCAGGCTAGTGCTTATTTGGAAACATCATGCCTAGGTTCTCGTTTTTGCTTCGCCTGCCCGTTATTGTCTTTTTAGCGCATGCTTATGTAGCCCTGCGGCTGGCGCTGGCCAGTCCGCCGGGCTACTTGCCCTGGTTGACGGTGCTGGCTGTGCTGGTGGTTTATTTGTTAATCATGGCAGGTTTTGCCGCCCGTCGCAGCACTGGGCAACCCAAGGGCGATATTCTTGCTTGGGTGGGCTTCTTATGTCTAGGTCTATTTTCTTGGCTATTTGTACTGACAGTGCTGCGCGATGCGGTGCTGCTGGCTGCGCAGCTAATCAGCATAGTCTATCCGGTGTTGATGGACGCCAAAGATCGGGCTGATTTCCGTCAGATCAGTGCATGGGCAGTCCTTATCTTTAGCGTAGTAGCTTTGGTGCTGGGCCTGATCAATGCGCGCCGCCGTGCCCGTGTCGTGGATGTGGACATTGCCCTGCCCGGCCTACCTCCTACCCTAGATGGATTTACGCTGGTCCAGGTCACCGATCTGCACGTGGGTCCCACCATAAAACGCCATTATGTGGGCGCTGTAGTGGATGCTGTCAATGCGCTGAAGCCTGACGTGATTATCCTGACTGGCGATCTAGTAGACGGTAGCGTGGAAAGACTAAGTCAGCATACCCAGCCCTTGGCCAGGTTGACTGCGCCTTATGGCGTCTACGCAGTCACCGGCAACCATGAGTATTACTCTGGAGTGGCTCAGTGGATCACAGAGTTTCAGCGCCTGGGAATGAAGGTGCTTATGAATCAACACGACATCCTGATGCACCATGATCAGGCCTTGCTACTTGCCGGTGTTACCGACTTTGGCGCCGAACACTTTGTGGCCGACCAGGCCAGTGATCCAGTCCAGGCGCTGCGCGGTGCACCTAACAATGTCGCGGTAAAGATACTACTGGCGCACCAGCCACGCAGCGCACCAGCGGCGGCCGCTGCCGGATTTGATGTGCAGTTGTCCGGCCATACCCATGGTGGCCAAATTTGGCCCTGGGGGTATTTTGTCCCGTTGCAGCAACCGTTTGTAGCTGGCCTACATCGCTTGGATGCCATGCAAGTCTATGTTAGCCGTGGCACAGGCTATTGGGGACCACCTATGCGCATAGGCGCTAGGTCGGAGATTACCCGGATCCGGCTTCGTTGCGCTTAAGCCTGTCGCCTGAACACATTAGCTTTTCCAGCCGACCACAAGTATGGCCATACCCGTCAACACCACGGCGGCGCCTATCCAGTCCAGCGTGCTTAGGCGTATGCCGTCCACCACGCGCAACCAGATCAGTGCTGTGACTACATACACGCCGCCATAGGCGGCATAAACCCGCCCACTGGCTGCCGGATGCAAGGTAAGCAACCAAACGAATAGCGCTAGGCTGACAATCGCAGGTAGCAACAGCCATGCTGGCCCACCTTTGCGCAACCATACATAGGGCAAGAAACAGCCAATGATCTCCGCCAAGGCTGTTATGGCAAAAAGCAGACCGGTTTTTAGCACGGCTGGATCCTGCCTAAGCGACTAGATTTGTTCAAACCGATCATAGCGACGTTCGGTCTGTACATCTTGACTGGCAACATTGTCGACACGCGCTGCCGGCGGCCCGGTCAATAGCCAGGACAACATGCGATCTATGTTGTCGTGTTGGCCTTGCAGCAAGGCTTCGACGCCATGATCATCGGTATTGCGTACCCAACCGCCCAAGCCCAGCGCATGCGCCTGCCTGACCGTGGCGGCGCGGAAACCTACGCCCTGAACATGCCCAGAAATAAGCACACTGACGGTTTCAAGTCCGTGAGGATAGTGAAGTTTTTGCATGCCAGGAAGTTTACCATTGCGACTTAGGCGCGCCGCTGCTTACTGAAGAACTGCCACATCAAAAGGCTGGCTTTGGGGCCACGAGCCGCATGAAACTTCACCACAGGGTTGCCCCCGCTCCAGGCATGACCCAAATGGTCTACGGTACACAAACGAACCACAGTATCGCCACCCACTATGACATCCGTGCGATGGTATTCACGGCTGGTGCCCTTGCCCAACACATCAACCTTGGGTACGGGTACCGCGGCTGAAGCATGGTTAAGCGATGAACTGGACGATAACCCCAAGGGCAGTTGATTTAAATACGTAAATTGCTGCAGCAACTGTTGCGCATTAGGCATGGCAACCACATGATCTTTCCGGCCTTGCACAATAATGGCAGGCATGCCAGGAAAAGCCGACGATCCTTCTAGCAAACCATCTACTAAAATAGTTGGATCATGTGTGCTGCCGCGGCGCATGGTTAACATGGCTGAGCCGCCGCTGTGCGCATCACCCAGCACAGGACCAGAGTGCATGCCGACGGCGGCAATTAGTTTGGGATGACGGATGGCCACCATGCCAGCCATAGCAGCCCCTGCTGACAGACCACAGATATACACCCGCGCTTTGTCCAGCTTGTAGCGCGCCACGGTGGCCCGTATCAAACCAGCAATATCGTCCGCCTCGGCCAAGCCATGTTCGCCATCCGGTTCAAACCACCGCCAACAGTGCTGGTCGTTAACACGCTTGGCCTGCTGTGGATACAGCACCATAAAGCCTTGTTGATCGGCCAGCAGGTTCATACCTGTTCCTAGCGCGATCTCGGGAGCGACTTGCTGGCAGCCATGTAGTACCACCACCAGCGGTATGCCCGCTAATGGTCGTGTGGGCGGTCTGTAAATAAAATAACTAAGCTCACCCAGCAACTCGGTGCTGGAAGGTTGTCGCTGATAGATATACTGGCACCAGTTGCCAGCGCCCATCCCCAGTGTCTGCTTGACCAGGACTTTCTTGCTGATAGTCTTAGCAGCGACCTTTTTCTTGCGAGGTATAGGCAGCGCCTTGGTAAGCTTTAGCGCATTACGCTGTAAACGCATTAGGTTTTTAGCGGTGGAAAAGAACAGGCTACTAAGCTTTTGAGCCATGAAGGCAACTTTGTTGAATGGTATAGGCTGACAATATAACAAGGCTAAAGGTCGCAGCCCAAAATTTGCAAAAGCAATGTTTGCAACACCTAGCCATGTGTAACATCATGCAATGACAGCCGCCCGTATAATAGCGTCTTGGCATCAGCACCTTCGCTTGCCGCCCTACTTTGTCGGAACACCATGAAACGCACTGATCTTGAGAAAAATGCAGCCCTTAAGCTAATAGAAAGAATGAAAAAAGGGGGCGTTACAGGGAAATTTTCCGGGGCAGCCGCTACAGCCGCCACAGATAGACGCCAGCAGCGCAAACTGGATCAGGAAAAAGGGCTAGTGGCCTTTCCCGTTAAGTTGACTCAACCCCTGATCGATCAACTACGCGACTTGGCCCAAACGCAAAATGCCGACATTAATGATGTGGTCGCTGATTTGCTAAACGCAGCACTGAAGAAGTAATTCTGTCTGGGGGCACCATGCCCCCAAATACCGTTAGCCGCTTAGTCGCGGGAAAATTCCTTACCCGAGAAATCCAGGGTGACTAAGTTACCATCCATCTCGCCCATACCTGGGGAGTTCACCGGCATACCTGGCGCTGTCAGGCCTTTTACTGCTGGTTGAGCCAACATTTTCCGTACCGCATTAGCGGGCACATGTCCTTCAATAATTTGGCCTGTGGCATCGACAACAGCGGTGTGGCAAGACTCCATTCCGTGGGGCACCCCAAGCTTGTCCTTAACCGAGCCCATATTGGTGGTTTTGATTTGGCGCACATCAAATCCAGACGCCTGCATATGTTCAGCCCATCCGGTGCAGCAGCCACAATTAGGGTCTTGATACACCGTGATCGCCGGTTTGGCCGCATAAGCCAAGCTTGACGCCCCCATCAACGTGGCGGCAATAATCAACAACTTCATTCTTGATCCTTAATAACAATAACAAATAGAGGGTTTTGATATTTAGAAAACACAGCCTGATCAACTGGCTAGATCGGACAATATGGGGCAGTCTGGCCGGTTATCTCCGTGACAACACTCGGCTAAAACACGTAATTGATCGCGTATGGATTGCAATTTAGCAATATCGTCGTCCAGCTCACGCACGTATTGCTGTGCGAGTTCTTTAACATCGCTGCTTTTGCGCGTTGTGTCCTGCCATAAGCCGATCAGGGTACGTATACGCTCCAAAGAAAACCCCAAATCACGCGAACGACGAATGAATCGCAGTAACTGGACTTCAGTGGCTGTGTATTGTCTATATCCTGATGCGCTGCGCACCACCGGTGGCAGTAAACCTATGGTTTCGTAATAACGTATCATCTTCGAGCTAATGCCCGATTCCTGTGCGGCTTGGCCTATATTCATGCATACACTCCAGTTAACACCGACTTGACCTTGCTACCATGGGAAGCTCTAGAATGCGTGTTTTGATCGTCATTGATCGCAATACTAACTAAGGAGAACACCACCATGCTAAACCTACAAATTATGGACATGACCTGCGTGCATTGCGTTAATTCCATCACTAAGGCTGTACAAGCCGTGGCCCCAGACACAACATTGACCTTTGATTTGCCCACGCACCACCTTCAGGTAAATGGTGCCTCGGATCATAATGCCATTGAAGCGGCAATACGCGAAGCTGGCTACGAGCCTGTACGCCAAGACTAAGCAGTCACCTGAAAACGCTTCAAGCGCAAGGCGTTAGTTACAACGAAAACGCTGGATAAAGCCATGGCTCCGGCGGCGAATACTGGTGATAGCAACACCCCATTAAATGGGTATAGGACACCAGCCGCCACCGGTATCAAAGCAGCGTTATAAGCAAAGGCCCAAAACAGGTTTTGCCTAATGTTGGTAATGGTGGCCTTGGACACGGCGATTGCATTAGCCACGCCGCTAAGTTCGCCAGACATCAAAACCACATCAGCGGCTTCTATAGCAATGTCTGTTCCGGTACCAATAGCTATGCCGATATCAGCTTCGGCCAATGCAGGCGCATCGTTAATGCCATCGCCCACATAGGCTAAACGTCCATACTGCTGCTTCAGAGTGCGCACAGCCTCTACCTTGCCTGCAGGCATAACCTCGGCCACGACATCATCTATATCTAGCTGCTTGGCAATGGCTAAAGCGGTGCGCCGGTTGTCGCCGGTCACCATGACGACTTTCAGACCCAACTTATGTAAAGCGGCAATCGCCGGCGCCGTGCTGTCTTTAAGGGGATCAGCCACAGCAATCATGGCGGCCAACTGGCCATCAATTGCAGCATATAGCGGGGTTTTTCCCTGATCGCCCAGCACGCTGGCCTGCTCTGCGAATAGGCTAGGGTCCAGGCCCAATGACACCATATAACGGTCTGCCCCTATTTGTAGTTGCTGACCATTTACGCGTGCATGTACTCCGTGCCCAGTGATGGAGTTGAAGTCCTCCGGCTCGGGAAGCGTCAGTCCTTCTAACTGCGCTGCTTGAACGATAGCGCGCGCGATGGGATGTTCGGATTTATTTTCCACCGCAGCTACGGCAGCCAACACCGTGGCGCGCTGGAAACCCGGAGCCAGGAACAAATCAGTTAACTGAGGCCTGCCCAGGGTCAACGTGCCGGTTTTATCCACCGCAACCACGCTGGCGTCTTTCAGCAGTTGTAAAGCCTCGCCTTTGCGAAACAATATACCTAACTGGCTGGCACGCCCCGTACCCACCATGATGGATGTTGGGGTCGCCAAACCCATAGCGCACGGGCAGGCAATAATCAATACAGCCACAGCATTGACCAGCGCTAATGTAAGCGCCGGTGTTGGTCCGAATACCAGCCATACGATGAAAGTAAGGATAGCGGCAACAATGACGGCAGGTACAAACCACATAGTAATACGGTCAACCAAGGCCTGTATGGGCAGCTTGGCTCCCTGGGCCTGCTCGACCATGCGTATTATCTGGGCCAGTACGGTATCGCTGCCTATCCGAGTCGCTTGCACCATCAAAGCACCCTCTTGATTTACGGTGGCGCCCGTTACTTCAGACCCCGCGGTTTTCTCGACCGGGACTGGTTCACCACTAATCATGGATTCATCAACAAAGCTGTTGCCTTGGCTAACCTGGCCATCAACTGGAATTTGCTCGCCTGGGCGCACATGGATCAGATCGCCAATACGGACATCCGCAATCGCAATTTCAGACAGTACGCCATCACGATCAACCCGGGCAGTTTTTGCCTGCAAGCTAATTAAGCGGCGTATGGCTTGCGAGGTCTGGCCCTTGGCTCGGGCTTCAAGGTAGCGACCCAATAAAATCAGGGTGACGATAACAGCGGCTGCTTCGTAGTAAACGTGTACCGAACCTTCCGGTAAAACACTCGATGCAAAGGTAGCCACAATAGAAAATGCGTAGGCGGCACTAGTACCTACAACGACCAATGAATTCATATCTGGTGCCCCACGCAACAAAGCGGGTATTCCAGCCTTGAAAAATCGCAAGCCGGGTCCAAACAAAACCAAAGTGGTCAGTGCAAACTGTATATACCAATTCAGCGTATTTCCTAGCGATGCTGCCAGAAAATGGTGTATGGCCGGCACAAAATGCGAGCCCATTTCCATCAAAAACACTGGCATGGTCAAGATGCCAGCCAATAACAATGAACGGCCCAGGGCGCTCATTTCTTGGGCTTGGCGCAGGGCATGAGCATCCCCACTGTCAGCGTCTTGGGTAATTTCGGTGGCTTCATAGCCGGACTTTTTAATGGCGACCTGTAATAGCCCAACATCCACGCCCTGCAGCACAGTGGCTTGGGCACGCTGAGTAGCCAGATTAACACTGGCGCTTATAACACCAGGCACAGCAGCCAAAGCCCGCTCTACCCGACCTACACAAGACGCGCAGCTCATGCCGTCCACAGCCAGTTCAACGATATGCTCGACGGGTTGATACCCAGATTTTTCTATCGCAGCCCGCACGGCGGCAATATCTGGCACACCAGAAAATGTCAGATCCGCCCTTTCAGTGGCCAGATTCACATGGGCCTGGACAACACCTGGAACGGCGCCTAATGCCCGCTGTACGCGCCCCACGCAAGACGCACAGGTCATGCCCTGGATATATAGGCTGACGGTAGACCCTACGGCCGTGGAAGTTGAACTGCTCATGGACTATCCTTGAAACTAACTGGAGGTAGCGGCATAATTTATGCCACTTGATACTGACTATAAAGCTTACAACGATGTCAAGGTCAAGTGCGGTGGTAAAGTAGATACGATGTTTCTAAGGCCGTAACAAGGACAACCATGGTTAATCAGCTTAAACGTACCTTTAAAATTGCCGCTTTTGCTGGCCTAGCCCCACTATTGGTGGCATGCGCCAGCGCGCCCAGTGGCGACATTTCCTTGATTCCGGCCCAGATAGCCCAGGAAACCAGCAAGGACGGCCTATTTACTCAGGCGATCAAATGGGAGCACAGCAAACCCGGCTGCAAGGGGGAATGCCCCACCATTACCCTGGATAGCCTGGTCTTTCCGGGCATACCCCGCCTGACCGAATTGGTGGACCATGCTTTGTCGGTAATGACAGGCATAGACGATGGCAGCGTTCAGCCCTACTCTACGGTAGCGGGATATCAGGACTACTTCTGGCAAACTGCAGCACCGCGTGACTCTACCGTGCTGTCGGCCAAAACCCGCTATCGCAACCGCCACCTGACTGTCGTGGAACTGAACTCTTTTCAGTATTTCACTGGTGCAGCCCATGGTATATCGGCCACACAGTTTTTAAATTGGAACAATGATGATCAGAAGGTTCTGGGTCTGGCCCAGATACTGCAGACTGGTCAACACGACGCCTATATTCAGGCCCTACGACAGGCGCATGCGCTATGGCTAAGCAGCAATCCCGATGCTACCCGCGATCCTGCCGCCTATGCACGCATGTGGCCCTTTCAGCCTAGCGAAAACTTTGGCTTTACGGACCAAGGGCTGGTGGTGAAATACGATTCCTACCAAATCGCGCCCTATTCGTCCGGCCAGCCTGAATTGTTAATACCCTACGGCCAACTACAAGGCATAGTCAGACCGGAATACTTGCCTGCGAGTTAGTACCCGCCTTATTTGAACCTATCCAGATCAAAGTATTTCGAGGTCGAGGCAGCGCCTTCAGTGTCCTGAGTGGCTGAAGGCGTACTGGGACCATTAGCCTGATCCAGCCTTAGACGTTCCGTGCCCTGCGGTGGCGTCGACGTGCCTGCCTGACGCATGGCGGCCCGCTGGGCCAGCACTTTCTGCGTCAATACATCCAGCTTAGTCCCCAGATCGGTGTGCTTTTTCAGCCTAGCCCAGTCCGCGGCATCCTGTTTCTGTAAATTCAGGGTGGTGACATCGGCGCCAGCATCCAACAACAACTGCACCATAGCCGCACTACCCGAGTACGCTGCCATCATCAATGGGGTTGTCCCATCGGGCCCAGGTGCGTTAATAATAGCCTGCTTGGTAATCAGCAGACGGGCCATATCCAGATGCCCCTTAGAGGCGGCATAGTGTAATGGTGTCCAGCCCAGGCGGTTTACCTGAGCGCCACGCTGTATTAAAGCCTGCGCCCTTGCGGTTTCGCCGACCACAGCCAAATACATTAAAGGGGTTTCATCGTTGACATTGACGGCATTCACATCGGTTTTCTTGCTTTTAACCAGAACGTCGTAAACCTTCCAGGCGCCATCGCGTATTGCTTGCATGATGGCAGGCTGGCCATCGCTACTGAATTCATTGGGGTCTACGCCCCTGCCAAGCATTTGCTGCACCTGAGTGACCCTGTCATTGGCAATATTTACCCACCAATCAGAGGGCACGGCTGCACCAACGGCAGAACTAAACATCAGAACGGCTAGGCCGGCTATAAGGCGCCTGATAAACACACTAGCGCTAGCGTACGGTGATGAGCTGATCATATGACCATCCTAGAATTTACTTTAACTAAATCACTTTAAGCATTTGGAGTCTAACGTTACGCTTTCCTATCTAAAGAGTTCACTTTAACCGTAAGTAAAAACCGAAAAATGCTTAATAGTTTACTTTAACTAATTTACATTAATACTTCTATCTATCTTATTGAATAGATTGAAGAAATTATCAGTTGTAGCCTTAGCTATTTCAGCCACTGGCACACCCCTGAGGTCGGCAATTTTCTCGGCCACATGTATCACTTTAGAGGGATCATTGGTTTTCCCTCGGTGGGGAACGGGTGCCAAAAAGGGCGAATCCGTCTCTATCAGCAGTCTGTCCAAGGGCATTTTCACGGCAAGCTCATGTAGATCTTGGGCATTTTTAAAGGTCACTATGCCTGACAAAGAAATATAAAAACCCAGTTCCATGGCGGCTTGGGCTACCTCCCAGGACTCGGTAAAGCAATGCATGACGCCCCCAGATTGGCCTGCGCCCTCTTCTTGCATGATACGCAAGGTATCTGCACTGGCAGCCCGTGTATGGATAATCAATGGCAGGCCGCTGGCCTGGCTGGCGCGTATATGGGTACGAAAACGATCGCGCTGCCACTCCAAAGGTTCGGGCTGACGGAAATAATCCAGGCCGGTTTCACCGATGGCGACTACCTTAGGCGATTGGGCCAGCTCAAGCAGTTGGTCTACGGTGGGCTCTGGGGTATCTTCGTAGTCCGGGTGTACCCCTACAGAAGCATATAAATGCGGATGTGGCGCCACCAAATCCATCAAACCGGGCCAATCCGGCAAGTTAACGCTGACCACCAAAGCGTGGCTGACCCTGTTCTGGGCCATGCGCTGCAAAATATCCGGAAGATTTTCCGCCAATTCGGGGAAATTAAGGTGGCAATGCGAGTCTACATACATAAGTTTTTTCCTAGGCGCAGGCCAATACCGCCCTTTGCAATGCCGCATGGATAAACAGCTTGGGGTTAAGGGGGTGGCCTGCCACTGCGCGCTGCTGCGCCAACCAACGGTTCATGTCTAACAAATTAATCATACTTGCCCTGGCTGCTGCCACGCCTACCGTCGCTGATAAAGCAGGAAAGTAACGTATGGGCTCCTGGCTGGCCACTAGGGTTATATCTACAAAAAGCCGTTGTAAATTATCTATCCAACTGACTGCCGGCTGTTTTTCAAGTAAATCAGCGACCGGGCCTATGTCCGCTCTGGGCGCGTTAGCAATCAATCCAGCCAACATGGCAAGCCAATCTGGACAAGCCTGCTCACGTGAGCGGGACAATTCCAAGGCCAACAATGGTGCGCCCCCTGCAGCAGATAGCCAATCCGAGGGTTGGGCCAGCCCCTGCTGTTCTAACCAACTAACACTTAGCTCCACATCGGGAACCGACAGTGGCAACCGTCGGCAACGCGACACCAAGGTAGGCAACAAACGATCAGGAGCATCAGCGACCAGCAGGAAAACAGTATGACGCGGCGGCTCCTCCAGCACCTTGAGCAAGGCATTGGCCGAAATAACATTAAGCGCCTGAGCGGGATAAAGCACCGCCACCCGCCATCCTCCCCTATGTGTGGCAGTATTAAACCAGGAGTTTAAAGAACGCAGTTGCTCTACCCGTATTTCTTTGGATGGTACTTTTTTTGCCGTCGTGGCAGATGTGCCGACATCTTCATCGGAACCAGCTTCTTGAGCACCTTCTTCCAACGCAATCGCATCAGGCCGTATACGGCGTATATCAGGATGATTGCCGCTGGCCAACCACAAGCAAGCAGTGCAATGGCCGCAAGCCAGACCCTGAACAGGCTGCTCGCACAGCAGACTAGCAGCCGCGGCCAGCGCAAACTGGCTTTTCCCTATACCAGGCAGTCCGTGTATCAGCCAGGCGTGGGCAAAACGCTCGCGCTGGCTTAGCCAAGCGGAGGCGGTAGCCTGTTGCCATGGCAAAAACTGTGGGTAGGCGCTCATGGCTGAGGCCATTCCTGCAATTTCCGGGGAAATTGCCGGCTAAGCAATTGATCTACTTGCTGCAGCAATACTATGCGTATTTCAGCAATAGACTGGGATGAATCAACGATATAGAAACGTTCTGGGTCTTGCTCGGCGCGCTGGTGATAGGCTGCACGAGTGCGTTCAAAAAATGCCTGGGCCTCTTGCTCGAAGCGATCGGGACTGCCACCACGCTCTAGACGTTGCCTGGCCAAGGCCAAAGGCAGGTCGAACAGCCAGGTTTGATCCGGCTGTAGACCCGCATGCACCCACTCTTCCAGAATTTGAATACGACGCTCGCCCAACTGGCGCCCTCCGCCCTGATAGGCATAAGTCGCGTCAGTAAAACGGTCGCAAACTACCCATTTCCCTGCGTCCAAGGCAGGTTTAATGACAGTTTCCACATGTTCGCAACGAGCGGCGAACATCAACAGGGTTTCTGTCTTAAGGTGCATGGGCTGATTCAGCACCATCTGTCGCAGCGCCTCGCCTAAAAGCGTACCCCCAGGCTCTCGAGTCAGCACCACCTGCTGGCCACGTTCCCGTAATTGGTCGGCCAGCCATTCCACATGCGTGCTTTTACCGGCGCCATCCACCCCTTCCAGGGTAATAAAGCCGCCACGGCGCATTGGCGTGGCTAATGTCGTGTTAGCGTGCGACATAATTAATTGCGTCGTCCCAATATGAACTTGCCCACAGCGCGATTATGGGCGTTCAGGTCTTTAGAAAATTCGCTGCTGCCATCACCGCGCGAGACAAAATACAGATAACTATGTTTTTCTGGATGCAAAGCAGCCAATAGCGCTGCCTTGCCAGCACTAGCAATAGGTGTGGGTGGCAGCCCACCACGCGTATAGGTATTCCAAGGCGTGTCTGTGGTTAGATCTTTTTTACGTATACGGCCTTGATAGGCCTCGCCCATGCCATAAATTACCGTGGGATCGGTCTGCAACAGCATATTGCGCCGCAAACGATTCACAAACACCCCGGCTACGCGATCTCGATCCGCGCTATGACCGGTCTCTTTTTCAACAATTGACGCCAACACCAGTGCTTCATAAGGTGTTTTCAGCGGTAAATTCGGCTCGCGCTGTTCCCAGGCGGCCTGAAGTATTTGTTCCTGGGCATGATAAGCGCGACGCAAAATGTCGAAATCGCTAGTGCCGGGGACAAAAACATAAGTATCCGGATAAAACCAGCCTTCAGGGCTATCTGCCGTGATTCCCAGGCGCTTCATCAATTCCTGATCACTGACTCCATCCAGAGTTTGCTTGACCTGAGGGGCGTCGCGCAAGGCCTGACGTATGCCTAGATACGTCCACCCCTCGACCAGGGTAAGCCGTGTTTGCATCATGTCACCTGCCGCCATGCGCTCTAGTAGGCTACGTGGTGTGTCGCCTCGTACGGCTTCATAGGCGCCTGCTTTGAGCAAGGTGTCACTACTGGTTAAGCGGGACAGCAGAACAAAAGCGTCTTCGTTCAAGTGTATGCCAGCCTGCTCCATGACGCGAGCTATGCTGCGCGGACGACTGCCAGTCTCGACCAGATAATCTATCCGATCACTGTCCATGGCAACGGGCTGTTCCGTCCAGTACCAGGCTGCGGCACTAAACAGCGCAGCGGCCAAAGCCAGCAGCAATAGTGCTGTTAAAACGAGTTTTCTGAATATGATCATGAAGCAAGAGTGTATGCCCGGATAAGCGAGCAGTGCGAGGCGAAGGAAAGCCCGTTATCATAAACGTTAAGCTCACCCATGTCTTTTATTGCGAGTTGCGTACACACCATGAATAATCTTCCTGCATTTGTCAGCCCCCTAAGTGACCTGGCCGTTATTGAAATCAGCGGCGCTGATGCCATCAGTTTCATGCAGTCCCAGTTGACTCAGGATGTTGCCAGCCTGACCCCTGATCATGCCGTGCTGGCCGGTTATTGCAGTCCCAAGGGCCGCCTGCTGGCTACCATGGTGATATGGTCTGCACCACTTCCTGACGATACACCCAGCCTATACGCCTTAGTCAAGGCCGATGTGGCGGATTCCCTGGTAAAACGTCTATCCATGTTTGTGCTGCGTGCCAAAGCCAAGCTAGTTATTGCCCGTGCCTCGGTTTGGGGGCTGGCCCTGCCACCCCAGCCGCTTGAGCCCTTCCCCCTGGAGGGTTTGGCCGATGCAGGCATTACCAGCGCCGCCGGGCATTTGTATGCTGCAATCGAGCTATTGCCTGTGCAGCCATCGCCTTATAGCTGCATACACACCGAAACGGGGATATGGATAGCCGCGCCATCCACCGCGGACAGCCCCACCCGCTGGTGGCATATCAGTCATATTATCAACCCCGAAGCCCAGGCCGATCAAGGCTGGTGGAATGCCGCTGACATCGCTGCAGGGCTACCGTGGGTCACGACCGCCGTGCAGGATGTATTCATACCCCAAACCCTGAACCTGGACCTGATACAGGGCGTCAGCTTCAGCAAAGGATGTTATCCCGGTCAAGAAGTCGTGGCACGTAGTCACTATCGAGGCACGATAAAACGTCGCATGGCCTACGGTGTCGTGGCCGCGCCAGACGCTATAAATATAGCCACGGCAGACCAGCTTGCCGGTCAAGATATTCACGATGCAAATCAGCCTGACAACCCCTGCGGACGCGTTATCAACGCTGCCATAGATGGCGATGGTCAGCTGCACCTACTGCTGGAAGTACAACTGGCTGATTTAGGCGTGGCCGACTTTAGATTGGGCCAGCCCACTGGACCGACAATAGCCATTCGTGATCTGCCCTATCCGATACAAGCAGCCACCGCTTAAAACGGCGGCTAGTTGCACAGGTAGGCGCCATCAGCCTGCAACGCAGGCTGATGGACTACTTTCTGAACAGATTCAATATGCTGGAAAAATCCTTGCCACCGCTGCCTTGGGCGCTATGCATGGAATACAGATTGCGCGCCAGCTCACCCAAAGGGATAGAAGAGCGCGTATTCAATGCAGATTCCGCAGCCAAACCCAAGTCTTTCAGCATAAGGTCAACACCAAAGCCATCTTTGTAGTCCTTGGAGGCAGGGGCCTGCGGCATAACACCGGGCCAGGGGTTATACACCTCAGTCGCCCAGTTGCGCCCCGAGCTTTTCGAAATAATTTCAGACAGCACATTGGGATCCAGGCCATTGGCCACGCCTAGCGCCAAGGCTTCCGACGTACCGGCCATCAATATGCCCAGCAGCATGTTGTTGCATATTTTGGCCACTTGACCCGCACCATCGGCACCCGCATGGAAAATATTTTTACCCATTTTTTCCAGATAAGGCCGTGCCGCATCGAAGTCGGCACTAGCCCCGCCCACGATAAAGGTCAGGGTGCCTGCGGCCGCCCCACCCGTACCGCCAGATACGGGTGCGTCTATCATGCGCAGGCCACGCTGCCGGGCAGCATCGGCCACCTTACGAGAGGATTCCGGAGCTATGGTGCTGCATTCGATAACCAATGCCCCAGAGGCAATGTTGTGCAACAAGCCGCTATCACCCAGATACAGCCCTTCGACGTGCTTGCTGGCAGGCAGCATAGTAATCACGACATCAGCGCCTTTGACGGCCTCTGCAGCCGATGCAGCTTGCTGCGCGCCGGCGTCCACCAAGGCCTGCACAGCAGCAGGCACCAGATCAAATACGCTAAGCTGATATCCGGCCTTGACCAGATTCAAGGCCATGGGGCTGCCCATATGGCCCAAACCAATAAATGCAATACGGCTCATGTTGTCTCCTAGGGGTTTGTTTATGTCTTTATTCCTGGCCTAGATCAGCCAAAGGATGCGATATGGATGCGGGCCAAGGGGTCACGAAGTAGCGTTGCACCCAGGCATCATCGGCCTGTTCCAAGCTGGCTGGATTCCATTTGGGTTGTTTGTCTTTGTCGATGAGCAAGGCCCGTATACCTTCCTTGAAATCACCCTGCACGCCGCACTGCAAAGACACAACATACTCTTCGCGAAAGACCTGGGCAAGTGACAAAAAGCGCACGCGACGCAATAGCGCATAGCTAAGCCTGGCAGAACCGGGCGCGCCAGCGGAAAAAGTAGCAGCCGCACGTTTTAGCCAAGGGTCTTCATGGTCTGCCCACACAAGTATGCTTTTGCAGATGGAATCAAAATTCAGGCCGTCGCAAGCCTGACGTATGACGTCGTAATGGCTGCGCAAGGGACCTTGCGGCAAGGCGGCTTCTGGCTTTAGCGCCAACAGCAATTGACTAAGCGCGTTATCATTTTCCTGACGGGCGGACGACCACGATGCTTGACCGATGCCGGCCAGCAATTCGTCCCAACGCCCTGACTCCAGTGTGTAATCAGCCAAACCTAAAAATTCACAATCGCTGGCGCCCAACTGAGCACCGGTCAAGGCCAGAAACACCCCTATGCCACCCGGCAAGCGGCTAAGCATCCAAGTCCCGCCCACATCGGGAAATAAGCCTATGGTGATTTCCGGCATGGCGTAGCGCGTGGTTTCGCTGACTACGCGATGGCTGCCCGCCATGAACAGGCCCACGCCACCGCCCATGACTATGCCATTACCCCAGCACAACACCGGCTTGGGGTAGGTGTGTAGTTGGTAGTCCAGGCGATATTCCACGTCAAAGAACTGTCGAGCATGCGGATTGTCCCAGGCTTGACCGCTGGTGTTGTCCAGCATGGACTGATACAAGCTGTGCAGATCGCCCCCGGCGCAAAACGCCCTGTCGCCAGCGCCTTTCAGTATGACGAAGGCTATCGAGGCATCGGTTTCCCACTGGCTTAATTGCTGGGTCAGCAGTTCGCACATAGTCAGGGACAAACCATTCAATGTTTTGGGACTGTTCAAGGTGGCTACGCCCACCTTCATGCCATTGGCTGTATCCAACGTTTCAAACAACACAGGGGACGTCATTTAATATCGGCTCCGTTAACTAATATTTGCCGGGCAATAATAACGCGCATGATCTCATTTGTGCCTTCGAGTATCTGGTGCACCCGAGTGTCGCGTACCAGGCGTTCTAGGGGGTAATCTTTCAGGTAGCCGTAGCCACCGAATATTTGCTGGGCATCCAGGCAGGCCTGAAAACATAGGTCAGTGGCCAGTCGCTTGGCCATGGCACAGTACGTACTGGCTTGTGGGTCTTGTGCATCCAGTTTGCTGGCCGCTAGGCGCACCATTTGGCGCGAGGCCACAATATGGGTCAGGATATCCGCCAGTTTGAACTGCAAGGCCTGGAAGGTAGCAATAGGTTGGCCAAACTGGCTACGTTCGGTCATATAGCGACGGGCGGCATCGTAAGCGCCCTGCGCGGCCCCGACTGAACAGGTCGCGATATTAATGCGTCCGCCATCCAGTCCCTTCATGGCCATCATAAAACCTTGGCCTTCATTACCCAGCAAGTTTTCGGCAGAAATTTCGACGTTGTCAAAAGTAATCGGCCGAGTCGACTGGCTGTTCCAGCCCATTTTTTCTTCTTTGCGGCCATAGGTGATACCAGGGGTATCGCCAGGCACTATGAAAGCCGATATACCCTTGGGGCCTGGGCCACCTGTGCGCGCCATCACCACCAGCGCATCGGTGTCACCGGCCCCGGAAATAAAGGCCTTGGCACCATTCAGAATATAGGTATTACCTTTTCTTTCAGCACGTGTGCTTAAGGCCGCCGCATCCGAACCTGCACCGGGTTCGGTCAAGCAGTACGAAGCCAGCTTCTGGCCAGAGGCCAACAAGGGCCCCCAGACCTCGCGTACGCTGTCCGTGCCCCAGGTGCCTACCATCCAGGTAGCCATGTTATGTATGGTCAGGAAGGCGGCTGTAGATGGGTCGTAGGCGGCCATTCCCTCGAAGACCAAGGTGGCATCCAGACGTGGCAGGCCCAAGCCGCCTATGGACTCGGGTGCATAAATTCCACAAAACCCCAGTTCGCCCGCCTTACTGAACGCTTCACGTGGAAAAATAGACTCTGCATCCCAGCGGGCTGCATGAGGCTCCAGTTCGCCCACAGCGAAATCATGGGCCGCCTGGGCAAATGCTTGTTGCTCATCGCTAAGATGAAAATCCATTCTTGTCTCTCCCGTGAGTCGATGCTTGTTATTGTCGTTACCATAGCGCGTTATACATCATGTTTTTGTCATATAGACGACAAAGATTGATCTTAACTCGGTTGTTTATCTTGCGCCTGGGCAGCAGCCAAACGCGCCTTACGGCGCTTAGGACGATTAGCTGGCTTGGTCATAAAAGCCTTGCGATGTATGGCGCGCCTGCGACGGGACTCCATGGGATCAAACACCAGAGGCCGATAAATTTCGACACGGTCGCCGTCCTTAAGTAGCTGATCTTGATCGCAGCGCTGTCCATAAATACCCACCACCGTTAGCTCCGGGGACAACTGCGGATGACTAGACCAGAAACCGCCCTGCTCTAAGGCCTGGGCGACAGTCGCCGTGCTGGGCAAGTGCAACTCACAACGCCAGATCCTGTCTGGCGTGGCAAAGATTAGTTCCACAGCAATAGGTTGTTCACTCGCCATAAACGGATTGGGCACGCTGAGTAAAAGAATCAATAAAGCTGGTGGCGATGCGATTGAACACTGGGCCCACCACCATTTCCAGGGCACGATTGGAAAAGGCGTACTCCATGGTGTAGAGCACCTTGCAGGCATCAACCGCCAGTTCCTGAAACTCCCAGCGTCCTGTTAAAGCCGAAAACGGCCCGTCCACCAGATGTATGGTGATCAGGTCTGGATAGTTGTGATCGTTGCGAGTAGTAAATACCTGTTTGATACCCGCCAGGCTGATCGTAATCGAGGCCTGCATGCCGTGATCGTCCTTGTGGTGCACGGTAGCGCCACCACACCAGGGCATGAATTGGGGGTATTTTTCAACGTCGGCGACCAGGTCAAACATTTGCGCGCGACTGTAAGGTAAAAGGACAGAACGTTGTACAGTATGCATTGAAAGTCGTTAATGGATAGAATGTATTGATTTTACCCGTCTATAAGCCTGATGATTCATGAGCATAGTTGATAACCGCAAAGCCACCCACGATTACTTTATCGAAGACCGCTACGAAGCCGGCTTGGTGCTGCAAGGCTGGGAGGTAAAAGCCATACGTGCTGGTCACGTCCAGATTCGTGAAAGCTACGTCATTGTGCGCGATGGCGAAATCTGGATAGTGGGCATGCACATCAGCCCCTTGTCCACCGTTTCCACCCATATTCACCCTGACGCAACGCGTACGCGTAAGCTATTGTTGAAGGCCTCCGAAATTAGCAAGCTGATAGGCCAGGTCGAACAAAGCGGCTACACCATGGTGCCACTAAACCTGCACTACAAGGGTGGCCGCATCAAGCTGGAATTTGGCATAGGTAAAGGCAAAAAGCTGCACGACAAGCGCGATACAGAGCGCGACAAGGACTGGCAGCGTGAAAAAGAGCGTGTCATGAAACACGACACCCGTAAGAAGCAGGACACCTGAACGTCCTACTCCAGCAATACCCCTTCCAGTTCAAGCAAGGTCAATTTACGGTATAAGCCGCCGGTGTAGCCATTTAAGGTGCCATTGGCGGCCAACACCCTATGACAGGGAATAATGATGGAAATTGGATTGCGGCCAACAGCTGTACCCACCGCACGGCCATGCCCGCTGCCCATCCCGGCTTCCTCGGCCAACTTGCCATAAAAACTTAATTGCCCATAAGGAATATGTTGCAATAGTTCCCATATCGTGTTCTGAAAACTGCTGCCTGTGGTGTCCACTGGGACAGTAAAATCCTGACGCTGGCCTTGGAAATATTCCAGCAATTCACTATGTGTTTGCAGCAATATCGCCAACGCACCCAGCGGTGTGTAGTCCTGCATGTAGACCAGATCACTGTCCCCGTTATGACAACCGTCGGATAGCTCCTGCACGCGTGGGCTGGGCAGTATGGGCAGTTGCTGGCTAAGTTTGATCTTTTTCAAGACTCGGCCAGCGGCGACACCAGCAGTGGGGTCGGCGGCTTCGGGCAAAGGCGCAGGCAAGCCTTCCAGCACAGGGCAGTCTTTCTGACCGATGAAATATAAGCCCGTCAAATGCCTGTCAGTGGAACAAAGCAATAGCCTCCCTAGGGATGTGCCCATTTGGGCGTAAAACGTCATTCCAGATATATCCTTGTATAGCAAATACGCACGGCGTCAGCACGCCTAGTGTGATTAAGCGCTGTATTTTAGTGCAACTTCACCCGTGGGGCGCCACGCTTGATTAGCAAGCGGCCCAAAGCCAGGGAAGCCGTGCGCAAGCCGCCCAATACGGCCAGGTGATGCATCAGGTGCAAGCTCATGTACATGAGCCTGGCCAGCAGGCCCTCGACAAACCAACTTTTCCCCGACAACACCCCCATCAGGCTACCTACGCCACGGTTATGGCCTACAGACACCAATGAACCATAATCACTAAAGGTGAAAACGCGCGGCTCTGGAGCCTGGCTGCGCAGGCGCCTAGATAGCGTTTTAAGCAGAAATTTAGCCTGCTGGTGGGCTACCTGAGCCCTGGCCGGCAAAAACCCCTCCTGGCCCTGCCAGGAGGCCTGGGCGCAGTCTCCAATGGCAAAGATATCAGGATCGCTGCTGCAAAGGGCACTATCCACTATCACCTGGTTAATGGCGTTGGTTTTTAGGCCCAGTTGCGATAAAAATTCCGGCGCCTTGATTCCAGCAGCCCATACGCATAAATCCACGGGATAGCGCTGCCCTTGGCTGTCGTACAAGGCATCCGCTTCGACGCTGGCAATACGCACCGAAGTACGCACCTGCACTCCCCTGTCCAGCAACAAGGTCTGGGCCGCATCGGACATTTTCTTGGGCAAGGCCGACAAGATACGATCACCGCCCTCTAGCAAGGTGATACAGATATCACGTCCAGAGTCCAATTGATTCAGACCGTAAAAGCTTGCATTGGCACAGGCCTCTAGCAACTCAGCAGCCAGTTCTACGCCAGTGGCTCCACCACCGACTATGCCTATATTCAACAAAGGGCCGGGCCTGGTCTCTTGGCGTCGATTGCCGGTTAGCAGCAAATGTAGGAATTTAAGCCTGAAGCGCTCGGCTTCAGCGGTAGAGTCCAAAGCAATCGCGTGCTGGGAAGCACCCGGCGTGCCAAAAAAATTTGATGTGCTGCCCACAGCCAGCACCAAGCTGTCGTAGTGCAGTTCCCGTGCAGGGAATACTTCTTCGCCTAGTGCAGAAAACACTGGCTGTAACTGTAAACAACGACTTTCTTTATCCAGGGTCTTCAGCTCACCCAGCATGAAAGTAAAACCGCTATCCCTGGCCAGCATGAAGTAAGACAGCCCTTCACGGTGTATGTCCAGAGTGCCGGCTGCTACTTCATGTAAGGACGGTTTCCAGATATGGGTATCGACTTTATCTACCAGCACCACGCGCTGTGGACCGAACTGGCGACCTAATTTAGCAGCTAGCTCCAGCCCGCCCGCGCCCCCACCGACAATAACGACCCTGTGTGATTCTGTAGCTGGCATAACATGTACTCCGTTGCACTATCTGTACAGAATACAACAAGGGCGCCCCGTTAAGAGCGCCCTTGTAACTGCATTTTCAAGTAGAACTGGCGTTAACGAGCAGAAGCAACGTTAACGTCCAGCTTTAGCGAGCCAAACGCTGCCAGGTATCAACCACGGTGTCTGGGTTAAGCGACATGGACAAAATGCCCTCGTCGCGCAGCCAGTCGGCCAGGTCGGGGTGATCGCTGGGGCCTTGACCACAAATACCTACGTATTTTCCAGCATCCAGGCAGGCCTTAATGGCACGTCGCAGCATGAATTTGACGGCTTCGTCACGTTCATCAAAGTCAGCAGCCAACAACTCCATGCCCGAATCCCTATCCAGACCCAGCGTGAGCTGCGTCATGTCATTGGAACCGATAGAGAAACCGTCGAAATACTGCAGAAATTCGTCGGCCAGGATGGCGTTGGATGGAACTTCGCACATCATGATTAGACGCAAGCCGTTTTGACCGCGACCGAGGCCGTATTTAGCCAACAGATCAACAACCTTGGCAGCCTGTGGCAGGGTGCGTACAAACGGCACCATGATTTCCACGTTGGTCAGCCCCATCTCGTCGCGTACCTTTTTAAGGGCTTCACATTCCATCTTGAAGCACTCTTCGAATTCGGCCGACACATAACGCGATGCGCCACGGAAGCCCAGCATGGGGTTTTCCTCTTCGGGCTCGTAGCGTGACCCACCCACCAGCTTGCGGTACTCGTTGGACTTGAAGTCCGACAAACGCACAATAACGGGTTTGGGGTAGAACGCGGCAGCCAAGGTGCTAATGCCTTCGGCAAGCTTTTCCACGTAGAAAGCGCGTGGGCTGGCATAACCGCGGGCGGCGGACTCAACGGCAGTTTTCAGTTCACTATCAACATTGGGGTAATCAAGCACCGCTTTAGGGTGAACATTGATGTTGTTGTTAATGATGAATTCCAGACGTGCTAAGCCAACGCCATCGTTGGGGATTTGCGAGAAGTCGAAGGCAAGTTGCGGGTTGCCGACGTTCATCATGATTTTTACGCCGATTTCCGGCATCTTGCCCCAGCTGACCTCTTCGATTTCAGTTTCGATCAAGCCATCGTAAATGCGACCTTCGTCGCCTTCGGCGCAAGATACAGTGACCTCGCTGCCTTCGGTCAGGACATGGGTGGCGTCAGCACAACCCACAACGGCAGGTATGCCTAGTTCACGCGCAATAATGGCCGCATGGCAGGTACGGCCGCCACGGTTGGTGACGATAGCCGCTGCAATCTTCATGACAGGCTCCCAGTTCGGGTCTGTCATGTCGGTAACCAGAATATCGCCAGGACGTACTTGATCCATTTGCGACAGATCGCCCACAATACGTACCTTGCCGGAACCGATCTTTTGGCCTATGGCGCGACCTGTTATCAGCACTTCGCCAGTCGCCTTGAGGCGATAGCGTTCCTGGACGTCGTGATGGCCTTGTTGCGACTTGACGGTTTCAGGGCGGGCTTGCAGGATGTATATCTTGCCGTCCAGACCATCGCGACCCCACTCAATGTCCATGGGACGCTTGTAGTGTTTTTCGATGATCATCGCGTAGCGAGCAAGCTCTATGACCTCGTCATCGGTCAGCGAATAGCGATTGCGCTCGGATACGGGCACGTCAACCGTGCGTATCGCATGGTCAGTGGCGCGCTCGGGGTCAAATTCCATTTTGATCAGCTTGGAACCTATGCGGCGGCTGATGATGGGGTAATGACCAGAAGCCAGCGTAGGCTTGAAGACATAGAATTCATCAGGGTTGACAGCACCCTGCACCACTGTTTCACCCAGGCCGTAGGACGAGGTAATGAAAACCACGTTATCAAAGCCTGACTCAGTATCCAGAGTGAACATCACGCCAGCGCTACCGCGATCGGACCTAACCATGCGCTGTATGCCAGCCGATAAAGCCACTTCACCGTGAGCGTAGCCTTTGTGCACGCGATAGGAGATAGCCCTGTCGTTGTACAAGGACGCAAACACATGACGAACCTTTTCCAAGACTTCGTCTATGCCAACCACGTTCAAAAAAGTTTCCTGCTGACCTGCAAAAGAAGCATCAGGCAGGTCTTCGGCGGTGGCCGAAGAGCGCACGGCGAACGAACCCTTGCCATCGCTGTCCAGCTCGGCAAAGGAAGTACGTATGGCTTGTTCAAAAGCAGCGGGGAAAGGTGTTTCAATAATCCATTGACGGATTTCCGCACCCACGCTGGCAAGTTCACGCACGTCTTCGGAATCCAGACCAGCCAGCCTGTCGGCTATACGCTTATCCAGTTTGGTCGACGCTAGAAATTCGCGGAAAGCATCAGAGGTGGTGGCAAATCCACCCGGAACCCTGACACCGGCCCCAGCCAATTGGCTGATCATTTCACCCAATGACGCGTTCTTGCCTCCTACCGAGTCCACATCCGTCATCCGGAGCTTCTCGAAAGCTACAACATAAGACATAAAAGTCACCTTTAACTATAAAAGAAAGCTTGTTTGCTTAGTGCGCATAGCAACTGCAGCAATTTATGCGCTAAGCTGCACGTAAATCATTACGCATTAAGCAAACCAGCCTGGCCAATAAGGCAGGCAACCATTAACTTTGCGATTGTACCGTTTATCGCATCTTCTGCACGCCATTTATTCCATGTCATCATCTCCTATACAAAGCACGGTATTCATTGTCTCGGACAGCACGGGCATTACGGCTGAAACATTCAGCCATTCAGTACTGTCCCAGTTCGAGGAAGTAAAGTTCGAAGCCATACGTATCCCCTTTATTGACAGCCCCGAAAAAGCGGCTGCCACAGCGGCGCGTATTAATCGTTGCGCTATGGAAACCAATACCAGGCCCTTGGTGTTCAGTACTTTGGTAGACCCGCAAAGCACCCAGAAAATCCGCGACGCTGATTGCACCTTCCTGGATTTATTCGGCACCTTTGTGCAACACATAGAGGCAGCGCTAGGGGTCAAATCCAGCCATTCTGTAGGCCGTTCCCACACCGGTGGCCTGACCAAACACTACAACAATCGTATAGAGGCCATAAACTTCAGCTTGGCCCACGACGATGGCCAGTTTGTTCACGGTCTGGAACAAGCCGACGTTATTTTGGTGGGCGTGTCGCGTTGCGGAAAAACACCCACCAGCCTGTATCTGGCCATGCAATATGCCATCAAGGCAGCCAATTTCCCACTAATTCCCGAAGACTTTGACCGTGGATCATTGCCAGCAACACTGGCACCCTACCGCAATAAGCTATTTGGACTATCCATACAGCCCACGCGACTGGCGGAAGTCCGCTTTGAACGCCGCCCCAATAGCGACTATTCCTCGCTTAAGCAATGCCGCTATGAGGTCGCCCAAGCCGAGCGTCTGATGCGCATGGAAAATATTCCCTGGCTGTCCACCACCACCAAATCCATAGAAGAAATATCTACCAAGGTGTTAGATGAAGTAGGTCTGGATCGCCGCACGTTCTAAACTTAGCCATCAAGGCCAGTTAGCGGGCAGTGTGTGCCGGATGTTGGCGGCGTTGTTCAAACAGGCATATGCCTGCAGCGACCGCCACATTCAACGACTCGACATCAGCCTGCTGGGGAATAAAAACACGTAGACTTGCATGGCCCAGTAACTGAGCGTCCACACCCTGCCCTTCGTTGCCAAACACCCAGGCGCATTTTTCCGGCAAAACCGTTTCATACAAGCTGCCAGCATCATGCAGCGCCGTTGCCACCAAGGGGATGCTTAGGCGCTGGCGTTCAGCCTGCAGGTCCACGCCCTCGTAGATGGTCAAGACGAAATGAGCACCCTGGGCGCTACGCAATACTTTGCCCGACCAAGCCGACGCACAACCCGGTGACAAATAGGCATGGCGTATGCCCGCAGCTGCCGCCGTACGCAGCAAGGTACCCACATTGCCTGGGTCCTGCACCCTATCCAGCCACAGGCTGTTTTGCGTAATATGACTGGGTCTGATGGGCTGGGGGGCGGCAACCACAAACAACACGCCCTGCCCATGCACCACTTGGGACAAGCGCTGCATTAATGCGGGCTCGCAAGCAATAACTGTGTGTTCAGGCAAACTATCGGCAAGCGCAGCCAGTTCTGTGTTGCTCCTTACCTTATCCGCATCAACCAGGGCCCATAGCGGCATGCCCTGATGTTCCAGCCAAGCCTGGCACAGATGTATGCCTTCCAGTACTAGTTCAGGCGCATCGCTGTCGCCACGCTTGCCGGCCAACAGGCGTAGCACGCGTTTATACAGAGGATTGTCACGTGAGCTAATGTGCTTCATGCGTCAGATACCTGTGCCTCTAGCCAACGCCTGACGGGCGCAAAGCTTCGTCTATGGGCAGGACATGGACCGTGCAGTGCCAGTTGCTGCATATGCAACGCCGTGCCATAGCCCTTGTGTTGATCAAAGGCGTAGTCGGGATAGCGGCTATGCAGCTCCAGGCAGTCAGCATCACGGGCAGTTTTCGCCAATATCGACGCTGCCGCAATCGCCGCCACGGTAGCGTCGCCTTTGATAATCGCCTGGGCCGGGCACTGCAAACCATGTGGCACACGATTGCCATCAATTAAGGCCTGATCCGGGGTGATCGCCAAGCCTGCGCAAGCACGGTTCATGGCCAGCATGGTCGCTTGAAGTATATTTAATCTATCGATTTCATCCACGCTGGCTGCAGCAATATGCCAAGACAGCGCCCTTTCCCGTATCAACAAGGCCAAGGCCTCGCGCTGAGCCGCGCTAAGCTTTTTTGAATCATTCAGCCCTACGATGGGGCGCCGAGGATCCAGAATAACGGCAGCGGCAAAAACCGGACCCGCCAAAGGGCCGCGGCCAGCCTCGTCTATGCCAGCAACCCGCAAACTACTGGATGTATGGCTAAACAGCTCAGGCTGCACGCTGCACCTGTTGCAAGATGGCGGCAGCCGCCAGACTAGGGGTGTCACGCAACAGACTATGGTGTATGTCTGCAAAGCGTCGGCTTATGCTGGCGGCGTAAGCCTGGTCGGTTAGGGCCTTCCAGCTGGCTTCAGCCAGGGCCTGGGGCGTGGCCTCATCTTGCAGAAGTTCAGGCACCACAAAATCGCGCGCCAAAATGTTAGGCAGTCCCACCCAGGGCACATAGGGCTTTTCCTGTCCGGATTTCCAGGCCATTAAGCGTCGCATGGTGGGGGACAAGGCATAGGAAATCACCATGGGACGCTTGAACAATGCAGCTTCCAAGGTGGCTGTACCACTGGCCACCAGCACGGCGTCAGCAGCCTCCATCACATTCCAGGCTGCTGGTCGGCTGGATAAATGCTGAAAGCTGTCTTCAGTATCAAGGTCAGGCTGCCCACCGGCAGCTTGCATCACAGGATAATCAGCCTGATCCACGATACGCAGACCAGTCACTGGATACTGCTGCAGTAACGCTTGGAACTCGGCGCGCCGCTGTGCGTTCACCACGGGTACAAGCACTTGCAAATGACTGTCTTGTTGTTGCAATAATTGGGCGGCCTGCAAAAAACGCGGCGCCAACAAACGAATTTCCGAGGCCCTACTACCTGGCATCAAGGCCAGCACCCGCGCATCTTGGGGTATCCCCAGATACTGGCGCGCCGCCGCCCTATCGGGCTGCATAGGTATGGTTTGGGCCAAAGGATGACCTACATAGGTAACAGGCACGCCTTCTTTTTCATACAATTCGGTCTCGAAGGGAAACAAGACCAGCATGTGAGATACCGCCTGCCTGATTTTATGGATGCGCTCGTAGCGCCATGCCCAAATAGAAGGCCCCACAAAGTGCACGGTAGGTATTCCCGCCTGGCGCAATTGCAATTCCAGGCGCAAATTGAAATCAGGCGCGTCCACGCCTACAAAAACGTCTGGCCTATCTGTTAACCAGCGCTTTTTACTGTTGCTATAGATATTGATCAGGCTGGGCAAGCGCTTAATGGCATCGACATAGCCAAAGACGCTAAGCGCATGCATGGGATGCCAAGTCTGTAGGCCTTGCTGCTGCATGGCCGGGCCGCCTATGCCTTGGCATACAGCCCCAGGCGACAGGGTTTGTATGCCACGCATAACCCGCGCTGCCAGCAGATCGCCCGAGGGCTCGCCTGCTACCAGCCCTACGCGCAAGCTCATGGGCGTGAAATCCCGCGTGAACTGGCGGCCAAGAAATCTATCATGAGCTGAACCGCTTCACGGCTTTCCGGTTTTTCAGCTTGCAACGCCAGCATTTCCTGACAGGCTTCGTCTATCTTCAAGCCCCGGCGATACAACAGCTTATACGCTTCTTTAAGACTGGCAATAGCCACAGGACTATAGTCACGTCGTCCCAAGCCTTCGGAATTGATGCCTACTGGACGAAAGGGGTCGCCCGCGCCTATCAAGTAAGGCGGAACATCCTGCCGTATGGAGCTGGTGCCACCTATCATGGCGTGGGCGCCTATCCGCACAAACTGATGTACAGCGCTAAGCCCGCCCAGTATGACCCAGTCCCCAATATGAATGTGGCCAGCCAGCTGTACCCCGTTGGCTATGACCGTGTGGTTGGCGATCTGGCAGTCGTGCGCAATATGCACATAGGCCATGATCCAGTTATCGTCGCCCAAACGGGTTACCCCTACATCCTGGGCCGTACCCTTGTTAATGGTGACGTACTCACGCACGGTATTGCCATCGCCAATTTCCAGACGGGTGGGCTCGCCACGGTATTTTTTATCCTGAGGGATGCCGCCTACGGAGCAGAACCGATAAAAATTATTGTTTGCGCCTATGGTGGTATGCCCGTCAATTACACAATGCGCGCCTACTACCGTGCCTGGGCCTATGCTGACGTGCTCGCCTATGATGCTATAGGGGCCTACGCTGACATCATCGGCAAGCGTAGCCTGTGGTGCAACAATTGCCGTAGGGTGTATCAGTGCAGACATGCCTAATCTTCCAGAACTCGGATGGCGCACATGATTTTTGCTTCAGCGGCAACCTGGCCGTCTACAGTGGCACGTGCAGAATACTTGCATATGGAGCGGCTGATACGGTCGGCCGTGACTTCCAGACGCAATTGATCACCAGGCACCACCGGACGACGGAAACGTGCACCGTCTATGCCAACCAGGTAATAAGCAATTTTCTTATCGGCAGGATTCACGTCGGGCTGATCTTCAAAGGAAAACAAGGCAGCGGCCTGGGCCAGCGCTTCGATAATCAATACACCAGGCATCACGGGGTGATGTGGAAAATGGCCGTTAAAAAACGGTTCATTAATAGTGACGTTCTTGATGGCAACGACGCTTTTACCGGGAACCATTTCCAGTACACGATCGACCAGCAGCATCGGATAACGATGCGGCAAGCGCTCCATGATTTGTTTTACGTCGAGTTCCATGACAATTTCCTGCGTACAAGTATCAGGTGATACCGTGAATAGTTAATCGGGTTTTTCGTTTTTTTCTACCGAGCGCAAGCGCCGGCGCAACTGCGCCAATTGCGACAGGACAGCGGCATTACGCTGCCACTGAGTGTGCTCGGCAAAGGGGTAGACCCCCGTGTAGCGGCCAGGTTTGCGTATGCTGGATGTAATCGCGGTACCGCCAGAGACATGGACATCGTCGCACAGTTCCAGATGACCGGACAGCATAGCAGCCCCACCCAGAGTACACCGCTTGCCTATGATGGTGGAACCTGCGATGCCCACGCACGCTGCCGCAGCCGTGTGCTCCCCAATCTGGACATTGTGCGCGACCATGATTTGGTTATCCAGCTTCACACCGTTGCTTATGATGGTGTTTTCCAAAGCGCCGCGATCAACCGTGGTATTGGCGCCGATTTCGACGTCATTACCTATCACCACGCCGCCCAGTTGGGCAATTTTTGCCCAACCGCCAGAAGCTTGACGAGGATCAGGTGCAAAGCCAAACCCATCGGCGCCCAAAACGCAGCCCGTATGCAAAATTACGCGATCACCGACATTGACCCGGTGATACAACGTGACCCTGGCATACAACAAGCCATCGCTTCCCAATACGGATCCCGCACCTATGATGCACGATGGCCCCAGGCGCGTACCGCTGCCGATATGCACATCGGCCTCTATGATGCAGTAAGGGCCTACGCTAACCCCATCACCCAGGACAGCCGAGGGATGTATTTGGGCGGTGGGATGTATCCCTGTGGGCAAGCCCTGCAGACGATGCTGATCAAACCATTGAGCCAGCAAGGCATACATCAGGTAGGGTTGACTGCACAGCACCACATGGTACCCAGGCTGGGTTCCAGCCAAACTGGCGTGAGCCTGGGGGGTCATGATGACAACCGCGGCCCGACAAACCAGTAACTGGTCCTGCAATTTTGGATTCGATAAGAAGCTGATCTCGGTGGGTCCAGCGGACGCTAAAGACCCCAATCCCTGAATGTAGGGTTCAGGGAGTTCACTGTCGACCAAATGGCAATCAAGACCTGCATTATTAGCCTGGGCCAGGAGCTGGTGCAACTTAGGCGCCTGGTCCAGGGTGAGCAATACCGGCATTTATCTTTAGCCGCCCAGTGCTTTCATGACCTGGTCGGTGATGTCGACTTTGGGGCTGACGGTTACGGCGTCTTGAACGATAAGATCGTAGCCTTGGGTTTCAGCGATGTTCTTGATAGCGGCGTCGGCTTTTTCAACGATGCCAGAGAACTCTTCGTTACGACGGCGGTTGAAATCTTCCTGAAACTCACGACGCTTGCGCTGCAGGTCAGAGTCCAGATCAGTTAATTGACGCTGACGCTTGACGCGTTCGGATTCGGACAGCACGGGTGCGTCTTTGTCAAATTTCTGGGCCTGGTTACGCAGGCTGTTAGCCAGGTTTTGCAGTTCGTCGTCACGACGCTTGAACTCGGCTTCGATCTTGGTTTGTGCTGCTTTAGCAGGCTTGGAATCACGCAATATACGTTCTGTGCTGACAAAACCAATTTTGGTTTGAGCATAAGCAGGCGCAGCCACCAGAGCTGTTGCGCCTAATGCCGCAGCCAACACCAGCGCACGGTTACTACGACGTATGCCTTGGCTTAAAGCGGAGAGTGAAAATTCGAATGTGGACTTCATGAAAAATCTACCTTGCAAAGGAGCAGAGATAAAACAGTTATTGTGCCATTAAATGGGATGTATCAGAAACCTGTACCAATCTGGAACTGGAATGCCTGTTTGTCATCACCCTCTTTGGCGTTCAAAGCACGGCCGAAAGAAAGCTGCAATGGGCCCATGGGAGATTCCCAGGACAAGCCCAAACCAGCCGAATACTTCCAGCCGCAAGGATCTACAGAAGGATTATCTATCGTACCCTTAGCACATACCGTGCCGCCTGTAGTGGTGACCTGACCCGCGTCGGCAAATACAAACCAACGCAAAGTACGGTCGCGGGTTGCCCCGGGGAATGGTAGATACAACTGTACGTTACCTACAATACGACGTGATCCGCCCAGGTAGGTATTAGTGCCCGTATCGCGTGGCCCCAGGGAAGCCCCTTCAAAGCCACGCACCGAGCCTATGCCGCCACCATAAATGTTCTTGATGACAGGGAATTCCTTGCTGCCATAGGCTTTGCCCCAATCCGCCATGGCGTTAAATGCCAGCGTGTAGGCGCGTCCCAATGGCAGATAATACTGCTGCTGGGCGCTAAGCATGTAGTAGCGCAAATCCATGGTGGACAGGTCACCGGACAAACGGGTATAGCTGCCCTTGGTGGGTGCTATAGCGCTATCACGGGTGTCTTTAGACCAGCCCACGTTAAAGATGGCTGCGTTAGTTTTCTCGCCATAGTCCTCGACAAAGCGCTTATAGGCGTCAGGCGTATTGTCGCGTAACCGGCTGATTTCGTTGCGCTCGAAGCTGGCGCCCATGAAAATACGATCGTATTCCGAAATGGGTATGCCGAAGTTCATACCAGCGCCCATCGCAGTTACCCGATAATCACCATCGGAACTACCGTTTTCGTAAGGCGTGGTGCGGCGGTAATACAGCGAAGTGGTCTTGCTGATGCCGTCTTTGGTCCAATAAGGATCGGTGTGCGAAATTACCGCAGCCCGATTTGTTTTACTGGTATTGAGCTGCAGCCCCAAGGTGTTGCCACTGCCAAAGATGTTGTCCTGACTGATACCTGCGGACAGCATGACCTTGTCTGTAGAGCCATAGCCTACACCCAGATTGATCAGGCCCGTGGGTTTTTCCTTAACATCCACATTGACGTCCACTTGGTCAGGCGAACCGGCAACTGGCGTGGTCTGCACGTTGACGTCATTGAAGTAGCCCAGGCGGTCGACGCGGTCACGCGAAGATTTAATGCTGGAGGCATCGTACCAGGCCGCTTCTTGCTGACGCATTTCACGGCGTATGACGGCATCACGAGTGCGCGTATTACCACCTATCTGAATGCGACGCACATACACCCGCCTGCCTGGATCGATATAAAAAGTCAGATCCGTTTCTTGCTCGTCGCGATCCAGCAAAGGATTGGGATTAACGTTGGCAAAGGCGTAACCCAGGCTACCCAGGTAATCGGTAATCGCCTTGGATGTAGCGTTGGTTTTTTCAGCAGAAAACGTTTCGCCTTCCTTGACCTGAATAAGCTGTTCTATTTCAGCATCCAGACCCAGCAGATCACCCGCCAGTTTCACGCTGCGCACCTTGTAGGGCTTGCCTTCGTGTACGGTCAAGGTGACGAAAATATCTTGACGGTCTGGTGAAATGGATACCTGGGGAGGTTCAGACGAGTATTCCAGATAGCCGCGATCCAAATAATAGGAACGCAGACGCTCTATGTCGCCCTCTAGCTTTTCACGCGAGTATTTGTCGGTGCCGGTATACCAAGTCATCATGCCGGAGGTGGTCAGTTCCATCTGATCAAGCAATGTGCCTTGCGAAAAGGCTTCATTACCGACCACATGGATTTGGCTAATTTTAGCCAGATCGCCTTCGAAGATGTCAAAACTGACCCCTACCCGGTTGCGTGGCAAAGGCGTAATAATGGGATTAATTTCAACGCCGTACTTACCCTTGGATAAATACTGCTGCTTAAGTTCGAATTCGGCGCGTTCCAGCATCGAGCGGTCAAAAACACGCCCTTGACCAAAGCCCACGAGTCCAAGCGACTTGGTAATGGCGGCGACGTCAAATTCGCGCATGCCATTAAAGCTGATGGAGGCTATGGTAGGACGTTCATTGACAGACACGACCAGCACATTATTGGCGGTGTCAATTTTTACGTCGCTAAAAAAGCCGGTGGCATACAGTCGCTGTATGGCTTCGGCCGCCTGACTTTCGGTGAATTCCTCACCGACCTTGACAGGCAAATAGCTAAAAATTGTACCGGCATCAACGCGCTGTATACCGTTGACTTGAATGTCGCGCACCACAAAAGGCGAGAAGGCCTGCGCAAGACTGGGAGCAAGCAGTGCCGCCAACAACACTGGCATAGCGCGCTTGGCAAAAGAAATTTTCCGGCTAAACGACATCCTGGAGGATCCTTAGGCGATTAAATGGTGAAAGATTGTACGGCACATTGCCTTCAACTAAAAAGACGGGAAAAGTCATTAAAAAATGCCAGCGCCATTAGTGCGGCCAATAAGGCCAATCCAATGCGCTGTCCATTTTCCATCCATGCTTCAGGAACTGGCTTACCCCGGACAGCCTCCATAATGTAATACATCAGGTGACCGCCATCCAACATAGGTATAGGCAATAAATTCAACACGCCGATACTAACACTGATCAGGGCAAGAAAACTGATATATGCCGCCAATCCTATTCGCGCGGTCTGTCCCGCGTAATCAGCAATAGTAACCGGGCCGCTAACATTTCGCAGAGAGACGTCGCCGGTGACCATTCTACCCATCATTTTTAGTGACAGCCAGACGGTGTCTGCAGTGCGCGTCGTGCCGCGCCAAATGCTATCCAGAACACCATAGCGCACGGTCACCATAGGGAAATCTGCGCCTAAAAGTACGCCTATACGGCCTATCTTGCTGCCATCTTCGGCGGTTTCGATCTTGGGCAACAGATTTAGTGTCACACTTACGCCATCACGCGCCAAGATTACCGGAAGCTCCGTGCCAGGGTGCTTTTGGATTTCAGCCACGACCTGGCTGGCGTTAGGTTGCTGTATTGCCCCTATGGCCGTGATGACATCGCCCTCTTGGAAACCAGCTTGCTCACCTGCCCCACCCTGCATAACCTGGGTGACTTGCGGACGAGGCGCTGCCAGCGCCAAGCCTGCTGCCGCCATCAGATCGGATTGTTCAGGAGAAATTTCACCAGCCTTCACCGTTAGGTGACGGTCTCGCACGGCACCAGTCGCCGTTTGTACCTGAATATCTATGTTGCCACCACTAGTCAGGGCGTCCAATAGGCTCCAGCGTGCTTCGCTCCAGGACTGTATATCTGCACCGCCTACCGCTTTGATCTGATCGCCTGCCTGAAATCCGGCCATGGCGGCTGGAGTAGCAGGCGCAGGTTCCGCCAGTATGGCGGCTGGTTCCTGGCTGCCCGCCAGGTTTAGCCCGGTATATAACAACACTGCAAGCAGCAGATTGGCTATGGGGCCAGCGGCCACGATGGCGCTACGCTGAGCCAATGGTTTCTGATTGAACGACATGGCCGCCTGAGCTGCGCTGGCCCCTTCCGGAGGATCATCCTGCATCTTGACATAGCCGCCTAGAGGTATGGCGGACAACGCCCATTCCGTGCCATTGCGATCAGTGCGTCGTAATAGCACCTTGCCAAAACCGACGGAAAACCTGACGACATGCACGCCACAGCGACGCGCCACCCAGTAATGCCCCAGCTCGTGAAACGTAATCAATAGGCCCAGGGCCAGGGCAAAGGCAAACAAAGTAAACAGCATGAAGCTCCGGGAGTTAAAACGGTGTTATTTATGCGCCAGGCAAAGCTCAGACGCCAAGCGGCGCGTGCGGCCATCAAGCTCAAGGACTTCTTCCAGGGTATCCAATCCCGATTCGGGTAGACCCACAATATGATCCAGGCAACTTTCAATAATACGCGCGATTTTTGTGTACTGGATTTTTTGTTTCAGGAAAAAATCCACCGCGACTTCGTTGGCGGCGTTTAGTGCAACACAGGCTGACTGACTGGTTTGCAAGGCATCAAAAGACAAACGCAAACAGGGAAAACGCGCCAGATCAGGTTCTTCGAAATCCAGCCTGCCCAGCGCTGTCAATTCCAACAGGCCCACCCCACTGGATATACGCTCAGGGAAGCCCAGCGCATAGGCTATGGGCGTGCGCATATCGGGTTGCCCCAATTGTGCCAGTATGGAGCCATCCAGGTATTCCACCATGGAATGCACTACGCTTTGAGGGTGTATTACCACCTGGATATTTTCCACCGGCATGGCAAACAGCCAGTGCGCCTCGATGACTTCCAAGCCTTTATTAAGCATAGTGGCCGAATCCACCGATATTTTGCGACCCATGCTCCAGTTAGGATGAGCGCATGCCTGATCGGGGGTCACATGCTGCAATTGATCCAAAGCGGTGGTACGAAATGGTCCGCCTGAGGCTGTTAGCAGCAAACGCCTGACCCCTTTGGCAGGAAATTGTGGCGCTGTCGCCTGATTGTTATGGGGCAAGCACTGAAAAATAGCATTGTGCTCGCTATCTATGGGTAATAGTTCAGCGCCATTTTCCCGTACTGTGCGCATGAATAAGCCGCCGGCTGCAACCAGAGCCTCTTTGTTGGCCAACAGCACACGCTTACCAGCCCGCGCTGCCGCCAAGGCCGATGGCAAGCCCGCCGCACCAACTATAGCTGCCATCACCGTGGTTACAGAGTGGTCGGCGGCCGTGTCAGCCAAGGCTTGCTCACCCACACGCACTTCGGGAATAGCCTGACCTGTGGGCCAAGCTTGCAGGAAACGGGCACGCGCGGCATCATCGGGTACAACCACGACCTTGGCGCGCGTCTTCAAGGCCTGAGTCAACAAAAGGTCGATACGGCTGTAGGCACTAAGTGCATATACGGCCATGGTTTCAGGATGCCTGGCAATAACATCCAGCGTGCTGACACCGATAGAGCCTGTGGAACCCAGCACGCATACCTGCTGCATGGTAGTCAAAGTATGGCTCCGGTAAGCAGCAGCGCCATAGGGGCTACCGGGAACAAGGCATCAATGCGGTCATAAACACCGCCATGCCCGGGTAGTAAATTGCTGGAATCCTTGACCTGAGCACGGCGTTTAAGCAAAGACTCAAATAAATCGCCAACGATAGAAATTGCCGCCAGAAACACCGCTATCAGCAATACCGACCACCAAGACCAGCGCTGTAGCAAAACATCGCCAAAGCTGCCCGACCATAGTGAACTGATAAGTACCCATGCAGCAGCAGCCAGCACACCACCCACCGCGCCTTCCCAAGTTTTTCCAGGACTGACACGTGGCGCTAGCTTATGCTTGCCCAAGGCCTTACCTGTAAAGTAGGCGGCGGTGTCGGCAAACCAGATCAAGGCCATCAGCGACACCAAAAACCAAGCGCCATAGCTTAGGAACAGCAGAACTAAGGATACCCACAGAGCTATCACAGCCAAGATGCCAAACAGGCTTAGTAACCAAGGGGATTTACGTTCCTGTGATTGACCTTGCACCACCAGGATAGTGCCAGGCACTACCCACATTAGCGCAACCAGCGGCGCAAGCCACTGAATCAAGAAACTTTTGAGGTGTAAAGACCAGCCATCCGGCTGAGTCTGTAGCCATTGGAATGCCAGCAGCGTCAACGCCCCAGCCAGCAAAACAGCACCGATAATAGGGAAGGCGCCGCCTGCACGTGTGGTTAGCCGCAACCATTCCCACAAGGCGCACGCCGACATGATGGTAAGCAAAGCGATCAACGGCCATGGGTTGGGCGCAAGCAAGGTGGCAAGCAATACGGCAAGCAAGATGACTGCCGTTACAACGCGCTGCTTAAGCATGACAACCTCTGTAGTCAGTCGGACCCGGCTAATTGGGCACTGGTGCGCCCAAAACGACGCTCGCGGGTACGGTACCAATGAAAAGCCTGTTCCAGCTGGTCGGCGCCAAAATCTGGCCACAGTTCATCGGAAAAATAGAGTTCAGTATAGGCGAGTTGCCAGATCAGAAAATTGGAAATGCGTTGCTCGCCCCCGGTCCGTATAAATAAATCCGGTTCGGGCGCATAGGCCATGGACAAATACTTGGAAAACAAGGCCTCGTCCAATGCTGATGGGTTTTTAGCCAAGTCAGGATTGCTACGTAAAGCCTGCTGCATAGCCTGCAAAATATCCCAACGCCCACCGTAATTGGCCGCTATGGTTAGTTGCAAGGTTGAGTTATGCGCGGTGCGTTCTTCGGCCGCAGCGATCAATTCGCGTAGACGCGGCTCAAAGGGAGTAAGGTCACCTGCAACGCGCAGCCTGACGCCCTGTTCTAGCAATTTACCGACTTCTTTTTCCAGCGTCTGGATAAACAAACGCATCAGCAGGGATACTTCTTCCTTGGGACGCCGCCAGTTTTCCGAACTGAAAGCGAACAAGGTCAGGAATTCAACCCCGCGTTCACCACAGGCTTCAACCATGCGACGTACCGCCTGCACGCCACGGACGTGGCCTGCAGTACGGGGTAAATAACGTTTGGTCGCCCAGCGCCCATTACCATCCATAATGACGGCAAGGTGGCGGGGAACGTCTGACTTGACGGGTACAGACAAGGTCGAGCTGATGGACATATAAGGGCGACGGCATAACAGTCTGAATCAGACCGTCATGATCTCCGCTTCTTTTTGGACAACAAGCTTGTCGATTTCAGTAACGTAGCGATCGGTCAGCTTCTGAACATCGTCCTGAGTGCGACGGTCATCGTCCTCGGAGATTTCTTTGTCCTTGACCAGCTTTTTCAGTGTTTCGTTGGCTTCGCGACGCAGGTTGCGCACGGCTACCTTAGCGTCTTCGCCTTCGCTGCGTACCACTTTGGTCAAATCGCGGCGACGTTCTTCTGTCAAGGCTGGCATAGGCACACGTATGCTGTCCCCCATGGAAATAGGGTTCAGACCCAGATCGGAATCACGTATGGCCTTTTCAATGGCGCCAGCCATGTTTTTTTCCCAAACCTGTATGTTCAGCGTCCTGGCATCAACCAGATTAACGTTGCCAACCTGGCTGACCGGTACGGGCGAGCCATAGTAATCGACCATAACGTGGTCTAGTATCCCGGCGTGAGCACGGCCAGTGCGTATCTTGGCCAAGTTGGCTTTAAGATTTTCTATCGATTTGGCCATGCGTGACTCGGCCGATTCCCTGACCTGAGAGAGACTCATAATTACTCCTTTCAAACGTGGACCAAAGTGCCTTCGTCTTCGCCGCTGACAGCACGTTTCAGTGCGCCGGGTTTATTGATGGAAAATACTTTGATCGGCAATTTTTGATCACGACATAGCGCAAAGGCGGTCGCGTCCATAATTTCGAGGCGGCGTATGATGGCCTCGTCGAAACTGATGCGAGCATAACGGGTCGCACCAGGGTCCTTGTTGGGATCGGCGCTGTATATGCCATCCACCTTGGTGGCTTTCAGAACAATTTCAGCACCTATTTCAGCGCCACGCAGGGCTGAAGCGGTATCCGTAGTGAAGAAGGGGTTGCCGGTACCAGCAGCAAACACCACGACTTTACCTTCTTCGAGGTAACGCAAGGCTTTGGGCCGTATATAGGGCTCAACAACTTGATCAATATTTAAAGCAGACTGCACGCGGGTATCAACACCGCGGTTTTTCAGGGCATCTTGCAAGGCTAGTGCGTTCATGACGGTAGCCATCATGCCCATGTAATCAGCAGTGGCTCGGTCCATACCCTGGGCGCCAGGTGCGACGCCGCGAAAGATATTACCGCCGCCAATCACTATCGCCAGCTCGACACCCATGGCGACGACCTCTGCGATCTCCTCCGTCATGCGTAAGATGGTGGCGCGATTTATGCCGAAGGCATCTTCGCCCATCAAGGCTTCGCCGGAAAGTTTAAGAAGAACACGCTTATAGATAGGAGTGACCATAGATAGTATCAGTAGTGGACGGGCAACAAGAGTATAAGCTGACACCGAGCTAACGCGTTAGCGTTAACCCGGGCTTTTACGTACGTAACGTTATTAATTGCCAGCCGACGCTGCTGCAACTTCAGCGGCGAAGTCTTCTACCTTGCGCTCTATGCCCTCGCCTACCACATACAAGGCAAAGCTCGAGATAGTCGCGCCCTTCTCCTTAAGCATCTGCTCGACGCTTTGCTTGTCATTTTTGACAAACGGCTGCGACATCAGAGTAACTTCTTTCAGGTACTTCTGAACCGCGCCTTCTACCATTTTGGTGACGATTTCAGCAGGCTTGCCAGATTCAGCGGCCTTCAGTTCGGCAACCGAGCGCTCGGCGGCGATATCGGCAGCAGGCACGCCACTGACATCCAATGCCTTAGGACGAGTTGCTGCAATATGCATGGCAAGGTCTTTGCCTGTTTCTTCGGGGCCGGTGAAATCAACCAGCACGCCTATGCGGCCGCCGTGTACGTAGCTGGCCAGCTGACCAGCTGTTTCAAAACGCTGAAAGCGACGTATGCTCATGTTTTCGCCTATCTTGCCGATCAGGCCAGCACGCGTAGACTCAACTGTGCCATCGCCCATAGGCAGAGCGCTTAGTGCGTCCACATCCGCTGGATTGCTGCTGATGATCAATTCTGCGATTTGATTGATAAAACCAATAAAATCATCGTTTTTAGCGACAAAGTCAGTTTCGCAGTTGACTTCAACAATAGCGCCGGTTTTAGCGTCGGCGGCAATCTGCAAACCGATCAGGCCTTCGGCGGTAACGCGTGATGCTGCTTTACCTGCCTTGCTACCCAGTTTTACGCGGAGAATTTCTTCAGCGCGCGCCATATCGCCTTCGGCCTCGGTCAGCGCCTTTTTGCATTCCATCATGGGCGCGTCAGTTTTCTCGCGCAATTCTTTAACCATAGAAGCGGTAATTTGTGCCACTATTTTCTCCAGTTCAGTAAAACAGACCCCGGCACTTGACCGGGGCGTGTATAAAGCATGACGGCCCGCTTTCCGCTTGGACTGCGCGGCAAAGCAACCCGGCGTGTAAGCCGGGTCCAGGTCTTATTCGGCCTGACCTTCGGTGTTGACGTTGACTTCGACGAATTCCTCGGTGCCTTCCTTGATTTCTTCGACCAGACCATTAAGGTTCTGCTCACGGCCTTCAAGGATGGCATCAGCCATGCCACGCGCATACAAAGCAATTGCCTTGGCCGAGTCATCGTTACCAGGAATAACGTGCTCTATACCGTCGGGCGAGTGGTTAGTATCAACCACAGCCACCACAGGGATACCCAAAGTACGGGCTTCGGCAACAGCAATCTTGTGGTAGCCGACGTCAATGATGAACAATGCGTCAGGCAGGGTGTTCATGTCCTTGATACCGCCTATGCCTTTGTGCAGCTTATCCAGCTCGCGTTCGAACATCAGAGCTTCTTTTTTGCTCATGCGCTCGGTCACGCCTTCGGCTTGCTGAGCTTCCATTTCTTTCAGACGCTTGATGGAAGTCTTGACCGTTTTGAAGTTGGTCATCATGCCACCCAGCCAGCGGCTGTCCACATAAGGCATACCGCAACGAGCAGCTTCGCTGGCAACCAGTTCGCGAGCAGCGCGCTTGGTACCGACAAACAACACATTGCCGCCACGAGCAGCGATTTGTTTTACAAACTTGGCAGCTTCCTGGTATTTGACAACCGTTTGCTCAAGGTTGATGATATGTATCTTGTTGCGGTGACCAAAGATGTACGGAGCCATCTTGGGGTTCCAGTAACGGGTCTGGTGGCCAAAGTGCACACCGGCTTCAAGCATTTCACGCATTAACGACATAATATTCTCCGAGGGTTAGGTCTTGTGCCTGATCTGTATCCGTTAAACTGAAAAACATCAGTCTAAACAAACACCCTGTGTGAACAGGCACGCGATTTTTTGGGTCACCACTAGCACTACAACTACCGCTACATGACCCAGGCTTTTCTTAAAGGAATTTCAAGAAAGCCTATAATTCTACTATTTTTCGCCCACCTATTTCAAGTTGCCATGAGTATCCTAGTTACAGACCCCTCCGATCTTGCCAAAATGCGTGCCGCTTGCCAGGCGGCAGCGTCAGCTTTGGACTACCTTACGCCCCATGTAAAAGCAGGCATCAGCACCCTAGAGCTGGACCAGTTGTGCATGGATTTCATTACCAATGAACTAAAGGTCGAGTCGGCCACGGTAGGGTATGCGCCACCGGGTTACACCCCCTTCCCTGCGTCTATCTGCACATCGGTAAACCATGTCATCTGCCATGGCATTCCTGGTGAAAAAACCTTGAAGAATGGCGACATCATGAATATTGATGTCACCGTCATCAAAGATGGCTGGTTTGGTGACACCAGCCGCATGTTTTATATTGGCGAGCCCTCCATACTGGCGCGACGCCTGACCGAGGTCACCTACGAATGCATGTGGCTGGGAATAGATCAAATACGTCCCGGCGCACGACTGGGCGATGTTGGGCACGCCATACAAAAGCATGCGGAAAAAAATGGCTACTCGGTAGTACGAGAATACTGCGGCCATGGCGTAGGCCGCCGATTTCACCAAGACCCCCAGGTATTGCACTATGGCAAAGCCGGTACTGGCGTCTTGCTGGAAGCCGGCATGATATTCACGGTAGAACCCATGATCAATGCCGGCCGCAAAGATATACGCACCCTGGCTGATGGCTGGACCGTCGTCACCCGTGACCGCAGCCTGTCGGCACAATGGGAACACAGCGTGCTGGTCACCGACACGGGTTATGAAATCCTGACAGTATCGCCAGGCATGCCCGCTCCGCCTGCCCTGATCAAAGCCGCCTAAATCCCCGGAGGCATCATGCCTGCGTCTACCGTTCTGGCCTTACGCTGCCAACTGATACAACGCAAGAACGATGCCATAGGTCACTTTCGCAGATATCTGCGCCCAGAAACGCTGCTGGCTAGCCTGTCACGCAGCGTCGATCAAGCTTTGCGGGCCCTGGTCAAGATACACCCCCTGCCGGCTGGGGCAGCGATGGCAGCGGTGGGCGGCTACGGTCGTGGCGAACTTTACCCACACTCCGATGTGGATGTGTTGATTTTGCTGCGCCAGCCGCCAGGCCCCTTGGACACCGCTGCCATAGAAACCCTGGTTGCTGCTATCTGGGACCTGGGCATAGAGCCCGGCCATAGCGTGCGCACTATTAACGACTGCCAGGCATTGGCCATGCGCGACATTACCGTGGAAACATCGCTTTCCGAGTCTCGCTGGTTGGCCGGTGACCAGAACCTGCTTAGCGAGCTGCATAGTGTCATGCGCAAGCAATTGGACCCACAACGTTACTTTCTGGCCAAGCGGGCCGAAATGGAGCTGCGCCACGCCCGTCATCAAAACACCCCCTACGCGCTAGAGCCTAATTGCAAAGAAGCGCCTGGCGGCCTGCGTGATGTACAAGTGCTTTTGTGGCTGGCCCAGGCCGCTGGCTTAGGCCGCACCTGGAGTGATGTGGCGGCCAGCACCCTGATTACCGCATCAGAATTTCGCGCCCTTAAACGTGCCGAGCGTGCCTTTAAACGCTTGCGTATTGAACTGCATTTACTGACAGGTCGACGCGAAGATCGCGTGTTGTTTGATGTCCAGCCCGCCTTGGCCGCGATCTACGGGTTCCAAGCCACCCATAATCGCCAAGCCAGCGAATTATTGATGCAGCGCTATTACTGGGCGGCACGTGTAGTCAGCCAGATGAACGCCATCATCATGCTTAGCCTGGAGGAAGCTCTATTTCCAGCGCCAAAAGGCAGGGATATAGACATAGATGATGATTTCCGACTTGTGCATGGTCGGCTAAATACACGCTGGCCAGATGGCTTTGCGCGTAACCCCACGCTGCTGTTCCGGGTATTCCTATTGCCTTATAAGCACCGGCCGCCCCCCGAGATGTCAGCGCAAACCCTGCGCGCCATGTGGCATGCCCGACGCTATATTGATGCTCAGTTCAGACGAAACCCTGTAAACCGCCATCATTTCATCCAAATTTTCCAGTTAGGCGATGGCCTGATGCCCGCTTTGCGGCTTATGACCATGCTGAACATACTGCCACGTTACCTACCGGTATTTCGCCGTATCGTGGGACAGATGCAGCATGACTTATTTCATGCCTATACAGTAGACCAGCACATCCTGATGGTCATAGAAAAACTGTATCAGTACACCTTGCCCGACAGTGCCCAGGAATTTCCGTTGGCGCATCAGATCGCCACAAACTTCCCTAAGTATTGGCTGCTGTACATTGCCGCTTTTTTCCACGATATCGCCAAGGGTCGCGGCGGTGACCACTCCAGCCTGGGCTCGGTCGAAGCCCGCCGTTTTTGTCGTCAACACGGTCTGGACGACGTCGATATCAGCTTGATTGTTTTTCTAGTCGAACAACATTTGACCATGTCACTGGTGGCTCAGAAACGTGACTTAAGCGATCCCAAAGTCATACACGAATTTGCCCGTTGCGTGCAGACCCAATATCAGTTGGATGCACTGTATGTGCTGACCGTGGCCGATATCCGCGGCACCAGCCCTAAAGTCTGGAACTCATGGAAAGGAAAATTGCTGGAAGACTTATACCAGCGCACCACATTAGCCCTGACCCAGACCCAGCCAGACAGCAGCGCGGCGCTTGCCCAACGCACCCAGTCCGCCACCGAACAAATCCACCTGCTTGGCATCAGTAACGATAGCCGCGATGCCCTGTGGCAGCACCTGGACGCGGATTACTTCATGCGCCACGAACCCAGCGATATCGCCTGGCACACACAGCATCTATACGCCAACGTTGAATCACCCTTACCCATAGTCAAGACGCGCGTAGTAGGCCAAAACGAGGCCTTGCAAGTTATGGTCTACACGCCAGACCGCAATGATTTGTTTGTCAGTATTTGCCGCTATTTTGATCATCATGCCTTAAGCATCCAGGACGCACGCATTTACACCACCCATCATGGCTGGGCACTGGACAGCTTTATCGCCTTACTGCCCCGTCACGAAAAAGACTATCGCACTCACGCACGCCTGGTCGAACACGAACTTAAACAAGAACTGGAAGCTCAACCGGCGTACACCGCAGACCTGGCGGCAGCATCCCCGCCACGGCGTTCGTCTTCACGACGATCGCGTCTATTTCCGATGGCGCCCGAACTCCAGCTGGAACCGGATGCCAAGCAGGATCACTGGAACCTAACCATTAGTGCCACCGACCGGCCCGGTTTACTACACTGCCTGGCCCGCAACTTCGCTAGTCATGGCATCAGTCTGGAAATGGCAAAAATACTGACCTTGGGCGACCGAGTCGAAGACTTATTCCTGCTGCGAGGAAACTCTCTACAGGACGACGCAGTCCGATTACAATTTGAACGCAGCATACTGGCCGTACTGACCAGCCCACACGACTGATCCCTTTTTCTATTGGTCCCTCATGGCATTTAACGAGCTTTTCATCAGTTTTGGCCGCAGCTTTTTGTTTGCATTGGCCACTCTGCTGCCCATACTGAATCCACCGGCCATCGCGCCCATCTTTCTGACGTTGACCGAAGGCGCTGGCGCAAGCGTACGCACGCAACTAGCGCAGCGTGTAGCAGTCAACATCTGCATAATGCTGGCCATCGCTATGTTTGCCGGCAACGTTGTCCTGGATTTTTTTGGGATATCTTTGCCTATCGTCCGCGTGGGTGGAGGCCTGCTGGTCATTGCCACCGCCTGGCAGTTGGTTAGTGCATCAGACCCCGACACGCAACAGGCACAAAGCATGGCTCAGACGTATTCACCCGATCAAGTCCGCTCCAAAGCCTTCTATCCCCTGACCTTTCCCATGATATGCGGGCCAGGCGCCATTTCGGCGGCAATTACCGTAGGGGCCACGCTGCACGAACCCAGCACGGCCGGCACCTTGTCCAAACTGGCCGGGTCCCTGCCTGCTATTGCAGTCGCTTCGCTAGTCGTCTATCTATGCCTGCGCTTTGCAGCGCAATTCCTACATAGGCTGGGCAACAATGGCACGGCCGTGCTGATGCGATTATCAGCCTTCATACTGCTGTGTCTGGGCGTGCAAATTGTCTGGGATGGGGTGCACGAGCTATTACTAAGCCTGCTACTGGAAGTGGATGCCCTGCGCGGTTAATCCGGCTTATGCTGCATACTTATTTTGATCAAGGCCTGTTTATGAAGTCACGCCCTATTGTTGTTCTTAACGCCATTGCCATTTTATGCGTCACCGCAGTGGTCATAGCACTGATATCCCAACATGCTTTTGATATGCGACCTTGTGCGTGGTGCGTATTTCAACGTCTGATCTTTCTGCTTATTGCGGTGGTTTGCTGGCTAACGGCAATGACAGGACGCCATTGGCCAACCGCCATACGCATTGGTGGGATACTGGTCACCTTATTGGGCGTGGGTGGGATAGCAGCCGCTTGGTATCAGTATTCAGTGGCTTCAGTGCTGTTCTCATGCGATCAGACCTTTGCCGATCGCTTCATGACAGGCAGCGGACTGGATGCGGGCCTGCCTTGGATATTCGGTATATTCGCGACCTGCATGGATGCTAAAGTGGATCTGTTGGGCCTGGAGTATGCCTTGTGGAGCATGGGTTTATTTATCGTCGTAGCAGTTGCTGGCGGTGCCTTGGCCTTAAGTAAAAAATCCACATAAATTGATCTGGCCTACTACGTAATTAAGCTTACGAAGCGTATCGCTACGTTATAGCGTGGATGCTTGCTCCCTACGGAGTCTCTGATGCAACCTAGCTCTACCAACAGCCCCAATGAACGCCTGGACCAGCGTACACGCGCTGCCCTGGCGCAAGCCACCCTGTCGCTGTCGCCTACGTCAGCAGCCATTAGCGCTATAGACTGGGCCAGCCATTTGGCCCAATCGCCGGGCAAACAACTGGAACTTGCCCAGTTATTTACCGCCCAAGCAGCCTTGCTGGCCCGCTACGTTCAGGCTAGTGCCAGCAAAGCCACCAGCGCCCCTACAGCAGCAGATCAAGCCGTAGCCCCTCCCTTGATCACGGACTGGCGTTTTACAGCGCCTGAGTGGCAGACCTGGCCTTACAACGTTATGCATCAGGCATATCTGCTATCCGAACAATGGTGGCATGCAGCCACCACACAAATCAGCGGCGTATCGCCCCATCACCAGCACCTGATGGAGTTTTTTACCCGTGAAATGCTCAATCTGCTATCGCCGCGCAACCACGTGTTCAGCAATCCTGAAGTGCTGGCACGTACCCGCCAAGAAGCGGGACTCAACCTGATACGCGGCCTACGCAATGTGGCCCAAGACGTAGCGGATCAGGCCAAGCTTAAGCCGCCCCAAGGCGCTGAAAACTTCATCGTCGGTAAAAGCATGGCGACCACACCGGGCAAAGTGGTGTGTAAAACTGACCTAATAGAATTAATACAGTATCGAGCCACCACGGATAAAGCTCATCCTGAACCGATACTGCTGGTACCTGCCTGGATTATGAAGTATTACATCCTGGACCTGACCGAGCAGAACTCACTGGTCAAGTACCTGGTGGACCAGGGATATACGGTATTTTGCATATCCTGGGTTAACCCCGACAAGGAACAGCAACACATGGGCATGGAGGACTACCTTAGGCTGGGCGTATATGCGGCCCTGGATGCAGTCAACACCATCGTTCCAAAACAACAAATTCACGCAGTCGGCTATTGCCTGGGCGGCACGCTGCTTAGTATTGCAGCCGCCTCTATGGCACGAAACAACGATCAACGGCTGGCCAGCATGACGCTGCTGGCGGCACAAACTGATTTTACTGAGCCCGGTGAACTGTCGCTACTCATTGACGAAAGCCAGGTCGCTCAGCTGGAAGCCCAGATGGCAGATACCGGTTACCTTAGTGGAGCCCAGATGCTAGGCGCGTTCCAGCTGCTGCGCTCTGACCAATTGCTGTGGACACGCATCATACAGACCTACATGATGGGTGAGCGGCCAGAACTTATTGAATTGATGGCGTGGAATGCCGACGCCACCCGCATGCCTGCGCGTATGCACGGGCAATATCTACGTCAGCTGTTTCTAAATAATGATCTGGCCCAAGGACGCTATCAGGTCAACGACAAGGCCGTCGCGCTAAGCAATATCCGTATCCCAATATTTTGCCTGGGGACCAAGGCCGATCAGATCGCCCCCTGGCGTTCGGTCTACAAGCTGCACTTGCTAACGCCGGCGGAAATTACCTTTGTATTGACCAGCGGCGGCCATAATGCTGGCGTTATCAGCCCACCTCATCGTTCTCACAGGCATTACCAACTACTGACGCGAACGCCTGCGGACCACGCCTACTTAAGCCCCGACGAATGGCTGGAAAAAGCGGCACACCATGCTGGGTCCTGGTGGCCTGCCTGGGCTGAATGGCTGAAAGCCCGCTCTGGTGCACCTACCAAGCGACCCCGCATGGGCGCGCCGTCACTGGGCTACCCCGCGACCACCGCAGCACCGGGTGATTACATCAAGGTAAGGTAAGCAGCCGGGCCTATGCCCGACTACTGTCTAATCGCTTTTGTTGTCGGTGGTCATTTCACCGCCGACAGGCGCGGGCATACCTCGTTGACTGCTTAGGCGCGCCAGATAAGCCGCGTCGATATCACCAGTCACGTAATCGCCGCTAAAGCACGAAGACTCAAAGTTCTGCATCGCTGGATTCAAAGCGCGTATGGACTGCTCCAGGTCAGACAAATCTTGGAAAACCAAGCCATCGGCGCCAATTTCAGCGGCGATCTGATCGGTATCCCTGCCATTGGCTATCAGTTCGGTTTGGGTGGGCATATCTATACCGTAGACATTGGGAAAGCGTACTGCCGGCGCTGCCGATGCAAAAAACACTTTGTTAGCACCCGCTGCACGCGCCATCTCAACAATTTGCCGACTGGTGGTCCCGCGCACGATAGAATCGTCCACCAGTAATACATTTTTGCCCCGGAACTCCATGTCTATTGCACTAAGTTTTTGGCGCACGGATTTTTTCCGTACCGCCTGACCCGGCATGATAAAGGTACGGCCTATATAGCGATTTTTGATAAAACCTTCGCGGTAGCTTAGATCCAGGCGCGCAGCCAGTTGCATGGCTGAAGGCCGCGATGAATCGGGTATGGGCATAACCACGTCAATTTCGCCCAGGCGAAGGATTTTAGCTAACTTATCACCCAGATGTTCGCCCATATTTAGCCGAGCATCGTAGACCGATACCCCATCCATCAGGGAATCCGGTCGCGCAAAATATACGTACTCGAATACACAAGGGGTCAATATCGGGTTCTCGGCGCACTGACGGCTGCTTAAGTTGCCGTCGTGATCTATACATATGGCTTCGCCTGGTGCAATATCACGCACCAAGGTAAAACCGCAGCCGGTTAAGGCCACAGATTCGGACGCCACCATCCATTCAGTCCCCTGTTCAGTCTGCATAGAACCCAGACACAAAGGTCGTATCCCATGGGGATCACGAAATGCTACCAGACCGTAATTGGCAATTTGCGCAATGACGGCATAAGCGCCACGTGCGCGACGATGGACCGATGCGACGGCGTTAAAAATGGTGTTCTCGTCCAGCGAAGTGCCGGTCGTGGCCAACTGCAGTTCGTGAGCAAAGACATTCAACAACACTTCGGAATCAGAGTTGGTGTTGATGTGGCGCCTATCCACCCGGAATAGCGCTTCGCGCAATTCACGCCAGTTGGTCAAGTTGCCGTTATGCACAAATGTAATGCCAAATGGCGCATTCACATACAACGGCTGGGCCTCATCAACACTATCGCTGGACCCCGCGGTCGGATAACGTACTTGGCCCAAGCCGCTATTACCTGGCAGCGACCGCATATCGCGTGTCCGGAATACATCGCGCACTAGCCCATGGGCTTTATGCATATTAAAAAACTGCTCGTGTGCCGTTGCCATACCCGCAGCATCCTGACCACGATGTTGCAACAGCAGCAAGCTATCGTAAATCAGCTGGTTTACGGGGCCTTTAGATGCAACCCCAACAATTCCGCACATGTTCCCTTCCTGTGAATGCGATCAATAAGGTAACCAAGACGCCAGCGAAGGCGGCAGCAGCTGTTTGATTTGCTGCACGCTTTTTACCACCGCTGACGACAGCCTGGCGTCTACCCACCAGGATTCCTGGGGTAGCTCGGTATAACCTGCTAGCCCCACCAACGTTAAAATTAATAAAATACCGCGTAATAGCCCGAACAAGGCCCCCAATCCGTGATCCGCAGGGGTCAGGCCGGTTTTCTTGATCAAGGCAGCCAAGGTCATATTAACCAGGCCCACCAGCAGCAAAACAATAATAAATACCGAGCCATACCCCGCCACCGTACGCAGCAAGGTGTTGTCGAACCAAGCCAGTAACCAGGCGGACACCGTAGGCCCCCACCAGATGGCGATTACAAACGCAAAAACATAGGCAAACAGCGACAGCACTTCTTTGATTAGGCCGCGTATCAGGCCTAATAATGCTGACACCCCCAGGGTGGTCAGCACTATGTAGTCAAAGCCGGTCACTTGGCCGAGATGAAACTGTTGTCATAGCCCAGCGCGCGTAAACGTGCCTGGGCGGCCTGGGCCGCATCACGCGAGGGGAAAGGCCCCACGCGCAAGCGATAGGTGCTTTTGTCATTGACAGTGGCATTTTCCACATAAGCGTTGGTGACACCCGAACTGATTAGCTTGTCGCGACGCGACTGAGCATCCTTATCAGTAGTGTAGGCAGCGATTTGCAAGGTAAAACTGCCACCAGTCGAGGCTGCCGCTGCCGGCTTGGCAGGGGACCGCCCTTCAAGCAGGGCTAGCGCCACTGAGCCGTCGTCTGTACGCGAGCCGCTAGGCTTAGCAACAGGCTTGGCTGGCGTTTCAGGCTTGGGTTCTGGTTTCGCCACAGGGGGTTGAGGCGCCTCGGGTGTAGCGGCGACCATAGGGGGTTCCACAGCTTGGGGCTGAGTAATGGTGTCCTGCTGCACTGTACCTGACGCAATGCCGGCCAGTTCGTCGGTCAAGGACGTGTCTGGCTGGGTATGATCGGGCGTAGGGATGACAGCGACATCCGGTGCGGGGATAGGCGGTACGCCTGCAGGTATCACTACCAGCGATGCGGGCGGTACGGTGGTGTCGGGAGTGTCATCAAACAGCATGGGCACAACAATTACCGCAGCTAGCACCAAGACCAGCGCGCCTATAAGACGACGACGTGCCCGACCCCGCAGCTCTGCTGCCTGTGCCTCGCTGGACATGGACGACCGTGTACGTGAACCGGAGCCCGATGTTGGCTCGTTACGAGAGAACAATCCCATGTAGCAACAACCTATTCTATAAAACAAGGCCAGTGCAACGGACTGGCTAGCGGATCAGGATGATGGACGACTCAATATATCCAACACAGGACCTACCGTTGCAAATGAACCGAATACTAAGATTCTATCATTGTCGCTGGCCTGTTTTCGCGCCTCCGCAAAGGCTAGTGCCGGATCGTTAAAACTAGAAACAACTACTTGTTCGTGATCCACCGGCTTCTTGGGTACTGCCTTGACGCCAGGACGTTCTGAAACGGCAGCCGCCAAGGTGGGATCAAGGGTTGGCTGCGTTTGGACAACTGGACCAGCAGCAAGCACCTGACGCACTATGTCGGCTAATTGTTCGCCGGACAAGCCACGCGGACCTTCCAGCCCAGCGCAATACCAGCGATCCACCCGACTAGCCAGGCGCTTAATGACACTGGCTGCATCTTTATCTTTAAACATACCCACCACCGCGTGGGTCTGCTGGAAGCTGGACATATTATCCAAATTTTGCCCCAGCGCAGCAGCTGCGTGCTGATTATGAGCCACATCCAGTACTATCGCCGGCGTACCAGGCAATATCTGCAGGCGGCCAGGCAAAGACACCTGGGCCAGGCCAACTCGGATAGCCTGCTGCGGCACCAACAAAGTTAGACGCAGCGCCTCGATGGCGGCCAGCGCAGCCGAAGCATTCAATAATTGATTGGCGCCACGCAGGGCCGGATAAGCCAAGCCACTACGACGTTGAGCACGACCGCCAAAGGCCCACTGCTGCCTATCGCCGGAATAATTGAAATCCGTGCCAAATAGCCACAGGTCGGCGCCTATATCGCGAGCGTAATCAATAACCGTCTGAGGGGGCACGGGATCGGCACAAATGGCGGGCTTGCCTGCACGAAACACATGGGCTTTTTCCCAGCCGATTTTTTCGCGCGTATCGCCCAGATATTCAGTGTGATCTATGTCTATGCTGGTGATGATGGCGCAGTCGGCATCGACCAGATTGACGGCATCAAGACGCCCTCCTAGCCCAACTTCCAACACCGCGACATCAACACCCTGCTGTTTAAACAGCATCAGGGCAGCCAGGGTGGTGTATTCAAAGTAGCTTAGGGAGATATCGCCCCTGGTCTGCTCAATCTGTACCAGCTGGCTGACGATCTGTGCGTCAGTAGCCATCTCGCCATTCAGGCGTATGCGTTCGTTAAAACTGATCAGATGCGGCGAGGTGTAAACACCGGTCTTGTAGCCAGCTGCCAACAATATGGCTTCCAGCATGGCGCAGACCGATCCCTTGCCATTGGTGCCCGCCACCGTAATCTTGACGTAAGGCGTAGCCAGCGACAAACGTTGGGCAACCGCCCGGATACGATCCAGACCCATATCTATGGTGGTGTGGTGCAGGGATTCCAGATAGGCCAACCATTGCGGCAAGCTAGCGTTGGCGTCAGGTACAGAGTGGGACATATTCACCGCTTATGACAATAAAAAATGGCAGGTGCTGATGATAGCACCTGCCAACAGGACCAACAGCCCCGGCATTGCTGCCTACAGGGCTATTTTCGGCGTGCTGCAGGCAGATCGGTGCAACTACCGTTGGCGACCTCGGCTGCCATGCCTACGGACTCACCCAGGGTGGGGTGTGGGTGTATGGTCTTGCCGATATCAACGGAGTCAGCCCCCATCTCTATAGCCAGAGCCACTTCACTGATCAGATCGCCAGCGCCGGTGCCTACGATGGCGCCACCCAGTATGCGATTGCTGGCCTCGTCGAAGATCAGCTTGGTAAAGCCTTCGTCGCGGTTATTAGCGATCGCCCGACCAGATGCTGCCCAGGGGAACACGCCCTTGCGCACGGCAATGCCATCTTTCTTGGCCTCGTCTTCGGTCAGACCTACCCAAGCCACTTCAGGGTTGGTGTATGCCACCGATGGAATCACACGGGCGTCGAAATAACTTTTCTGGCCCGCAATAACTTCAGCCGCCACATGCGCTTCGTGAACCGCTTTGTGCGCCAACATGGGCTGACCAACAATATCGCCTATGGCAAAGATATGCGGCACGTTGGTGCGCATCTGATTATCTACCGAGATAAAGCCCCGGTCAGTGACCGCAATACCGGCCTTTTCAGCAGCCAGATGAAGGCCGTTGGGCAGACGGCCCACTGCCTGCAACACCAGATCGTAACGCTGCGGTTCGGATGGTGCGTTCTTGCCTTCAAAAGTGACCCATATCCCGTCCTCGCGGGCTTCTGCGCCCACGGTCTTGGTGTCTGTCATGACGTGATCAAAACGCCCAGCATTGTATTTTTGCCAGACCTTGACCAAATCACGATCAGCGCCCTGCATAAGGCCGCTTAGCATTTCCACCACATCCAGACGAGCGCCCAGGGATGAATAGACCGTACCCATTTCCAAACCTATGATGCCGCCACCTACTATCAGCATTTTTTTCGGGATGCTGGCCAGTTCCAGTGCGCCAGTGGAGTCTACGATGCGTGGATCTTCAGGGAAGAAAGGCAGCTTAACGGAACGACTGCCAGCAGCCACAATGGCGGAGTCAAAGCGTATGGTGCGGATCTGCCCCTGATCATCGGTCACGCTTAGGTGGTGAGGATCAACAAAACGTCCGTAACCCGTGATGACATCGACTTTGCGTGCCTTGGCCATGCCAGCCAGGCCGCCAGTCAATTTGCCGACCACACTGTTTTTATGAGCACGTAACTTGTCCAGATCTATGGTGGGCGCGGCAAAGGCAATGCCGTGATCAGCCATAGACTGGGCCTCATCCAAGACCGCTACGGTGTGCAGCAAAGCTTTAGAAGGTATGCAACCTACGTTCAGGCAAACGCCGCCCAACGTGGCATAACGTTCAACCAACACCACCTTCAGGCCCAAGTCAGCCGCGCGAAACGCCGCTGAATAACCGCCAGGGCCCGCCCCCAGAACCAGCACATCGTATTGCGCATCCGATGTTCCGGTATAGCTGTCTGCCGCAGGGGCAGCCTGAGTTGCAGCGGTCGCTGCTGCAGCCTGAACTACGGGAGCCTGGGCCACCTCGGCCTTAGCAGCCGCAGGTGCTGATGATTGGGCAGCGGGTACTGCATCGGCAACCGGTGCAGGTTTAGCAGCCGGCGCCTGAGCGGCTTCGATCTGGACTATGGCCGACCCTTCAGTGACCTTGTCACCGATTTTCACCAGAATAGCTTTGACCACGCCACCCTGGGTCGCCGGAATCTCCATCGAAGCCTTATCGGACTCTACGGTAATCAGGCTTTGTTCCGCCTGTATGGTGTCGCCCACTGCCACCAGGATTTCAATGACATCGACTTCGGCGACATCGCCTATGTCGGGCACATTCAGTTCTGTGATACTCATGCAGATACTCCTTAGAGGGCTACGCGGCGAAAATCGGACAGCAAGCTGCCCAGATAGGCATTAAACCGCGCAGCGGCAGCGCCATCTATGACTCGGTGATCAAAGGACAAGGACAGCGGCAGCATCAAGCGAGGCTGAAATTTCTTACCATTCCAGACCGGCTGAATTGCCGAACGCGACACCCCTAAAATAGCCACTTCCGGGGCATTGATAATCGGCGTAAATGAAGTGCCGCCTATACCACCCAAGGAAGAGATCGAGAAGCACCCGCCCTGCATCTGAGCTGGCGACAATTTGCCGCTACGCGCTAGCGCAGCCAGCTCCGACATTTCCTGGGCAAGCTCAGCCACACCTTTTTTGTCGGCATCGCGTATCACAGGCACCACCAAGCCGTTGGGCGTGTCGGCCGCAAAGCCTATGTGGTAATACTGTTTGAGTATGAGCTGATCACCGTCCAACGAGGCATTGAACTGGGGAAACTTCTTCAGGGCCGCGACTATCGCCTTGATCAAAAAGGCCAGCATAGTGATTTTTATGCCGTCTTTCGCTTGTTCGTTGTTAAGCGTTACCCGCAAGTCTTCCAAGTCAGTGATATCAGCCACATCGTTATTGGTGACATGGGGAATCATGACCCAGTTGCGATGCAGATTGGCGCCAGAAATTTTCTGTATGCGTGACAAGGGCTTGGTTTCAATTGCACCAAACTTGGCAAAATCGACTTTGGGCCAACCCAGCACGGTAAAGCCACCATCGGAGGCCCCCCCCACCGCTGCGCTTGTTCCAGTCGCCAAGGACTGTTTCACAAACTGGCGCACGTCATCCAGAGTAATACGCTGTTTAGCACCGGAACCGCTGACCAAGCTTAGATCGACGCCCAATTCACGAGCAAACTTGCGTACCGATGGCGATGCATGGGGCAAGTTGCGTAAAGGTACTGCAGCGTCTGCAAAGGCTTCCGTCGGTGAGCGGCGCTCTGGGGCCATGGACGCCAGCGCTGCAGGCGTGGCTGCAGCGCTGCTATTGGCAGCATCAGTGACCTCTGGTGCAGGGCTGGCAGCAACTGCCTCTACCGCTGGCGCGGCAGGTTCTGCTACCGGCGCTGCCTGAGTATCAACAGTTTGGGTATCAGATGGCGTGGCGGCAGCCAGCTGGCTGTCGGCCGCCTGAGGCTGTATAGACAATATGGTCGAGCCCTGTTTGATCTTGTCGCCGACCTTGACCTGCAAAGACGTAATTTTGCCCGCATCGGTAGCCGGAATTTCCATGGAAGCCTTATCAGACTCCACAGTAATCAGACTTTGTTCGGCATTGATCTGGTCACCCACTGCGACCAATACTTCAATGACCTCAACCTCGTCGAAATCACCAATGTCCGGGACTTTGATATCTATAGTTGTGCTCATGTTCTTGTTCCCTTAAGCGTGATGCGGGTTAGCTTTGTCAGGATTAATGCCATATTTCCTGATCGCTTCCGAGACCTTGGACAGGGGCAGCTTGCCTTCGTCAGCCAGACTACGCAAGGCAGCCAACACCACAAAGTACCGGTCTATTTCAAAGTGCTCGCGCAGCTTGCTGCGGAAATCGGAACGGCCATAACCATCGGCACCCAATACCTTCAGTGAACGTCCGTGTGGAACAAAAGGACGTATCTGGTCGCCAAAAGCCTTCATGTAGTCAGTGGAAACCACGATGGGGCCTACGGTCTCGCTAAGCTGCTTGGTGACATAAGGCAACGGCGCGTTGGTGTCTTCAGGGTGCAGCATGGAATAGCGTTCGCAGTCCATGCCATCACGCCTAAGTTCGGTGAAGCTGGTTACGCTCCAGACGTCCGAACCTATGCCCCAATCTGTGCTTAGCAAATCCTGGGCTGCAATGACTTCGCGCAGTATGGTGCCCGAACCCATCAGCTGAACACGCAAGTCAGTTTCTTCAGTGGATTTGAATTTGTACATCCCACGTATGATGCCTTCCTCGTCTCCAGGCGTAAGTCCAGGCTGCGGGTAGTTTTCGTTCATGACGGTGACGTAATAGAAAACGTTTTCCTGGTTTTCCACCATGCGCTTCAGGCCGTCCTGAATGATGACAGCGAGTTCGTGACCAAAAGTAGGGTCATAAGACACGCAGTTAGGTATCAAGGACGACTGGATATGGCTGTGGCCGTCTTCATGCTGCAAGCCTTCGCCATTCAGTGTGGTGCGCCCTGCCGTACCGCCCAGCAAGAAACCACGTGCCTGCATATCGCCTGCTGCCCAAGCCAGATCGCCCACACGCTGAAATCCGAACATCGAGTAATAGATGTAGAACGGAATCATGATGCGGTTGTTGGTGGAATAGGACGTGGCCGCCGCTATCCAGGAACTGAAACCGCCCGCCTCGTTAATGCCTTCCTGCAGCAATTGGCCATTAGCAGCTTCGCGGTAGTACATCACCTGATCTTTATCGACCGGCGTGTATTTCTGACCTTCTGGCGCGTAAATACCAATTTGACGGAACAGGCCTTCCATACCGAAAGTACGGGACTCGTCGACCATGATGGGGACTACCCGTTCGCTAAGCTGCTTGTCGCGCAGTATCTGATTAATGATACGCACGAAGGCCTGGGTGGTGGAAATTTCACGGCCTTCGGCAGTGGGTTCCAGCACGGCTTTGAACGTTTGCAGATCGGGCGTAGTCAGATGTTCGTCTGAACGGGTGCGGCGCTTGGGCAAATAACCGCCCAAGGCCTTGCGGCGTTCGTGCAGGTAGAGCATTTCCGGCGAGTCGTCGGCTGGCCTGAAGTAAGGCAGTTCTTGCAACTGATCGTCGGGCACTGGGATATTGAAGCGATCGCGGAATTCGCGTACAGCGTCCACATCCAGTTTCTTTTGCTGGTGCGTGGGGTTTTTGGCCTGGCCACTGTGACCCATGCCATAACCTTTAATAGTTTTGGCCAGAATAACCGTGGGCTGGCCTTTATGCTTGGTGGCGGCATCAAAGGCTGCAAATACCTTATGGGGGTCATGACCACCACGATTCAAGCGCCAGATGTCCTCGTCGCTCATGCGGCTGACCATTTCCAGCAACTTGGGGTGCTTGCCAAAGAAGTGCTCGCGCACGAATTTGCCATCGTGAGCCTTGTAGGCCTGGTATTCACCATCCACGGACTCTTCCATAACACGGCGCAATATGCCTTCTTTATCACGTGCCAACAAGGGATCCCAATAGCCTCCCCAAATCAGCTTGATGACATTCCAGCCGCTGCCCCGGAAGTCGCCTTCCAGTTCCTGGATGATTTTGCCATTGCCACGCACCGGGCCGTCCAGCCTTTGCAGGTTGCAGTTAACGACGAAAATCAGGTTATCCAGCTTTTCACGCGAGGCCAGGCCGATAGCACCCAAGGATTCAGGCTCGTCCATTTCGCCATCACCGCAAAATACCCAGACCTTGCGATTGCTGGTGTCGGCAATGCCACGGGCATGTAAATACTTCAGGAAACGGGCCTGATAAATAGCCATCATGGGTCCTAGACCCATGGATACTGTAGGAAACTGCCAGAATTCCGGCATGAGTTTGGGGTGGGGATAAGACGGTATGCCTTTGCCGTCAACCTCTTGGCGGAAATTGTCCAATTGCTCGTCGGTCAAGCGACCCTCTAGCCAAGCACGGCCATAGACGCCAGGCGAGGAGTGCCCCTGGAAATACACCAAGTCGCCGCCATGATCTTCGGTTTCCGCATGCCAGAAGTGATTCTGACCGCAACCTATCATGGTTGCCAAGGATGCAAAAGAAGCAATGTGGCCACCCAGGTCGCCGCCATCAGCAGGATGATGGCTATTAGCCTTGACCACCATCGCCATAGCGTTCCAACGCACATACGAACGCAGGCGCTCTTCCAGCACCAAATCACCAGGATGCGCAGGTTCCAGCCCTGGCGGTATGGTGTTGACGTAAGCAGTATTGGGCGAAAACGGGATATGGGCACCAGAGCGGCGTGCTAAATCTATTAAGCGCTCTAGAAGAAAGTGAGCGCGTTCTGGACCTTCACGATCCAGCACAGCTTCCAGAGCTTCAAGCCACTCTTGGGTTTCTAAGGCTTCATCAGACGATGCGCTGGATGAAGTGTTTACTTGATCAAGAGAGGACATTGATAGTCTCCTGTTTCTAAAGTGTTGGTACCCGGGCACTGGTTGCACTATTTGCTTTATTGCTTCTTTATACCCGATGCTGCGCCATTCCGGACTAGGCATAGAACCCCATGCCGCCCTGGTCGCCTAGCCATTCTAGGAAAGACCTTGAGGATATTCAAGCGAAATTTCATTTTATGATATGGTTTTTCACAATGCGGGAAGCGGCCATTCCTGTAAGCGTCTAAAATGGCGGACACACTTTGTTTATTGTTATGGCGAACCATTCTAAAAAATCTCTGATTCCCACTACGTTCTATGAACAGGCACACCAGAACCGCCGAGGTTTCTACTGGTTGACTCCGGCCGTCGTGCTGGTGCTATATCTGTGCGTAATGGGCGCTTTCATCTGGCTGCAACGTCTGCACAATGACAGCGTAATGTTCGTGACCATAGACCAGGAAACTCGTCAGCAGCGCCTGCTGATGATAGTCGTGGCTCTATCCTTCGTGATCGTCCTTAGCCTGCTGGCCTTATGGCGATACACGCGGTTTCGCACTCGTGCCGAGGCCGCCCTGATTGCGGAGACCGGATTTCGTCGCGCCATGGAAAACTCCATGTCTACTGGTATGCGCGTCTTCGATATGCAAGGCCGCATCGCTTACGTCAACCCAGCCTTCTGTCGCATGATAGGGTGGAACGAAGCCGACCTGATAGGCCGCACCACGCCCTTTCCCTACTGGCTGCCCGGGCGTTATACCCAGCACCAGGAAACCCTGGACCTGCTGCTGTCGGGTCGTACCCCCAGCAGCGGCCTGGAAGTCGAAGCCCAACGACGCGATGGCTCGCGCTTCACAGCCCGTATGTATGTCTCGCCGCTACGCGATCCCAACGGTGAACAAATCGGCTGGATGACTTCCATGACCGACATTACCGAACCCAAGCGCATACGCGAAGCCCTGACGGCCGCGCACGAGCGCTTTATGACCGTGCTTGAAGGCCTGGATGACGCTATCTCTGTGGTGGCCGACACCCCAGAAGGCCTGGAACTACTGTTTGCCAACCGTACCTACCGTCGTTTTTTCGGTGCTCAGTCCAGCGGACACGGCGAACTCTTAGGCGGACGGCTGGGACGTTTCACGGACGAAACCGTGGAAACATTTTCCGGGTCAGCGCAACGCTGGTTTGAAGTTCATCATCGTATACTGGCCTGGACGGACGGCAGACGCGTACGGCTGCAAGTAGCCCGCGACATTACCGAAAGACGCACCCACGAAGAAGCATCGCGCCTACAGCAGGAAAAAATTCAGCTTACCAGTCGCCTGACCACTATGGGCGAAATGGCGTCTTCTTTGGCGCACGAACTCAATCAACCCCTGACTGCCATCAGCAACTACAGCATGGGTGCCGTCGCCATGCTCAAGTCTGGTAATGCCGACCCAGACCGACTGCTGCAAGCCCTTGAAAAAGCGGCTCAGCAAGCCGAGCGAGCGGGCAAAATCATTAGTCGCATCCGTGAGTTTGTTAAACGCAGCGAACCGCGTCGCCAGACTGTGCCCATTACGCGCATTCTGGATAACGCCATCGGTTTTGCCGACATAGACGCACATAAGCGCCAGATAGAAATACAGCAGCACTTGCCCGATCCCTTGCCCGATGTGGTTGCCGACCCCATCCTAATAGAACAGGTATTGCTAAACTTATTGAAAAACGGGGTAGAAGCCATGGAAGACAGCGCCTATCCTACCTTGCACGTCGTAGTCACTGACCAAGGCCCGCTAATCGAGGTGGCCGTTGTAGACAGAGGCCATGGGCTACGCGACCCCGAACGTCTGTTCGAACCGTTTTACAGCACCAAGTCCGAAGGGCTGGGCATGGGGCTGAATATTTGCCGTACTATCATTGAGTCTCACCATGGCCGACTTTGGGCTAGCGAAAACCCAGATGGTGGCACTATTTTTCGTTTCACTCTGCCCCGTGCGGCGTCAAAAGCGCCAAGCGTCACAGCGAATACCCAGGAGTTCCTTGCATGACTACACTTCAAGCATCCAGCACCATTTTCATCGTCGATGACGACGAAGCGGTACGCGATTCATTACGCTGGCTACTTGAGGCTAATGGCTATCGTGTCAAAAGCTTCAGCGGCGCCGAAGAATTCCTAGATACCTATGACCCCGATCAGGTCGGCGTACTTATTGCCGATGTGCGCATGCCGGGCATGAGCGGGCTAGAACTACAGGAAGCCTTGCTTGCCCGCCAGGCCCCCTTGCCCATAGTCTTCATTACCGGGCATGGCGATGTGCCCATGGCCGTGTCCACCATTAAAAAAGGCGCCGTTGATTTTCTTGAAAAGCCGTTTAATGAAACCGACTTGCGCGCCATCGTGGCCCGCATGCTGGAACAGGCTACTGAACGCTTCAGCCAGGCTCAGGCACAGAAAAATCACCAGGCCATACTTAGCCGACTGACCGCGCGCGAACAGCAAGTGCTGGAACGTATCGTTGCTGGCCGCCTGAATAAGCAAATTGCCGGTGACCTGAACATCAGCATCAAGACAGTTGAAGCTCACCGCGCCAACATCATGGAAAAGCTTGAAGTCACTACAGTGGCCGATCTTATGAAAATAGCCCTTACCCACGAGGCCACCGCATGACTGCAAGGCTAATTGACGGCAAAGTGCTGTCTGACAGCATCAAAGACCAGGTACAACAACGGGTGCATGCCTTGCAAGCGCGCGGCATCACACCGGGCCTGGCAGTAGTTCTGGTTGGCGAAGACCCTGCTTCACAGGTGTACGTACGCAATAAAGCAGCTGCCTGCGAAAAAGCTGGCCTGCATTCACGCGTGATACGCATGCCGGCCGCTAGCACCGAGCAAGCTCTGCTAGACCAGGTCCAGCAACTGAATCAGGATCCAGACATAGATGGCATCCTGGTACAGCTGCCCCTGCCCTCGCATATGGACAGCGGTAAAGTCATAGAAGCCATTAGTGCCGAAAAAGACGTGGATGGCTTTCACATCAGCAATGTCGGCCTGCTCATGACGGGCCGCCCGCTATTTCGGCCCTGCACCCCTTATGGCGTCATGAAAATGCTGGAATCACAGGATGTGGTCCTGCGTGGCGCGGAAGCCGTCATCGTTGGGGCCAGCAATATTGTGGGCAAGCCCATGGCGATGCTGCTGCTGGCGGCAGGCGCCACCGTTACCCTGTGCAACTCCAAGACCCGCGACCTGGGCGCGCAAACGCGCCGCGCCGACGTATTGGTCGTAGCCACGGGCAAACCGGAAATGATTACTGGCGACATGATCAAGCCGGGTGCTATCGTAATAGATGTGGGCATCAACCGCCGTGCCGATGGCAAACTGGTGGGCGATGTCCAATTCGATACAGCACGCCAGGTCGCCGCTGCCATCACGCCGGTTCCTGGCGGTGTAGGCCCCATGACCATCGCCATGCTGCTGGTTAACACCCTGGAAGCCGCCGAGCGTCGCGCCGCCGCTTCCTGATTATTTCTGGATAAGTACATCGTATGACTACCAACCCACTGCTTGCTCCCGTTGCCGAGCTGATTGATTACGCCGCAGTCCGGCCGGAACATATATTGCCCGCCGTCAGTGAACTAATAAACCAGACACGCCTGGCGGTAGAACAGGTAGCCCAGCCATCGCAGGACGCCACCTGGGACACCATCATAGAGCCGGTTCAGGAAATATCTGAAAGGCTCTGGCGGGCTTGGTCAGTGGCTGGCCACTTAAATGCGGTAGTCAATACGCCCGAACTACGCGAAGCCTACAACAGCGGTCTACCTCTAATTACCGAGTTCTCAACGTGGGTGGGCTTGCATGCGGGCCTATACGCGCAATACAAGCGCCTAAAAGCTGCCCCGGAATTTACGCAATTGCCTGCCGTGCGTCAGCGCATCATAGACTTGGCCTTGCGCGACTTTCGCCTTAGTGGTGTCGAACTTCAAGGCGAGGCTCGCGAGCGCTATGCGGTAATTTCCGACCAGCAGGCCCAGGCCTCGCAAAAGTTCTCCGAAAATGTACTGGATAGCGTGGATCAGTGGTCCTTGCTGGTCACGGACGAAGCGCGCCTGGCAGGGCTACCCGCCGACTTGGTCCAGGCGACCCAGGACGCCGCTACGGCCGATCAGCAAAGTGGCTGGAAGTTCAGCTTGAAAATGCCCTGCTACATCCCTGTCATGCAATACGCCACTGACCGCGAACTGCGCCGGGAACTGTACACAGGCTATGCCACCATAGCGTCAGAGCAAGGCAAGCCCGAACTGGATAACTCCACCCTGATAGAACAGCTGCTGGCCCTACGCGCCGAAGAAGCACAACTGTTGGGTTACAGCAGCTTTGCCGATCTACGCCTGGAAACACGTATGGCCGATAGCGCCGACCAAGTGCTTAGCTTCCTGCGTGAACTGGCCCAAAAAGCCAAGCCTTCCGGCCAACACGACTTGGCCGAACTACGTGAATTCGCCAGCCAGCAACTGAGCATTACTGACTTGCAGCCCTGGGATGTGGCTTTTGCGTCCGAGCGCCTGCGCGAACAGCGCTACGCCTACTCCGAAGAAGAGGTCAAGCAATATTTCACCGAGCCCCAAGTTCTGGATGGCTTGTTTCATGTGGCTCGTACCCTGTTCAACGTTGATCTGGCACCTGCAGACCTCCCGGTCTGGCATGCCGATGTACGCCCGTTCACCATCAGCGACCAGCAAGGTCAGGTGTTGGGTCATCTATACCTGGATTTGTACGCACGCCAGGGCAAGCAAAGTGGCGCCTGGGTAGACAGCGAGCGCAATCGCCGCAAGCTGCCGGGCAGCGTGCAAACCCCAGTGGTGTACCTGACCTGCAACTTCACGCCCCCTCAGGGCGGGAAACCCGCCTTGCTGACCCACGACGACGTCATCACCCTATTCCACGAAAGCGGCCATGCCTTGCACGCCCTGCTTTCGCGGGTGGACGACCCCGGCGCATCGGCCTTTTCCGCTGTGGAATGGGATGCCATAGAACTGCCCTCGCAGTTCATGGAGAATTTCTGCTGGGAATGGTCGGTGGTGCTAGCCATGTCAGCCCATGTCGATACCGGCGCCCAACTGCCCAGAGCGCTGTTCGACAAAATGGTGGCGGCTCGTAATTTCCAAAGCGGCATGCAAATGCTGCGTCAGATCGAATTCTCCTTGTTCGATATGTCCATACACCAACAAGCTGCCATGTCCATCGCCTCTGTGATGGCGACATTGGATCAGGTACGCAAAGAAGTCGCCGTACTGTTCCCACCTGCCTGGCACAGGTTTCCACATAATTTTTCGCACCTGTTTGCGGGCGGCTACGGGGCTGGCTACTACAGCTACAAATGGGCGGAAGTATTGTCTGCCGACGCCTATGCGGCCTTCGAAGAACACGCAAGCGCCCAAGGCGATGGCGTCACCCTGGACCCGGTTACCGGGCAGCGCTTCCTGGACGAAATTCTTGCGGTGGGCGGCGCCCGTCCAGCGGCAGAATCCTTCCGCGCTTTCCGGGGACGCGATCCGTCCATAGATGCCTTGCTACGCCATAACGGCCTGGCAACAGCTAACTAAGGAGAGCAAAGCATGCGTAATTTATACCGGGGCTTATTTGCCCTGTTATTGGCGCTGATGTTGCCATGGGCCAGCGCGCAAACCACAGGCGAGACGGCCTTGCACACGGTGCGCGGCTTCTTGCCCGACCTTAAATTCAGCCTGCAAGGTGTAGGCAATAAAACAGTCACCCAGACAGACTTTAAGGGCAAAGTAATTTTGCTGTTTTTTGGCTACGCCAGCTGCCCGGATGTCTGCCCCACCACCATGGCCCAGTTGTCACATGTGGTAGAAAACCTGGGTACTGATGCCGATAAGGTCCGTATTTTATTTATCAGCGTGGACCCCCACCGCGATACCCCAGACATCCTGCAGGCCTATGTCGATGCATTTGACAGCAATGCCACTGGCTTGACTGGCTCGGAAAAGCAGATAGCCGATTTGGCGCGCCGTTATCGCGTGGCCTATCAGATAGAAAAGCCTGCGGCGGATGCCCCAGAAGACTACGAAGTAGCCCACAGCCGCGGCGTGTATATTTTTGACCAACAGGGCCGCGCCCGCATGCTGGCGGCCGACACCGAGTCATCAGACGTTTTAACTACCGCAGTCAAGTCCCTGCTGTAGCCAGTTCCGCTGCTGCATGACGCAAGGCAGTACGCAGGCCTTCTTCAATGACGGGATGGTAAAACGGCATGCTCAGCATGTCGTTTACCGACAGCTTTTGCTGTACGCACCACGCCAGCAAATGGGCGATGTGCTCCATCGCCGGGCCAGCCATTTCAGCCCCTAGCAAGCGACCGTCTTTGCTGTCTGCATAAAGACGCAACATGCCCTGGTTTTTCAATATGATGCGTGAACGTCCCTGATTCACAAAACTGACCTGACCAAAGACCACACCCGTTTTAGGTAGATCTTTAAAACGCAGGCCAACTTGCGCCAGCTGAGGGTCAGAAAACACCACCATTAAGGGCGCTGAACGCTGTGGTGTGACAACATCAGGATAACGCAGGGCATTGCCTGCGGCGATATAACCTTCGTCGTTAGCTTCGTGCAGCACAGCCAACTTACCCGTGACGTCGCCAGCGATGAACACCGGCGCCTCGCCTAGCTGCAAGGTCAACGGATTAATAGTGGGCAGTCCTTGCTCGTTCAGGACTATCGACGTATTTTCCAGACTAAGCGCATCCAGATTAGGACGACGGCCAGTCGCTACCAATACATAGTCCACAACTTCGGTAGACATACGGCCATCGCGCGATTTCAACACCACATGCACGTCATCCCCTTGCAGCTGCACGTTATGCACGTCGGTGTCCAGACGCATATCCATTTCGTCCTGGAAGGCGGCGCGCGCACTGGCCTTGACCTCGGGATCGCTGATACCGCCCAGGCTGGCACTGCGGTTGACCAAACATACCTTGACCCCTAGCCGCGTCAAGGCCTGACCAATTTCCAAGCCTATCACGCCGGAACCCACCACCAGTACGCTGCGCGGCAAGGTCTGCCAGTCGAACACATCGTCGTTGATCAGCACACGCCGACCCAGTGACCGATAAATCTCGGGGACTACAGGCGACGAGCCCGTAGCGATCACGATGCCACCGGCTTGAATTTGCGTGTGGTCATCGACCTGTAAAACGGTATCTGCAATAAAGCGCGCATGCCCCCGGATTTTATCGGCGTCTGGCATGGCAGCGATGCTGTCCAACACAAAGCTAACAAAGCGATCGCGTTCGTTACGTACCCTGGCCATGACCCGCTCGCCATCGACCTTTACTTCGCCCACAAGATCTACACCAAATGCCGGAGCCATGCTAATGCCATGAGCCGCATCAGCAGCGGCTATTAGCAGCTTGGATGGCATGCAACCAACCCTGGCGCAGGTGGTTCCATAAGGCCCACCCTCAATTAGCAAAGCTGTTTTCCCGGCTTTTTTTACTGCCTTATAAGCGGCCATGCCAGCCGTGCCTGCGCCGATAATTGCTACATCAGTGTTCAACTGCCGCATAGTTAAATCCGCCTATAAGAAAAACAACCTGACTAGGTAGTGATTACGCACCCGTCCATTCGGTCAGGAATTCACGAAAATCGGGCCGTTCGACCGGTGGCAAGGCATTGACAGGCGTACCCACATTCACAAAACCCATAAACCGGTATTCCAGGGCGTCAAAACCCAGCGTCTCGGTGACTTCCTCAACATAAGTGCCTAATCCTGTGCTCCAGAAGGCGCCCAACCCCAGCATGTGGGCCGCATTAAGCATATTCATGACAGCGGCGCCTGTAGCCAGCATACGCTCTTCTTCGGGAATCTTGGTATTGTCATGATCCAGATGGCAAGCGACGCCGATCAGCAGCGGCACTTTTGCCAGCCAGCGGCGTATAGAGGCTTCCTTCACATCAGTGATCGTACCGCCTGAAGCGCGTGTGGCTGAAATAGACAGGTCGGCCAAGCGAGCGATGGCCTCGCCACGTATCAGGGTAAAACGCCAGGGACGTAGCCTGCCATGGTCGGGTGCCGACATGGCGGCCTGCAGTATCTGAGCCAGTTGTTCTTCGGATGGGCCTGGCTCCTGCACTAGCTTGACTGATCGGCGTGTATACAGGTAATCCAAGGGGGTAACAGACATCAACTATCCTTTTGTGTAAACAGCAACAAAACGCCGCACAGTAAGCGCGGCGCTTGACGGCTTAAGCCAGGAATCAAGACGCGCGTTGTGGCGTGCTGGCGGTTATCATAAGTGCTTTCATTTCACGTATGGCATTTTCCCAGCCATCGAAGATGGCTCGGGCCACAATCGCGTGACCGATATTAAGTTCGTCTATACCAGGTAAGGCGGCAATCGCCTGTACGTTCTGGTAATGCAGACCATGCCCGGCATTGATGCGCAAGCCCAAACCCGCAGCCACCGAAATACCGTGCCGAATACGTTCCAGCTGGTGTAAGCGTTCATGGTCTAGCGCGGCCTGCGCATAAGCGCCGGTGTGCAGTTCTATGATGTTGGCACCGGCCTCGTGGGCTGCTTGAATTTGCTGATCTTCAGCGTCTATGAACAGTGAGACGCGTATGCCTGCGTCGTGCAGGCGATCTACGGCCTGTTTGACCAGATTGAACTGGCCGGCAACATCCAAACCGCCTTCAGTAGTCAGTTCCTGACGCCGTTCTGGGACCAGACACACATCTTGGGGTTCGACACGGCAGGCAAAATCCAGCATTTCGCCGGTAATTGCACATTCCAGGTTCATGCGGGTACGCAGCAACGGCCGTATGGCTAAGACATCGTCGTCCTGGATATGGCGGCGGTCTTCACGTAAGTGCAGCGTAATGACATCTGCGCCTGCGTCTTCGGCACGCAAGGCCGCCTGCACAGGATCAGGGTAAGAAGTAAAGCGCTGTTGCCGCAAGGTGGCCACATGATCAATATTAACGCCCAACTCAATCATCGTGCACACCCTTCCTTAATTTTGAATAAATAAACAAGCCCCTATTATCGCCTTTTACCCGACACTTGTCCCACCGGCTTGTTTAAACTCCAGCGCCCTTACGTGCCGGACCCTTACTCTGTGACTCCGCTGCCGCGGAAAATCACTCCCGCAAGGGTCCGCCACTACGGGCTACGCGCAGACTCTACAAGGCGGCACTAGCTTGGGTCGATGCCGTGTCTGCCAACCAACCACCACCTAATGCCTTGTAGAGCTCGACCCGATTCATCAAAGAATCCATACCGGTTTCCAGGAAGGTACGTTGGGTGGTATAGAGATCAACTTCAGCGCTTTGCACCTGCAAGAAACTGTCTATGCCAGTTTCATAGCGCAAACGAGCCAGCCTAAGCGTATTGCTGGCCGAGCCTTCCAAAGACCGCAAGGCATCCAGTTGCTGGGTATATGTTGCTTCACCGGCCAGCGCATCAGCGACTTCACGAAACGCTGTCTGTATGGCTTGTTCATATTGCGCCACCGCAATATTGTTGCGCGCCTTGGCCAAATCCAGACCACCACTGACGCCACCAGCAAAAATTGGCATTACCAGTTGTGGCGAAAACTGCCAGTAACGGTTGCCAGCGCCAAACAGCCCCCCCAATTGCGGGCTAGCAAAGCCCAGCAGGCCAGTGATGGAAATTCTCGGGAAGAATGCGGCGCGAGCGGCACCGATATTGGCGTTTGCCGCCAACAAGCCATGTTCGGCGCCCATGATGTCGGGTCGGCGTTCCAGCAGATCAGAGGGCAAGCCTACAGGTATCTGCGCCAATAACTGATCTCGACCAAAGGTAAGGCCCGCCACATCAATATCGGTATCGCCGCCCACCAGCAGGCGTAAAGCATTAACCGCCTGTGCCTGCATGCGCTTGACCGCAGCTTCTTCGGCATAGATAGAGTCTAGCTGACTGCGTGCTTGGTAAACATCCAGCGCCGAAGCGACGCCAGCATTGAAACGCGCCTGCACCAACTTGTAGCTGCCTAAGCGCGATTCCAAGGTCTTGGCATTCAGGCCCTGTAATTCCTGGGCAGTACGCAAGCGGAAGTAAGCTTCAGCCACCAGTGCAACCACATTAATATGCATGGTGCGTCGGGCTTCGGTGGTGGCCAGGTATTGTTGGCGCGCCGCTTCCGACAAATTACGCACACGACCAAAGAAGTCCAACTCAAATGACGTAATGCCTACGCCCGCCGAATAAAACCGGCTGACGCTGTCCGAATCTGGGCCTCCAGCTCGTAAATCGGGGGGATTGCGGGTAATTTGCCCATTACCACCTATGCCTATGGTAGGGAGGCGATCACTATCCACGATGCCATATTGCGCCCTGGCCTCTTGGATGCGCTCTATGGCGATGCGCATATCACGATTGTTTTCTAGTGCCAGAGCAATATAGGCTTGCAGGCGAGGATCACGGAAGAATTCCCGCCATCCCAGGTCCGCGCTGGCTTGTACGCCAGACAACGGAGTTGCCGCCACTACCTGACCACCCTGCTCTGCAAGTTCTGGGTAATGGGCAGGTACCGGTGCTAGTGGTCGTTCATATTTGGGCGCCAATGAGCAGCCCGCCAAGGCCAGCGCAGAGGCCACGGAAATGGCGCTTACACGAAAAATACCCTGACTCATGACTGGTCTCCACGGTGATCCGTGCCGGAACCATCAGGTTCAGCCGTTTGCTTTTCTAACGTAGCGCTTTGGGCATGCGCCCCAAGCAACTTTGGTTTGGTCTTGAATATACCTAAGACCACCACAAAGAAGGTGGGCACAAACAAGACCGCCAATGGCGTCGCCGCCAGCATCCCGCCAAACACGCCCAGCCCTACCGCATTCTGGCTTGCCGCCCCGGCACCAGACGCCAGCACCAAGGGCAAGACCCCCAGAATAAAGGCGAAGGACGTCATTAGTATGGGACGAAAACGCAAACGTGCTGCCTCTACTGTGGCATCCAAGATACTGCCGCCGCGCGCATAGGTGTCTTTGGCAAACTCAACAATCAGGATGGCGTTTTTCGCCGCCAACCCTATCACCGTCACCATGCCTACTTGGAAATATACGTCATTGGCCATGCCCATGGCGCTGACCAGAGCCACCGCCCCTAGCATGCCCAGTGGTACAGCCAGCATGACCGCCAAGGGGATCGCCCAGCTTTCGTACAAAGCGGCCAACACCATAAACACCACTAGCACCGCCAGTCCCAGCAAGATGCCGGTTTGACCGGAAGCCTGAATTTCCTGATAAGACAGTCCGGTCCACTCGTAGCCAAAACCGGCAGGTAACTGAGCAACCAAGCGTTCCATTTCAGCCATGGCATCGCCAGTGGAATAGCCAGGTGCTGCCGACCCACCGATACGTATGGATTCATAGCTGTTGTAGCGCACCACCTGAACAGGACCCTGGTTCCAGGAATAGGACACAAAGGATGATAAAGGCACCATTTCGCCGCTGTTATTACGGGCGTTCAGCTTCAGCACGTCGTCTGGCGTCATGCGATGCTCTTGGTCGGCCTGTACCCAAACGTTTTGCACCCAGCCTTGGTTGGTAAATTTACCCGCGTAAGACGACCCCATGCTGGTGGAAATCAGATTAGCAGCTTCGCCAAAATCCACCCCCAGCGCGGCAGCCTTGTCGCGATCTATGGTCAGGCTAAGCTGAGAGCCTGGTCCTAAACCTGTGACCCGGACCTGAGCCAACACCGGGCTTTGCGAAGCCAGTAGCAATAGCTGTTGCGAAGCCGCCATCAACGCGTCGTGGCCACTACCGCCCCTGTCTTCAAGGCGCAAATCGAAACCACTGGCATTACCTAACGATGAAATGGCCGGCGGCACAATAGAGAACACCATAGAGTCGGGCAAGCCGAACAACAGGTCTTGCATGGCTTTGCCAGAGATAGCCTGGGCTGACATCGCAGGATCTTTGCGCTCTTTGAAATCTTTCAAGGGCACAAAGGCTATGGCCGAGTTCAACCCGTTACCGTTAAAGCTAAAGCCCTGCACTGTAATAATGTTCGCCACAGCAGGCTGTTTCTGGAAGTATTGCTCGACCTGCTCGATAATTTCTATGGTGCGGTTCGCCGTAGCCCCTGAAGGCAACTCAATATTCGCAATCACATAGCCCTGATCTTCTTCGGGCAAAAACGATGTGGGCAAGCGCATATATAGCCAACCCAGGGCAGCCACCAGCACCAGATACACCAACATCATGCGCGCGCCGCGTTTTAAGCTGCGCCTTACCCAGCCCTCGTAGCTAGACGTGGTACGCTCAAAACGGCGGTTAAACCAGCCGAAGAAACCCCTTTTGGTCTCGTGGTGACCTTTGGGTATGGGCTTGAGTATGGTGGCGCACAAGGCCGGTGTAAATGACAGGGCCAGCAAGGCCGAGAATAGAATAGACACCGCCATGGCTATGGAGAACTGCCGGTAAATAACCCCGACGGAACCTGACATAAACGCCAGCGGGAAAAACACCGTCGCCAATACCAGCGTCATGCCGATAATGGCACCGGTAATTTGCGGCATGGCTTTTTTGGTTGCCTCTTTGGGCGGCAAGCCATCTTCGACCATGATGCGCTCAACGTTCTCGACCACCACAATGGCGTCATCCACCAATATCCCTATGGCCAGCACCATCGCGAACATGGTCAGCACGTTAATGGAAAACCCACTGATCATCATCACGGCCAGCGCCCCCAATATGGCGACGGGCACGACCAAGGCCGGGATAATGGTGTAACGCACGTTTTGTAGGAAAACGAACATCACGACAAATACCAATATCATGGCCTCGAACAAGGTCTGTACTACCTGCTCTATAGAAACCTTGACATAAGGTGAGGTGTCGTAGGGAATTGCATAAGCGATGTTGTCAGGAAAGAACGTCGAAAGTTCTTCCATTTTTTCCTTGACCCCGGTTGCCGTTGACAAGGCATTAGCGCTGGGCGACAAGGAAATAGCAAAAGCGGCGGTAGGCTTGCCATTCAGGCGAGCACCAAACTGGTAGTTATCCGAGCCGACCTCGATGCGGGCCACATCCGACAGGCGTACCGTAGAGCCATCCACATTAGCCCTAAGAACAATATCGCCGAACTCTTGGACGCTGGAAAGCTGTCCGTTGACTACGATGGGTGCCGTCACGCGTTGCGCATCGGAATTGGGCGGCGAGCCCATAATGCCACCGGAAATAACGACGTTCTGCCGCCCTATCGCGCTATTGACGTCAGCCATGCTTAACTTGAGACCCGTCAATTTGTCTGGGTCCACCCAGACACGCATGGCCCGACCCGAAGCGAACAGCTGGAATTTACCGACCCCAGGAACCCGTGAGACCGGATTCTGAATATTGCGCGTAATGTAATCAGCCAGCGCCGTCTGGTCCATAGAGCCGTCTTTAGATGATACGGTGACCACCATCAGGAAGCCGGTATTAGTCTGGGCAACCTTCAAACCCTGCTGAGCAACGGCGGCCGGCAACTGAGCCGTGACATTAGAAACACGGTTCTGCACATCTACCTGTGCTAAATCAGGATCAGTACCCGGCTGAAAGGTCACCGTAATTTGGGCTTGGCCATATGAATCACTGACGGATTCATAGTACAGCAGCCCCTTTGCACCATTCAGTTCATTTTCAATAATACTGGCTACAGAACTGGCCACATCGGCAGCCGATGCGCCCGGATAACTTGCATTCACAGTAATGGCGGGCGGGGCCACTTCGGGATATTGCGAGACCGGCATATTGGGTATGGCCAACAAACCCGCCAGCGTGATTGCCAGGGCGACTACCCAGGCAAAAATAGGTCGTTCAATAAAAAACTGTGGCATTTGTTATCACTTTTTTGCAGAGTCGGCAGGAGCACTGTCGGCACTGTCACCAGTGGGCGCCGCAGTTGCGGATGCTTGCGCAGCCGGGGCTTTAGCCTTCCAGGGCATAGCCTGTACAGCAGCGCCGGGACGTATTTTCTGAAATCCTTCGACAATGACTACATCACCGGCATTCAAGCCTTTGGTGATAATTGAGCTGCCGCCTACCTGAGCCCCTATACTTACAGCCATAGGCGTGACCTTGTCGTCCTTGACCAACATCAACGTACTTAGGCCATCGCCAGTACGCTGTATGGCCTGTTGGGGAACCAGCAAGGCCTGTGGATCTGTCCCTTGTTGCAGGCGTACACGCACATACATGCCAGGCAATAGAATCTGATCGGGATTAGAAAATTCGGCACGTAAATTGACCTGTCCCGTAGTGGGATCTACGGACACGCCAGAAAACAGCAGCTTGCCATTAGGCTGGTAAGTTGTGCCGTCGTCCAGCAGAACCTGGGCAAGTGCCGCCCCTTCAGGGGTTAGGGTCAGCTCGCCACTGGCCTGGGCACGACGCAGCTGTGCAACTTCGGTAGTGGAGCGAGTCAGGTCGACATAAACGTTATCCAACTGCTGCACGTTCGCTAGCTGCGTGGCGTTTGCAGCACTAACCAGCGCCCCTACGGTAACCAGGGATTTGCCGATGCGGCCAGCTATAGGGGACACTACCTTGGTATAGCCCAGGTCGATATCAGCCGACTTCAAGGCGGCTTGTGCCGCAGCGATAGCAGCCTCTGCTTGGCCAGTCTGGGCCACGGCATTGTCATACTCCTGCCGACTAATCGCGTTTTCCTTGATCAGCTTGGCATAGCGCTGCGACAAGGCGCGCACGGCCTGGACATCAGCCTGAGCACGTTTAAGTTGCGCCGCCGCCTGATCGCGTACTGCCTGATAAGGGGCTGGATCTATAGTGAACAGCAGTTGCCCTTCTGTGACATCACTGCCCTGCTGAAAATTGATCTGGGTGACTATGCCACTGACCCGAGCCCGGATCTGAGCATCCTTGATGGCTTCAACCCGGCCTGGCAACGCCACAAAGACCTCTGTGGACTTGGGCTGCACAGTAATTACGCTGACCGGCACCTTCATTTCCCCACCAGCTTGTGGCGCCTGCTTGCCGCATGCGGCAAGTATAAGCAAAGAAGATAGCATGACTAGGCGAACTGACTGCCCCGATAGCAGGCGAAGGTTGGACATTCAATAGCTCCTGTGCAGCATGCCCCCGCAGGGCGACACTGAATTGATTCTTTTTTTGGTAAAGCGTGAGTATACGGCGAAAACTTAGGTACTCGCCCCTAGCCATTCTATCTTGTCGCATCAAGGTAGCCGATATTTCATAAGCACCAGGTACACAAAAAGGCCAGTCTGCCAAGCAGACTGGCCGAGCGGCACAGCCATTTTTCGTTCACGGTATCGCGGGAGGCATGGGGTTATTAATCTTATCCTGCTCAAGATCGGGACTAAGCAAAGGATCAAAATCCACCCATTGGCCATCTTTCCATAACCCTCGAGCACGTTCAATTTCAATTCCTCCTGATTGTTTCAATAATCCAGAAATACGGTCCTCATCTTCGGCCGTTATGTGTACGGCCAGCAACACGCCGGCATGATGACCTTCATGCTTTCGAGCAACCGCCTCATCGTGACTGCTACGGTAGGTTTGCTTTCTGCCCAGCGCATACATGGCACCGCCCAAAGACCCTATATAAGCGCCCAGACCTGCGCCACCAATAATAAATATCAAGGCTCCATCAAACATTAAGCCCACTACCGACCCCGCCACAGCTCCTAGGGTGCCCAGCAGTGCAGCACCGCCCAAAGCGCCATAGGGAGCGCCCTTCGCCTGTGGGTCGGCCACTCTGTCGCCACCTAGCGGAAACCGAGCATGCTCGCCAGAAGGGTTAACAAAGAAGGTATGCAAAGACTCAGCAGGCACACTCGCTGCCAATAAAGCATTAGCGGCCAGCTGTGCACTATCAAACGTATCAAAACGAGCTGCAACAATACGGGACATGATAATCACCCTAAAAAACATCTATGCTGCCTATTAGGTACTCAGCAAGCAGCATGCCGCAACAAGACAATTCTTTTTAATGCCTGGGGTGTTGCTTATGCTTTTTTATCCCAGCTTCAATGCCAAAATACATCAGGCCGGCAAGCAGCATGGGGCCCACATAATAGATTGCACGATAAGCCAGCAGCCCGCCCAACATATCCGTGACGGGGATAAGGCCCGGCAATAGCGTGATGAAAACCCACTCCGTTACCCCTATGCCGCCAGGAATACGTACCAATAGCCCAGCCACCGCACTGATAAGCAATACCCCCAACACGACGGGAAAGGCAAACTTTTGCTGTAGCAGCACATAAATAATCGACGCTATCACCAGCCAGCTAAACATGGCCAAACCAAACTGCATCACTGCCACATTTAAACTAGGCAAAGCGATGTGCTGGCCCCAGATATGCCAAGATCTTCGCCGTGAAAATGCACACAGCCATAAGTAAACCAAGCTGATCAGCACCATTCCCACGCCCATGAGGCGTAAAACACCATCGCCTAATACCCATGAGACAGGCAACCGCACACTGCCCGACATAAAGACGAAGCCTGCCAACAGTAAATAACCCAACCAATTGGTCGTCACACTAAGCGCCATGACACGCAATGCGATTCCGGTCGATAGGCCCTGCTTGTTGTATAGACGCAAACGCGCGCTGACGCCCACTGGAGAACCCAGATTCATAGTGAAGGCATAGCTGATAAAGCCCGTGAGCATAACTCGCCAGTTGGCCAGTGCATGGTGGGTATATATTTTCCCCAAGACATCAAAACTGCCGCACGCCAAATACCCTAGCATTGTTAGGCCCACCGCTGTCACAAGTGCGTTTGTTGGTAGTTTGTGTATCGCCGTCAGAACAGCAAACCAGTCTATGCTGCTGGCGGCAATAATAATTAAAACCACCACCAGCAGCATGAACAGACCCATCACCCAGTGGCGTATTTTCAGCCAACGCTTTTTCCCCCCTAGCCTTTTAGCAAGCTCGCGTGTCATGAGGTATCCGTCTCAGAGGTGTCTGTTACCGGCGGCACAGAAATGAGCACCCGCGTGCGCAAGGGAAACCAACGTACCCAGATGGGGAAACGTCGCAAGAAATGAAATACCAGCGTACCCACCAAAACGCGTTGAATGCGACGTTTAGGCGGTGCAGTCCTGGTCATAAGATGGCAGTGCTGTTCGACCAGCGCATCCAACCTATGTTGCAAATGGGTGCTGAACGCCCTGTCGTAAAGCATCACATTGGCCTCCAGATTCAAGGCCATACTCAAGGGGTCCAGATTGCTGGAGCCCACGGTAGACCACAGACCATCCACAGTGGCGACCTTGCCATGTAGCGGACGTTCGCAATACTCGTAAATTTCCACCCCAGCTGATAGCAGATAGTCATACAACATGGTGGCGGCGAAGCGTGCAATGGGCATATCCGGTTCGCCCTGCAATATCAGCTTGACCTTGACGCCTCGTTTGGCCGCTTTGCGCAAGTCACGCAACAAACGGTAACCAGGGAAAAAATACGCATTAGCTATGGTGATCTGCTGCTTGGCAGCCCGTATACCCATACGATAATGAATTTCTATATCACTGGTATGGTGATCATTGTCGCGTATCACCAAAGCGGCCCGGGTATCACCTACAGGCATCGGTTTCAGAGATTCCACCCGATTCAAACGCTGCCACCACGACCGTGGCTTGACCGGCAACAGGGTTTTCAACATGAACTCGGTAATGTCTTTGACTATGGGCCCTGCCAGGGAGATGGCATAGTCCTGCTTTGCGGTCGGGCCAAAATCACCCAGATGATCGGCACTGAAGTTGATGCCACCCACAAATGCCAGGGCAGAATCAACCACCACAATTTTTCTGTGCATGCGGCGAAATAGATTGGTGCGTACGCCAAATAGCCGCGGCTGTGGGTCATAGACATGAAACGACACGCCCACACTGGTCAAGGCGTGAATATAAGCTGGCGTTAGGTCCGCCGTCCCATAGCCATCGACCAGCATGTCTATGCGTACACCACGTTCGGCGGCGGCAATCAGTTCACGCTGCAAGGCGAAACCCACTTTGTCCTCAAACACAATAAAGGTTTCTATCAACACGGTATGCTGAGCTTGGCGTATCGCCTCAAAGACCGCAGGGAAATAGGCCTCGCCATTTTCCAACAACTGTATTGCATTGCCTGATGTCCAGTGCACGCTCATAGAATGACCTTTACCGCCAAAGGCGAGTGATCCGATAAACGTCGCCACGACTTGCGATCCAAATTAACCGGCAGCACGCTGGACACATTGCGAATATAGATACGGTCCAGACGCAGCACAGGGAAGCACGCCGGAAAGGTGCTGGCCAAACGACCGTGCATGCTATGGAAGGCTTCCGTCATACCGCAGCTTAGGGTCATGATTTTTTGCCCCTGCAACCTCCAGTCATTGAAATCGCCCGCAATCAGCAGTGGGGCCAGCTTAGGCACTTTGTCCTTGATCAGTTGACGCAGTCCCTGCATTTGCTTCTGCCTATGCCTTTCCAGCAATCCCAAATGCACGCAAATCGCATGGATATCGTGCTGACCATCAGGTGGCCGCAAGACACAATGCAGCAGACCGCGCTTTTCGTGCTGACCCACGGAGACATCACGATTCTCATAGTCAGCAATAGGGAATTTTGACAGGACAGCATTGCCATGATGGCCGGCAGGATAAACCGCATTACGCCCGTAAGCGAAATCGTCCCAAAGGCTGTCGGCAAGGAATTCGTATTGACTGGTGTCCGGCCACGCCTTCCAACGTGAAGCATGATGGCGATGCTCACCCAACACTTCTTGCAAAAACACCACATCGGCATCGGTCTTGCGTATGGCATCACGCAATTCGTGCAGCATAAAGCGCCGATTGAATACGGTGAATCCTTTGTGGACGTTAACCGTCAGGATTTTCAAGGTCTGGGACAGCTGGGATGCGGCCATAATTGCCAACAACAGTCAGAATATCACCGACGTCAGCAAGCCTTGTGCCATAAGGCGGCAGCGCACGCTATGATCGCGCCGCCTGTACAACTTAGCTTAGCAGCAAGCCATCATCCGCCAAGGTTTCGCCGCGCACCTGCTCGAACATGCGCAGCAAGTCTGGCACATCCAGCCCCTGGCGATCATCACCCGCGACATCCAGCACCACCCGCCCTTGGTGCAACATGACAGTACGGTCGCCCACATCCAGTGCCTGGCGCATGCTATGGGTAACCATCATGGTGGTCAGCCGGTTTTCAGACACGATACGGGCAGTCAGTTCCAGCACAAATGCTGCAGTACGCGGATCCAGGGCCGCCGTATGTTCATCCAACAGCAAGATACGAGAAGGTTTAAGCGAAGCCATCAGTAGGCTGACTGCCTGGCGTTGACCGCCCGACAATAGACCGATGCGGTCGGTAAGCCGGTTTTCCAGACCCAGACCCAAGGTGGCCAGACGTTCGCGGAACTCCTCGCGCATGATTCGCTTTACCGCTTTGCCAAGACCACGGCGTTGGCCACGGCTGCTGGCCAGGGCCATATTTTCTTCTATGGTCAGATCTTCGCAAGTGCCTGCCATTGGGTCCTGAAACACCCGCGCTACCTGCTGCGCCCGAGTCCACACTGGCTGTCGAGTCACATCACGGTCATCTATCATGATGGAGCCGCTGTCTACGCTTAGATCCCCTGATACCGCGTTCAGAAAAGTGGACTTACCTGCCCCATTGGACCCAATCACAGTAACAAACTGGCCCGTGGGAATTTCTAGAGTCATTCCCCTTAAGGCCTTGGTTTCTATCGGTGTCCCAGGGTTAAAGGTAATACTAAGTTCTTTTGCACTTAACATGTCAACGCCCCTTGAGCATGCCGCGCAAGCGCTGTTTAAGTAAAGGAATGACCAGCGCAATGGTTACTAGAACGGCTGTCACCAGATTCAAGTCCTGAGCCTGCAGACCTATAAAGTCGGCGTTTAGCGCTAAGGCGATAAAGAAACGATACAGTACCGCGCCCACAATAACCGCCAGGGTCACTATAAGCATTTTGCGCGAGGGCATGATACTTTCACCCACAATAACGGCAGCCAAGCCTATCACTATGGTACCTATGCCCATAGAGATATCAGCACCACCCTGAGACTGGGCGAACAAGGCCCCAGCCAAAGCACACAAGGCGTTGGAAATGGCCATGCCAGCCAATACCATGGCACCTGTGGCTACACCTTGCGAACGCGCCATGCGTGGGTTGGACCCGGTGGCTCGCATCGCCAGCCCGGTCTGGGTGGAAAAATACCAGTCCAGCAACAACTTGACCACCACCACAATAACGATCAGGATCAATGGACGTGCCACGTAATCAGGCAGCCCTTCGGGTTGCAAGATGGTGAAAATGGTGGGATCGGAAATCAGGGGCACGTTGGGCTTGCCCATGACCCGCAAATTGATGGAATACAAAGCGATCATCATTAGGATACTGGCCAGCAGATCCATGATTTTCAATTTTACGTTCAGCCACCCCGTCACCATGCCCGCAAATGCACCAGCCAGTGTCGCAATCAGGGTAGCCATGAACGGATCCATGCCGTGACTGATCAAGATGGCTGCTGTAGCTCCACCCAGCGGGAAACTACCGTCCACCGTCAGGTCAGGGAACCGCAGGATACGAAAGGAAATTAGTACACCCAAGGCCACCAGGCCAAAAATCAGGCCAATTTCCAGCGCACCCCATAAGGAATATATAGACATCAGGGTAATACTTACTCGATAACCTTGGTGGCTGACTTGATAAAGGCTTCGTTCAATGTGACGCCCTGCTTTTTGGCAGCGCCAGGATTAACGAACAGTTCCAGCTTATCGCTGGTTTCCGATGGGATATCGCCGGGCTTTTCACCCTTCAGTATCCTGATCACCATCTTGCCGGTCTGCAGACCCAGATTATGGTAATTAACGCCCATGGCAGCGATAGCGCCACGCTGCACGCTGTCGGTATCGGACGCAATTAGCGGAACCTTGGCATCATTGCCCACTTTAACCAGCGCCTCGTAGGCCGACACCACGTTATTGTCAGTATTGGTGTAAATAACATCGACCTTACCGACCAAGCTGCGCGCCGCCGCACCCACGTCAACGGTGCGCGCTGCCGTGGCTTCGACCAGCGTCATGCCTGCCTTGGTCAGCAAGTCACGCATTTCCTTGACCACGACCACCGAGTTGGCTTCGCCCGGGTTGTAAACCATGCCAACACGCTTGGCATTGGGCACAACCTGCTTAATAAGATCTATTTGCTTGCTTAGGACCAGCATATCGGATATGCCAGTGACATTAGTGCCGGTAGCGTCCATGGTGGACACCAATTGAGCCGCCACAGGATCAGTCACTGCGGAATACACCACCGGTATGGTTTTAGTCGCAGCAACTACAGCCTGAGCCGATGGAGTTGCGATGGCCACGATGACATCAGGATTGTCGCCCACAAACTTACGCGCTATTTGCGCCGCAATGGCTGTATTGCCCTGAGCGGTCTGAAACTGCCACTTCAGCCCCTTGGCTTCAGTGTATCCAGCTTCTGTCAGGGCTTCCTTGACACCATCCTTGATGGAATCCAGCGCCGGGTGCTCGACGATGGAAGTAACAGCAACGGACTGGGCAGCAACAACGCCATGCGCCAGTGCGCTAGCAACTGCCAGCGCGCCAAAAGCAAGTTTTGCCGACATGCGTAACTTCATGGGTGACTCCTTATACGATAAAACGACAGGCTAAGCCTGATCGCAGATGCGCGTAAGTCTAACGCGTTAAATTCGGTTTTTGCCCAAGGGATATCCCTTGGGCAGGACAAAAATCTTAAATAGTGACGCTTTTAGAAGGTGTGCGTTGCGCCAGCAATGCCCTGGCCCAGCGCACGCCGGGCAAGCCAAACTGTGCTTCAACCTCTTCAGCTCTGGCCAGAAACTGCGCGGTGCTGACCTTAAGCAACGGCCCTTTAAATGCCAGCACTACGCGGTTGCCCGCATCAATTTCGGGCAATTCCAGCACACGGCCAGAAAACGCCTGGCGAATATTATCAAGATTATGCGGAAAGCTGTCATGATTGCCAAACAGATTCACCACCATCACGCCGACATCAGCCAAGGTTCTATAGCAATCCTGATAGAACTCTACCGAGTCACGCACAGGCCCCTGGGCGTCGGCATCGTATAAGTCCACCATCAAGGCCGCATAGCGGTCTATGCTGTCAGGGTTCTGTACCCAAATTTCCGCATCATCATGGATGATTACAGACCGTTTGGATGTGGGCAGACGAAAGTAAGCCCGACAAATGGCGGTGACCTGGGGGTTCCACTCTACGGTTTCTACCGAAGCTGTGGTGTGCTTAAGCGTGTAACGCAACAAAGAACCGGCACCCAAGCCCAATATACCCACAGTATCCGAACGACCCGGTTGCAAAAACAGCAACCAGGCCATCATTTGCTGGGTATAGGCCAGGACCAGTTCAGATGGCTTTGATATCCGCATGGCGCCTTGTACCCACTCGGTGCCAAAGTGCAAATACCGTATGCCATCAAATTCCGATAGCGTGGGTTCGTCGTTGGTGTAATGGGGAAGATTAGACACGCTCAAAGATAGCGGCTATGCCCTGCCCGCCCCCTATGCACATCGTGACCAAGGCGTAGCGCCCTTGGATACGCTGCAATTCATGCAAGGCCTTGGTGGTAATAACCGCCCCCGTAGCGCCTATAGGATGGCCCAAGCTAATGCCACTGCCATTAGGGTTGACCTTGGAGTTATCCAGGCCCAATTCGCGACTGACAGCGCAAGCTTGCGCGGCAAAGGCTTCGTTAGACTCAATCACGTCCAACTGCTGTACGGTCAAACCAGCTTTTTCCAGGGCTTTACGAGTCGCGGGCACTGGCCCCATCCCCATGTATTTAGGATCAACACCTGCATGACCATAAGACACCAGCCTGGCCAAAGGCCGCAAACCGCGCGCTTTAGCAGCGGCGGCTGTCATCATGACCACGGCAGCGGCGCCATCGTTCAGGCCTGACGCATTACCTGCGGTCACTGTGCCGTTCTCTTTAAGGAAAACAGGACGTAAAGACGAGAAATTTTCGGCTGTAGCACCGATGCGTACATGTTCGTCAGTATCAAAGACGACCTCGCCTTTGCGGGTTTTTTGCACCACAGGCACGATTTGCTCTTTAAAGTAGCCCTGTTTGATGGCATGTTCAGCGCGCTGATGCGAAGAAAGCGCCAACGCATCCTGGTCTGCGCGACTCACGGAGTATTCCCTGGCAATATTTTCCGCGGTAATCCCCATGTGATTTTTATCGAAGGGGTCGGACAAAGCGCCTGTCATCATATCCAGCATGACGCTGTCACCCATGCGCGCGCCCCAGCGCTGTGCAGGCGCTATGTAAGGTGCACGACTCATGCTTTCGGCGCCTCCGGCCACGGCGATATCGGTATCGCCCAGCTGCAAGGTCTGGGCAGCTGAAATAATTGCCTGTAAACCAGAACCACATAGACGGTTGACGTTGAATGCCGGGGTAGACTGGCCTATGCCCGCGTTCATGGCGGCCACACGCGACAAATACATATCGCGCGGTTCGGTATTAATGACATGACCAAAGACCACGTGACCCACATCGGTCGCCGCAATCCCTGCACGCTCGACGGCTGCACGTACTACGATGGCGCCCAGTTCGCAGGGCGCAAGGTCCTTCAGACCGCCCCCAAAACTGCCTACGGCGGTGCGACAAGCGGCAACAACGACAACTTCTTCCATGAGATATCTCCTGAACGATAAGTTAGATTATGAGGTGATTGTATAGCTAGTCAGCCGCCCGCCACCCCCCGTCGCAAGCCAACGCCACAAAATTTGGACGAAAAAAAACGGCAGGATATGCATCCCGCCGTTGAGTATCTTTGCTAAGCCGTTAGTCCTGGGCTTCCTTGGGGGAAGCAGGCTGCTTGGGCTCGTCAGTGCGTTTTTCGGATTCATCACTAGCGATATTAGGCGCCGTCCAGTTCAGCGGTTCGATAACGAAAGGCTGTTTTTTCTGGGTGGGTTTCTTTGCCATAGACAGGTCTCCTTGCAATAACCAAAGGCGCCCCGCGCGCCTTGAACAGCTATTAGTATAGGCCAAGTCATAAAAAAAGTCAATTTCTTCAAGGACTTACGAATCACAGCTACCCTTGCGGTATTATAGCCAGCATGAAATTAGCTACCTGGAACATAAACTCGCTGAATGTGCGCCTGCCGCAGGTGCTTGCCTGGCTGGAAGCCAACCCTATGCAAGCCCTATGCTTACAAGAGCTGAAAATGCCGGACGAAAAGTTCCCCATACAGGCGTTCAAGGACATAGGCTACGAAGCGCACTGGGCGGGGCAGAGAACCTATAACGGCGTGGCCATCATCACGCCCACCCCCGGTCGTGATGTACAGCGCAACATCGTTAACTTCGAGGACCACCAGCAACGCATCATTGCGGCTACGCTAGATAGCCCTATAGGGGATATACGTGTCATTAGCGCCTACTGCCCAAACGGGCAGGCCGTGGGCAGCGACAAGTACGACTACAAACTGGCCTGGTATCAGGCCTTGCATGCCTGGCTCAAGGACGAGCTGGAACGCTATCCCTTACTGGCCATATTAGGTGACTACAACGTTGCCCCAGCCGACGAAGATGTCCACGATCCCGTGAAATGGGTCGGCGATGTGTTGGTGTCAGAACCAGAACGGGCCGCGCTACAAGGCCTACTGGATTTAGGTCTGGTGGACTCGTTCCGTGCCTTCCCCCAACCCGAGAAATCATTTTCCTGGTGGGATTACCGCCGCATGGCCTTCCGCCGCAACGCCGGCCTACGTATAGACCACGTACTGCTATCCACCGCCTTGCAGCCCTATTGCAGCGCCTGCGTCATCGATAAAGCGCCACGCGCCAACGAACAACCTTCTGATCACACACCTGTCATTGCCACTCTGGATTTTTCCACAGCCTTAGCCACCTAAGTACTAACATCTAATGAAACCCCAAAGCCACGTAAAAAGCGTTCTTGAACACGGCCTGGTGCTGGACGTCACTATAGAAGACCTGACCTTTATCGCTTACGTCGTCATCAGCGAACCTGACATTAATTTAATTGCCGATTTTGTACCCCAGGAACATTTTGAAAACGGTGGCGACCTGCATGTAACCGCTGTGGAAGTGCCAGCAGACGCGCAAACTCAAATCCAGGACATGACCTTTAATATGAATATTGGGGACTCGGTCGTATTTTTGTGCAGCGACGAAGCCAGCTACCGCGAAACCCTGGAAGAACTTGGACAGGACGCCTATCAAGATAGGGCCTGATCCCCTCCAGATACTCTCTGTTATTTGTTACTATTCTCTTTATGACATCGTCCTATCCCGGCAATATATTCATGGTGGTTGCGCCCAGCGGCGCAGGCAAATCCAGTCTGGTCAACGCCCTGCTGGCGCAAGACCCAAGCATATGCTTGTCTATCTCCTGTACAACACGGCCGCCACGCCCCGGCGAAGAAGCCAACAAGCACTATCGTTTCGTTACGCCAGAAGCCTTTTTCGAACTGCGTGAGCAGGGCGAACTGCTGGAATGGGCGGAAGTGCATGGCAACTTTTACGGTACGCCGCGCGATCGCATAGCTGAAGCCTTACAAGAAGGCCGTGATGTTTTGCTGGAAATCGACTGGCAAGGCGCCCGTCAGGTACGCGAGCATTATCCCCAAGCCACAGGCATCTTTATTTTGCCCCCTTCCATAGAGGCGCTGGAATCGCGCTTGACCCAGCGCGGCCAAGACGCACCCAACGTTATTTCACGCCGCTTACTGGCTGCGGGAGGCGAAATGGCGCACGCTCCTGAGTGCCAATATGTTATTATTAATCAAGAATTTAGCACGGCCTTGACACAGTTTGCGCAAATAATTGCTGCAACGCGTCTTCGCTATGCCTCCCAAGCTCAACGTAACGCCGAACTCTTTTCCCAATTAGGCATCAGCAAAACCATCGCCTGACTGCCCTTTCACGCTTATTTTATAGGTACACCATGGCCCGTATTACCGTCGAAGATTGCCTGGATAAAATCCCCAATCGCTTTAACCTGACCCTTGCTGCTACCTACCGCGCACGCGAACTGGCTCAGGGCCACGAAGCCCGCTTGGACAGCAAGAACAAACCTACTGTTACAGCCCTGCGCGAAATCGCCGCTGGCCTGACTGGTCTGGAAATGCTGCGTAAGGTACCAATCTAAAGCAGGATAGTCACATGGCATTTACGGGTCTGCGCGGAGCATCATCAGGCATACTTGCCGTCCTTAAAAAAAGGCCACGGCTAGGCAGACGCAAGTCTAACCAAGCTTCGCTCCCAGCCCCGGCGGCTGACAGCAGCCCTAATACCATCGCCTCGCTGGCGCCGCTGATAAAAATCATCTCGGCCTACCTGGACACCAAAGATGTAGAACGCGTCAAAGAAGCCTATCGCTTTGCTGACAGGGCTCATTTAGGGCAATTCAGGGCCAGCGGCGAACCCTATATTTCCCACCCTATCGCAGTAACTGAAATCTGCGCGGGCTGGAAATTGGATGCTGACGCCCTTATGGCGGCCTTATTGCATGACGTCATTGAAGACCAAGACGTCACCAAGCAGGAACTTGCCGAAAAATTTAGCGTAGACGTCTCCGAGATCGTTGATGGCGTCTCCAAGCTAGAACGACTGGAATTCGCCACCAAGGCTGACCAGCAAGCCGAAAGCTTTCGCAAGATGCTGCTGGCCATGTCACGCGATGTACGCGTCATACTGATCAAGCTGGCCGACAGGCTGCACAATATGCGCACCCTGGGCGCGGTCAGCCCGGAAAAACGCCGCCGCATCGCGCGCGAAACCCTGGATATCTATACCCCCATAGCCCACAGACTAGGCCTGAACGCCTTGTTCCGGGAACTCCAGGATCTTTGCTTCCAAGCGGTTTATCCCAATCGCTACCAAGTCTTGCACAAAGCCATGTTGGGCGCGCGCGGCAATCGCCGCGAGGTGCTTAGCAAAATCTTTGATGCGGTTCGGGTGGCCTTGCCCGCCGCTGGCATCGAGGCCGAGGTCACTGGTCGCGAAAAATCGCTGTTCAGTATTTATACGAAAATGACTGAGCAGAAAAAGTCGTTTTCAGACGTGCTGGATATTTATGGTTTCCGCGTTGTGGTGCATACCCTGCCTGAATGCTATCTGGCCCTAGGGACCTTGCACCAACTATATCGTCCGGTGCCCGGTAAATTCAAAGACTATATTGCCATTCCAAAAATCAATGGCTATCAGTCCTTGCACACTACTTTAGTTGGCCCTTACGGCACTCCCGTGGAATTCCAATTTCGCACTCGCGATATGGACCATGTCGCCGAAGAAGGCGTAGCGTCGCATTGGCTCTACAAAGACGAACACGTTACCTTAAACGATCTGCAAAAGCGCACCCACCAGTGGTTGCAATCCCTGCTGGATATACAAAGCCAAACCGGCGACCCCGGCGAGTTCCTGGAGCACGTCAAGGTTGACCTGTTCCCCGATGCTGTCTATGTGTTTACACCACAGGGCAAGATTCTATCCTTGCCACGTGGCGCCACCCCCATAGACTTCGCCTATGCCATACATACCGATGTCGGGAATCAAGCCGTCGCTTCACGTATTAACGGTGAGTTCGCCCCGTTGCGCACTGAACTCAAAAGTGGTGATGCGGTCGATATTGTGACCTCGCCTGCTTCGCGCCCCAGTGCACAGTGGCTAAATTATGTACGCACCGGACGCGCCCGCTCAGAGATCCGCCATTATTTACGTACCGTCAAATACGAAGAATCCGTAGCCTTCGGGCAACGCCTGCTGCACCAGGCCTTTGATCAATTGCGCCTGCCCCACCCTGCTAGTGATTCCCCAGAATGGGACAAACTGGCAAAAAGCACAGGAGCCGCCTCGCGCGACGAAATCCTGGCAGACATCGGCCTGGGTAAACGCCTGGCTGCCGTGGTAGCACGCCGCTTTTCACCAGAAAACTCATTGCTGGCAACCACGGCCGCCGAAGTAGACGAAATGACGTCTGCCAGCAGCGCCCCCATCGTCATACACGGCAATGAAGGCCAGGCAGTACAGCTGGCCCCGTGTTGCGGCCCCCTACCTGGCGACGCCATTATTGGCGGCATACGCCTGGGTCACGGGCTGGTAGTGCATATGGAAGAATGTGCTGTCGCCCAAAGACAGCGTACTCGCGAACCTGAACGCTGGATACCCGTGATATGGGATACCACCACCGCCAGGCACTTGGCCACCCGTCTGGACGTTACCGTGCTAAATGAACGAGGCGTACTAGGCCGCCTGGCTGCTGAAATATCGCAAGCTGATTCCAACATTATGCATGTCACTATGCAGGATGACGCAGCCTCTACCGGCATAGTCCACCTGACCGTGCAAGTGGACAACCGCAAACACCTGGCTCAGGTCATACGCGCTATGCGCCATGTACCGCAGGTGCAAAAAATTGTCCGCGTCAAGGGTGCGACTACCCCTTAAGCCAAGTCAGGTATCAGGGCTTAAATGCCTGAATAAATATCGCGGGGTCGACCCGGGTATTGTTCAGGCTGACATTCCAGTGCAGATGCGGGCCGGTAGCGCGGCCTGTAGCGCCTACCTTAGCGATCACCTGACCACGACTGACGACATCACCCACCTTGACCTGGCTGGCGGATAAATGACAGTACATGGTGACTAGCCCCTGGCCATGATCCAGAAATACGGTTTTGCCATTAAAGAAATAATCGGCCACGATAGTGACCACGCCATCGGCAGGTGCCTTTATCGGCGTGCCTTGAGGCACGGCAAAGTCCAATCCGGAATGAGCATTACGTTCCTCGCCATTAAAGAATCGACGCAAACCAAATTGGCTGGAAAGACGTCCTTCTACCGGCTTGTCCAGCAATACATTGCTGGGCAAGGGTGAGCGAAAGCTGGCATAAGCATCGATCTGTTCCTTATATTCGCGCTCGTAGCGGCGCGTTTGTTCAGGGTCGGGCTGGACATGACTTTTGTTCTTCAAGGTAATGCGCTGTATGGTGTAATTTTTATTGCCCACCACAAAGCTTAGTTGCCGCTGGCCCTGGGGCGTATCCAAATTCACCAACTGCTTACTGGGTTTGGTTTTTAAGTCTATGCCAACAATGGCTATCCATTGTTGGTCACTGTCTTTGACCACCAATACAGGGTTGTTTTTATAAAACACCTTGGGTGCTGTGCTAACACCATCCAAAGCCACCACCGCCACACCACCCGGTACTGGCTTATGCAAGCTACGATAAATATAGCCCTGCGCCGCCGCCTGCGCCGACCAAAAACCACAGACCGCCAATAACAAGCAGGCACGCCATGCTATGAAATACTTCATGATGCAAAAACCTTGTATATCAAGAATTAAACCAGCATTTTGCCTGCATTAAGGCGGATTTCCTTCTGGCAGCGCTGTGCTAAGGTGGCGTCATGGGTCACTAACACCAGCGTAGTCTGCTGTTCGGCCACCAGTGAAAACATCAAATCCATGACTAGTGCACCATTCTGGCTATCCAAACTGCCTGTAGGTTCATCAGCAAACAAGACCTGGGGTTGGACCACAAAAGCGCGTGCCAGTGAAACTCGCTGCTGCTCGCCGCCCGATAAGGTGCGCGGATAATGATCCAGACGCTGACCTAGCCCCACGCGCTCTAGCATGGCGCGGGCAGCTTGCCTGGCAGGTTTGTTAGCAAGCTCCAGCGGCAACATGACGTTTTCCAGCGCTGTCAGATTAGGCAGTAGTTGAAACGACTGAAACACGAACCCTATATGCGCGGCCCGTACTGCTGTGCGGGCTTCTTCATCCAGGGCAAATAAATCGTGACCCAGCAAGATAACCTGACCCGAGCTAGGAACATCCAGACCGGCCAGCAGTCCAAGTAAGGTCGACTTGCCAGACCCGGAGCTGCCGGTAATCGCTACCGCCTGCCCTGCATCTACGGTAAAGCTGACTCCGTCTAGAATGTCTAGCGGGCCCGATGAATCAATTACCCTTTGGCCCAGTTGCCTAACTTCAATTGTATGGATGTTGCTCATGATAGCCTGGCGATTTATAGCCTTTGCCTTTTGTTGGTTACAACTGACTAACGTGGCTGCACAAGCCCATGAAGTCAGTTCCTTGGATACTGCGCCAGCCACCCAATTACCGGTTATTTTGGTGGTAGGCGATAGCCTTTCGGCTGAGTATGGCCTGCGCCGAGATGCTGGCTGGGTTGCTCTGGTAGATCGGCGCCTGCGTGAAACAGGCCAGAACTATCACATACAAAACGCCAGCATTAGCGGTGATACCACCAGTGGCGGCCTAAGCCGATTGCCTGCCGCCCTGGCTCAGCAACAACCTGCCATCGTCATTATTGAGCTAGGCAGCAATGACGCCCTACGCGGTCTGGCACTGAATATGACGCAAAACAATCTGGAGGCAATGACCAAGCTATCCCAACAAGCCGGTGCCAAAGTACTGCTGCTGGGCATGCAGATACCGCCTAATTATGGCCCCCGCTACACCGAACAGTTTCGGCTAAGCTTTGCCCATGTTGCCGCAGACCGCAAGGCCAACCTGGTGCCGTTCTTGCTGGAAGGCATAGCCCAAGATCCCAGCCTGTTCCAGGCCGATGGCATACATCCTAACGAAGCTGCCCAGGCCGCCATAGCAAATAACGTCTGGGCAGAATTACAACCTATGTTGGACTAGCGTTTATTCAACGTCCCCATCGATCACTTTTTTGGCTTCAGGCAGGACATCGACTTTGGCTTGCACCCGCAAGGCTGCCAGCACGGCTTTTTGTTCAGCCTGACCCCAAGCGCGATTCAGCTCGCCAGGCAAGGCGGCGACCAAGGGGTTCTGGTCATCACCAGGCTTAACGGCCTCGACACGCACAACCGCAAAACCCTGTGGACCTTGTACGCCAGCATAATGAGGCAAGTCCTTCGTGGACACAGAAAAAGCTGCATCCAGCACGGGCTTGTCCAAACCCTGTGGATTCACCCTGCTAATGTCCAGAACATCGCCAAAACCTTCTGGTACAGCGGGGGCAGTCTGCGCCTGAAAGCCCGCCAGCGCTTGCTGACCCGCTGCTTCGGCGGCCGCTACAGCACGTTCTTCCAGCAAGACCTGGCGTATTGTGTCGGCAACTTTGTCCAATGGCTGCAACTGTGCAGGAGTAATCGTGTCGACCCGGACCACCAGCATCGTGTCAGGCGAGATCTCGATTACGCCCGAGTTCTGTTTGTCGGTGTAGGTTTGTGGCATGAACAGGGCACTCCTGACACGCACATCATCTAAAACCGCGGCATCAGAACCTGCCGACGCCGCTTGCTGACCCGCTTCGGCAGGTGATAGCAGTCGGTCACGCGCTATGCCTGCGGCGGTTTTCACCTTAAGTCCCAAGGCATCGGCAGCAGGCTGCAGGCTTTCTGGGTTATCGTAAATCAGGCCGGTCAGGCGTGTAGCCATGTCAGCAAAACGCTCGGAGCCTAACTGACGACTAACTTCAGCCTGAATTTGAGGCTTGACCTGATCGAAGCTTTCGACTTGTTCAGGCTGGACGTCGTTAGCCATGAAGATGTGATAACCACCGGGGCCATCCACCACCTCCGAGACGTCGCCCTTCTTCAGGGTAAAAACGGTTTGCTCTAGGGCGCCCAACCAGGAACCCTTGCTAATCCACCCCAAAGACCCGCCACTGCTGGCAGTACCCGCATCTTCGGATTTGGCACGGGCCAGATCAGCAAAACCGGCCTTGTCAGCCTGGGCTTCTTTGGCAATTTCCTTGGCTTTTTCAAGTGCAGCATCACGCTGTTCCTGCGTGGCGCCAGATGGAATATTGATCTGAATATGACTAAGATTAATACGCGCTGGCTGCATATAGCGCGCTTTATTCTGCTGATAATACGCCTTCAGGTCATCTTCCGTAATTGGCGGCAGATTATCCATGGCGGCGGCCTCGTCCAGTAGCAAGTACTGGGCGCTGACCTGCTCGGGCAATTGCAAAGTTTGCTTATTGGCGTCGTACCAGGCCTGGATGTCGGCATCGGACACGACAACCTGATCGCGGTAGTCGCTGGCTGGCCAGGTCATCAAGCGCACGGAGCGCTGTTCGGTCAAGGCCTGCTCCAGACGCTTAACCACAGGCGTAGGCACGCTGCTGGTTAGCGCCACCGGCCCCAACACACGGTCCAGGGCTAGTTCAGCGCGCTGGCTTTGTTCGAAGTCGCGTATTGTCATGCCTGCCGAAGCCAGCACATCGTTATAGCGTTCCGGCGAAAATTGCCCATCAACCTGCAACTGCGGCATGGCGGCAATGGTTTGCCTTAAGGCCGTGTCGGAAACGCTGAAGCGTTCTTTAGTGGCTGTAGTAATAATGACGCGACGGTCAATTAGCGACTCTAGCAAGGCAGCGCGCACCGGCGGATTATCCAGCACAGCGGGGTCGAAACCGCCCTGGCTGTTGTTCTGCATTTCCTGCAGCTGATATCGCCTGGCTTGATCAAAGTCCTGGGTAGTAATGGCCGTATCGGCTACCTTGACCAGATCCTGATCACCAGAAACATAGTTGGTATAGCCGCTAACGCCTATCAGGGCAAAGGATGGAAGTATCAACACCAACAGCACAAACTGCATGAAGCGTTGATGCGTACGAATAAAATCGAACATGTATCACTCACTGACACGCAAGCCCCTATAGAACCTGCACGACGGTTACATCAAAAAAGGCGATAAAAATCGCCAAGAATACGAAACACCCGAGGACTGCATAAATAAGTGGTCCAGTTTACCACCACCCCGCCCAGCCTTGCGCGGTAAGCATTGCTGAAAGCGATAAAATACCCCAGTCACTTCCTTAATTTACTACGACGAGCCCCTGATATGAGCAATCGCCCCGCCATTTGGCCCTACCCAAAACTGATCGCCCATCGCGGCGCGGGCAAGCAGGCACCCGAAAATACCTTGGCAGCTATGCGTACCGGGGCTGAGTACGGCTACAAGATGATGGAGTTCGATGTTAAGTTCTGCAAGGACGATATTGCTATCCTGCTGCATGACGACGATATCGGGCGTACATCCAATAGTACAGGCCTGGCGGCCGAGCTCACCTTCAACGAACTGGCCAGTGTAGACTTTGGCGCCTGGCACTCGAAGAAGTTTGCCGGTGAACCTATAGCCACCTTACGATCAGTAGCTAATTACACCCTGGCCAATGGCATAGATAGCAATATCGAAATCAAGCCCCACCCCGGCTTGGAAGCCACCACCGGTGCTAGGGTAGCCAGCCTGGCCCAAGAACTATGGTCAGGCGCTAGCCTACCGCCTTTGCTGTCATCATTTTCCGAGCAGGCCCTTGAAGCAGCCATGCAGGCCGCCCCTAACTTACCGCGCGCCTTACTGATCGCAAACGAACTGCCTGCCGACTGGCTAGACCGGGTCCAACGCCTGGACTGCATAGGACTGAATTTAAACAATCGCTACACCACCCAGTCCGTGGTCAGACAAATTATTGATGCAGGGTTCACAGTTGCCGTCTGGACGGTTAACGACGTTGCCAGAATGCAAGAACTGCTTAACTGGGGCTGCCACGCTGTATTCACCGATGAAGTCCAGACAATTTCACCGACTAAGCTTGCCTGATTCGCCATCTGGCCCTAGCCTATACCCCCTTAACCTTATGTCCCAAGGATGCATTCTTGTTTAGCTACCGACACGCCTTTCACGCAGGTAATCACGCCGACGTCTTGAAACACAGCATTTTTTTACGCGTGCTGGATTACTACAATCAAAAAGATAGCCCTTGGTGGGTAATAGACACCCACGCCGGGGCTGGGCTTTATGACTTGCGCAGCGAATGGGCTTTGGAAAATGGCGAATTCATCGACGGCCTGGACAAGGTACTAGCTGCCGACGACAGGCCAGACATGATAGAACGCTACCTGGAAGAAGTGCAGCACCTGAATCCAGACGGCGCGGCCAACTTCTATCCGGGATCCCCCTGGCTGGCACTACGTGCCCTACGCGAACGCGACCGTTTGCGCCTGTTTGAAATGCACCCGTCAGAAATCCATATTTTGCAACAAAACCTGGATGCTGTTGGCGCAACCGCCCACAAGCAAACCCAGGTATATCAAGCGGACGGTTTTGATGGGCTAAAAGGCTTGTTGCCGCCCCCTACCCGCCGTGGGATGGTAATTATTGATCCATCCTACGAGGACAAGAACGACTACAAGCGCACCCTGAAAACCCTGGACGATGGCTTGAAGCGGTTTGCCACAGGCTGCTATATGGTGTGGTATCCCCTGGTGCAGCGGCGCGAGGTCCAGGAGCTAACCCGTGCCCTGGAGCGTCTGCAAACCCCGTGGGTGCATGCCGCCCTGACAGTGCGCAAGCCATCTGCTGACGGCTTTGGCCTGCATGGCAGCGGCATGTTCGTCCTTAACCCGCCCTGGACCCTGCATGCCGACCTGGAACTAACCATGCCTTGGCTTAAAAAGGTATTGGGACAAGACGACCGCGCCAGCTTTACGCTGACCCAGCATGCCCCTTAAAGAAAACGCTCGCCGTCCTTAAGGTAGCGCCACTGGCCTGGAGGCAGGTCGCCCAGCACGATGCGTCCCATGCGCACGCGCTTTAGGCCCACCACCTTCAGACCTACCTGTTCACACATGCGGCGTATCTGGCGTTTCTTGCCTTCCTGCAGCACAAAACGCAACTGGTCTTCGTTCTGCCAACTGACTTCGGCACGCTTCAAAGCCTTACCGTCCAGCGACAGGCCAAAACTTAGGGCGGCCAGTCCATTGCTGGAAATTTTCCCTTCGACCCGCACCAAGTATTCCTTGTCGATCTCGGAGTCTTCGTCAATCAACTGGCGAGCGATACGCCCGTCTTGTGTCATGACCAGCAAACCCTGAGAGTCGATATCCAGCCGTCCTGCCGCAGCCAGCCCACGTAAATGGGAGGGGTCAAAGCGCAATGGCACCTTGTCTACCCGATAGCGGGTAGCTGCCGATATCAGTGATACCGCTGGTCTATGACCTTTTTCGGCCTGACCGGAAACATACCCCACAGGCTTGTTCAGCAATATGGTGACACGCGAGGTTTGACGCTTCTGTGCCTGCTTATCCAGTGTAATCTTCTGATCTGGCCAGGCCTTGGTACCCAGCTCGGATACCACCTGGCCATCGACCCGGACCCAGCCCCGCTCGATGTAGGCATCGGCTTCGCGGCGCGAACATAAACCCTGTTCGGCCATCAATTTTGAAATTCGTATTTTTTCCATGAGCGGTATTTTATGTCTTTGGCGAGACTATGTGCGTAAAAACGCAAATTAGTTGTTATGTAACTGGCGTTGGGAGAAAAACGGCATTTATTTGGCGCGCTGCCTGAACTTCCAAGGTGCTTGCGCCTGGCGATTCGCCCATAGCCCCAAGCGCTGATCACGGGCTTGGTCTTGCAGGGTATATAGCGATTTATCAATCACGTAATGATCGTAAACCCAGGCTGAACCTGACTTGACCATGGCCGCATTCACCCCCACGCCATTACAAGAGACTTGCCCCAACATGCGGTTGTACTGATCCCTGCCAGGTTGCTGAATTTGTGCCGTAGCGCCCACAGGACATAGGGAACGCAAATAGTCTCGAGATTTGATACCATGCGCCTGGTCCAGTTCGGGGGCATCGATTTGATCCATGCGAACCGGAATGGTTTTTTTGTCGCCGGGGCAACGCACTCGCATGCTATCTCCATCGTGTACTGACGTTACCTTGCAGAGCAGTTCAGCCGCTGGTGTTTCGGCCCTGACAGGCGAACTCACCAGGACACCCATAGGCACCAAGAAAAGAAAACGCAGCAGCGTCCGGTTCAACATAGACTTCCCTTTAAGGTAGCCATCGCCATCAAGAGCGTGGTTAAAGCACAACAAGGTTGATAAATTTGCGCCCTATTGTACCTAGCATCAGCCCTAGCCTAGGCTAGCTTGATCGCGATGCTCATCAAATAGCATCGAATTCTATATATCAAATAGATATATAGAAATACAAAAACATTATTTATCCTAATAACAATAAGCACGTAGACTGAACAAACTCTTACTTGTCGATTCAATTTTTACTATGACCACCAGTTCCACCCTTGCTCTATCCAGACCCACACTGCTGTCTCGCATCAATACACTCCCCCTGCTGATCTCTTTAGTCTTGCTTGTTGCCGGCGCCTTGTATTTGAATGACAACATCAGCGGCCAGCATGCCGCTCTATGGATAGTGGGTGCTTTGCTGGGTGTCACGCTATACCATTCGGCCTTTGGGTTCACCCAAGCCTGGCGCGTGTTTGTGTCTGATCGTCGTGGTGCGGGCTTGCGTGCACAAATGCTGATGCTGGCCTTTGGCGTATTACTGTTTTTCCCCTTTCTGGCGCAAGGCAGCCTGGGCGGACAAGCGGTCGGCGGCTTTATCGCACCACCAGGGCTTTCAGTCGTATTGGGCGCTTTCATCTTTGGTATAGGCATGCAGCTAGGTGGCGGTTGCGCCTCTGGCACCTTGTTTGCCGTGGGTGGCGGCAATACCCGCATGCTAGTCACGCTGTTTTTCTTTGTAGTGGGTTCAGTGTTGGCCCTTATGGTCTTCCCCTGGTGGAATGCCCTGCCCGCGCTAAAGCCAACCTCACTGGTCAAAACGTGGGGGCTATGGCCTGCTTTGCTTAGTAACCTGACCGTGTTTGGCGCTATCGCCCTGTTGACCGTCAAACTGGAAAAGCGCCGTCATGGTCAACTGATATCCAGTGCTACCCAGTCTGGACAAAGCGCCAGTCTGCTGCGCGGCCCTTGGCCCTACGCTTGGGGCGCCATCGCCCTGGTGCTGCTGAATTTTGCCACGCTGGCAATTAGCGGGCGCCCGTGGGGCATTATGTCGGCCTTTGCGTTGTGGGGCTCAAAAGGCTTAATCGCCCTGGATACAGTAATAGACCCCACCCAATGGGATTACTGGGAGCGCGATCTTATGCCCCTAATGGATCCCATCAGCCACGACTTCACCTCTGTCATGGATATTGGTCTGGTCCTGGGCGCCTTGGCCGCCGCCGCCGTGGCAGGAAAATTCGCCCCAGTATGGAGAATCCCCCTACCTTCGCTGCTGGGTGCCATCGTTGGCGGCATCTTGCTGGGGTTTGGCTCCAGGCTGGCCTACGGGTGCAATATTGGCGCTTACTTCAGCGGCATACTGTCAGGTAGCTTGCACGCCTGGATATGGTTACCCGCCGCTTTTGCCGGTAGCGCTGTCGGTGTCTACTTGCGTCCCTGGTTTGGCCTGCAGGTAGAAAAAACACCGCCACCCTCTAGTTGCTAAGCACTGGACAAAAAAACAGCAAAGCAATATTCAGTGGCCTAGACAGGCTTACACTCTTAAATAAATATTTAAATAAACCCTCTAAGTCACTAATTTATTAGCAATTTCTGCTAATATCCCTACAGTCAACCTGCCTGTAGAAGCCTAGCCATGCCCATTACTCAGCACTCAGCCCCGTCCCGCCTATTCTTATGGCCTCTTATCGGCTTGCTGATGCTGCTCCCTTTGGGAAACTACAATCAGGCTCAGGCCCAAACCCGACCTGTCGCCATAGACTCAAGCGGCCATGTTCGCTCAAAAATCGTCACGCGCCAAAATTTGCGACAAGCCACACAAGGTCCTACCGCACCAGCGGACATGGCCATAGAGCCCCTGACCACTCAGGCCATGTTGCAGTCCGAAGTGGCTTTTGTGCAAGATCTAAGCAGCGCCGACGTCCTGTACGATAAAAATAGCGACGCTGTACGCCCCATTGCTTCGATTTCCAAACTGATGACTGCCCTTATCGTGGCCGAATCAGGACTAGCTCTGGATCAAATGCTGAAAATCAGCGACGCTGATGTAGATCGTCTACGTAATTCACGCTCACGCCTGACCGTAGGCACTGAACTAAGCCGTGCCGATATGCTGCACCTGGCGCTGATGTCCTCTGAAAATCGTGCCGCCCATGCGCTGGGACGCCACTACCCCGGAGGCATGCCCGCCTTTGTGCGCGCCATGAACGACAAAGCCCGAGCCTTAGGGATGCGCAGCACGCAATTCGTAGAGCCCACCGGACTATCCGAAGAAAACGTATCTACGCCACGCGATCTGGTAAAACTGCTGCAAGCAACCAACAAACATCCTTTGATTCGACGCTATACCACCGACGACAGCTACCAGATCGCCGCCAATAACGGGCGCCAACTGGTCTATAACAACACCAATCGGCTGGTACGCAACGCCAACTGGGATATCCAGGTGTCCAAAACCGGTTTCATCAACGAAGCTGGCGAGTGCCTGGTGATGCTGACTCGTATCGGCAACCGTGATCTGGCTATTGTGCTGCTGAACTCCACAGGTCGCTACTCTAGAGTAGCCGACGCCGTGCGTCTGCGTTCCTTACTGGAAAAAAGCACTATTCTGGCTATGCTGTAACGGATAGCGCGGCATGTGTATTGCTTATATCGCATTTGCTACCCATCCTGACTGGCCACTGTTTATTGCCGCCAATCGCGACGAATTCCATAACCGGCCAACCCTGGCCGCCGCCCCCTGGCAAAGCAACAGCGATGTTATTGGGGGTATAGACTGCCTGGGCAAAGGCAGTTGGCTGGGAGTCACCCAACAAGGGCGCTTTGCCTTACTGACCAACTTCAGGGAACCCGGAAAAACCAATCCAACAGCGCCATCGCGCGGTGAACTGGTTAGCCGTTACCTGGATGGTGATATCGCGACAAAGCGCTATATGGCAGAAGTCCACCAGCAAGGGGCAGCCTACAACGGTTTTAATCTATTGGCGGGCGATGCAGACAGTGTCTGGTACGTAGGTAACCGCAGCAAGCAGTCTGAACCCGAACGTTTGGCGCCTGGCCGCTATGTGGTGTCCAACCACCTATTGAACACCCCCTGGCCCAAGGCAGAGCGGCTACGACGTGCCTTGGACGCCTTGCCGCTGGATAGCCTGGAACAGTCGCTAAACCCCGTCTTTGCACTGCTGAAAGACCTAACCCCGGCCGATGACGATAACCTACCGGCAACGGGACTTAGTCTGGAGCAGGAACGCTTGCTAAGCAGCCCATTTATTATCAGCCCCAATTACGGCACCCGCTGCTCTACCATCATCGCCATGCACGCCAGTGGCCGTGTTTTTTTCAGCGAAGTCAGCTATAACCAGGCCGGCGTCACCACCGAACGTCACGACTGGCCCTTTGTGACTGCCGTGTAAAACCCACCCTCAGGCCATAGTCAGCCCAGTATTTTTACTGTATATTTACACAGTAAAATTATTTCTAGGCAGAGACTTATGGCTGGCTACACAACATCACCGGCGCTAAAACACCCCGAGCGCATACACCCAGCCTTGTGGCGCGGGTCTCAACTTGCGCGTCCCTATCATCCAACGCTGGCTACGGGCTTTAGCGCCCTGGACCAGGAACTGCCTGGTCAGGGCTGGCCTTTAAGCGCACTTATTGAAGTGATGCCTGCCCAGGACGGCATAGGGGAAATCCAGTTGCTGCAACCTGCACTGGCGCGGTTAGACAGCACGCGCAGCATTGCTTTGGTTGGGCCGCCTTATGTGCCTCATTTCCATTGCTGGGTGAACTGGAAACTGGCGCATCAGCGCCTGCTATGGGTACAGCCATCGTCGATGGCAGACACTCTGTGGGCCACCGAACAAATTCTTAAGCACAATGCCTGTTCTGCTGTCTTGTGCTGGGCAGACCATGTCCAGTCAGCAGCATTGCGCCGCTTGCACCAGGCAGCCACCCACAGCGCCAGCCTGTTCATCATGCTGCGCTCGCCCACTGCTGCCATACAGCCCAGCATTGCCCCCTTACGGCTGCGCCTGGACCCCCAGGCCCGGGGCGTATCCGTCTCCATACTTAAACGGCGTGGGCCCTGCAACCACCAGGCTATCGTCCTAAACCTATATCCCAACCACAAGGCCCGTCTTACGGAAAGCACTTATGTCACCTCTATGGATCAGCGTGTACCTGCCTGATCACTATCCACATCTGTGCCCAGCATCAACGCCTTTGCAGGCTATCGCCCTAAGCTTGTTGCAATACAGCCCTAGGTTGGCATTACTGGATGATCAGTCCCTGGTAATTGAAGTCAGCGCCAGCTTAAGCTTGTTCAAGGGCCCGCGTAACTTATGGCAGCGCATACTAGCCAGCTTGCAGAACATTGCAGTCACAGCCCGTACAGGAATGGCGCCTACCGCCTTGGGCGCCTGGCTGTTGGCGCGCCAAACCCAAACACCGCAACGACGTGTCCTACAAACCAGTACCTTGGCCCGGCTGCTGAATCCCTTGCCTATGGATTTGATCCCGGCTGCACTACCTTATTTGGCCTGGCTACACGGCATAGGCTGTTACACACTGAAGGATGCCCGCCAACTGCCACGTTCCGGGCTGCAGCAACGCAGCAGCACAGGCTTGTTGCAAGCACTGGATGCCGCCTACATCACCACCGCCACACCGGCTTACACCTGGTTTCAGGCACCCTTAAAATTTTCACAGCACTATCACCTGACCGAAAAACTGGAACACAGCAATGCCGTGCTGGCCGTCAGCCGACGGCTATTGGAACAACTATGCGGCTGGCTGCAAGCCAGTCATACGGCTGCGACCACGCTACACCTATCCATGCATCACGAAAAAGGCCGCCATGCCCGTCCCGCTACGCCGCTGGAATTAAGGTTGTCGCAAGATGCCTGGCTGCTGGAAGACTTCCTGCCACCCCTGACCCTTAGACTACAGGCCCTGGTCCTACCCGCGCCTGTTATTTCACTACAGCTTAGCGTCACCGAAACCCGTCCACGCCAGGCCGTCAGTCAGGGTTTATTTCCCGAACCAGCACAATGGCAGCGCCAGGAAAAAAGGCTGCACGATTTGCTGCGTGCCCGCCTGGGACACGCTAGCCTGCAGCACACCCAACCTGTGGCCTCTTACTTACCAGAGCAGGCCAACCGTTGGCTAGACACAGATGAGCCTATCGACGCCACCCTAATCCCGCCACGCTTGGCGATTGCATCACGCCCTTTTTGGCTGCTACCCCAGCCTGTGGCGCTTAGCACACTCAATAACCAGCCTATATACAAAAATCAGCCCTTGCGACTAATCCAAGGCCCTGAACGTCTGGAAACCGACTGGTGGTCAGAACACGGTCATCAGCAGCGTGATTATTTTGTCGCGCTCGCCCCCAACGCCGTGCGCTACTGGATTTATCGTCAACAGAACACACTTAGCCTGCGCTGGTTTCTGCACGGTCTGTTTGCCTAGCTGTTTGCTAATGTCTATCCATCTTGCTATCCCATGCGCACTGAATCATTAAGCGGCTATGCCGAACTGGACTGTCTGTCGAACTTTTCCTTTTTGCGGGGCGCGTCCCACCCCGAAGAATTGGTAGAGCGCGCCGCCCAACTAGGCTACAGCGCCCTAGCCCTAAGTGATGAGTGTTCATTTGCCGGTGTGGTCCGCGCCCATGTAGCAGCAAAAAAATACAATATCAAGCTAATCATAGGCACCCGCTTTCGGCTGAGCCATGGCGAGATCATTATTTTGGCGCGCAACATTACAGGCTATGGCGATCTTTCAGAACTAATCACCCTGGCACGTAGCCGCCACCAAAAAGGCCAATACACCTTCAGCCTTGACGATATCCTAAGCCCGGCAACAGGCTATGGCTACACGCCTAAACTGCCAGACTGCCTGGCTATCTACAAACCTGACTACGGACTGGATGCCACCCAACTGCATCAACAGCTAGAGCAGTTATCAGGTATTTTCCCCAGCAGATTATGGCTAGGCTTAAGCCTGCATTATCGTCACGCCGATGCAGCCCACAAGGCCACACTGGAACATGCGGCAACCCATTACCAACTGCCCTTGCTGGCTACTGGCCAGGCTGAAATGCATGTACGTTCACGGCAAGCCCTGCACGACACCCTGGCCGCCATACATCTTAAAAAGCCTCTGGAGCTATGTGGCTACCTGCTTAAGCCCAATGCCGAACGCCACCTGCGCAGCCGCCTGCGCCTAATGAATATTTACCCGTCTTATACCCTAAGGGAAGCCGTCCTAGTCAGCGAGCTATGTACATTTTCCCTGGACGATATCCGTTATCAATACCCCACAGAAATCACGCCACCCGGCATGAGCACCACCGCCTATCTGCGCCAGGAAACCTGGGCGGGCGCGCATCGTCGCTACCCACTAGGCGTTAGCCAAGCCATTAGCACCCAGCTAGAGCACGAACTGGCCCTGATTACCGAACTAAACTACGAATCCTATTTCCTGACGGTTTACGACATCGTCCTGTTTGCTCGACAGCACAACATACTGTGCCAGGGCCGAGGCTCCGCCGCCAATTCGGCGGTCTGCTACTGCTTGGGTATCACCGAAGTCGACCCGGAAAATGGCAATGCCCTGTTTGCCCGTTTCATCAGCCGCGAGCGCAACGAACCCCCCGACATCGACGTCGATTTTGAACACCAACGCCGCGAAGAAGTCATACAGTATATTTACACCAAATATGGACGCGATCGTGCCGCCCTGACGGCTGTGGTCAGCAGCTACCGCACACGTAGCGTATTGCGCGACACCGGCAAAGCCTTAGGTCTGGATGCTGATTTGATAGACAAAGTCGCCAAATCCTTTCTGTACTGGGATGGCAAGCAAACCCTGATAGACAAGATGGCTGCCCAGGGCATGGACCCCAATGGACGCATCACCAAGATCTGGGCAGCACTGGCTTTGGACCTGAAAGGTTTTCCACGTCACTTATCACAACACCCTGGTGGTTTTGTCATTGCCCGCGACAACTTACGCCGCCTGGTCCCCATAGAAAATGCCGCTATGCCGGATCGCAGCATAGTGCAATGGGACAAAGACGACCTGGACGCCATGAAACTACTTAAGGTTGATGTTCTGGGCCTGGGTATGCTGTCAGCCCTGCAACGCTGTCTGAAACTAGTTAGCCAGCGGCGCAATCAGCCTTTTTCCATGCAGCAGATTCCCACCTATGACCGGGCCACCTACCAGATGATGCAAAAGGCCGACACCATAGGGGTGTTTCAAATAGAGTCCCGTGCCCAAATGAGTATGCTGCCACGGCTGAAGCCTAAAGAATTCTATGACTTAGTGGTACAGGTGGCCATAGTGCGCCCTGGTCCCATACAAGGCGGCATGGTGCACCCTTATCTACGTCGGCGCCAAAAACTGGAGCTAGTGGACTACCCTGGACCTGAAGTGGAAAGCGTACTGTCGCGCACCTTAGGGGTAGCTATTTTCCAAGAACAAGTCATGCAAATAGCCATGGTGGCCGCCGACTTCACTGCCGATGAAGCCGATGAGTTGCGACGTTCCATGGCCGCCTGGCGACGCCGTGGCGGTGTGGAAAAATTCCATGATCGCTTGATACAGGGGATGGAGAAAAAGGGCTATGCCACAAGCTTTGCTGAAAGCATATATAAACAGCTACAAGGCTTTGGTGAATATGGCTTTCCTGAAAGCCATGCCGCCAGCTTCGCCAAAATCGCCTATCAAAGCGCCTGGTTGAAATGTCATGAACCCGAAGCCTTTCTGGCCGCCTTGCTGAACTCACAGCCCATGGGGTTTTATTCGCCTAGCCAACTGGTGCAGGATGCCCAGCGTCACGGCGTGCAGGTCTTGCCTGTGGATATACACTACAGTCAGGCGCAAGCCAGCTTGGAAGACGTGATCAGCTGCGTCCGGCAACACCCTTCTACTGAGCAAGGCCTTGCTACTAAAGCACGCTCTGCCACTGAACAATACCCAGGGTCTGAGCAACGCCCTGCAGTGCGCCTGGGCCTGAATCAAATCAAGGGTTTATCGAAGCAAGCTGGCTTGCGTATTATTAACGCCCGCGCGCAACAACCCTACCACAGCACCCATGACCTGGCTTTGCGCGCCGCGCTGACCCGGCATGACCTGGAAGCCCTGGCCGCCGCCAATGCCCTGCAGGCCTTAAGCGGCCACCGACGTCATGCCTTGTGGCAAACCGCTACCGCGATCAGCACAGGCTTATTGCGTAGCGCCCCCATTACAGAGGCTTATCCACCAACACTGTCCGAACCTAGTGAAGGCCAAAATGTCATCGCTGATTACCAAGCCACGGGGCTAAGCTTGGGACGCCATCCTTTAGCCTTATTGCGGTCTATCTTGCAGGCACGCCACTTCGTCACAGCCGACACCCTAAGCACCCATTACCCTGACCGACGTCTGGCACGGGCCTGCGGCATAGTCACTACGCGCCAGCGGCCACAAACAGCCAATGGCACGGTATTTGTCACCCTGGAAGACGAAACCGGCAATGTAAACGTGATAGTGCGCGCAGAGCTCGCCGTAAAGCAATATACGCCATTGACCCAATCACGTTTGATGGGGGTCTATGGCGTATGGCAACGACAGTCTGGGGTTTGTCATCTGAAAGCCAGCCGACTGGTCGACCTAAGCCACCTGCTGGGTGAATTGCACACCCGCAGTCGCGACTTCCACTAAATTATTTACATTAAACGCGCTTTGACCTGGGCCGAGACGGCTGACATGTCCGCGCGGCCAGCCAATGCGGCTTTGACTTGGGCCATGACTTTACCCATGGCTGGCGCGCCTACTATTCCTTGGCCAGTGACATCGGCGATGGCAGCCGCGATGACTGCATCCACTTCTTCCTGAGCGGCAGCCTGGGGCAGGAATTCTTGCAAAATTTCCAATTCAGCTTGTTCTTGCTCTGCGCTTTCAGTGCGACCGGCCTGCTGAAACGCGGCGATGGACTCACGCCGCTGCTTAACCTGTTTTTCAATAATAGCAAGCACTTCGACATCGTCCAGCTCGCGACGGTCATCAATTTCTTTTTGCTTAACCGCCGCCTGTATCAGGCGCAAAGTCCCTAAACGCAGGCTTTCACGCGCACGCATCGCGGCTTTTACGGCATCGGCCAATTCGAGTTTGAGCGTCTGGCTCATAGTATGTCCTGAGTAATGAAATTAAGCTGGCATAGCAGCTAAAGCGGGATAATCAATATACCCTTTGGGACCACCCGCGTAAAATGTAGAGTTATCCCAGGGATTCAGTTCGGCTTGCACCATCAGACGGGTGACCAGATCAGGGTTAGCTATAAACGATCGGCCAAATCCCACCGCATCGGCTTTACCAGAACTGACAGCCCGTTGAGCCAGCACGCGGTCGTAACCATGGTTAACAATAACCGTACCGCCAAACACCTGTTTTAGACCAGCGCTACGATGCTCGCACCCTGCGGCTTCGCGCAAAAACAAAAAAGCCAGGCGGCGCTGCCCCAAAACCTTGGCGATGTAATCAAACAGCGGCGATGGGTCTGTATCCTGCATAGAATGCACGGTGCCGCAAGGCGATAAATGCACGCCTACCCGATCGGAACCCCAGACCCCTACGCAGGCATCCACGATTTCCAGCAGTAGACGAACCCGATTCTGAATAGAGCCGCCATACTGATCACAACGCTTGTTGCTGCCATCGTGCAGGAACTGATCAATCAAATAACCGTTGGCCGCATGAATTTCCACACCATCAAAACCGGCCTCGCGCGCATTGGCCGCACCCGTGGCAAAGTCAGCGACAATGCGAGGAATTTCGTGGGTATGCAACGCCCTGGGAACCACATAATTACGTTTAGGCAAGACATGGCTAACATCGCCTTCGCAGGCAATCGCGCTGGGTGCCACTGGCATTTCACCATTCAGGTATTCAGGATCCGACACCCTGCCCACATGCCATAGCTGGATGAAGATTTTTCCGCCCTTGGCATGCACAGCATCAGTGATTTTCTTCCAGCCATCCACCTGAGATCTAGTCCAGATGCCGGGTGTGTTTGGATAACCCACACCCTGCGGGGACACCGATGTTGCCTCGGTGATGATCAATCCAGCGCCTGCTCGCTGGCAATAATAAGCACGCATTAAGTCATTAGGAATACGGCCTGCCGACGCGCGCATGCGAGTCAACGGCGCCATCACAACGCGGTTGCGTAACAATACTGCCCCGGCTTGCAACGGTTCAAACAAACTAACCATATAAAATAGTATCCGACACGATTAAACGACACTGCGGCCACCATTGGCTTTTAAATTTTATTATTCTTATGTCTATAAGGGTTTTTACCAGAATTCCAGCCAATTTACCATTAAGCTAAGGTATGGATCTTAACCCCATCACTAATACAAGGAAATAACATGGGACAGTTCGCCGTCATAGGCTTGGGCCGTTTTGGCTCTGCTGCATCTCAGGAACTCATGAAAATGGGGCATGCAGTGCTAGGGGTGGACAGCAGCGAAAAAATTATCAACAAGTATGCCGATATCCTAAGTAATGCCGTCATTGTCGATGTCTCTGATCGCGAGGCGCTGGAACAACTGGGCTTGGATAACTACGACGTCGTACTGGTCGCCATAGGCGCCGACTTCCAGGCCAGCCTGCTATGCGTGGTGCATCTGAAATCCTTGGGCATAAAAAACATTTGGGTCAAGGCTACTTCGCATGCCCAGCACCTGATCCTTAGCAAACTAGGTGTCACGCGTATTATTCATCCCGAAGAAGAAATGGGCATACGCATTGCCCAGGCGCTTAGCTACCCTATGGTCAATGACTATATTTCCATAGGCAATGGCGAGTTCGTGGTTGAAATTGACGTTAGCGAACGACTAGAGGGCGTTGCCTTGCGGCAAGTGCTGCCCACTGAACCCAACGGCCTGCATGTATTACTGGTCAAGCGTAAAACCCAGGTTACCGTACATCCCGACGAAGAATTTATCCTGAAGACCAAAGACATACTGGTGCTGTTAGGCCAGCTCTCCACCTTGCGTACCATAGCCCCTAAGCTGATTTAGCCATGCGCAACTGGAATCCGCTGTACAACTATCAGTCATACCAACGCCTGAAACGGACCGGGGTTTTTAAAAGCAGCCCGCCCATAGTGCTGGCGTCAGGATTCATTGCACTAATACTGCTGGGCACCCTGCTACTGTCGCTTCCTATAGCCACGCACCAGCCCATCAGTATTTTCAAAGCCTTTTTCATGGCCACGTCGGCAGTAACCGTCACTGGCCTGACCGTCATAGACCCAGGCACCGACCTAACCAATTTCGGCCAAATTGTGCTGATTTCGCTGGTGCAGTTAGGTGGCCTGGGGTTCGTGACCTTCGCCGTCGTGTCAGCCATCGCTTTGGGAAAAAAACTTAGCCTGAATTACCAAGCCCTGGCCTTAGAGGCATTTAACCAGACCAGCGTATCGCGCATACGGCGTACTGCCTTTTCCGTCATTAAGATATCGTTGGTAATAGAAATTACCGCCGCGATTATCCTGACCTTATGGTGGTGGCGCGACTACCCGTTTTTAACGGCGTTATACCGTGCTATTTTTCATACCATAGCTGCTTTTAATAATGCCGGCTTCTCGCTATTCCCATCTAGCCTGTCGCAGTTTGTTGGCGACCCTATCACCGTACTCACCATTACATTTTTAATCATATTGGGGGGTATAGGATTCTCCGTCCTTAGTGACGTTGCTCACAAGCGCAGCTGGGCACGTCTGCTGCCGTATACCAAAGTCATACTGCTAGGCACCCTGGCGCTTAACCTGATAGGCTTTGTGCTGCTGTGGGCCATGGAGTTTCGCAACCCCGACACCCTGGGCTCGCTAACGCTGCATGGCCAAGGTCTGGCAGCCTGGATGCAAACCGTCACAGCGCGCACGGCAGGTTTCACCACCATCGACGTCACCAAACTGCAAGACAGCTCTACCCTGCTTATGATCTTGCTGATGTTTATTGGTGGTGGGTCGCTAAGCACCGCCAGTGGCATCAAGATAGGCACATTCATTGTGCTGCTGGCTGCTGTCTACTCATACATTTTCCAGCGTAAAGAAGTCGTTCTGCTTAAACGCTCTATTGACCCCGCGGTCGTCCAAAAGGCCCTGGCTCTGGTGCTAGTAACCAGCACCCTGGCCTTTTTCAGCCTGATGCTGATGACCATGATGGAAAGTCAGCCCTTTCTTAGCCTATTGTTTGAGGTGATATCCGCCATTAGCACCACCGGCCTGACACTGGACCTGACCCCGCAACTGTCCATGCCCAGCCAGATACTGATCGCTTTCTTGATGTTTGCCGGACGCCTGGGACCTCTGACTCTGATCTATAGCCTGGCCACCCAAAAGCGTAGCCGCGTCGGCTACCCGAGCACGGAGTTTCAGGTTGGGTAGCCGCTTCTGAACGGAAACAAAATCTGTGCTAGAATTCTGTTCTTTACTGCAGCGCACAAGTGGCACGCAGTAAACGCTAAAGGTTAAAAGCCTGCAGCATTCGGGGCGTAGCGCAGCCTGGTAGCGCACTTGCATGGGGTGCAAGGGGTCGTGAGTTCGAATCCCACCGTCCCGACCAATAAAATCAAGGCCTTACAAGTTCATTCTTGTAAGGCCTTGTTCATTTGTGCCGCTGCCGTCCTAATCTCGTCCTAAAAAGCCAGCAATCAAAGTGCTGCATGTGTGACCATAGAGTTATCAGTAGTAAAAACTGAAGCAACAGCTCAATATGCTCAAAGGACATGGCTTCGCCATAAGCGCCTGCGCTTAATCCCGGGTGGCGTCGCTGCATTGATGCGTCGTTCCCCTGTGTTCTGCAATATGTCATCAACCGTATGGTTTTCAGCTTCTTACTGTTGGCAGCGTTATTAGGTCTAGCCATGATGCCGTCTATTGCGGGTGCTACAGAAAAGTTTTTCTCGGGACATTGAGTGTCAAGCTGAAGTCAAATGCCTTGCAATGGGGACGACCATATATTCAGGATTCAAGGGTGTGACATTACTGCCACTATTGCTGGAGGTAACGTATCTGCATTGCGCTTGGAATTGACTGATACCTGTCAGGCTGACCTAACCACATTTATTGGAGACTATGCTCCACCGCCGGGTCGTACTTTAACTGCAGGAGCTGTCCACTGGAACGCAGATTTAGGGTGCATTTTTGGTAAGAACAAGTTTGGGAAGTTGTTCTGCAAGCTGTGAATCACCGTATGTGCGTAAGACTTGTGAAATAACGACCTGATAGCCGACAAGCCACTTGGATTGCTTTTCTTTGGCCTCCCGATGTTTCGGGTGTGAAACCAGTAGTTGCAAGGCCTCCATAGAGTCCCAGTAATAGACGTTCGAGACCAGTCCGCTGCTCGAATTTTCCCACGTCTCCTCCCCAATGTAACCGGGGATAAACTTAGCTAGTGCTGCAATTTCTTCATCCAGCGTATAAAACTCATCGTCGAACTTGTCTTTGGCAAAAATGAACGTCGAGGAGTAGATAGATTTTGTGTTTGCCATGGCGTTTTTAGGATATAGGAATACGGCCATAGGCTGAACAACCTTTGGCTTTAATTATGGCTCGCCCATTGGCTTTCCCAAGGTTTTTCACCTCTACTCCTTGCGCGAACTTTGACGGTGTCCAGGGCATGTCGGTATGGCAGGTGAACATTAATTCACTACTCGTATCGCTCATAAGAGACCTCGCGCGTAACCAGCATTCCAAAAGGATGTTGCCTGATAATCATGTCAGTTCCAGCTCGTCTAGCAGCTCGGCAAGCTGCCAACGCTCAAGGCCGTCCACGGCCTTGAGCGGTAGCGGTAGGCTGGGTTGTCGCACCAGCCCCCGAAGCTCGGCCGCCGCCGCCACGACGCGCAGGCTGCCGCCACACTTATCGAAGAGTGCCCACAGTGGTTTTAGGCGATCGGACAGCCGCGTGGCCTCCTGTGCATTCCCTGCCTGTGCCGCCCGAGTGATAGCCAGCGCCACCTTGGGGAACAGCCCGCCGATCACCGAGTACCAGGCTTCGCAGCCAACATTCAGGCCCGTCGCGGCGCAGGCGTCGCCGCTGACTCCGATCGTGACGTGTGAAGGAATCAGGGCGCGCAAGTGCTCAACTCGTGCCCTAGCGGCCGTAGGATCGACCGGAACTCCGGGGATCTTGATTGAGTGCACGTTCGGAAGTTGCGCGATGCGACCATGCAGCTCGTCGCTGAACTCGAAATGTGTGGTGCCGGGGTTGTCGTACACGCACAGCGGCACGGAGAGGTGGCTCGTGACAGTTTCATAGAGACCGAAGACCTCTTCGGCCGACAGCTTCTGGTACGACACCGGCGCTAGCAATACTCCGCTGGCGCCAGCCTTCTGTGCGTCATCGGCTAAAACCAGTACGTCGCGGGTGCGCAGGGCGCCGATGCCAACAATCACCGGAACGCCGCCAGCGTGCTCGACCGCAAGCTGCGTAACCCGAAGCCGTTCGGCCCGCATGAGGTAAGCATAATGGCCTGTTGAACCGAGTGCACAGATGGAGTCAACGCCGGCTGTGGCCAGCCGCTGGACCAGCGACGCGAACGCCGCCTCATCAATGCTATCCTCATTTGTAGGGGTTAGGGGAAATGCGCTAAGACCGGAAAACATGCTTGAACTCCTTGTGTTGATGCCAATGAAGCGGGTGGGTGATCTTCCGGGGAAAGGAGCTAAATAACCACATTCAATACTGTCATATTCAGGTTAAGATTGTCACTGACTAAATTATACATTGGCATAGGACAATGACAAAAATCACCGGAAAGACCGCAGCAGAAATATCGGACAGCATTCGCATGCTGATCCGAAGCGACGCGCTACGGCCTGGGGATTCCTTGCCACCCGTGCGCGATCTGGCCGAGTTGCTTGATGTCAACCGCAACACGGTCGCCGCTGCCTACCAGCGGCTGGTGCAGGCAGGCATTGCTCTGACGCAAGGCCGCCTTGGCACCACCCTATGCGGGCCGCCCCGCGCGGGCGAACAAGAAGGGCTAAGCGTGGGCACCACCTTGATCGACCTCGCCGACGGCAACCCTGACCCTCAATGGTTGCCAGATGTGGCGTCCGTGTTGGTGGGAAGCCTGCCTAAGCCATTCCTCTATGGCGAGGACACCATCCTGCCTGCCCTGCGCCAGTTGGGCGAGGATTGGCTTAGGCCGGACTGCCCAGCTCACTGGACACTCGAATTGACACATGGCGCGGTCGATGCCATCGAGCGCTTAGCGGCGGCGCATCTGGTGCCCGGCGACAAGGTGGCGGTGGAAGACCCATGTTTTCTTGGCACCATCAACGCGCTGCGCCTAGCCGGAATGCAGGCGGTAGGCGTGGCGATGGATGGAACGGGCATGCAACCCGATGCCTTGGCGGCGGCTCTGGACAAAGGTGCGCGTGCGGTGCTACTCACGCCCCGCGCCCATAACCCGACGGGTTTGAGCCTGTCCAAACGCCGTGCGGACGCGTTAATGCGAGTCATCGCGGCGCATCCAAACGTATTGGTTATCGTCGATGACCACTTTGCCCTCCTGGCCGAAACCCCGTATCACTCCGTCATTCCTGCCTCAACGGCGCACTGGGCACTGGTGCGCTCCGTCTCCAAGGGCCTGGGGCCAGACTTGCGCCTGGCTTTCGTGGCGTCCGATACAGAAACGGCACAGAGGTTGCGAACGCGGTTGGCCCCGGGCATGACCTGGGTAAGCCATATCCTCCAGGCCATCGTCGCCGCCTGCCTAACTTCCGACGAGGTGCGTCAGCGAGTCGACGCTGCCCGTCAGGCATACGCAGGCCGCCGGAACGAACTGCGCGCGGCCCTGTTGGCCCAGGGGGTCAACGTACCGCCCTCGGTGGGTGGGTTCAACGTATGGGTGCCCTTACCCAAGGACGAAAAAGACATAGCCTACGCACTGGTCAAAAGGGGCTGGCTGGTTCGGCCAGGCAGCGCTTTTGACGTGCACGCTAAGTCTCAGGCCATCCGGGTAACTGTATCTACGTTGCAAGATGGGCAAGCACAGCATTTCGCCCAGGACTTGAAAGCATGCCTCGCCTCGTGAAACACAAAGGCGGACAGCAGCAATGAACTACCTGCTATGGTTGCTTCCGGCGCTGGTGGTGGCGGCGGCCGTCGCCAGTGGCCGCATAAACACAACGTATGCAGCGCTGCTTGGCTTGATCGCGGCCATCCCAGTTGCCGCATTCAGCGGCCCTGTGAACTTGGGCAGCGCACAGTTGGCGTCGGCGCTGGCGCGTGGGCTATGGATAGGCACAACGATTGCGCCCTACATCCTTGGCGGCCTGTTGTTCTGGCAGGTCGCAATGCCTGCCGCAAAGCCTGCGTCGGCCAGCGCATCGCTTGGGAAAACGGTCACGCCAGCCCCCGAGTCTACATTGGCGCAACGCCGACTATTGTTCTTCGCCTGCTTTCTGATCGGTCCGTTCGCCGAATCCGCCACCGGCTTTGGTGTCGGCATGCTGGGCACAGTGGCAATGATCCGGCCCTTGCGTATTGCCCCTCGCCACATCATGGTTTTCGCGCTGATGAGCCAGACCCTGATTCCTTGGGGCGGCATGGGCAGCGGCACGATGTTGGCGGCAGCCTATGCGCGGATGCCTGCGGCCGAACTCGGCCTTTACGCGATGGTACCGACAGCGCTGCTTATGCTGGTCTGGCTCCCTTTGTTCTGGCGAACGGCGGCGCGGGCCGGATTCACGACGCCCACTTCCGAATACGTGCGTGAAACCAGCTGGATACTTGCAGGGCTTGGCCTGCTGTCCGTGACCACTTTCTACCTAGGTCCGGAAACTGCCATGCTGGCAGCCTACGGTCCGATGATCGTGCTGTACTACCTGCGCACACAGCGGCCAAGCATGGACAAGCTTTTTGCCACCATGTACAAGACGCTGCCTTTTATACTGCTCATCAGCGGATTAGCCCTGACCCGATTGCTTCCAGAGATGCAAACCACGCTTTCCAGCTTGGGCAAGTTGACACCCTTCAACGACCTGCCGGCGTGGTCGCCCCTGTACCACGCCGGCAGCTGGTTGATCCTTGGTGGCCTGTTGACTGCGCTTATGCAAGGGCGGTTCCATTTACTTGGCCAAGAAGCCCACTCGGCATGGGCAACCGGGAAGCCGGCAGTGCTGGCTGTGTTCCTATTTGCCATGATGGCCGAGGTGCTATCGGCCGGTGGTATCTCACAAGCTATTGCTGACGGCATGTTCGCTACGCTGCACCAGGGTTCCCTACTGTTGATGCCGCTACTGTCAGGCACCTTCGGCATTCTCACCAACAGCGGTAATGCGCCAAACAGCTTATTTATGCCGTCACAGCTTGCACTTGCCGCGCAGGCAGGCCTAAGCATACCGGCCGTTGCTGCCCTCCAGCACGTCTCGGGCACGTCGATGAGTCTGTTCTCGCCAGTCAGGATGTCGATTGCCGCGAGCTTGGCTCAAGGGCGTGGCCAGGAGCGCGCTGTCTATGTCGCACTTCTGCCCTACGGCGCCCTTGGCTTCGCTTTATTGATATTGATGGCCTTAGCCGTAGTCGTGTGTGGTCGGTAGGCCGCGCTGTTCTTTTCTAAATATAGGGTCGCGTAAGATTTTGAGTGATTTCAGAAGTTCACAGGCGTCGTGATGCTTGCTGTTCATTAGCAATGGCGTGTCTGGCAAAATCAGCCCCTCGTTCTCTGCCACGACTTTAATGTTGTTCCATGAACGGACATCAAGTGGTATTTCGCAAAAAGCGCGGGCTATTTTCCTCAGCCGTTTCATACTAAAGCCAAGCTTTCGACAATATGCGATTGGCTCGATTAACGGAACCGTCAATTGCTCGAATCGCTCGCTCGTATAGAGCGTCATAATGAGCTCTTGAAGACTCAGGTGTTCAGAGTGCTGCTTCAAGGCGCGCAATGTTTCAAACACCTGTCCACGCCCTTTGATTTCAGTATGTTCTAGCTGTACCGCCAGTAAGGCGCCAAGGCTGGAAGCGCCATAGATGGACACGCCGCGATCAAGGGCTTCGAGGACCTCCTGAATACCGAGCCTCTGGTCGGCATCAAGGATTCCGTCGATGATAACCACCTGTTGTTGGGGGCCAATCGCATTGAGATCACCCCGTACAATTGGCCCCCGATAATCGGCGTCCAGAATGCTGCGTGCTTCTGCGGCGCCAAGACTCAGGCCCAAGAATACAACGGGATTGATGTCCTTTCCTCCTACTGCAACAGCCGTATTCCGGTCTTTTCCTGAATTTCCGCGAATGTCACGCCATCGGCCAGCTCGACAAGCTTGAGGCCGTCCGGGGTGATGTCCATCACGCCAAGGTCAGTGATGATGCGATCGACCACAGCGGCGCCTGTAAGGGGCAAGGTGCATTCAGGCAGGATTTTCAGGTCGGTCGTGCCGTCTTTCAGACGTGCAACGTGCTCCATCAGCACAACCACCCGCTGGACGCCCGCGACGAGGTCCATGGCGCCGCCCATGCCTTTCACCATTTTTCCTGGAATCATCCAATTGGCGAGGTCTCCGTTCTGGCTGACCTGCATGGCGCCAAGAATGGTCAGGTTGATTTTCCCGCCGCGTATCATGGCAAAGCTCTGGTCAGTGCCAAAGATAGAGGAACCCGGAAGCGTGGTCACGGTCTGCTTGCCAGCGTTGATCAGGTCTGCATCCACCTTATCTTCCGTGGGGAAAGGGCCGATTCCCATCAAACCGTTTTCGCTTTGCAACCAAACTTCGATGTCTTCAGGGACATAGTTGGCAACCAGGGTCGGGATACCAATACCAAGATTGACGTAGAAGCCGTCCTGCAGCTCTTGGGCGGCACGCGCCGCCATTTGATCTTTTGTCCATGCCATAGCGTCAGTCTCCTGTTTTTTGCGTCACTGTGCGGTTCTCGATGCGCTTCTCGGGGTTGGGATTGTGCACGATGCGATGCACATAGACGCCCGGGAGATGCACATCGTCAGGGGCGAGCTCGCCGTTCTCCACGACGTTCTCCACTTCGACGATGGTGATTTTTCCTGCACTGGCGACAGCAGGATTGAAGCCGCGCGCCGTCAGGCGGAACCGCAGATTTCCCGATTTATCGGCAGTGTGGGCTTTTACCAACGAGACATCGGGGAAGAAGGATTCTTCCATCAAATAGACTTCCCCATTGAATTCACGCGTTTCCTTGCCTTCGGCGATCACCGTACCGACCCCAGTGCGGGTGAAGAAGGCGGGAATTCCGGCGCCGCCCGCGCGCAGCTTCTCGGCGAGCGTGCCCTGGGGAGTGAACTCCAGTTCCAGCTCACCGGCAAGATATTGACGCTCAAATTCCTTGTTCTCGCCTACATAGGATGAGTACATTTTCTTAATCTGCCGGGTCAGCAGCAGCTTGCCCAGCCCGAGGCCATCAGTCCCGGCATTGTTGGAGATCACTGACAGGTTCTGCACACCGCTGTCACGCAAGGCATCGATCAACAGATCCGGAACTCCACACAGGCCGAAACCACCGACAGCAATCAACTGACCGTCGGCTACCACGTTCTGCAAGGCAGCCGCGGCTGAAGGGTAAATCTTGTTCAAAGCAATCTCCGTAGACGGAAAAAAAAGCGAGTCGTTCAGATCAAGCGAAGTCTGTTCAGTTCGGCCAAGCCGAGCCCTGGATGAGCGAGCAGAAGTTAATGCGCTTGTATTCAGGCATCTTCAGCGCCAGTACATCGGCCTTGACGTTGCCGAACGTCGTTTCGGGCTTCTTGCGTGTGCCTTCGGCGAAATGGTGGATGATGCCTTCCTTGAAGTTGTCTTCGCGGGGATGGCAGGCGCACACCTGATGGCGATGCTCGGGCGTGAAATCGTGATAGGCGATGCCCAGCACGTCCATTTCCACGCCGGCTGTCACCAGCGCAATGGTGGGCCGCATATGCTCGGGGATGCCCGGTGTCGTGTGCAGTGCGATGGCCGCCCACACATCATCGACATCGCGCTCGGGCACGCCGTAGCTCTTCATGAAGTCGCGAGCGGCATTAGCACCATCGACTTCAAAGCGCAAATCGGGGCTGGCGTATTTTTCCGTAAGGCCCATGTCGTGGAACATGGCACCCAGGTAAAGCAGTTCAGGGTCGTACTTCAGTTTGCGTCGCTCACCCGACAGCGCGCCCCACAGGAATACCCTGCGGCTGTGGTTGTACAAAAGGTCGTCTTCGGTGTCACGAACCAGTTCAGTGGCGGCGCGGGCGATTTCGCTATCAGGTATCTGAATACCTGCAATAATTTCGGACATGGCATGCTCCATAATCAGGCAAGCCTTCATCAAGGTGAGAATCACCAGGGAAGTGCATTGCAGTGGTTGTGAGCGTTCGGCAAAAGTCTGGCAGCGCGGTTCCGCTCTTCTCTTTTATAGTCTTTGGCGGGGTATGCGGACAATGCTGGATAGGCGTCAGATCACGCCAAAATAGCGCAGTTTCACGCCATATGATCTATTCGAGCTATGGCACCACTGATTTTGCAGGTTTTCGGTCGGTGGGCTCTGGGCGTTGGAAGCTGGCCCGGTATTTCGCTGGCGTCACCCTCAAGCGTTCCTTGAACACAAGTCGCATGCGATCCGCATTACCGAAGCCGCACTTAAAAGCAACTGTTTTCAGAGGCTGGTCGGTGCTCTCCAGCACCATTCGAGCTGCGTCAATACGTGCACGTAAAACGAACTCATGGGGCGTAATTTCGGTTTCCTGAACAAAGTGCCGAGTCAGGTTCCTCGTGCTCATGCCAACAACATTGGCAAGTGATTGCAGTGTATGACGTTCACTGATGTTCGCCATGACGTATTGTTGAAGGCGCGCAACCGGCGAAGCGGGGTCGGTGGGCGTGCTGAGGTAGGGGCTGAATTGGGATTGACCACCTTGCCGCTGCGCGACAACCACCAGTCTTTTTGCAACGGTCAGGGCGATCTGCGCGCCATGATGTTCCCTGACCAGCGCCAATGCAAGGTCTATGCCGGCTGTCACTCCGGCTGATGTAATGAGGCGGCCATCACGGACATAGATGGAGTCGGGCTCGACCCTGGCTTTAGGAAATTCACAGGCCAATTGCTGGGCATTCTGCCAGTGTGTAGTGGCACGCCGATCATCGAGCAGCCCTGCGTGGCCCAATACAAAGGCGCCTGTGCAGATGGAGCCATAGATACCTGCCTGTGCATGAGCGGTTGCAAGCCATTGAATGAGTGAGGTTGGTGGGAATTCAGGCACATCAGGGCCGCCGGCTACCAGTACGATGTCAAAGGGACATTCGGCTTCTGCAAAGCTGCGATCAGCGATCAGGAGCATTCCACTGGAAGTCCGTAGGGGGTTCCGATGTTCTGCAACCAGAATGGTCTCGTATTGAGCATCAGGCTCTAAAAAGTGGTTGGCTTCGGCGAAGACATCAATCGGCCCGGCCACATCAAGCGCCTGGACGCCCTCATGTATGGCAATTGCAATGGTACGTGTCATTGTGGATTCCCTTTACTTGCCCCGTGCAGTGTCGCAATCAGCTCCATCAGCAAGGCGAGTTGACGGACACCCCATCGGTCAGAACAATTTTCAATAACTCAATAAACGCGATTGTCCGCTGCGGCAATAAACGTCGTCCAGGCGTTACGCACCACACAGTGGTAGGGGGTAGACTCCAATCGGGCAGTATGCGTTGAATGGCACCTTGTTTGACCAGTGTTTGCGCGAAGCGCTCGGACAACCCCACAATGCCCAGCCCCTGCGCTGATAAAGCCTGCTGCAATCCCATAGAGTTTGCGGACAGCGAACGCTGGGGTAGCCCCTCCCAGCGCTCAGCTCCCCTGGATAGCCGCCACGGTTGATGTTCGCCACCGCTAACAACAAGCACCAGGCCGGCATGCTGAAGCACGTCAGCTGGCTCTTGGGGTGTCCCATGCCGCTTCAGGTAGTCTGGGCTTGCATACAAGCCATTATGCAGGGTGGTAATGCGACGGGCCACCAAGGAACTATCGTCAGGTAGTTGGGTCGCAACCCGTACGGCCACATCAAAACGTTCAGCGATCAGGTCTACGCGTCGTGCCGAAAGGTCCAGATCCAGATGAACATCGGGATACTGTCGTGAAAATTCACTTAAGAAATCCACTAGCGATAGTTCGTGGAACTCTGGGGGCAGCGACACGCGCAGCGTTCCGTGCGGGATGACTTGTCGATGTAAGGCAAGTGCCGTAGCAGCTTCCGCTTCGTCGGCCAGGCGCCTGGCGTGCTCCAGCATACCTAGGCCGAAGTCCGTCAGTACCAGGCGTCGTGTGCTGCGCTGCATCAAGCGCTCGCCAAATTGGTTTTCCATATCAGTGAGCCGCCGCGAGAGCGTCGACTTGGGGAAGCCCGTTAGTTCGGATGCTCGCGTAAAGCTGCCCGCCTCAACAATATGGGCAAAGAGTATCAAGTCATTTGCGTAAAGAGTCATTGCAGTCATTCCAAGCCCCAATTGTTCCAAATATGGAAATATTGTACCCATAACCAGGGGTTTTTCTTCAATCTTATTTCTAATACACTCGTTATATCACTAAGCATCACGCTTTTCTCAATGGCGGATAGCACCACTTTCTGGATGTAGTCAATGAATCACCGCTATACCCGTACGGCCATATTCCTGCACTGGCTGGTCGCCTTAGGGCTGGTAGGCACATTTGCCCTGGGCTTTTATATGCAAGATCTGCCTTTATCGCCCAATAAACTGAAGCTGTACTCATGGCACAAATGGGCCGGTATGACATTACTGGTCTTGATTGTGGTTCGTCTGGCGTGGCGCATGGCCCATAAAGCACCCAAATTGCCAGCCACCATGGGTCCTATGGCCCGATTGGCTGCCCATGTCGGCCACTGGCTACTTTATTCCTTGATGTTGGCAATCCCCGTCAGCGGCTGGTTGATGAGCTCGGCACAGGGTTTTCAGGTGGTGTGGTTTGGGATACTGCCCTTGCCTGACCTTGTATCAAAAGATGCCGCCCTGGGCGAACTGCTCAACGACGTTCACGTCGTACTGAATTACACGCTGCTGGTGGCCGTCATCGGACACGTAGCTGCGGCATTGCAACATCATTTCATCAAGAAAGACAATGTGCTGACCCGCATGTTGCCCTTTGTTGGCAAAGCATAAGCACGACACTGACAGATACTTAGACATTAACGATTAACGGAGCACCTTATGACGATTTCCTTACTGCGGCCAATTGCCATTGCCGCCGCCTTAAGCTTGGGCACACTAGGCAGCGCTGGCGCTGCCCAATATACGACATTAGACGCCACAGCCAGCCACATCTCGTTTGGCTACAGTCAGATGGGCGTGGGCATGGAAGGCCGCTTCGGCAACGTCAAAGCCACACAATTCAGCTTTGATCCCGCAACCCCTGAAACAGCCCAAGTCGCTATCGAAATCCCCTTGGCCAGCATAGACGCAGGCTACAGCGACGCGAATACCGAGCTTGAAAAAACCGAATGGCTGAACCTGGCCGCCCACCCTTTGGCTGAGTTTCAGTCCAGCACAGTCCAGGCCTTAGGTGATAACCGCTACCAGGTAAGCGGCGTACTTGCCATCAAGGGCAAAATCAAGGAAGTAACCGCGCCATTTACCTTTAAGGAAACCGGGAACACTGGCATCTTTGAAGGCAGCTTTACTTTTCAGCGCGCCGACTTCGGGATCGGAGACGGCCAGTGGAAGGATTTCAGCATTGTTGCCAACGATATTCAGATCAAATTTCACTTCGTCGCCCATCCATAAACACGACCTATATATTCACCAACTTATCTACACAGGATTCATTATGAAAAAAACACTTATTGCTGCACTGTTTACGTCTCTGGTTGCCGGTACGGCATTTGCTGCGCCACAAACCTATGTACTTGACCAAACCCATACCTTCCCGCGCTTCTCGTATAACCACATGGGTCTGTCCAAGCAAATTCTGCGGTTCAACAAAACCACGGGATCGGTTGTGCTGGATAAAGAAACTAAGCAAGCGCATGTTGACGTCACCATAGACATGACGTCGATTGATACCGGTTTCCCTATGTTCGACGGTCATATTCAGGGTGAAGATTTCCTGGATACAGCCAAGTACGCGACAGCTACCTTCAAGTCCACCAAGGTGGTTTTTGAAGGCGATAAGGTCGTAAGCATAGACGGCGACCTGACAATTAAAGACGTTACCAAGCCCATCACCCTTACTGTGACTTCGTTCTTTAATGGTGCACATCCTATGCTGAAGAAAGACGCCATTGGTGCCAACGCCACTGCGGTCATCAAGCGTAGCGAGTTTAATGCTGGCAAGTTTGCCCCCGGTGTGGGCGACGATGTCACCCTAGACATCGCCCTGGAAGCTATTGCCGAATAATCGTATCAGCGCTGTCGTGCATCCCCACTATGGGGATGCACTGCTGAAAAGCCATGCGCTGTACTTTTCAAAGGAAAACCATATGTTAGAAATCCGCAAAAGCGAAGACCGTGGTGTTGCAGAGCATGGTTGGCTAAGCTCACGACACACGTTTTCATTCGCCAATTATTACGACCCCCTGCATACCGGTTTTGGCCCGCTGCTGGTCATCAACGAAGACCGGGTACAACCTGGACAAGGCTTTGGCGCCCATAGCCACCGGGATATGGAAATCATCTCGTATGTACTGGATGGTGCCCTTGAGCATAAAGACAGCATGGGCACGGGGTCCGTCATTCAGTATGGTCATGTACAGCGTATGAGTGCTGGCAACGGCGTCGAACATAGCGAGTTCAATCACTCGGCTTCTGAGCCTGTACATTTTCTGCAAATATGGATTGCGCCCAATGTTAAAGGCATCGCACCTAGCTACGAAGAAAAGTATTACGATCATGCAAGCAAAAAAGGACAATGGCGTTTGATTGCATCTCCTGATGGAAGGGATGGATCGGTCCTGATTCACCAGGATGCCACCCTCTATGCATCGATTCTGGATGGCGACGAAACGCTTGAATATGCCTTATCCGGCGACCGATGTGCTTACGTACATGTTGCGCGGGGAACGGTTACCCTCAATGGCGTGGCACTAAAGGCTGGCGATGCGCTAAAAATTATTGACGAGCCGGGTATCACTGCGGGCGACGCGATCCATGCGGAAATTCTGCTTTTTGACTTACCGCTTCCGAACTAGAAGCGCGAAGTAAGTAAGGTCGGCTACGCGGGCCGTCGCAAAGCAGTCACACTGTACGCCGCCACGGCGAAAGCCAACGGCGCAAACGACACCCAGAGCACCGTATTCCAACCATGCGAAGCCAACAAACTTCCCGAAGCGAACGACCCCACAGCCATGATTCCGAAAACAATGAAATCATTGAAAGACTGAACGCGAGCCCCCTCCTCGGGCCTGTGGCATTCGAGTACCAGCGCTGAAGCACCGACAAAGCTGAAGTTCCAGCCGAGTCCTAGCAAGATCAAGGTGAGCCAGAAATGCTCAACATCATTACCTACCAACCCGACCGCCGCCGACAAACCGATCAATACCAATCCCGCCGTCACCACAGGGCCTGCCCCGAATCTCGTGATCAACCGCCCGGTAAAGAAACTAGGCAGAAACATGGCAATGACGTGCCACTGCATGCCCAAATTGGCAGTTTCCAATGCATGGCCGGACATTTGCATTGCTAACGGGGCTGCCGTCATCACGAAGTTCATAAGCAAATAGGAAACCGTGCCGCAAATGACTGCAGTGATGAAACGCGGTTGGCGAACGATTACTGAGAGTGGTCGCCCTCCTGATGCCGCCTTAGCTGTGAGCTTCGGTAGCCGGACGCCAAGCAATACAAAAGCCGACGCCGCCGCCACGGCCGCCTGCACAAGGAAGGTGACAGCAAACATATAAGGCGGCCATAAGTCCATTGTGTAGGTGACAAGCTGCGGTCCTATGACCCCGGCTGCCACACCGCCCCCCATAACAAATGAAAGAGCACGGGCGCGCATCTGCGGCTCCACACCATCGGCAGCAGCAAAGCGAAAGGACAGAACGACCGCCGCATAGGCGCCGCCAAAAAATGTCGCCATGCAAAACAGCCAGAAGGAACTCAGAAAAACCGCGATTGCTCCCAGTAGTCCGACCAGCACGCCACAACCCGTTCCGGCCAGAAAAGCGGCTCGCCGACCGTATCGCCGAGCGATCACACCCATGGGCATGGTACACGCGGCCATGCCCACCACGAAAATGGAAATAGGCAAAGTCGCCAATGCCTTATCGGGTGCGAGCACATTGCCAACAATCGCTCCAGTGGCATAAACCACCACTGAATTTGCACCGGCCAAGGCCTGCGCCAGCGTAAGACGAATGATGTTTCCGAACTGGTCGCGCTGGGACAATATAGGCGTATTTTCTTCTAACGGAGCAGCATCAGTATGAGACAAGATTTTCCCTAAAACCATATGTGACTGCTCATGATTGTATGTCCATAATCAGTGCATTGCGAAATCCTGGACAACGGAACCATGCCCTATCCCCCTGGCGACGTGGATGAGCCGCGGGCACATACCGCGACATAACAAGGTGGACTTGAGCTACAGTTTTTTTATTTCCGCTTGTGTTTACGGGTAAACCCGCAGTAAAATACTTTGCATGCAAACTAACCCTCCAGTTCACGAAATATCCGCGCCTGAGCTCTGTCAAGCGCGTTCTAGATTTGGGGTCCTGCTTGGAAGTGTGTACAGACAGTGGCGCCGTCAGGTGGATTTGAGTTTCAAAGACTTGGGGCTATCCGATGCAACGCGCATGCCCTTGTTGGTGTTGTATGTGCAAGATGAACCTCTGCGTCAAAAAGATTTGGCCGATGCGTTGTACTTGGACACGTCATCCTTAGTGCGGGTGCTGGCGCAACTGCGAAAGGCGCAACTGATCGATTGGACCAATGACCCAGCTGACCGGCGCACCAAATGCATAGCTTTGACGCCTGCCGGACGCGAAATGGCCGCGTTGATCTTGGCCAAGAGCCTGGAAATTGAGCAGACCATCTTGGCAGACCTTTCCCCGCACGAGCAAGAAGTCACGCGACTAGCGCTAGAAAAGATTTCACTGCGCTTTGAGGCTCTTCATCACCCTGCCCCACACCAAAAAAACACGGTTGAAAAATGAAATTGAAAGGATCGCCTTTCGCTTGGGTGAGTTTTGCCATGATCGTCGGGGTGATGAGCATTGCGCTAATCAGTCCCTTATATGCGCTGTACAAAGAGGCATGGCAACTACAAACCAGCGACATCTCACTCATTTATGTGATTTACATGAGCGGTGCGCTATTGGGCCTGTTGTTTTTGGGACGTTTGCCCGATCGCGTCGGTTTTCGCCTGATGATGCAGTGGGGCTTGGCGCTGGCCTTGACTGGCACTGCCATAAGCCTGATCGCGTGGAACATGTCTAGCTTGAATGTTGGGCGCTTTATTGTGGGCGTGGCCTCGAGCATGCTGACCACCAGTGCTACCTTAGGCTTGTCCAAGCTGTCTCGTCGCGGCAATATGCAGCACGTATCCATGATGACAGGCTTTTTGATGGCCTTTGGTTTCGGCTTGGGGCCGTTGGTGGGCGGCATCATAGGCCAATGGGCCCCAGCCCCATTGGTAACCACCTATATTCCAACCCTGTTTTTAGGCGCCTTGGGTTTGACGGCCTTATACCGCTTGAAATTGCCGGACAACGCCAAGCCCGACCCTGGTCAGCGAGTGTGCTTGCGCGATGTCTTACCGACATTGACGTGGCCAGAGCCGAGTGCCTCCAAGGCTTTTGTACTGACCTGCTGCCTGCCCTTCTTGGCATTTGGCGTCTTCGGTCTGTACGCATCCATGGCGCCGCTGTTTCTAGATAAGCTGCTGCCCTGGCATGGCCCTGTGGTAAGCGGCACAGCCATTGCCTTGATCTTATTCTCCTCGGCGATCGTCCAAGTCATGGCCGCACGCATGCCTACTCACTGGTGCGGCGCGCTAGGATTGATCAGCTTGGCGGCCAGCAACGCTGTACTGATGACGAATCTGTGGGCGGGCTCCGCCTTGCTGTTCGCTTTGGGCGTATTGCTCACCGCGCTGGGGCACGGTATGAGCATGCTCGCTGGCCTAAGCATGATCAATCGTCTTGCCACGTCCAGCAATCGCTCGGGATTGCTGGCCACCTATTTGGTCATTGGATACATCGGCAGCATGGTGCCCATGATGGGCATAGGCTGGATTGCTGACCACTGGAGCATGGAAGTGGCTATCTGCGCATTCGGCACCCTAGTCATCGCGATGGGGGTGCCTGTGGCGGTGTTTTTCCAACGCCATCCGCACATGCAGTCAACAAGGGCTTAGTCACAAGCCTTAGTGCAGATCTTTTCAGCAGATCGTCGTACTATCTGGCTGACCCGGGTTGAACACCGAGCAATCCCTGGCTGCCAAACTGACCAGCTCATCCACCGTGACCCGCACTTTTGGCTGTAGATGCCAGGTCTTTGGCCAAATGACATGAATCGGCATGGTGCCGCCCGATATTTCAGAAAAAACTTGTATGAGCGCCCCCGTGCGAAGGGCCTCATCAGCCAACCAAGTCGGTAATTGGGCTAAGCCGCCGCCAGCAAGACATGCATCCAGCAAGGCATCGCCATCAGTCAACTCATGGCGCGAGGGTACTTCCTGTGGTTCGATTCTCCCCTGCTCATTCTTTAACAACCAGGTGGGTCGATGACCTGGGCGCCAACCCGTGAGGCAATCATGCTTGGATAGGTCTGCGCGGTTAGCGGGCACGCCGTGGCGTTTCAGGTAGGCGGGCGAAGCACAAATCACCAGATGCTGCACCCCTAAGGGGCGCGCGACGATATCAAGAGAGTCAGGCAACACACCTATGCGCACGGCCAGGTCTATCCCTTCGCTTACTAGATCAACAGGTCGATCCCTGAGTGAAACCGACAGGTCCAGCCTTGGGTAGCGCAGACCCAGCTTTAACAACGAAGGCAAAATGTGACGGCGACCGAACGTAGTCGGCAGATCAATACGCAGTCGGCCAATAGGGTGCTGATGGCCCGTCGACAAGTACGCCTCTGCTTGATCCAATTCCTCAAGGATACGTCGACAACTCATTAGATATGCCTCGCCTTCGCTTGTCAGATCTATACGCCGGGTTGTTCGATGCAACAACTGCACGCCCAGACGCTTCTCTAGCTTCGAGATGCTTTTCCCGACAGCCGAACCGGTTACGCCCAGCGATAACGCTGCTGCAGTGAAGCTGCCCCCATCAACGGTGGCGACAAACTCTCGAATACCGGCAAAGCGATCTTCCATGGTTTTCCTATTGCGGACTATTGGGATCGAATGATTGGAATTATAACCACTAACTTTCCTAGCGGGAACTAATTAAACTGATTCAACCTTGGAAGAGCGTTAGGCGTTCGACCTTCCCTTGATGACATCCGTGAACTGGAGAAGAAATGAAAGCATGGCTATTGAAAGATTTTGGCTTGAAAAATCTACACCTTGAAGAAACCCCCACACCGGAGCCTCAGGCAGGAGAGCTCTTGGTGAAAGTGGGCGCGGTGTCCTTGAATTACCGTGACAAGGCGATAGTAGATGGGTTTTACGAGCCGCACATGGTTCCTAAGCCTTTGATTCCTGTCTCGGACGCTGCAGGGACTGTCGTGGCTGTGGGCCAGGGTGTTAGCCGTTTTAACATCGGTGATCGGGTGAATTCAACGTTGTATTCACGCTGGATTGATGGGCCTCCCGGACCCAATGAACCAGACTACTGCTTTGGCTCTCCCCTGCCCGGCGGACTGGCTGAATACATGATCATTCACGAAGAAAGTGCCGTCAAAGCACCTGACATGATGAGCGATGAAGAGGCTTCGACCTTGCCGATCGCTGCCTTAACTGCTTGGTATAGCCTGATGGATGTTGGCAACCTTCAACCTGGCCAGACAGTGCTGGTGCAGGGTACCGGCGGGGTCTCCATTTTTGCGGCGCAAATTGCTGTAGCGCACGGCGCTCGCGTTATCGCAACCTCGAGCAGCGACGAAAACCTGGCCAAGGTCAAAGCACTGGGCGTCAGCGACGGCATTAACTACAAGACCCACCCGAATTGGGAGCAGCAGGTGCTGGAACTGACGGATGGCAAGGGCGTTGATATTACCGTTGATGTCGCTGGTGGCAATGGTTTGAATCAATCTATCGCCGCGACCAAAGCCGCTGGGATCATCACACAAGTCGGTTTTCTGACCGGGCAGACTTCGGCACTCAATTTAATGCCCTTGATCTTTCGACAAACGACGATACGGGGCATTGCCGTTGCTCCACGTTCCTCCTTCGAACGGATGAACCCGTTTCTCGATAAGCATCAGATCAAACCGGTTATCGAGCAGGTGTACGCGTTCGAAGATGCCGTCCAGGCCTATGAGCATTTATCTAAAGGCGCGTTCGGTAAAATCGTGATCAAGATCGCCGATTAAGAACAGGAGAATATGATGTCGAAGGCGTCCACGCTGGCGACGCTGTGGGCGTACTGCCAGGCTTCGACACCAGCAAGTACGGCACTTACGTCGATCATGCCATCATCCCGCAGGCCTATGTGTTGCCGCAGCCGCAAGGGTTGACCAACATTCAGGCGGCGGGGACGACCTGAGCAATTCATTGCTTGCTCTAGTATCTCCGTTACCGTTGTCTGCTTACCCGCCTTGCCTTAACCAATAGACGACTGGTCAGTTTTTAAGTACACTGAATAGTTATGAAGAAACCAGCACAAGAAATGCGTCAGCACATCCTGGATGTCGCCAGAACACTGATGACCCACAAAGGCTATACCGCCGTCGGCCTAGCCGAGGTGGTGGCGTCCGCTGGCGTGCCCAAAGGATCGTTCTACTATTACTTCAAATCGAAGGAAGAATTCGGGCAAGCCTTGCTGAAGGAATATTTTTCCGAGTACCTGGTCACGGTTGACATGCTGCTGAAGGCAGACGGCTCGGCAGCGCAGCGGTTAACGCACTACTTTCAGTATTGGGCACGCACCCAGGGTTCGGACCTGCCCGACGGCAAGTGCCTGGTGGTTAAGCTGGGGCCGGAAGTGTGCGATCTATCCGAAGACATGCGTGTGGTGCTGAAGACGGGAACCGATGCCATCATCAAGCGCATCACCCAATGCATTGAGCAAGGGCAGCTTGATGGCTCGATACAGGCTGAAACTCCGGCCGCCGCACTGGCCGAATCACTCTATCAGCTCTGGCTGGGGGCATCGCTGCTTGCCAAGCTGAACAAAGACAACACGCCTTTCGATACCGCCCTGATCAACATGCAGCGTCTGCTTTCCTGAGCAATATTTTTTTACTTATTTTATAGACGACTGGTCAATTATATTGGAACTAATTCACATGACTGATAACAGTATTCGAACCGACCTGTTCTCGCCCACCACGATGGGCGCCCTTGAACTGGACAACCGCATTATCATGGCCCCGCTTACCCGCAGTCGTTATGGCGAAGATGGCATTCCAGATGAGCTGCACGCCACCTACTACGCCCAACGCGCAGGCGCCGGCCTGATCTTCGCCGAGGCCACCAACATTTCGCCGCAAGGACGTGGCTACGCGGCCACACCTGGACTCTGGAACGACGAGCAAGTGGCCGGTTGGAGGAAAGTTACCGATGCGGTACATGCAGCAGACGGCAAGATAGTCAGCCAGCTGTGGCACGTTGGCCGCTACTCCAGCACCCTGCTGCAGCCCAATGGCGAAGCTCCGGTTGCGCCATCGGCGATCAAGGCGGACGGCGACACTTACACCGTCGATGGAATTGTGCCGGTGTCCATGCCACGCGCTTTGGAGGCTGACGAGATCCCCGGCATCATCGAACAGTACAAGAATGCTGCTGAAAACGCTAAACGCGCCGGGTTCGACGGTGTGGAAGTCCACTCAGCCAACAGCTATCTGCTGGATCAATTTATACGCGATTCGACCAATCAGCGCAGCGACCGGTATGGCGGCTCTATCGAGAACCGTACGCGCCTGACGCTGGAAGTCACCGAAGCCGTGGTCAACATCTGGGGCAGCGACCGTGTGGGCATCCGCCTATCACCGGTAACGCCCAATGTCGGCAACACATCGCCCGATAGCGACGTAATGGCCACCTACGGCTACCTGATCAAACAACTGAACAGCTTCAAGCTGGCCTATTTACACTTCGTGGAAGGCGCGACCGGCGGCTCGCGCGACCTACCAGATGGAGTGGACCTAGATGCGCTGCGTGCGTTGTTCGACGGCCCCTACATCGGCAACAACGGCTACGACCTTGATCTTGCAATTGAACGCCGCGCGCTAGGCAAGATTGACGCGGCGGCCTTTGGCCGACCGTTCATCGCCAATCCCGATCTGGTCGCGCGCCTGCGGCACGGCATCGAATTGGCTGTCGCACCGCACGAATCCTACTACGGTGGTGGAGCCAAAGGATATACAGACTGGCCCACAGGCAACTATTGATTAGATACATAACCAGGCCATCAGACCTGACAAGGAACTCCTATGAAAAAAGTATTCATCGTTGGCGGCTCGGGAAAAATCGCTCGCCGTCTTGCACAGCAATTAAGCACGCGCGGCCACACGCCAGTATCGCTGCACAGGCATGCAGAGCAAGCCGAGGAGCTCAAAGCGCTGGGCTCCACACCCGTGACCGGAGACTTGATCGAACTCAATGTGACCGAGCTCGCTCAGTTGATGGCAGGCAGCGACGTGGTGGTGTTTTCTGCCGGTGCCGGCGGCAAAGGCGGGCCCGAAATGACCAATGCCATTGATGGCCGTGGGTTGGAGCTGACGGTTGCAGCGGCGCAAAAGGCAGGTATCCAACGCTTTCTGCTGGTGTCTGCCTTTCCAGAAGCGTCGCGTGGCAAGAGCGTCTCTGAGACCTTCGAGAACTACATGGCAGTGAAAAAGCGGGCGGACGTGCATCTGGCCGAGTCCGACCTGGACTGGGTCATCTTGCGGCCAGGTATTCTGCTTGACTCCCCCGGCACCGGCAAGGTGCGTGCGGACTTGGCGATTCCCTACGGCGACGTGTCGCGCGATGATGTAGCCGCCACCCTGGTTGAGATCATCGAGCGCTCTGAGGTTAACCGGGTAATTATTGAGCTGACCGAGGGCGATACGCCAGTGAATCAAGCAATTCAGCGGCTGGCACGCGTCTAACTGAAGGAGACACACATGGCGTCTGCCGTGAAACTGCTGCTTGTTGGTACCACCGGCCTGGTCGGGCGCCATGTCCTGGACCTCGCGCTGGGCGATCCGCGCGTCAGTACCGTGGTCGCTCCCTCGCGTCGACTGTTGCCGGCACATCCGAAGCTCTCGAACCCGCAGATCGATTTCGATAACCTGCAGACGGATGCCGACTGGTGGCAGGCGGACGCAGTCGTATGCACATTGGGCACGACGATGCGCGCGGCTGGCTCACAAGCGGCTTTCCGCCGCGTCGATTACGACTATCCGATGGCAGTCGCGCGCTTGGCACATGCGAAAGGCACGCCCACTTACGTCTTGAATTCGGCCATTGGCGCCGATACGGAATCCCGATTTCTCTACAATCGGGTCAAGGGCGAACTGGAGCGAGATCTGGCCGGTGTCGGCTTTGACTCCCTCACGCTTGTGCGTCCTGGTGTGATTAGCGGCCATCGCGAGGAATTTCGCCCGGGTGAGCGCGCCATGATTCTGACACTGAATCTGATGGGCCCTCTAATGCCGCGGCGCTGGCGCCTTAATCCCGCACCACGCATTGCGCAGACCCTGTTTGAGGCTGCCATAAATTCGACACCAGGCGTTCACATGGTGACGTCTGAGCACCTGACCTAATCGATCGTTTCAGCGACCTACCGTACAGCACGCCTACAAAGCCAATCACTGTGGTGTTGTCAGACTTGCGGAAGGATGCAAACTCCTCGGGCCTGTCGCCCGAACCCAGTCCAAGAATAAAGCGACCGGCGCTCAATCGATCTAAGGTCAGCGAGGCTTCCCACCCGTGTGAAGGTGTTCCTGCAAGCGGTCGAGGCCAAACTGGCAGATCGGCAATATAGAGCATCTGCCGTACGCAGGCAATGACTCAAGATTCGCCAGCTACTCAAAGTGCTCATGCGTAGCTGGTGCGGATTTACGCCAATAACTTGCCGCACGGATGCGACTTTTATCAATCCCAAGCTCGTCCGTCAGGTACTGGCGCACTGCTTTGATATCGCTATATTCCCCCGCTGCCCAGACATACCCTTCACCATCGGGCAAGGTGATCGAACGAACAGCCGATTCAAGCGCGCCCATACCAGAGGTGGTGGGTGCGGCCTGGCTAACCCAATGAACATCCAACGTACATTGGCCAGTTAATTCCAACTTGGCATCGTCCATCACGGTTTTGATAACGACTATCGCCTTGGCCGCCTCTGGAAGTTCTTCCAAGCGCCGGCTAATCGCCGGTATGGCTGTCTCGTCGCCAATCAATAGATGCCAATCGAAGGCCGTCGGTATCACGAATGAACCGCGCGGCCCGGCAATACCCACAAAGTGCCCCGGTTCGGCATGATTTGCCCAGTCAGTTGCAGGTCCTTCGTGATGCAATACAAAATCAATATCTAATTCGTTGGTGGCAGGATCGTAGCGGCGTGGCGTGTAATCGCGCATGGCGGGCTTGGGCTTGCCTTCTTCAAAGATCAGACCTGCTGGCCCCACCGTAGGCACATTGGGTGTTTCCCCAACGACTTCGGGCACCATTAACTTGATATGGTCATCAAACGAGGCCGATAGGAATCCAGATAAATCATCTCCCGTTAATGTAATGCGACGCATCGAGGGGCTTAACTCAGCAACACGCTTTACCCTCAACAGTCGTGTTTTTATGGGGTGTTGTACCTTTTGTACTTTAAGAAAATCTGTTGTCATCACTGTTCTCGCAAATTTCTGAAACGTTGTTATTGATTAGCTGGCTTTTTAAGAATCTCTTGGGCCGCGCGCTGCAATATGGCAATGACGCGGCGCTGCTCGGCATGGTCCGCTTCGCTTTTTGTTAGCAAAGCGGACCGGAATGTCTTACGCGCCTGAATGAACTCGGGCAACCAGCCAGTAGCCTCTGCCGCAGCCGCCTCGCTTTCACTGGCTTGGCTTATCCAGAGCATCTTTTTTGCCGCGTGTTTGAGGATAGCTAAAAGCGGCTGCGTGTGTTCTATATATGCCTGTAAATGCTCGAGCCCAGCAGACGTGATCTGGTAGTTTTTTCGCTTGCCACTAAGCTCAACCTCCGCAAATCCCAACGTTTCCAATTGGCTAAGTGCGGGATACACCACACCAGGGCTCGGGCTGTAGTAACCACGCGACACATCGTGGAAGCGTTTAATAAGCTCGTAGCCGTAAGCTGGTGCTTCGCCCAAAAACCAAAGCAGCATTAGTTGTAGTTCGCCTGCATTAAATTTGCGTCCACTAGTTAAATGGCTACTGCGTTGGCGAACGATATCCGATCCATAACTCTTCAAAATCACGCCCCTACTTAGAATAAAGCACAGTACTTAGTATATCGTAAGATACGTCATAAGATGTTATTGATTCAAAGTTCTTACAGCAAACCAACGTCTGACTACTATGGCTACGGCAATTCCGTATGCTGCTTCAGCGGCATATCGTCGCGTATGGGTACGGTCTGACGCTCTATCATGCGGTGCACTAAAGGTGGGTTCTGGCCGCGGTGCAGCGCCAGCAATCGACCAAATATCTCGGCATCCGCCTGCGTGCGACGCTGATGATGACGCACATACTCGACCCAGGTTGGCACATGATAGCTTTCGGTCCAGACGCTGGGATGCTCCAAGTCGCGCAACAACGACCATTGCCGCGCGCCATCGCGCAGGCGGATGCGGCGCCGCTGCACCATCAGAGCAAGAAAGGCGTCAATATCCCGCTGTGCAATTTCATAATCCACCATGATCATGATAGGACCGCTACGGCTTCGCAAATCCAGCTGCAAGGTGGGTTCGTTAAAGTCATCAGCTGGATCAAGACTAAGCTTGCTGAATTCAGGCAGTACGTAGCGCAGCCCCACGGCCGCGCCCACCACCAGCACGGCTCCCGATGCCATCAAGGCGCCGTCCGTCCCATAGGCTTCGGCGGTTATACCCCAGACCCAACTGCCCACCGCCATGCCGCCAAAGGTTGCTGTCTGGTATAGCGCCAAGGCGCGCCCCACCACCCAACGCGGCGTGGATAGCTGCACGGTCACGTTAAAAAGCGACAGCGTCATCACCCAACATGCACCAGCAGGCAGCACAACCAGACAGCTTAACCACATCTGGCGGCTCAGCGCGAGGGCCACAGTGCTTAACGCGAAGACCAGGAAGCTGGCGCGCACGATGGTTTCGTTAGCCCAGCGATCACGCACCCAGTCATTCAGCAAGGCGCCGCAGATGGCCCCCACCCCAAAGCAGCCCAGCATGATGCCGTACGAGAATGCGCCGCCAGCCACCAGGTCGCGCGTGACCAAGGGCAGCAAAGCCAGAACCGATACCGCTGCAAACCCGAAGATGAAGCTGCGGCACATGACCTTCAGCAGATTGGGCGACATGGCAATGTAACGTAGCCCCACCGACAAGGCGCTGCCAAAGGATTCTCGCGGCAGCGTGCTGGCTGCACGCTGTGGCTTCCACAGCGCCAGTGCTCTGATCAAGGCAATATAGCTGACGGCATTCACGGCAAAGGCAAATGCGGCGCCGGCGAGCGCAACAATCAGACCACCCACCGCTGGGCCGATACTGCGCATGAGGTTATAGCTCATGCTGTTCAGTGTGACCGCACCCGGAAGATCCTCGCGCGGGACCAAGTCCCCCATTGACGCCTGCCACGATGGGTTATGTAGTGCCGTGCCACAGCCGATGAAAAAAGTGAAGGCCAGTAGCAGCCAGGGCGAAAGCAGTCCCACCACAGCGAAGATAGCCAGGGCCGTCGATATCACCATCATTAATATTTGCGCCACCAGCATAATATTGCGGCGCTCGAAGCTATCGGCCAAGACCCCGGCAGCAAGTGAGAAAATCATGACGGGCAGCGTGGTGGCCGCCTGCACCAAGGCAACCATATCGTCCGAGGAGGAAATGGTGGTCATCATCCAGGCGGCGCCCACAGTCTGGATGAGACCGCCAAGATTGGACGCCAGGGTGGCTGTCCAGAGTGCGCGAAAAGTAGCGTGCTGGAACGGGGCTAAGGGTGAAACGCTCATAATATCGGTCCGTGGCAAAGCAAGGCTTTCCGAGTGTTCGGTGACATATTATGACAGTTGACGCGCACCAGCGTCGAGCGGGGACACGCCAAAGAAAATTATTATTGCAATATCCTTTGATGGACAATTGGAAAGCTAGTTTTTGGAAAATACGACCTGCACATCCCCCCGCCCGAGCACCCGGGCCAGGCCGTCAGGGTCATCCACGCGACCAAGGCGCGTGTACGAGTACGACGAATTGAATGTCGAATAGAAAACAACAAACGTGTCCGTGCCAAACAGCATGAGATCGCCATTGTGGATCGTTCCCGGTCGGCTCGCCGTCGCAGGCAGCGCTTTGGGCAGATTGGCGTACTTCTCGTTGCCGTTGTGCTCAGCCATGCCCAGCGTCAGCGGCAGTTGTGCGGCGAACGCACGGGCAGCGGCGCTGTCGGTCAAGGTGATGGCGAAGCGGTGTTCGCCGACGGTCATCCACATGCGTGATTCCTCAGGTTTCACAGAGGCCGATGCGGTATCCGTGACCACTACACCATGCGAGCCTAAGGTCGTATGCGGGCTGGCTTCACAACCGCCGAGCACGAGCAGCCCAAGCAGCAAGCTCAGTGTATGCAGAATTCCCAAGCCCCGAGCTTGGCAAGGCTCAGGCGGTCTGTGCCACATGCGAACGTGAGGCCAGGAAGGTCAGGAAGGCGGCGAGCAGCAGCACGACTGCGCTCGCCACGAAGGCGCTCGGGTAACCGCGGCTATCAAACAGCAAGCCGCCCATGGTAGAACCCATGGCGATGGCCAACTGGATCACCGCCACCATCAGCCCGCCGCCGGCCTCGGCATTTTTGGGCATAGCTTGAGCGATCCAAGTCCACCAGCCCACAGGAGCCGCAGTCGCCATCAAACCCCATAGGCCCAGCAGCGCTGCAGCAGCAGCGACGCCGCCTCCATAGGGAATCAGTGTCAAGGCGATCACCGCCATCACGATCGGAATAATAGTCAGGGTTCGGTACAGGCCACGCTTCAGAAACATGCCGATGATGGTAGTGCCTATGAAGCCTGCAACGCCAATCAGGAGCAAAATGAGCGACAGCGTGGACACATCCACGTGTGTCACCGTTTCGAGGAACGGCCGCACATAGGTAAACAGCGCGAACTGCCCCATGAAGAACGCCCCGACAGCCAGCATGCCCAAGGTTACCAAACGATTTTTGAGCAATCTGAAGACGTTACCAGAACCCGTCACGCGCGGCTGAGCCAGCATGTTGGGTAAGCTGACCCACTGCCAAACGAAGGCGACCACCGCCACCGGCACCAGACATAAGAACGCGCCACGCCAGCCGATGATAGCCCCCAGATAACTGCCCAAAGGGGCGGCTATCACCATCGCCAGCGCATTGCCGCCATTGAAGATGGCCAAGGCTCGTGGTACTTGACTGGATGGCACCAGCCGCATCGCCGTGGCCGCCGACATGGACCAGAAGCCGCCCACGACCACACCGATCAGCGCGCGGCCTACCATGTACATCAGATAGTTGGGGGCCAACGCGACAACGACGCCGGAAATGGCCATCAGCACGGTTAGCCCCAGCAACAGCGTCTTGCGGTTCATGGTTCCGGCAAGCCACGCAATCGACAAGCTGGTCAACACCGCAAATGCGCCGGAAATCGCAATGCCTTGCCCTGCCAACCCTTCGGTGACATTGAGATCAACGGCAATCGGCGTCAGCAGGCTGACCGGCATAAACTCCGAAGCGATCAGCGCGAACACACATAGCGTCATGGCGAAAACCCCGCTCCAATAAGCTGGTGGATCCACAGTTTCGCGCGGAATCTCGGTATCACCTCTAGAGGCGTCAGATGTGTTAGTTGTCATGCCATACATTTTCTCGCATGGCGGCGCCCATGAATAGGTAATGAATTCTTAAAAGGTATATTAGCAGCACTAATTAATGCTTTGTGGGAAACTGACGCCATGGTGAAACGTAACCTCAACGATCTTCTATATTTTGTGACGGTGGCGCGGGAAGGCAGCTTCACGCGTGCCGCCGCGCTGCACGGCGTGACGCAATCCGCGCTCAGCCAGGCTGTCAGCGGCCTGGAGTCGCGACTTGATATCCGGCTGCTCACGCGCACCACGCGCAGCGTGTCGACTACCGTTGCCGGCGAACGCTTAATGCAGGCCATTGGCCACCGCTTCGACGAGATCGAATCGGAATTGGATGTGCTGACCGAGATGCGTGATAAGCCAGCGGGCACGGTGCGCATCACCTGCGGCGAGCACGTCCTTAGAACAACGCTACTACCCAAGCTCACTCCCTTATTAAGCGAATATCCCGACATTAACGTCGAATTCGACGTGGACTACGGATTTCGGGATATCGCAGCAGACCGCTTTGACGCGGGCGTACGCATGGGCGACACCATCGACAAAGACATGATCGCGGTTCCCATCGGACCGTCATTGCGTATGGCTATCGCGGCTTCGCCAGCGTACTTTTCCACCCGCCCCACCCCCAAAAACCCGCATGACTTGGTGAACCATAATTGCATCAATCACCGTATGCAGACCGGCCGCGGGCTTTACGTCTGGAACTTCGAGCGCCACGGCAAGCAGTTGAACGTGCGGGTAAACGGGCAGCTCATTTTCAATACCTCCCCGCCCATGGTGGATGCGGCGTTGGCGGGACTGGGCATCGCGCTCCTCCCCGAGGAAGAGTTCGCACCGCATATTGAAGAAGGTCGCCTGGTTCGCGTGCTGGAAGACTGGTGTGCCCCGTTCTCTGGATATTACTTGTATTACCCCAGTCGCCGTCAGCCATCAGCCGCCTTCTCCCTGGTTCTCAACGCGCTACGCATGACGAGTCCTGCCAGCGCCATCCTCTATTAATGAATTGACTGAGAAATGATGGACCATTTATTTTCACGATTCCACTCCATACTGACTTGCGTTTCGCGCAATGTTTTTTCCACTCAATCCAGGATTTCGCCATGACACGATTTGAAGTTAACGGCCAGGCCAAGGACGTGAACGTCCCCGACAACATGCCCCTACTGTGGGTATTGCGTGACGAACTGGGCATGAACGGCACCAAGTTCGGCTGTGGCATGGCGCTGTGCGGCGCCTGTACGGTGCACATGGACGGCCAGCCTATCCGCGCCTGTGTCACGCCTATCTCGGCCGTGGCCGGGCGCACCATATCGACCATTGAAGGCATCGAGAGCGATCCTGTCGGCCAAACCGTGCAGCAGGCCTGGATAGCAAACAACGTCGCGCAATGCGGCTATTGCCAAGCGGGGCAAATCATGTCGGCCGTGAGCCTGCTTAAGACCACGCCCGCCCCAACCGAGGAACAGATCGACAACGCCATGAGCGGCAACATCTGCCGCTGCGGCACCTACCCACGCATCCGCGCGGCCATCCAACAAGCCGCCAGCCACCTGGCACTAGGGGAAAAGTAATGTTGACGAAAACTCAAAACCCTTCCCGCCGCACATTTCTGCAAGGCAGCCTGGGCGCTCTGTTTCTAGCCGTGAGCGCCAACGGCGTAGTCTGGGCGGCGGACGCCAAGAAGTACGGTGGTGATGCCATGCCCAATGGCACGGTAGACGACCCACTGGTATTCGTCTCTATCGCGCCTGACGGTGTTGTTACCATAGTCGCGCACCGCGCCGAAATGGGGACCGGTGTGCGCACCAGCCTGCCAATGGTCGTCGCCGACGAGATGGAAGCCGACTGGGAGCGCGTAAACGTAGTGCAGGCCGAGGCCAACGAGGCACGCTACGGCAATCAGAACGTCGACGGCTCGCGCAGCATACGGCACTTTATGCTGCCGATGCGACGCGTGGGCGCCGCTGCCCGGTACATGCTGGAAGCAGCCGCGGCCGCGCGTTGGTCTGTGCCCGCCTCTGAAGTACGCGCCGTGCAGCACGAAGTGGTGCACCTACCCAGCGGTCGGCGCCTAGGCTACGGCGAGCTCGCGGCTGAAGCCGCCAAACAGCCGGTACCCAAGGGCGAAGCGCTCAAGCTCAAGTCACCTGCAGATTTTCGCTACATCGGTAAAGAAAAGGTCCGGCTGGTGGATCTGGAAGCCATCGGAAATGGCCAGGCCACCTATGGCATGGACATGCAACTGCCTGGCATGGTTTATGCCGTGGTCGCCCGCCCGCCCGTGGTCGGCGGCAAACTGCGCAGCGTGCGCAGTGAAAAAGCGCTGCAAGTACCCGGTGTGCTGAAAGTGGTTGAGATCCCGTCCTACAGCGGCGCCCCGGCCTTTCAAGCTCTGGGCGGGGTGGCTGTGGTTGCCTCCAATACGTGGTCAGCCATACAGGGCCGCGCCGCGCTAGAAATCGAATGGGATGATGGCCCCAACGCCAGCTACGACTCTGTCGCTTATCGCAAGACCCTGGAAGCCGCCGCCCGTGCGCCCGGCAAGCCCATGCGCAACGACGGCAATGTGCCCGAGGTCTGGGCCAAAGCGCCCGAGGCTGAACGCTTCACCGCCGAGTATTACCTGCCCCATCTGGCCCATGCCTCGATGGAGCCGCCCGTGGCGACAGTCGTGGTCAACGGCGATCGTTGCGAGGTTTGGACCTCCGTGCAAAACCCGCAAGCCGCGCTGGACGTCGTGGCCGCCCGGCTCAAGCTCAAGCCCGAGAACGTCAAGGTTAACGTGCTGCTGTTGGGCGGCGGCTTTGGCCGCAAGTCCAAACCCGACTATGTGGACGAAGCCGCCATCGTGGCCCAGACCATGCCGGGCACACCGGTCAAACTGGTATGGACCCGCGAGGATGACATCCATCACGACTACCTGCACACCGTCGCCGTCGAGCGTCTGGAAGCGGTGGTCGGCAAAAACGGACAGCCCGAGACGTGGCTGCACCGCAGCGCCGCCCCCACCATCAGCTCGCTATTCGTCGAGGGAGCCAAGGGCCTACAGGTATTCGAGGCGGCCATGTCCGCCATCAACATGCCTTATCAGATTCCCCATGTGCGCGTCGAGACCGCCGAGGTCGAGGCGCACGCCCGCATTGGCTGGTTCCGCTCGGTGTACAACATCCCACACGCGTTTGCCGCGCAATGCTTCATCGCCGAACTGGCGCACCGCGCGGGGCAGGACCACAAGCAATTCGCGCTGGATCTGATTGGCCCAGCACGAAAATTCAATCCAGGCACGATTTCCGACACTTGGAACTACGACGAATCACCCGAAATTTACCCTTACGACACCGGCCGCCTACGCGACGTAATCGAGGCCGCCACGCGCGGTGCAGGTTGGGGCCGCACCCTGCCCAAAGGCCATGGGCTAGGGCTGGCGTTTTGCTACAGCTTCATGAGCTACACGGCCACCGTGGTCGAAGTGGCGGTGGATGACAAGGGTAAGATCCAGGTGGTCGCCGTAGACATGGCGATTGATTGTGGGCCGCAGGTCAACCCCGAGCGCATTCGTGCCCAAATGGAAGGCGGCGCCATCATGGGGCTAAGCTTGGCGCTATCCGGCGAGATCAGCTTCGAGAACGGCCGTGTGAAGCAAAGCAACTTTCATGACTACGAAGTGCTGCGCCACGCCGCCTCGCCACGCATCATCCGCACGCACCTGGTAAACGACAACCACGCCCTGCCCCCAGGCGGCGTCGGTGAACCGCCAGTGCCGCCTGTCGCCCCCGCACTGTGCAATGCCATCTTCGCAGCAACCGGTAAGCGCGTCCGGCAGTTGCCGGTGCGTACATAAAGCCGTATGTCAGGCAAGAACGCAGACGCCCAATTACCCGTCGTGATCGTGCTGGCCGCAGGCCAGGGCCGTCGCTTTCGGCAATCTGGGGGCACGGTGCATAAGTTGGACGCCTTGCTGGGAGGCAAGACGCTGCTGGAGCGCGTGCTGCGTACAGTCGCCACATCGGGCCTGGAGTGCCATATCGTGCGCCCTGAACAGGGTGCATGCACAGACACGCAAGGCATTGGAGACTCCATTGCCCGGGGCGTACAAGCCACGGCGGATGCCTGGGGATGGCTTATCCTGCCCGGCGACTTGCCGCTAGTCCGTGCGCAAAGCCTATTGCAAGTGGCACGGGAATTGGCTATGCAACCGGTGGTGACACCCTTCTGGAACGGGCAGCAGGGCCATCCAGTCGGCTTTCGCGCTGAATGCTTCCAGGCACTGACCTTGCTTCGCGGTGATACCGGCGCGGCATCCGTCGTACGTGCGTACCGGCAGATGGGCGCGGTGCGGGAGCTGCACCTGGACGACCCGGGAATCACCACCGATATCGACACACTAGAGAACCTGGCACAGGCAGAAGAGCTACTGTCCTCACGGCTCCCCAGCCCTCAACCCGAACCCGTTAACGAGCGATTTTATGGAAAGCATTGATGTCAGAGTCCTGCGCACCTTACAGGACTGGCGCGCTGACGGTCACCGGGCCTTGTTGGCTACCGTCATCCGGACCTGGGGGTCTTCGCCACGGCCGGTCGGGGCCATAATGGCCTTACGCGAAGATGGCCGCGCCATCGGTTCGGTCTCGGGCGGATGTATCGAGGACGATCTTATTTTCCGCTATACACGTGCTCACGGCGCACCAGGCATTCCGTCCGGATCTCCACAAGTCGTGCGCTATGGCGTGAGCGCCGATGAAGCGCACCGGTTCGGACTGCCGTGCGGTGGCACTTTGGAACTCCTGCTGGAATTCGATCCTCAACATGAATCACTGAGTGAGCTGGTACAAAGACTGGAGACCGGCGAACTCGTACGCCGCACGGTCTGCTGCCTCGATGGAAGCGTCACGCTTGAGCATGCCGATGAACCGGAACAACTGCAGTTTGACGGCAAGCACCTTTCGAGCCTCTTCGGCCCCGAATACCGCATGCTGCTGATCGGTGCGGGCATGCTGACCGAGTATCTGTCCACGATGGCGCTATTCAACGGATTCTCTGTGGCGGTATGCGATCCGCGAGTGGAATACATGGATGCCTGGTCATTACCCGGTGTGCAGAAAATAGTCGAGATGCCCGACGATGCGGTCGTAGTCTTCCGCCCCGATCAGCGCAGCTGCATCGTCGCGCTAAGCCATGATCCCAAACTCGATGACTTGGCGCTAATGGAGGCACTTCACAGCCCCGCGTTTTACGTAGGCGCAATTGGCTCGCGACGCAATAGCCAGAGCCGACGCGCCCGGATGATTGAGCACTTTAACGAGACTGAAGCCTCGCTTGAACGTCTTCGAGGCCCGGTGGGAATTTACATTAATAGTAAGACCCCAGCCGAGATCGCAGTAAGCGTGATGGCGGAAATCCTTGCGGTCAAGAACGGTGTACATCTGCCTCGCGAGCTGTCTGTTGCTCAAGCTAAGCGGCGACACACATTATCCAGACGCCGTAAATAGATTGCCGACGCCCTCGCGGGCATGCAAAATCAGGCGCTCGAGCAGATGGTCGAATTCCTGCTGCTCGGTAGACTCCAGGCACGCCAAAATTTCGGCATTGCGGCGCTCGATCACCGCCATCGCGCACAGCCATACCGGCTTACCCTTTTCGGATAGCCTAAGGACCACACCCCGGCCATCTGTGGCACTTGTCGTTTTAAGCACCAGCCCCCGATCAACAAGCGCCTGAGTGGCACGGCTGGCCTGCCCCTTATCCAGGTTGGAACGACGCGCCAAATCATTGACCGACAGTGGACTGAACGAGCCGATCGCGGCCAGGCAACGCCCCTCGTGCATCGGAATGCCTACCTCGTCTTCATAGGCGAGCTGGGTGACTCGGTCTGTTAGCTTGGCCAGTTCGTGCAGGCGATGCGTCAAGGTGCAGTCAAGCGGGACAGGGGTATATCGGGGGGCCATCAGCAAGCACCTCTTGATTTAAAGAAAATAACAGCAAGAAAGAATGATACCCGACTGCAATCACGGTAATTCTTCGCATGCCCCGACCCTTAGCATGCAAAAAAGTAGTTGCGTGCACAACTAGTAGAACTACCTATATTGATTTTCATCAAATTGCCACATAATAGTTGCGCGCACAACCAAATACAGTGCATCAGGAGAAAATCCCCGTGAAATCAACCACCGCAACCGGCAACACCACGTCCCCAACCGCAAACTCCGGCGACGAAGGGCAGCTTGTCATTGCAAAAGTATCGCGTCACTTGCTATGGTTTCTGTTTATTCTGTTCGTGATGTCCTTCCTGGACCGCATCAATATCGGCTTCGCTGGTCTGACGATGATGGCGGATCTTGGCCTGACCAGCACCCAGTTCGGCTTGGCCACCACGTTGTTCTACCTAGCCTACATCGCCTGCGGCATCCCAAGTAACGCCATTCTGGCGCGTGTCGGCGCACGACGCTGGATCGCAACCATTATGGTCGCCTGGGGCTTGGCTTCGACCGCCACCATGTTCGCCACCGACGCCCATACGCTGTACTGGCTCCGGGTGCTGGTGGGGATCACTGAAGCTGGCTTCCTGCCTGGCATGCTCTTATACCTCACCTATTGGTTTCCATCGGCTTACCGCGCCCGCGCCAATGCCTTATTCATGATCGCCATGCCTGTCACAGCCGCTTTAGGGTCGGCCATCTCGGGCGTGATCCTGGGCATGGACGGGATCTATGGGCTCAAGGGCTGGCAATGGCTGTTCCTGCTTGAAGGCTTTCCGGCCGTCATCTTAGGCGTCGCGGTTTATTTTTATCTTAACGACACACCCATGCAGGCTCGCTGGCTCACAGGAAAGGAAAAGCAGACCCTGGCGAACATGCTGGCAGCCGAGCATCGCACCGACCCCGTGCCGTCAGCACCTGGCGCCAAGCCTCGCAGCCTATGGTCAGAACTGACTTCGGCCACCGTGTGGAAGTTTTCGCTTGCCTATTTCTGCCTGGTGAACAGCCTGGCCATGGTGGCAGTATGGACGCCACTGATCGTCAAGAGTTTTTCAAGCGGTGCCAGCAATACCACGATAGGTCTGTTGGCCGCAATTCCCCAGGTGTGTACGGTCATTGGCATGATCTGGTGGGGCCGCCGGTCCGACAAGGCACAAGAGCGTCGCTGGCACACCACGCTGCCTATGCTGTGCGCGGCTGGAGGCTGGCTCCTGACTGCGTTCTCTACACATCCCGCCGTGCAACTGCTGGGCGTGTGCTTGGCATCCACCGGCGCCTATACCGCGATGTCAATCTTCTGGACTACGCCCGATCACGCGCTTAGCTTCGCCGCCCGTGCCTTGGGTATCGCGGTCATCAACGCAACCGGCAATCTTGGGTCAGCTTTAAACCCGCTGATTGTGGGAATAATGAAGGACATCACAAATAGCTACCAGACAGGGCTGCTTTATGCAGCGGCGCTTTTGGTGGTGGGTGCCATCATTTTCATGTTCCTGCCGATACCGCGCACATCAAATCAGAACCTTGTTCCATTGAACCGGAGTTAAATTCATGCATCAACCCACCACAGAAGCACGCCCTTCGATTTACTACGACTACCAGGTTTTCGAACCCTGGCTACCATCGGCCCATCCCGTTCAGGACCTCAAAAAAGTAGTCATTGTGGGTTCCGGCCCCGCAGGCATGGTCGCTGCTCTGGAACTGGCCCGCCATGGTGTACCCAGCGTTATCGTCACATCGGAACTGCAAGTGTCCCAAGGTAGCCGCGCTATTGTCTTTACGCGACGCTCAATGGAGATCCTGCAGCAAGTCGGCGTTGCCGATCGCATGACCGAGAATGGCCTGCCATGGTGCTTTGGCAATTCCTACTATCGCGGACAGCGCGTTTTCCGGATGGAGGCGGCCCACGACGACGATGACCGCTTTTTCCCCATGCTGAACATTCAGCAGCAGTATCTAGAGGAGTACCTGTTCGATGCCTGCAGCGCGAACCCGCTGATCGATTTCCGCTGGGGCAACAAGGTGATCAAGGTCGAACAAGAGGCAGACTTCGCACGCGTCGAAGTGGACACCCCAGAAGGCCCCTATTCCCTGCAAACCGAATGGCTGATCGCAGCCGATGGCGGACGGTCAGGCATACGCACTGCGATGGACCTGCAAATGGAAGGCGCATCGTACGAAGCCTTCTTCGTCATTGCCGACATCAAGATCGACCTGCCTCTGCCCACAGAACGTCTGGCCTACTTCGACCCTGATTGGAACCCAGACAACACCATCCTGATGCACCGCGAACCCCACGGTATCTGGCGCGTCGACTATCAGCTGCCCCCAGGTGAAACACCCGAAGAGGCACTTAAGCCCGAGTCACTGAAAACCCGCATCAATGCCCAGCTTGCCATGGTCGGCCATGCTGGAATGCCGTGGGAAATGGACTGGAGCTCGGTTTACTCCGCTCGCGCGCTGACCTTACCCGATTACGTGCATGGCCGCGTTATCTTTACCGGCGACGCCGCCCATTTACTGCCGATTTTCGGCGTACGAGGCGCTAACACCGCGTTCCAGGATGCCCAGTCCCTGGCCTGGCACCTGGCGTTTGTAGTCAAAGGTCTAGCCGGTCCAAAGCTGCTGACCAATCACAGCACCGAACGCGTCGGCGCTGCCCGTGAAATCATCGACGAGGCGGGCAAAAGTACCCGCTTCATGGCCCCGCCAAGCCCGGGCTTTCGCCTGCTGCGCGACGCCGTGCTGTCGCTTTCGCTGACCGAGGAATTCGTACGCCCGCTGTATCACTGGCGTACATCTCGGCCGCACGAATACACCAGTTCCGTGCTAAACAGCCCCGGCGACGACAACGCCCTGTTCACACAAGGACCGGCTCACGGCGCTCCGCCCACGAACATTCGTCTGGCGGCGAATGACTACCTGCTCGACCATCTGGGCGCAGGCTTCGACCTTCTGTATTTCACGGATGCCAAAGCCATTCCTGACCCATTGCAAGGCGTTGTAGCCAATGCCCGCAAACACGGCGTGCCGTTGCGCGTCATTGCCGTCGGAGCGACCAGTCCAGTCGCAGGCGCCGACCTGAGCTTTCCAGATAGCGATGGCCACTTCCGCCAACGTTACGGAGTGCAAACCAGTGGGGCCGGCTATTTATTACGTCCTGACCAACACGTATGCGCCCGATGGCTGACGCTCGACGCCACGCGCCTGCAAGCCGCGTTGACCGCCGCCTTGCCCCAGTAAATATCCAGGAGAACCTCCATGAACACCACCAACACCCCCTTAAGCATTCCCGGCCTAGAAACCGTCTATGACGAACTCGCCACGGCCATTGACCAGGCCGGCGCAGACAAAGCGCAGCTATTTCTAGTCAAACTGGCGCTGCTCAACGCCAACGCGCTTGGAGCACCCGAACAATTCCAGCGTCATGTGCAGGTGGCGCTGCAAGACCTGTAAAGCCCCCTCACAGATGGCAACAGCCCCACATCCGAGCATTAATTGATACTAAAGCCGTGATACGTCGCCCTACAATGTGTCGCCTGCAATCGCGATAAGCACGCGAGCGACTTCACCGCCTTCCGCACAAAAGCTATGAGACAAATAGCCCGGGAAGCTCACGCTATCGTGACGAGCAAGCACTACCTCGTGCTTGTCAAACTGAACGCGAACACTGCCTTCCAGCACAAAAATCACTTCTTCCCCACCGTGAACTGCGGTCTCTTGCAGCCCTTGCTTGCTGACCTGCACCATCACCATGGACAGATGGTTATCAGGTCCACCCTTCAGCACAGTTGTGTGGTGACCATCTTGGGCTAATGCCCCAGAGTCGGCAGGCAGCTGATGCTCCACCGCACGCGTAACGTGTACTTCATTCTTTGGGGTGCCTTCACCCATCAGCAGCGACAAGCTGGTATCCAAAGCAACCGACAGCATATGCAACGTACCAAGCGACGCGGACTTTTCCCCACGTTCAATGCGCGAGAGATGGCCCTTGTCTATGCCGGAACGCGTTGCAACGTAGGCCTGAGTCAGCTTTTTTCGTCGGCGCGCAGCCCGAATTCGAAACCCTATTTGACGTATATCAGGAAGGCCTACATTGATAGGGGTAGTTTTAAGCATAAACGACACCGGCAGTCTAAGAATCACGATTGTATGTTAGTCGGTTTGGATTATCCGACGACGACGTCTAAGTGTTTTGTGGCCTCGCATAGGGATAAGCCCTTATATCCCCTACTTTCAGGAAGGCTATAAAATTGGACAACAAGTTGTCCTGTGGACATCTAATGTCTTTGATGCATTTATCAGGAGTCGTACGATGCAGACATACAGCATGCAAGATAAGGACGCGTTGCGAGAACGTGTGGACCGTGAACTTGAAGAACGCGCTATCCCAGCAACCGAACAATGGACTGTCGTACAAAAAATGGCCCTGGCGTGCCGTATGTTGGCGGCTCAGGGACATTGGAGCAGCGGACTCGCGGGCCAATTCACCGCACGGGGAGAACAGCCCGGCACGTTTTGGACATTGCCCTTTGGCATAGGCGCAGACGAAGCACAGGCCAGCGGATTGATACTGATAGATGAAGATCTCAATCCGCTTGACGGCAAATCCTTGCCAAATCCAGCGAATCGCTTTCATGTGTGGGTATACCGCCATCGTCCGGAAGTGCAATGTATCGTGCACACGCATCCTCCTGCCACTTCGGCACTCTCGATGGTTGGCGAGCCCTTAGTTGTCGCCCATATGGACGCAACACCCTTCTTCGAGGACTGCGCTTATCTGCCAGAATGGCCAGGCTTGCCTATTGGCGACGACGAAGGTCAGATCATTTCCGATGCTTTGGGCGACAAGCGCGCAATTCTGCTGGCCAACCATGGTCTGCTGACAGTAGGAAAATCGATCGAAGAAGCCAGTGTGATGGCTCTTTGGATGGAACAAGTAGCAGCCTTACAGCTCAAGGCCCGCGCGATTGGCCCCGTTAAACCCGTGCCCGCTGACCGTGCTCGTGAATCACACGACTTCCTGGTGAAGCCTCAAATCCTGAACCTGACCTTTGCCTATTTTGCGCGCCGTGTGCTGCGTGAAACGCCTGATTGCCTAGCCTAAAAGGACTTTACTATGAAACGTCGCAAATTTTTGACGCTTGCAGCAGGAACCGCCGGTACAGTTATCGCCGCCCCAGCATTGGCGCAAAGCGCGCCCGTAATCAACTGGCGCATGCCCAGCAGCTTCCCACGGTCACTTGATACGGTTTGGGGTTCTGCAGAGGTCATCGCCAAGCAGGTGTCGCTTCTGACTGACGGAAAATTCACGATACGGCCCTTTGCTGCGGGTGAATTAGTGCCGCCTTTGCAGGTTTTGGACGCGGTGCAGAACGGCACTACGGAATGCGGACATACTGCTGGATTTTATTATCTAGGCAAAGAACCAGCACTTGTTTTTGACACTGGCGTACCATTTGGCTTGACGCCCCGTCAGCAAACAGCGTGGCTTACCTATGGCGGCGGCAAACAGCTGATGGAAGAACTCTACGGCAAGTTCAACGCCATTGTTATACCGTGTGGTAACACAGGTGCACAGATGGGTGGATGGTTTCGCAACGAAATTAAGACGCCCGAGGACTTTAAAGGATTGCGCATCCGCACACCTGGCCTGCTTAGTATGGTGTACGCAAAACTTGGTGCGATTCCTCAGCAGATTGCCGGTAGCGATATCTACCCTGCGTTAGAAAAAGGGTCTCTGGATGCTGTCGAATGGGTCGGCCCCTACGATGACGAAAAGCTAGGCTTCTCTAAGGTCGCGAAATACTATTACGGGCCTGGCGTGATGGAGTTGGGCGCTAATTTGGCGTTCAATGTGAATCGCGACGCCTGGTCCGCACTACCCCCACAGTACCAAGCAGCCCTTCAAGCAGCATGTGCCATTGCCTCGAATGATCTGCTTGCCAAATACGATGCGAACAATATTCTTGCACTCAAGCAGCTTGTGGGAGAGGGCGTGAAGCTTATGTCGTGGCCACGAGAAGTGATGGATGCCATGCAAAGCGCGACCCGAGAAGTGCTCGAGGATTACGCCAAAAAGGACGAAAACTTTGCCAAGGTTCTAAGCTCCTGGCGCGCCTTTCGTGACGATCAGCTTTTGTGGGCTAGCGTCAACGACGGTGCCGCAGAAAGTTACCTGATGGCCACACGCAAGCAAGGCCTGTGAACCTCCAACTGTATTGATGCAACCCTGGCGTCTTAGTGATCTGGCTTTTTACCAGCACTTCATTAAGCGCTCAGGGCTGTTTTTTTTGGCCATAACCCAATTATGAAAGCTCTTCTTGCGTTATCACGGCTGATTGACGCCGCGAACGTTGTTGTTGGCCGATCGGCCGCTTGGCTGATCCTTGTTGCCGTCGCCGTCAGCGCCACCAATGCTGTGGTTCGCAAATTATTCAGCATCAGCTCCAACGCCTGGCTGGAGCTTCAGTGGTATCTGTTTGGCGCTGTTTTTCTTTTGACAGCAGGTTACACCTTACTAAAGAACGAGCACGTGCGGGTGGATGTTTTATCTCAGTGGCTCTCGCAGCGCACGCGTGCCAAGATCGAAATTGTCGGCGTACTGTTGTTCATATTACCCGCATCTATTGTCATCATGTGGCTGTCGTGGGACGTCTTCATGGATGCCTTCATCCATAACGAACAGTCTTCAAACTCTGGCGGCCTGATTCGATGGCCAGCCAAGCTATTGATTCCAGTCGGCTTCGCATTCCTGATCGCTGCGGCTATTTCACACCTGATCAAGTCGATTGGTTATCTGCGCGGCGCATGTGCGGATCCAACGCAGGCTGTTAATAACGAATCTAGCGAGGAACAGCTCGCTGAAGAAATCAGTCGCCTTGCAACAGAGCGCGAACAAACGTCACAACACAGGAAATCGTGAACATGGAAGCTATCTTTCTGGCGAATCTTGCGCCTATCATGTTCGTCAGCTTGGTCGCATTGCTCTTGATGGGTCTACCGGTAGCGTTCTCGCTGGCGGCCAATGGAATGCTGTTTGGCTTGATTGGCATCGACATGGGCTTAATACCAATAGCCCTTTTCCAGGCACTGCCGCAGCGGATATTCGGCATCATGGCAAACGACACATTGCTGGCCGTGCCTTTCTTTACCTTCATGGGGTTAATCCTTGAGCGCTCAGGAATGGCCGAGGATCTGCTCGAAACTGTAGGTCAATTGTTTGGGCCTTTACGCGGCGGGCTGGCGATTGCTGTGATTCTGGTAGGAGCACTGCTGGCGGCTACAACCGGTGTGGTTTCAGCCTCCGTCATTTCCATGGGGCTGATTTCTTTGCCTATCATGTTGCGCTACGGTTATGACCGCCGTCTTGCAACCGGTGTCATCGCTGCGTCTGGAACTCTCTCGCAGATCATTCCACCGTCGATAGTTCTTATTGTCCTTGCCGACCAGCTGGGACGCTCCGTCGGAGACATGTACAAAGGGGCTTTTGTTCCCGGCGCGCTGCTCACAGGCTTGTATATCCTTTATGTGATTGCGGTGGCGTTAATGCGACCCAATGCGGCCCCAGCTATCCCGCCCGAAGACCGCACATTTATTGAGCCCAACGGCAGCCATGGCGTCCCCTCTTTACTTGCTCTGATGGCTGTGGCTGTAGCTACGTCCATCGCCAGCGCCACGCTACTGTTGCCAGCCGGCACCCACATGGACGAACTTATCGTCAGTAGTGTGTTGGTCTGGGGCTTTACTGCTTTCGCATGCGCGTTGCTAAATAAATATTTACGGCTGGGGCTGCTGTCGCTAATTGCCGAACGCGTCACCTTCGTAATGATACCGCCGCTGGCCTTGATATTCTTGGTGTTAGGGACGATTTTCATAGGAGTCGCCACGCCTACAGAGGGTGGCGCGATGGGCGCAATGGGCGCGCTGATCATGGCGGTTTTTCGGCGCCGCCTTAACTGGTCGTTGCTGGGTCAAGCTGTCGAGAAAACTGCAGCATTAACATGCTTCGTGATCTTTATTTTGATTGGCTCGTCAGTTTTCAGCTTGACATTCCGCGCGGTCAATGGCGATTTGTGGGTAGAAGCCCTGCTAACCACATTGCCAGGCGGTGAAATGGGCTTCTTAATAGCCATAAGCCTTATAACGTTCGTGCTCGCATTTTTTCTGGATTTCTTTGAGCTCGCATTTATTATTGTGCCCTTGATCGGCCCGGTAGCCGATAAGATGGGAATTGATTTGATATGGCTGGGTGTGCTCTTGGCCGTCAATATGCAGACCTCTTTTATGCACCCACCCTTTGGCTTCGCCTTATTCTACTTGCGATCGGTGGCACCCAAAGAAGACTACAAAGACAGGATTAGCGGTAAAACCATCAAAAAAGTGACAACCGGCCAAATCTACTGGGGTTCCGTTCCCTTTATCATATTGCAGATCATTATGGTCGCCACCGTCCTGGCCTTTCCCGGCCTAGTGACCCATTACAAGGCAGGACGCCCTGACGTGGACATCAAAAGCGTCGAAATTGATACGTCCTCGTTCATGGACTTTGGAAGTAATAATGCCAGCGATTTAATACAACCGAAGTCGGACCCATCGGCGACGTCAGATTTGGGGCATTTGTTCGACTAGGCTGACACGGCTGACTCAGCCAGCTGCAAGTGTCACTAGCCTGCCTAGTGTTGCAATGGCAGCTTCGCTGCGCACGTCCCATACATGCCCATAATTCAGCCGCAGGCAGTTCGAAAAGGCCCGTTTGGCAGAAAAAATAGGCCCGGGCGCCACGCTGATGCCGTGCGACAGGGCTTGTTTATGTATCTCTAAAGCGTTGACCGTGGGTGGCATTTCCACCCATAGGAAGTAGCCGCCAGCGGGCCGTGTGGCGCGGGTTCCTGCGGGGAAGTAATGGCCGATTGCCTGTGCAAATACGGTCTGCTGTGTTTGCAAGGCCTTGCGAAGCCGCCGCAGGTGTTTGTCATAACCGCCTTTTTCCAGATAGTGGGCCAGTGCCATCTGGGTGGGTATCGGACACGCCAGGGTAGTCGTCAATTTTCGACGGGCAACGGCGCGCGTGTAGCGCCCCGGCGCCGCCCAGCCGATGCGATACCCCGGCGCCAGTGTCTTGGAAAACGACGAGCAATGCATGACGATACCCTTTTTGTCGAAGCTCTTCGCCAAAGCGGGACGTTTGTTGCCGAAGTAGAGCTCGCCATACACGTCGTCCTCGATCAACGGCACGTCGTAGCGGGCAAGAAGCTCCACCAGTAAGCGCTTCTTTTCGTCTGACATCAGGCTGCCCAATGGATTCTGGAACGTCGTCATAAGCCAGCATGCCTTCGGACGATGCCGTTCAATGGCTCGCTCCAACGCGTCCAATTGGATACCTTCACGGGGATGGGTGGGCACTTCAACGGCTTCCAATTGCAATTGCTCGAGCGACTGCAACGCGGCATAGAAGGTTGGTGTTTCAATAAGGACGGCGTCGCCAGGCTGGGTTACCGCTGCCAAGCACAAATTCAACGCTTCCAGGGCGCCGTTCGTGATGACGATCTCATCCGTGTGAACATGCAGGCCACTGGCCAAATATCGCAATGCAATTTGACGGCGCAAATCGGCGTAGCCTGGGGTCAGGTCATCGACGGTACTCCACGGGTCTATCCTCTTGGCGATGGTGCTCAAGGCCTGTCCCAGGCGCTCTAATGGGAAAAGCAAGGGACTAAGAAATGCCGAGCCAAACGGCACGACTTCCCGAGTCATTGCTGACTCAAGGACCTCGAAAACCTTATCACTGATGTCCACATATGCCGCCCCCTCTTCGGGTTGCGAAGGTGTATCGACCTCGGGTGGTAGAAGACGGGCACCGTGCGATACATAGTAGCCAGAACGGTCCCGCGCGCGTATCAAACCCTGCGCTTCAAGCAGGTAATAGGCCTGAAATACCGTCGAGGCGCTGACTCCCCGATTGACAGTGACCTGCCGTATCGACGGCAATTTTTCTCCGCTTCTAAGCGCACCAGAGTGAATGGACGCTGCGAGTTCTGCCGCCAGGCGTTCGTAGAGTTTCATGGCGCTTTGTGATTCCTCTTCTTTTAAGCTTATTATTTTTTATCCTACCTGAGCGGTATCTTTGTAGCAATCTGATATGGTGTTTTATCTTATAACTGACCATTTTGATTTTGTTTCGTAGCAAGTACTCTACTTATTACTTGATAGGGATGGCGTCGACCGCTACCCGTTAGCCCCCAAAAAAACCATGAGTCACGATGTCAGCTATTGATTTACTCCAGAAAACAACAAAGTCCAGTTTACATACCGCCCTACTCGTCATGGCTGGCCTATCGCTAATGCTGCTTGCCTTCCAGGCTCGCGCTGATACCGTCGAACCCAGCTTGCAGCCGAACACGATGGCGGCACGGGTAGCCGCCTGCACCCTCTGCCATGGCGAACAGGGACGGGCCGGAGCTGATGGGTATTACCCGCGCCTGGCCGGTAAGCCACAAGACTACCTGTACCACCAATTGCTGAATTTCCGTGATGGGCGGCGTCAGTATCGCCCTATGCAGCATCTGCTACAGGATCTGCCTGACGACTACCTGTACAAAATCGCAGGCTACTTTGCTGATCAACGCATACCTTACCCTGCTGCCGAGCGTCCGCTAGCTTCGGCGGCCGTGCTTGAGCAAGGCCGTGTGCTTGCCATGACAGGCGACGCGACGCGAGGCTTACCTGCCTGTATCGCCTGCCATGGCGCTACGCTGGCTGGCGTGGAGCCTGCCATTCCAGGTCTGCTGGGCTTGGCCAACGACTACCTGGTGTCGCAACTAGGCGCATGGCAGCATGGCCTGCGCCATGCGGCGTCACCCGATTGCATGGCGGATGTTGCCTCCACCCTTAGCCCCAGCGACGTACAAGCGGTATCGGCATGGCTGTCGGCGCAAGCCGTTATCGAACCGTATGTCGCTGAACCTGCGGGTTCGGTCACGCTTCCTGTTGAATGCGCCCCCAAACGCGACGCCGTATCGCCGGCCCCGTCACAACAGGCTTTGGACACCGACCAGCAAATACAGCAAGGGAAATACCTGGCTACTGTGGGCAACTGTATGGGTTGCCATACGACGCAAAACGGCAAACCCTATGCCGGCGGCGCCCCCATTACCACATCGTTCGGCACATTTTATGGGCCCAATATCACACCCGATGCACAACAAGGTATTGGCCTATGGAGCCCCGATGACTTCTGGCAGGCCATGCATAATGGGAAATCCGCCGATGGCAGTTTGCTGTACCCGGCATTTCCTTATACCGAATACACACACATTACGCGTGCGGATGCCGATGCGCTGTATGCCTATCTGCAATCCATAGAACCCGTTCCACAAGCAAGCCAACCCCATCAACTTGAATTCCCCTACAACATGCGCCCCCTTATGACTATTTGGCGCGCCTTGTACTTCCGCCCTGGCACACAGGAAAGTTATCCTGATCAGTCCCCGCAATGGACCCGGGGCCGATATTTGGTAGAAGGTCTTGGTCATTGCATCGCCTGCCATGCCCCACGTAACCGTTTTGGGGCCACCAACGCCAGTGAGGGATTTGCTGGGGGTATGACCCCGGACCAAGCGTGGTACGCATCCCCGTTAACAAACGACCCTGTCACAGGCCTGGGAAAATGGTCGGCGCAAGACATTGCTGCCTTGCTTAAAACCGGTACCTCAATTCATTCCACCGCGACAGGCCCCATGGCCCAGGTCGTTATAAACAGTACCCAGTATCTGACCCAGTCCGATGCCATGGCAATAGGCACCTACCTGAAAACCCTTCCCACCACCCTTTTATACGATAAGGCCTCAGGCAGTCCGCCGTCCGCACAGCAGCTGGAACCTGGCAAGAAGTTATACACCCAGTATTGCGCACAATGCCATCAAGATTCCGGCCAAGGCAGCGGCCAGGACTGGGCCACGCTGGTAGGGAATCCAACGGTGGTGTCACCCTCTGCAGTCAATGCAATCCGCCTGGTACTGAATGGAGGCTACGCCCCTGCTACGCAGGACAATCCCCAGCCCCACGGCATGCCGCCCTTTGGCCAAGTCTTGGACGATGCCGATATCGCCAGGGTGCTGTCATATATCCGCAATAGCTGGGGTAATGAAGCGGGTATGGTTACATCACCGCAAGTACGTCGCGTTCGCCAGAACTAGGCCTACGACCTAACTCGATCCATTAAAAGCAATACAACATACATCCTAAGTACTTACCCTTTAACGTTTATTACCTAGTCCGTTTGAGTAGTAAGAGTAGGCCATTTTTCACATGTCGTCTGATTGCTTCCATCTTTATGATTGTTTATACGAATGTATTTACCAATAGAGAATGGAGAAGTCAGCATGAATCTACATCATGGTCTTTTGATCTGTTCCGCATATGCTTAAGCGGAACATCATGCGGATATCTTGCTTTCGCCTGCTCGTCCTGGGACTTTTCTTACCAGCCTTCAGCATCGCCGTTGTCAACCCAACTAGCGCCGCTTCGCTAACCGACACGCAAATAAAACTCGCTCGTGACGATATCGCGGCTCTGGAGCGCAATGGTCTGCCATATGCGGCACTAAAACACGCCCAACAACATCCTGAGGCCTTCAGCCCCGCCGCCATGCGGGGACTGGAAGCCAACTACCTGGCAGAGCTCACTCGCTTATCAACGATGCCTACGCGTCAATCCCAGGATAGATACGCAGTGGCCGACCGAGCCATTGCAGAGTACGACAGGCTTATACCTGCCTGGCAAGCATTGGGACAGCCCGCGCATGCTGATGTACTACGTCTACGATATGACCGAATACAAGCATTGCATGCCCGTGTGCGTATGCAAGACGTAGTTATGGAATATGAAAATCTTGAGGCCCAAGGAGTTGTGGTGCCTCGCTACATACTTAACGATGTCGCATCGGCTTATCTATATTTACATCAGCCAGAAAAGGCGCGTGACCTATACCGACGCTCGCTATCAGACCCTCAAAGTACCCAAGATAGTCCCGCCGAACGGCTGGCAAACGAAACTGGGTTGTTTTATGCATTGATAGAGACAGAAAACTTCGACGAAGCCCAAACGGTCATAGACGCGGCCACAGCCAAGGTGCCTATTTGGGTATATCCCATAGGCGGCACAGAAAAAATGCCTAATGATCTACGTCTATATGCCGAACAGGCAGGCGCTATGGGCCTGTTGTACGCTGACCAAACCGCTGCAGCTCAAAACAAACTCACGGAGATGGTTGAGTTAGCACCTAACCATAGCGGCTTGCGTGCCGCACTGGCCACTGTCCATCTGGCTCGCGAGCACCCACGTCTTGCCGAGCAAGAGCTCCAGTCTGCTCAAACCATAGATCCACTCGCCAGAGAGGTTATAGCGACACAAGGACAAACGGCACTAGAACTCCAAGAATGGCGTCAAGCCGATATCCTGACAAACTATCTGCAAACTAACTTCCCAGAAGATTTGCAAACCCAGCAGCTTGTTCGCGACTGGACCACCCATAACAAAGCGGAGGTGGTTGTTTCTGGCCACAGGGGTCTAAAGTCCGACAGTCCTGTTGCCGGCAGCGATGACTTCGGTGTCGATGTGGTGGCTTACACCATGCCCATATCTTACAACTGGCGCTTATTTGCTGGTGGCGGTTATGCCAGCAGCGACTTCGAAGAAGGTAGTGGCCGTTATCGTTGGGCCCGTGGCGGTGCTGAATGGCGCGGCCGTGATCTAAGTGCCGAAGTGGAAATATCAAATAATGATTACGGCCATGGCAATAAGCTGGGAGCCCGTGCAGCATTTGCCTATGATCTAAACGATCAGTGGCAGATTGGTGCCGCTCTTGCGCGCCATGATAGAAACACGCCATTACGCGCCCTACGCAATGATGTCAGCTCCGACAGCGCCGAAGTTTCAGTACGTTGGCGCGGCAACGAACAACGCGAATGGGCACTGTCTGTCAAGCCATCCCACTTCAGCGACGGCAACCACCGCCTGGAGGCTGTCTTAAATGGGCGCGAGCGTCTGTATACCTCGCCGCACTTCAAAGCGGATTTATTGCTGGGCGTCGCGGCGTCACATAACTCGGCAGATGATGCGTTCTACTTCAACCCTCGCTCCGACCTGGAAGTGCTGCCGGCCATCAATCTGACACATACCCTATATAGACGGTATGACACTGTGCTTGAGCATAATCTTCTGTTGGGCGCGGGCATTTACAAACAGCACTCCTTTGGCTCAGGGGCTATAGCCGCCATCGCTTATGGCATGCGTTACCGGACCAACAAAACGATAGATGTGGGCGCCACCATCAGTGGCGTTAGCAGACCCTATGACGGCATACGCGAACGCGAAGTTCGTGTGGTGTTTGACATGAACTTTCGCTTCTAGAGAGACCCTATGCCCTTCTATGACTCTTTACTTCGTGCCATCAGCGGACTAATAGCTACGTTTTTGTTAAGTAGCTGTGCCAGTCAGACCCCCGTGTTTGTTCCACCTGAACTACGTGCCAACACCAAAGCCGAACAGCCTTGGGTGGAAAACAATTACCTAGTGCTGGCGTATCACGATGTCGAGGATAAAGATGCCGATCAAGCCTACCTCAGTGTTAGCACCGACCACCTTAAACAGCAGTTTGCCTGGTTACGCGAAAACCACTACCAGCCCATCACTGTAGATCAAATACTGAATGCGAAGATGGGGGGAACTCCCTTGCCCAGCAAGGCGGTGTTACTCACTTTTGACGATGGTTACCGCAGTTTTTACACCCGCGTACTACCTTTATTGAAAGCGTATCAATGGCCAGCAGTGCTAGCCCCGGTAGGCCACTGGGTAGACACCCCCGATGATCAACCAGTCAATTTTGGCGGCAAGATAACCAATAGGGAACGCTTTCTGACCTGGCCGCAAGTGAAAGAAATTTCCGAGTCTGGCTTAGTGGAAATAGGCTCACACACCGACAATCTGCATTTTGGCATTTTGGCCAACCCTCAAGGAAATCAACAACCTGCGGCTGCAACCCATGCCTATAACTCGACAACCGGCCAATATGAAACTGATGCCGAATATGAACAACGTCTACGCACGGATATCGCAAGGATTTCAGAAAAACTGCAACAGGTAACCGGTAAAAAGCCCAGGGTGTGGGTCTGGCCCTATGGCGCAGCTAGCGGTACAGCTGAACGGCTAGTGCAGGAAGGCGGCTACAAACTGCTCTTAAACCTGGGTGAAGGACTAGCGCACGCTAACGATACTGTAGGCGTGCCACGTATGTTGGTGGCAAACGACCCCACCCTTGAAGTGTTCACCAACTCGGCCATAAAAATGGGTAATAACGACACCATGCGTGTGGTGCATGTCGACCTGGACTATGTTTACGACCCCGACCCTGCCCAGATGGAGCGCAATCTGGGAGCAATGGTTCAACGTATAGCCGACCTACAGATTTCCACAGTTTTCTTACAGGCTTACGCCGATCCAGAAGGTGATGGCTTAGTTAAATCAGTGTATTTCCCTAATCGACACCTGCCTATGCGTGCCGACCTATTCAATCGGGCCGCCTGGCAATTGGCCAGCCGTACCACGGTCGACGTATATGCATGGATGCCGGTACTGAGTTTTGATCTGGCGCCATCCATCGCGAGAGTAACGCGCTGGAACCCTGAAACTGGCACAGACGGCATAGATCCAAAACAATATATACGGCTATCGCCCTTTGACCCCGAAGCGCGTCGCCAGATTACAGAAATCTATGAGGACCTGGCCAAAAGCTCCGTGTTCAGTGGAATTTTGTACCACGACGATGCCTTGCTATCAGACTTTGAAGACTCTAGCCCTGATGCATTAGCCGCTTACCAAGCCGCCGGGCTGCCCAACAGCATAGCTAAGTTACGTGCAGACCCAGCCACGCTGCACCGCTGGACTCGCTACAAAAGCCGTTACCTTATTGACTTTACCAATATGCTGACACAGCACGTGCGCAGCATACGCGGCGAGCATATACGCACTGCCAGAAACATTTATGCCGAACCAATATTGAATCCTGAAAGCGAAGTCTGGTTTGCTCAAAATTTAGATGACTTCCTGGCGAACTACGACTGGACAGCTCCGATGGCCATGCCTTTGATGGAAAAAATTCCTGAAAGCCGTGCTGGTGCCTGGCTAGATCAACTGGTGGATGCTGTAGCTAGCCGTCCTGGTGCGTTGAAAAAAACCGTATTTGAAATACAAGGTCACGACTGGCCCTCTGAGACCGGTCATCCAGACGCAAAGCAAATCCCGTCCGAAACTATGGCCCGCTGGTTAGAGAGACTACAGTTGCGCGGCGCAAATAATTTTGGCTACTACCCAGATGATTTTGTACAAAACCAGCCCCGGATTGATGTTATTAGGCCGGCCCTTTCTAATGCATGGTACCCCTGGAAATGACAGACAGACTGATAGCCCTACTTGTACTTTGTATCGCACTTGGCGCCCCATTTGGCCTAGCCTTGGTGCTGACCAGCGATGTCCTACTAACTTTTGTGTTCTTGTATCCGCTATTCATGTCGGGTATCTGGATAGCTGGCGGCCTGTACTTCTGGGTGCACTTAGAGCGCAAATGGAACTGGCGACCCTATCGCCCTCCGCAGATTGCCGGAGAACCATTGATCAGCATACTAATCCCGTGTTTTAACGAGGAAGAAAACGGCGAGGCAACAATATTGGCTGCACTGGCCCAGACTTACCCCAATATAGAAGTCATCGCAATTAACGATGGCTCTAGCGATAATACGGCTGCCATTTTTGACCTCTTGAGCACAAAATATGAATGCCTACGCATTGTTCATTTGGCCAAAAACCAGGGTAAGGCAATGGCCCTGCGCATGGGTGCGATGGCTGCCCGTGGTGAGTACTTGGTGTGCATCGATGGTGACGCCCTGCTGGAACCAGATGCCGCCGCGTACCTGGTAGCCCCCTTGGTAGCCAACCCTCGCGTCGGTGCCGTCACTGGTAATCCCCGTATCCGCACGCGCTCCACACTGATAGGACGTATACAAGTCGGTGAGTTCTCATCGATTATCGGCCTCATTAAACGCACTCAGCGAGTCTATGGACAGCTATTCACCGTTTCAGGTGCAGTCACAGCCTTCAGGCTTCGCGCCCTAGACGAAGTGGACTACTGGAGTCTGGACATGATTACTGAAGACATAGACATCACGTGGAAGCTGCAGCTTGCCAAGTGGCAGATATTCTACGAGCCGCGTGCCTTGTGCTGGATACTTATGCCTGAAACACTACGAGGCCTATGGAAACAGCGGCGCCGCTGGTCACAAGGTGGTGCCGAGGTTTTCCTGAAAAATTTGAATATTATCTGGCAATGGAAACATCGCCGAATGTGGCCCTTGATCATTGATTACTGCCTGTCGATAGGCTGGGCCTTCGCCTTGGCACTATCCGTAATTCTGTGGATACTGGGCAATTTGCTGGTACTACCCACAACGATACAAGTTCCGACGCTCTTGCCTCCGTCATTCACTGGCATGGTGCTGGCCATGTTCTGTCTACTTCAGTTTGCTGTCAGCGTGCTGATAGATCGTCGTTATGAACCCAATCTTCACCGGGCACTGTATTGGACTATTTGGTACCCATTTGCCTTTTGGACCATAAACCTATTCACCACTCTTATTAGTTTTCCCAAAGTCATGCTGCGTATGAGGCGCCAGCGCGCACGCTGGACCAGTCCCGACCGTGGCATTAAGGAGCTCACATGATTATCAAAACCCAACGTTCTCTTATCGGTCTGACCATGGATGGCGCCCTGACTGCTGTAGGTTGGATAGGATTTTTCTATTTGTTTACCCAGGGTGTTATGAGCCTGCTGATGCCTGCTTATCAGAAGACAGGGTATGCAGCTCAATTGGCAGCGCTGATGCCATCCATCCAAACATTGATGGTTTATTTATTGGTTCTATTGCTTAATGGCGTACTTCTAGTACTTTGGGCATGCTATTGCCAAACCTTGTTTAAGAGGCTGATAAGCCGACAAATACACTTAGAGAGCACCGCCCCCGCTGTAGCAGCGCATTTTCACCTATTGCCAAAACAGCTACATGATGTTCGTGACAGCCGTGTCACAGTGATTTATCACACTGACGAAGGTGACATTAACCATTTGGAAATCGATCAGCTAGAAGTGTATACGCCTAGACACAACGGTATTTATTTGGTTGAAAAATCAGCATGACAGCAACCTGGGTTCCACCCCTCTAGCTATGCTGTGCCGTATGTTTACATTAAAAATTCTACTACATACGGTCGAATTGAATTACACCTATTAATGCAGAGCAATGACCCAGCAGAACCTGGCCGGTCATCGCTCTCGCTCGATCAGACCTGATTAAGCCCTTTATAGTTAGTAAGCTAATAATGCTAAATTTATTATTACGACAACTAACATAAGGTATAGGCTGGTTTCTTAAAACGCTAGCAATTAAGCCGATAATAAAAAACACGTGGCAAGCATACTATTGCATGGCCGAGCCATGTGTAGCATTGCAAGGACTCGCAGAGTCTGCAAATTTAGATGACTTGAAAGTCCCGACTTAAAAGAAAAACAGTGCAGTTATTAACTGCAGGTCTCAAAATTGCTAACGCACAGCTAACTGATCGACACAGATCAGCGTGCTTGGTTTTGATCCAGGAAAATAAGTATGACATTCGTTATTGTTATCGAGCAAAAACCTCTTCTAAGACTTGGCATCATGCATCTTTTGTCCAAGGTTAACGTGCCTTTAAATTTAGCTGGCTACGACCCAGTGCAGTTAGTTAAGCACGTCCCTACACAGAGCTGCGATTTAGCGATAGTATCCGTATCGGGGTCTGATGATATATTTCAACTAACGCAAAATGTGGAACGTATATGCTCGCCCAGAAGCATATTGCTTTTGTATGACTCGATCGAGATCCCATCGACGCCCCACACAATTTCATCGCACATAGTGGGCTGTGTATATAAACACGCTACGCCAGAAATACTATTGGCATCTATGCAACTTGTGTTGGCCGGTGGCACCTGCTTTCCCACCAGTTCTTGGTCTGAACACACTCAAATACCTTTGTCGTTAGTCCCCGACGCCGAAAAGCCGCTGACTTTTTCAGGCGACCCCGCCAATGATGGGCCAATTCATCCAACCGCCACATCATCTTCGCATCGGCAAATTCAAAAGTACACACGACGCGCCACTGATAAATCCACCTCCACATCTACGTATCCATCGAATTCAACCTGTGGTGAATCGGAAATGTTGGGATTGACCCCGCGCCAATACGAAGTATTAGTACTGCTGGCAAAAGGCTATCCTATGAAAACAGTTGGCCGACAACTTAATATCTCAGTGGCGACCGCCAAAGCCCATACAGAATCGTTGTACCAACGCCTGGATGTACGTAACCGTAATGCTGCGGTATATGCCGCAATAAACCGAGGTGCCACTCTGGGCTGGGAATGCATCCCCAATCAATTCCAAGCAGGCGCGCCATCCTGATAAGCGGCTTTGAGCCTACGAAGCAACAAAAGGGTCTAGGCCAAAGGGTCTAGGCCAAAGGGTCTAGGCTAAGACTTTAAGTGTTTCAGTACTAACGGAAGCATGGTTGGCAAGTCGTCCGCAACCAACCCCGCTCCGAACCGCCTAGCGGCATCGCTGTGGCACCAAACAGCGGCCACAGCGGCCCAAAATGGATCCATGCCTTGTGCTAATAGGCCCGCCACAATACCTGTCAGTACATCGCCGGTGCCGCCTGTGGCTAATTCCGAGGGTGCGTCAGTGTTAACCACTGCCTGACCATCAGGTGATGCAATAATCGTCTCGTAGCCTTTTAGAATAACGACTGCACCACTGAGTTGTGCTGCGGCTACCGCACGCTCTAGACGATTGCCGGGCAAGGTAAAGACACACGCAAATTCGCCTTCGTGAGGGGTCATCACGCAAGGTCCTTGTATGGCAGAGAACAAGGTATCAGGATCGGATGAGAATGCAGTTAAGGCATCGGCATCAATCACTACCGTTCGCGCTGTTTTTAAAGCACTCAAAGTGTGTTGACGTGTGTCTTCCGATACCCCTGCCCCCGGGCCCACAACAATAACGTTTTTGCGACTATCACTTAACAGCCCCTCCCAGTCGTGAACGCTGATAAAAGGCTGAACCATGACATGGGTTAAGGCACTGGCATAAATGGGCCATACGGGAAGCGGCGCGGCAATAGTCACCAAGCCTGCACCTATACGCCCTGCTGCCAGTGCAGATAGGCGTGCCGCCCCAGTCATCATGGCGCCGCCCAGTACCAGGACATGGCCACGTAAGTATTTATGATCACTGGCCCTTGGCCAAGGGAAGTGTGCCTGCCATAAGCTGGGACTGTTCACCAAAGGTTCAGTGTTTATTGTCATGTCACATTACCTCCTTAGCAGGAAAAGGAATGTTGTTTTTCCCTTGAGCCAGCTTTCAAGATATAACTTGGTATTTCATGGCCAACCATATCAGGGAGCTGTGCGGCCGTAGCCACCAACATACCCAAGTCCACGCCAGTGTCATAACCCATCAAGTGGAGCATGTGCACCAAGTCCTCAGTGCACGTATTCCCGCTGGCTCCCGGAGCAAACGGACACCCTCCGATTCCGCCTACGGACGAATCAAACCGATATATTCCAGCGTCTACAGCTGCGAGTGTGTTGGCTAATGCCATGCCGCGGGTATTATGAAAATGCATGGTCAAATCAAGCGGTGCATAGTGTTCCACTAAGGTACTGGAAATTTTTTGAACTTGGGTTGGATAGGCCATCCCGGTTGTATCACAAAAAGTAATACCGTCCACCCCCAATTCCGCAAAGCGATCCACCAGTTGCAGCACCGATGCGAAGTCTACATTCCCATCAAATGGGCAGCCAAAAACCGTGGAAAGCGACACATTAATAGATACCGTCGCATTACCCACATAGTTTATAACGTCGACTAAGGCGGAAAAAGAAGCCTCCCGAGACATACGTAAGTTGGAGCGGTTGTGACTTTCACTGACTGACATCACAAGATTCAGTTCATCAACCCCGCTTTCTAAAGCTCGTTGAGCCCCCCTCACATTTGGCACTAAGGATGAGTAAACAACGCTGGAGTTTCTGACGATTCCTTTCATTACTGTTTCTGCGTCGCTTAACGCAGGAATGGCTTTGGGGGACGTAAAGGAAGTGACCTCTATCTTTGCGAATCCACAATTGGAAAGATGATTAATAAAAGAGATTTTATCCGCCGTGTCAATAAAGCGACTCTCGCCCTGAAAACCATCTCTGGGCGCAACCTCTTGAATATATACTTTTGAGTTCATAATCTAATACCCGCCCTTAAATAATTCCACGTTCACGCCAATCCACCTGGGTGGCCTCGTTCACTCCGAATTCCTCAAGTATCTGGGCTGTATGCGCTCCCAACTCCGGGGCCTTATCAAGGATGCGTCCTGGTGTTGCGCTAAGTTTGGGCACAACCCCAGGTACTAATATTCGAGTTCCATCATTTAGCTGAGACTCAAGGACCATACCTCTAGCCCGATAATGCGGATCCTCAGCAATGTCTTTCACATCGTAAACACGTCCAACCGGAATCTGTTGATCACTCAAAATCTGTATTACATCGGGCTGCTCGCGCTCTAACGTCCAGGCGCCAATTGCTTCATCAATCAACAACACATGCTCGACGCGTCCATCGTTATGCTCCAGCTCGGGTAGGTTTTCCAGGTCTGGCCTTCCAATAGCAGCCATCAAACGTTTGAAAATACTATCGCCATTGCCAGCAATCAAGACATACTTCCCGTCTTTACAAAGATACGCGTTACTTGGAGCAATACCGGGCAGACTACTTCCAGCGGGTTGTCTTATTTCATTGAAAACAGAGTATTCAGGCAGCAGGCTTTCCATCATATTGAAGACAGATTCATATAGCGCAACATCAATCATCTGACCCGCCCCGCCCTGCTGATCACGAGCACGTAATGCCATCAGCACACCAATCACTCCATGCAGCCCGGACAAAGAATCTCCGATAGAAACCCCTACACGTACCGGTGGCCTACCGGCCTCGCCACTTAAATGGCGCAGCCCCCCCATTGCCTCACCGATCACACCAAAACCCGGAAGGTCACGGTAAGGACCCGTCTGACCGTAACCAGAAACACGTAGCATGATCAAATTTGGATTAATTTCCTTTAACTCTTCCCAACCTAAACCCCATTTCTCTAGTGTGCCAGGCTTAAAGTTCTCTATCAGCACGTCAATTTCCTTGACTATTTTTCGCACAAGATCCTGTATTTCCGGCGCACGTAAATCCAGGGTGATTGACTTTTTATTGCGCGACTGCACTTGCCACCAAACTGACGTCCCCTCGTGCAGGAGTCGCCACTTTCTAAGGGGATCACCCCTCTTGGGAGGCTCTACCTTTACAACATCAGCACCAAACTCAGCCAATATCTTCGCAGCAAAAGGGCCTGCGATCAGTTGCCCTAACTCCAGAACCTTAATCCCATTTAATGGCAAATTCATGGTGAAATAAACCTCGTTTTATTTTTTGTTGGTAGCGAGTCGCTCGCTACCAATTAAATCGGCTGCTTTATTAGCAATCATCATGGTCGCCGCACAAATATTAGCGGATGGGATAGAAGGCATTACTGAAGAGTCAACTATTCGTAAGCCAGTTAGTCCATGCACTCGGAGTGCGCTGTCAACAACGGCATTTTTGTCAGTGGCTGGGCCCATCCGGGCAGTTCCATTGACATGGTAAGAAGACACTCCGTATGACTTGGCAAAATCAAGGATTTCATCGTCTGATTGACAACTAGCACCCGGTAAAATTTCGCTCTGGTAATAATGTGCTAAAGCCGTTTGCTGCAGAATGGATCTGGTCAGCTTAACGCCACGAATCAAAACCTTTTGATCTTGCTCTTCCGACAAATAGTTTGGCTGAACGATGGGCGAAGCCAAGGGGTCTGTGCTCTGAATCTGGACATACCCCCGACTTTTTGGACGATGCTGCCATACCCCTGCTGTCATTCCTGGATACTCATCCAACTGGCCCACGTAACCATCTCTATAGCTAGCAGGAGTGAACACACCTTGTAGGTCTGGACTAGTCAAGCTAGGATCTGATTTCGCAAAAAAATGGACTAACGATGGGCTCAGACCAAGGATACTGGGCTTGCGTAGCACCCACTTTATAACTTCCCCAGCTAACTTAACCCCTTTGACAAGCTCGTTCATCGTGTCAGTATTACGAACCTTTACTGCCATGCGCACCGAATAGTGGTCACTCAGATTGCTACCTACGCCGGGCAGGTCCTTAACAACCTCAATACCCATCTTCCTAAGGTGCGCTGCGTCGCCGACTCCTGATAGCTGTAATAACTTAGGGGTGTTGATGGCACCCGCTGAAATAATCACTTCTTTATTTGCATGAACTGTTTTTATGGAGTTCGGACTCGCTGGAGAAAAGTACCGGACACCAATCGCATTTTTTCCCTTAAAAATCACTTGACTGGCCTGAGCATTCGTTTTGATAGTAAGGTTTTTATCCCCTTTGCTTGGCTGCAGGAAAACCTTGGCGGTGCTCATCCGTCGGCCCTTGTGAATCGTTCTCTGAAAAAAGCCTACGCCCTCTTGGCTATCCCCGTTGTAATCAGGATTCTTAACCATCCCATACTCTTGGGCAGCTTCAATGAAAGCATCACATAAAGGATGTTTCCAATCAATATCCGACACCGGCAGCTCACCACTACGCCCCCGATAACGATCATCACCCCCTACCCTTCTTTCCATCGACTTGAAGTAGGGCAGCACCTGCTCGTAGCCCCACCCTTCATTTCCAAGACTTTCCCAATGGTCGTAGTCAGACGACAGCCCCCGGTTGTAGACCAGGCCATTAATCGCGGTAGACCCACCCAAGGTCCGACCTTGGGGAATAGGTATGCTACGGCTGTTGGTCAAGGTATTGGGCATCGTATGAAATTGCCACGCATACCTTTCGTCAAAAATCACCTTGATAAAACCAGCTGGGATATGTAAAAAAGGATGGCGATCAGCAGGGCCTGCCTCTAATAAGCACACACTATGACCATGAGCGCTTAAGCGGTTAGCCAGAATAGAGCCTGCTGCACCCGATCCAACTATTACATAGTCGTATGTCTCTGTACTGTGGTTCATGTTTTTTCCGAATAGAAAAGTGCAACGCGCTAAATAACCAATCCGTTTTGGCTTCTGGCCGCCAGGCAGGCGTACTTGATCTCAAGGAACTCATCGATGCCATATTTTGAACCTTCCCTGCCCACGCCAGACTCTTTCATACCACCAAACGGTCCCACCTCGTTTGAGACCATGCTTGTATTAATGCCAACAACACCGTACTCCAGCGCATCCATTAGCCGCCATGTTCGATCTTGGCTTTCCGTATAAAAATAAGCAGCTAACCCAGATTCATTTGTATTGGCCAGCACCACCACTTCGGCCTCTGATTTGAAGCTGAAAATGCTAACAACGGGGCCAAATATCTCTTCTGTGGCAAGGTCCATTTCCTGGGTAATTCCACTAAGCACTGTTGGCGGATAAATTAAACTGCCCTCTTCTAACACTCCGACTTCCAATAGTTTCCGCGCACCCTTATCAACTGCGTCATTAACCAGTCGAGCTACTTTATCAACGGCCTTTTGATTGATCAGAGGTCCAATAGTCACATCCCGATCCAATCCACTCCCAGTCTTGAGAGCGCGGACCTCGGTAAGCAATTTCTCAGTAAATCTTGCAGCAATCGATTCATGCAAATAGATTCGATTTGCACAGACACAGGTTTGGCCTGCATTACGAAATTTGGATGTCATCAACCCTTGCACTGCACTGTCTAGATCCGCGTCCTCAAACACAATAAACGGTGCATTCCCGCCCAGCTCCAATGAGAGTTTTTTCACATTAGATGCACTTTGTTGCATTAGCAGCTTGCCCGTTTCCGTGGATCCGGTAAAGGTCAACTTCCGCACTTTTGGGTTACTGGTAAGTTCCCGGCCGATCTCCGTTGGCAAACCAGTGACTACGTTCAATACACCAGCCGGCAAGCCGGCCTCCTCGGCAAGGAATGCTAGTGCCAAGGCAGTGTATGGAGTGAGCTCAGATGGCTTGAGGACAACCGTGCAACCGGATGCCAAGGCGGGGGTGACCTTACGTGTTACCAAAGCAGAGGGAAAATTCCAGGCGATTAATGCAGCGCATACGCCCACGGGTTGCTTAATTGCCAGCATGCGCTGGTCAGAACGCGTAGTCGGTAAATAATCACCATAAACCCGTTTGGCCTCTTCACCAAACCACTCAACAAAGGAAAGCGCATAACTCAATTCCCCCTTAGCTTCCGCAAGGGGCTTGCCCTGTTCTAATGTCAGGATCATTGCTAAATCATCCGCGTTTGCTTCTATCAGCCCCTGCCATTTTTTTAAGATTGCGCCTCGTTCCTTCCCGGTCTTTGCCCTCCATGCTGGAAGCGCGCGTTCAGCCGCTTCAATAGCGCGACGGGTCTCTGTAGCGCCAAGGTCTGGAATAGTGCCCAAAACTCTGCTATCAAAAGGATTTTTAACTTGTAATGTCCCTTTGTCATCAGCATCTCGCCAATGGCCATCAATTAATGCCTGTTGCCTAAAAAGAGATGGGTTTTTCAGCTTCATGTCGTTATTCCGTTCCAAAAGGCGCTATCAATATATGCCTGGGGTTTATTTGAGAATTAGTCTAACAATCGCCGTAGAGATGCCAAAGTTATAATTTATGACGCCGCCATCGCTAAATACGATGGCTAGATCATGGATTCAACCATCTCAACTTGGAGTTACAACATGCTCTTGGACCCAACATCACTCCGTCTATACATAAGCGTGTTGGAAGAAGGCACCATCGCTGCAGCTGCAGAACGGGAGCATATTGCAGCCGCGGCGATCAGCAAACGAATCAGTGAGTTGGAAAGCACGCTGAAAACCACGTTACTGGTTAGAACCAACAAAGGAATTTCACCGACTAGTGCTGGCCTAGCCTTATCTGAGATGGCCCGGCGGGTACTGTACGAGTTAGAGGACATTTCTTTGCAAATGCGGGAGTACACCACTGGTGTACGAGGCTTTATACGTGTATTCGCCAATATTTCTGCGATCAATCAATTCCTGCCAGAGGACATTCGTTCTTTCACTCGCCTTTATCCGAACGTCCAGGTTGTTCTTGAGGAAAGTATCAGTTCATCTATCGTGAAATCAGTACAGGAAAACTCAGCTGATATTGGCATATTCTCTAGTTTTTTTACGGAGCATAATATTGAGATTCTTCCTTACCGACGCGACAGCCTAGCGCTAATCGCCCCATTAGGCCACCCCATCCTTAGCGCAAAAAAACCTATTTTTCCACAAGCACTCGATTACGAATTTATTGGAATGCATGCTGGAAGTGCTATCAACTCAATTATTACAACGGCAGCAAACGAACTCCACAAATCGTTCACGATGAAGGTGCGGGTCACCGGTTTCGACTCGCTGTGCTTCATGGTCAATTCAGACTTAGGTCTGGGCGTTCTACCACTGGCGCTAGCTCAGCGCTACGAAAAAATATTTAATATCGGTATCATTCCTTTGCAAGAACCATGGGCTCAAAGGCATTTAAATATCTGTATTCGCTCTCGCGACGCCTTGTCCACGGCCTCTAAATTATTTATTGATCACCTGCAGACAAAAAGCCCGGCATAGAAAGCCTGGTTTCAGCTCTCCTCAGCGCCCTTCTCTCTCGATTTGCTTATCCAGCGCATGGTAAACCCTTATATGCCTTTCGCTCAAAAAGAACATATCATTGATCTGTGATCACAAATATTAGATCTAGGCGGATGTTCGCACATCTAGAAAATTGCACTCCAACGAAGAAGAAATAATGAGCGACACGCTATTCAATGTAAAGAAGAAGGTAGTAGTAATCACTGGAGCTGCGGGAGGTATCGGCGAGGTTATAGCCTGCGCCTTTGCCAAAGCCGGAGCACACTTAGCACTATTGGATCTTCCAGGTAAGAAACTGGACGCCCTTGAGGCTTCCCTTAAGGCCCAGGGAAGTTCAGTGTTAGCCCTTCCGGCCCAAGTTGAGAGCCTGGCTTCATGCACATCAGCCATAAAGCAAATATCCGACCACTTCGGATCTATTGATATTCTAGTTAACGGAGCAGGCGTTAACACGCGGATGCGTCCCGAACTTTACTCAGAAGAGGTGTGGGACCACATCATCGATGTCAATCTTAAGGGTACGTTTCATATGTGCCAGGCAGCCTATCCGTTTATGAAAGCGCAGGCGCACGGGAAAATAATAAATATTGGCTCAATTATGGCGATTGCTTCCAATGCCGTGACTCCTGTTTATTCAGCCAGTAAGGCAGCTGTACATCAATTGACCAAGTCGCTTGCTTGCGCCTGGGCACAAGACGGGATCAACGTCAATGTGATTCATCCTGGCTGGATCGATACGGCTCTTTCCCGGCAAGCGCGCATTGATATTCCCGGCCACGCCGAGCGCGTTGCTGCTACTACTCCTATGGGCCGTTGGGGCGAACCTGAAGACTTGGTGGGCTCCATCCTATTTCTGGCTAGCGCCGCGTCTGACTTTGTCAACGGAGCCAGCTTGGTCGTTGACGGCGGCGTGACCGCCCACATCTAAATTCCTGAAGTTCGGAGACAACATGCAGTTCATTGACATCGCCAGCAAGACCCCTGTAAAACAACTCATCGTTGAAGAGAAAGATTGGAAGCTGTTAGGAAAAGATGACGCTATACGGCTAGTCACCCTTTTTCTTGTGGCCAGACGTTTTGAAGAAAAAATCCTACATCTCGACAAGCTTAACTGCGTCCATGGACCGGCACACTCCAGCATCGGACAGGAAGGTGGGGCAGCTGGCTGTATTGCAGCGCTTCCAGGCAGCACCCTCATCAATGGTACGCATCGCGCCCATCACCAATGTATTGCGAAAGCCATTAATGCGTTATACGAAATAGATTTCAATCCATTGGAAAATGGCCTGACAGCACGTATGACAAAAGAGATCAAGGCCATGATGCACGAGATCTTGGGCTTACGAGATGGATGGACAGGTGGACGCGGCGGATCCATGCATTTACGCAATGCCGAATTAGGGATTATGGGAACCAACGCTATCGTAGCCGGTGGATTGCCTATTGCGTGCGGCCATGCTTTCGCGGAAAAACATACGTCAAACAACGACATTATGGTGAGTTTTTTCGGCGACGGTGCGCTACATCAAGGAGCAACTCACGAAGCCATGAACTTGGCTGCGCTCTATAAGCTCCCAATGATTTTCTTTCTTGAGAACAACAAGTATGCGGTGTCAATGAGCGTGGAGCAATCAACGTTTGAGACTGAACTTTTGACGCGTCCTCAAGCTCACGGAATCGAAGCGATCAAAGTTGATGGCATGAATCCATTTGCAGTATGGTTGGCTACCCGCTGGGCCGCCGACCATATTAAGACACAGAACCGCCCGGTGTTCATCCTTGCTGAAGTCTATCGCTATTACCACCAAAGCTCATCCATCCCTGGCAGCGCATTTGGTTACCGTAGTAAAGAAGAAGAAAAAGAATGGCAGCAACGCGACCCTTGGCTTTTTATCAATAAAGAACTGCCCGCGCGCAATATATTAAGTACTGAAGAACTGCAGCAGCTTGATAACGTTGTTAGTGATGCAATAAACAGTGCATACAGCTCCTGCATTGACGGTAAGGGATCTGGGGCCTCGATCAAGGTCGAACTATGGCCTGACCCAAGCACTGTCGATAATCATTTGACCAGTGACATGAGCGAGTTCGACGGTATTTCCTTTTCTGAGTACGAGGACTTTGCAGAAGAGGACATGGAGTCAATTACCTATATTGAAGCCATCGCTAAGACGGTCGGTGCTCGTATGCAAGAGGACGACTCGATATATGTGTTTGGAGAAGATGTTGCCAACATGGGCGGAGGCACAGTCGGAGCAACTCGCGGCTTAACGAGTCGCTTTGCTGATCGACTGATCAATACTCCAATTACAGAGAATGGCTTTTGTGGGTTGGCTACTGGTGCGGCGCTATCTGGACTAAGACCCATTGTTGAGTTGATGTACAGCGACTTCGCTTTGGTTGCTGGCGACCAATTGCTAAATCAGGCAGGGAAGATTAGACATTTGTTCAACGGTACTGCTTCAGTGCCTTTGACTTTACGTGCTCGGATTCCTGGTTTAGAAGGATATGGCTCTCAGCATTCGATGGACCCAGCCGCTATTTTTGCATTATTTCCTGGTTGGAAAATCATCGCCCCATCCAACGCGTTCGACTATGTCGGCCTGATGAACTCGGCGCTACGCTGCAACGATCCAGTGCTCGTCATAGAACCCCAAGAGCTGCACAAGCAAGCCAAGCTGGTGCCTAAAGGTTTAGATTATTACATCCCTATCGGCAAAGCAAAGCGAGTACGCGAAGGTGATGACATCACCTTACTGACGACTCTAACCATGGTTGATGCATGTTGTGTTGCTGTCGAAAAACGTGGAGTCAGTGCGGATGTTATTGATCTTAGGACTCTTTCCCAGCGCGACATCGACTACGACACTATCGGTAAGTCTGTAATGAAAACCGGGCGTGTAGCAATCATCGAACAAACCACGCGAGGCACTAGCATTGGCGCCTTTATAGCTGATGAGATACAACGTCGATTTTTTGACTATCTAGACCAACCTGTTAAGCGCGTCACGGGCAAATGGGCTCCTCCTGTGGTTTCGAAAGAGTTAGAAAAAGCAGCACTGGCCAGCTCAAACGATATAGATGCCATGATTTCCGAACTGTTAAATGACAGTGGCCTGTAACGTGATTTTAAGGTAAAGAATGATGCCCTACTCTTTAAGCGGTAAACACATACTAATTACAGGCGCAGCTGGAGGAATTGGTAGCGCATCAGCAAGGGTCTGCGCAGAACTTGGCGCTCATCTTATTCTTGCTGACAAAACCGAACCTTTAGATATCTTCAACGAGCTAATGTCACAGGGAAGGCCTGTGACAATGCTTGCATTTGACGTCGCCGATCGAGCCCAAGTGGAAGCCGCCATTGATAGCATCCCCCGTCTAGACGGTGTTATCGCCAACGCCGGATACTGTCCATGGGATGACTGGAATGATGCAAACTGGGACGAAGTCCTAAAGCTGGTAATGGACGTGAATCTTATAGGTGTCATTCACCTAATGCGTCCCGTCCTTAAAAAAATGAGCGCTCAAAAATCAGGCCATGTCGTGCTGGTCTCATCCGTGGCCGCACGCATGGGCGGGTTGATGGCTAGCCCACATTATGTCGCAGCTAAAGGGGGCGTTAGCGCCCTAGTCAAATGGCTCGCCCGCAAAGCAGCGCCCGAAGGGGTTCTGGTGAACTGCGTAGCTCCGGGGGCAACCGACACGCCAATGACCCAGTCACAAACAGTAGACGTCTCCAGTATTCCTCTGCGACGACAAGCACATGCGCAAGAAATTGCACTTCCAATCGCCTTTTTATGTTCTGACGCTGCTAGCTATATATGCGGTGCCACTCTGGATGTAAATGGTGGCGTGTATATGAACTAAGCAAAGGACTGCCATGGACTCTCTATTAGTTGGGCATCTAAAAAAGCAGGAACGAATAACGGTAGCAGATCAAATATATACCGATATCCGTCAGCTTCTTATGTCGGGGACGTTGCCTCCCGGTGAAAAAATAACACTAAGAGGATTAGCTAAGGTACTAGAGACCAGCCCTATGCCTGTACGAGAGGCCGTGAATAAACTCGTTGCAGAAGGGGCGCTGGAAATGCTACCTAACAGAACTTTGTGCGTACCTAAACCAACGCTAAGCAAGTTTAAGGAAATTGTCAGGATCAGATGCTGCCTTGAGGGATTTGCTGCTGCAGAAGCAAGCAAAATCATTCTTGATGAAACCATCGAAAAAATCGAGGCATATGCCTATGAGTTCGATCAACTAGGCCATGAGCTAAATATTGACACAGCAAAAACAATAGAGGCAAACCGCAAGCTCCACTTTTGTCTTTATGAGGCAGCGCAAATGCCACTGCTTTTGGGAATGATTGAAAATATCTGGCTGCAGATCTCGCCTCTGTTTTCCTTAAGTATGAGTAGTGAATTAAGGAAGTCGGGGACATGGGAATCATTTAGGCATCACGACAGCTTGTTGGAAGCACTAAAAGATCGAAATACCGAAAAAGTAAGAAAAGCAATTATCGCGGATATATCGGACGCGGCTCTATTCATTGAAAAAACCGGTAATTTGCCAAATACATAGCTGAGAAACAAATGGAAATTGATATTTTAATGCCATCTATTGGCGCCGGAACTACTCAAGGCAAGATTCTTCAGTGGCATGTGAAGCCGGGCGATAACATTACTGCAGGTGATCTTTTAGCGGAGATCGAAACTGATAAGGCCGTCATCGAGCTAGAAGCCATCGACGACGGCATCTTAAGCCGAATCATAGTCGACGCTGGCGACCTGGATGTCCCGGTAGCCTCCGTTATTGCCAAGCTTGAGCAGGAAGGGGAATCGCCAAAAGAAAAAGATGTGCCTGCACAAGACACTGCGAAAAACCCTCCTAAATCCATCCCCACCGTCTCGTCACGCGTCTTTTCAAGCCCAGCAGCAAGGAATATAGCTAGGAACTTCGGAATTGATATTGCCGATGTTCCAGGATCGGGTCCTAACGGACGGATAGTGAAATTTGACGTGCAAACCTATGTCGCAACGAAAGCACCTTTGGACGTACCCAAAGAGCGGCCTCAACCCGTTGCAGCAAGTCAAGCGACTGATGCAAATTCAACACCACATAGCAATATTAGAAAAACAATAGCTAAACGTCTAACTGAGTCGAAACGAGAAGCCCCACACTTTTATTTGACGGTCTCTTGTCAGATGGATGGACTACTAAAGCTTCGATCAGAACTGAATGATAGATCGGCAATTAAGTTTTCTATTAATGACCTTTTGCTATATGTAATTTCCCGTGCATTCAAAAGACACCCGAAAATCAACACCATCTGGACTGATGATGCTCTTATTCAACGGCAAGGATTTGATATTAATGTAGCTGTTTCTACAGAGGCTGGATTAATCACTCCAGTTTTAAAAGACAGCGATAAAAAATCCCTAGGAGAGATTGCTGCGGAAACTCGAGAGCTTATTGGTTTGGCCAAAGAGGGAAAATTAAAGCCTGACCAATATGAAGGAGGCGGCCTTACTGTTTCGAATTTAGGAATGTATGGAATTTCGAATTTCTACGCCATTATTAATCCTCCTCAAGCAGCCATCCTTGCAGTCAGTGCTGTTGAAAAGAAGCCCATTGTTGTTGACGATCAAATTGTGATAGGCCAATTAATTAATATCAGTCTTTCGGCAGATCACAGAACAATAGATGGAGCTGTAGGCGCGCTCTTTCTTAATCAAATAAAAAGCCTCATTGAAAACCCAATAGAACTTATTATTTAAAAACTCAGGAGATAATTATGTATAACAAGAAAACCATAGCTAAAGCTCTTACAGCGCTCAGTTTTATTAGCGTCCTAGCGCCTGCTCTTGCTGCAGAAGAAATTAAAATTGGGTACAACAGCGATATGTCAGCCACAGGATCGGCCGACTTCGGTGTTTCAGCCCTGGCCGGAGCTCGTCAGGCCGTAGAGGAAATTAATGCCGCCGGTGGCGTGTTGGGTAAACAACTACGGGTCATAGCACGTGATGACGTAGGCTCCCCTCCCAAAGCGATTCAAAACACTAACGAACTGGTAAACAACGAGCATGTCAGTGCAATGCTGGGGGGAGTTAATTCAGGCAATATGCTAGCGTGGCTTCATATTGTTCAACAAAAGAAAGTTCCGACCATCTCACCATCTGCAACGGCTACAGACATCACCAATCGCTACGCCAAGCAACCACCAAACTATATCTTCCGGGTTTCTATGCGGGATCTGGATCAGATTACGTTATTAGGAGCTTATGCAGCCAAAGCAACAAAAAATCAAAAAGTTGCCATTATTGCGGATACAACAGGTTATGGCCAACAAGGCGCTAAAGACGCCACCGCTGTTCTTGCATTACATGGGATCACTGCTGTTGCGAACGAAAAGTTTGGTCCAAGTGACACAGATATGAGCTCGCAGTTGAACAAAATCCGTAGCTCAGGTGCCGACACGCTGATTGTCTATGCCTTGGCAGATGCTAATGCCCATGTCATGCGTAGCTTGGAAAAAATTGATTATTCACCCACCACTTTAGGCTCATGGGCAAACCTAAGCTCACCCTTCCTGCGTATAGCTGGTCCTGAACTCGCAAAAAAGATGATTTTCTCAGCCTCAATTACTGAGGATTCGACAGAAACATCACGCAAACTTTACGATACCATTTTAGAAAAAAATGGCTCGTTACCTACCTATGTGTTTGCTGCTCATGCCTATGACTCGATAAAGTTACTAGCTGCTGCAATGCAAGAGGCCAACAGCACAGACGGTGAGCAAGTACAGGCAGCGCTTGAAAACCTAAAAAGCGTACAAGGCGTGATCAAAACCTATGACATGCCATTTACTAAAGAAAATCACGAAGCCCTGTCTTATAAAGACTTTCGTTTAGTACGCTGGGAAAATGGCAAAGTGGTATCCGTCGATGATGAAATCACGCAAGCCTTCAAACCAGAAGACTTAAAGCAATAAAACCAAACTATCGGGTTTTATTACGCCTGCTGTGCCGGAATGATCTGGCACAGCGATACTACATACAGCTTCAGGAACTTACACATGGGAATTATACAAGCCATATTTAGTGGTTTGGCAATGGGGAGTGTATATGCGCTTATCGCGTTTAGTTTCAGCATTACCTACACCACCACAAAAACCTTCAATTTCGGGCAGGGCGCATTTATCGCTTTATCAGGTTTAGTGGGTGTAAGTGCCGTTATGTTCTTTAGCCAAGGACAATTTTTTGGTTTTCCTTCGCCTGCAGACGTTTCATGGAAATCCTATCTATTTGCGATTGTAGTAAGCGCAACCCTACTCAGCTTGCTCGGCTATATCCTTTACCACACGGCCATCAAACACTTCGTCGGCGAGCAAGGTTTGTCATGGGTAATGAGTACGATCGGCTTCGGTATCCTAGTTCAAAACGTTGCCCTTATGCTTTGGGGGCCAGCACCAATTGCGTTAAGTTCACCTCTGGGCGACGGCGTCATAAAAATTTTTGGAGCTGGCATAAGACCACAAGAAATTCTTATTTTTGGTGTGACTTTAGTTCTTATGGTTGTGTTCGACTGGGCACTCCACGCCACCAAAATGGGTAAAGCCATTCGTGCTGTCGCTTTCAGTAAAAACACTGCCAGCTTAATGGGCATCAATGCCAACGTTGTTGCCGTTGGCGTATTTATCCTTAGTTCATCACTCGCAGCTATGGCAGGTATTTTAGTAGCGCCAGTATCCACCGCATCTGTTTTTGTGGGCACACTGCTAGCGCTCAAAGCCTTCTCAGCAGCTATCTTAGGCGGATTGGAGAACCCTCGAGGCTGTATTTTCGGAGGGTTTCTGATTGGAATCATGGAGTCCATGATTGGCCTGTGGTATTCAAACCTGCGAGAGATAGCGGTATTTGCGGTCATTATATTGGTGCTGTATTTCCGCCCTGCTGGATTGTTAGGAAAAGTTCAGGTAGAAAAAGTATGAAAAAAAACACAATTATTCTTCCTGTATGTATCGCAGCATTATTCATCGCACTCGCATACTCCGGCGTGAACGATTTCTATTTATTGATCCTATTCAATATTGGCGTTTACCACATCGCCGCTTCTGGGTTCAATATTCTGGTTGGCCAAGCTGGACAAAAGTCGCTGGGACATGCTGGCTTGTTCGGCGTCGGAGCCTATACCGCCGCCTTATTGACTGTAAATTATCAAGTAAATCCCTGGATCGCGTTATTACTCGCTGCGGTAGTGTCTGCTATTTTTGGTTTGTTAATTGCTATCCCCGCCCTGCGTGTTAAAGGTCCAAGTCTGGCGATGGTGACGATTGCTTTCGGACTATTAATTGAAAAAATCGCCACTGAATGGACGGACGTTTTTCGTGGACAAGAGGGTTTGTATGGAATAACTCCCTTAGAACTATTTGGCAACCCTCTTTCCAGCCAGCAATGGGTTGTTGTGGTCGTTTTACTGGGCTTGTTCTTAAACATCACATTTAACCTGCTATTAAATGGTCGGTTCGGCCGTGGTTTTGCTGCGGTATGCACTTCCGAAATAGCTGCTGAAAGTGTGGGAATTAGCGTACTGCGCTTTAAGATTCTCGCCTTTATTATCAGTGCCATTACCTGCGGTATCGCTGGCGCACTGGTTGCCCAACAAAATCAATACATCAACTCAGATTTCGTTAACTTTAATCTCTCAGTTTTTCTGTTGGTACTTGTCTTGTTTGGCGGAAAGTCACCCACTGGTTCCTTTCTGGGGGCTGTGACTCTAACCTTGATTGACGCATTCCTTGCTCGTTGGCCGGAAATACAGCATTTTGCTTACGGCGCCATTCTTCTATTCGCCCTATACGTCATGCCAGAAGGCCTTTCTGGTATGTTCAAAGCTTTCAAGCCAAAACGAAAAAAGGGTCTATCTGCAGGGTCAAAAATCCCAACCGATTTATGGCTTACTCATTCAAACGGCTCTTACAACAAAGCTACTGATCAGCCGTTATTAGAGGTACGCGGTCTCAATAAAGCCTTTGGGGGGGTTATCCCAACCAACAATGTCTCGTTCGCTTTAGAGAAAGGCACGATCACATCGTTAATAGGACCCAATGGGGCGGGCAAAACCACCACCCTGAACCTGTTGTCAGGATTAATCCAAGCTGATTCTGGACAAATATTGTTTCATGGACAGGCCATTAATGGCTTGTCAGCAAACAGCATTGCCCGTAGCGGTCTAGGACGAACTTTTCAGAACCTAAAACTTTTCGAAGGTTTGACAGCTCTGGAAAATGTAATGGTTGGACTATACCGAACTCAGAAATCAAACTTTTTCGCTAACCTACTAGGCTTGCCATCCAGCTTCAAGGAAGAAGCGCAAATTCGGGACAAGGCCCATTCTATTCTGCGTTTCCTGGAGCTTGATCATTATGCCGACGAGCAAGCAACTAGCCTACCTTATGGCTTGCAACGTCGTCTTGAGATTGCACGCGCAGCAGCAGCCAGACCAGAACTATTGCTTTTGGATGAGCCTGCCGCGGGACTAAACCCCAATGAAACAGAGGAACTGACAGCACTAATTAGTAAGCTAAAAGATGTCGGCTTTACTATTTTGCTAATTGAACATCATATGGAGTTAGTCATGACACTTTCTGATCATATCGTTGTGCTCGATTATGGACTGAAAATTGCCTCTGGCTTACCTGACGAAATACAAAGCAACCCGCGAGTTATTGAAGCCTACCTTGGCGTTGCCGCATAGGAAAACGTGATGAGTCATTTACTTGAAGTACGAAACCTATCCGTAAGCTATGGCGCAATAGAAGCATTGAAAGGCGTCTCCCTGCATGTACAGGATAATGAGATCGTGACGTTGATCGGTGGGAATGGCGCAGGGAAAAGCACTTTGATGCGTGCTTTATCCGGGATCGAGACAGCGAAAGGCGACATTCTTTTTAAAGGACAAGATCTGCGTCCTATACGTGCCCATAAGCGTGTTTCATACGGAATCGCCCATGTCCCCGAGGGTAGACAGGTTTTTCCTGACCAGACTGTTCACGATAACCTAATGATTGGGGCTTTTACTCGTAAGGACGCAAAAGCACAACTACAAAAAGAAATTGATTACTTTTTTTCATTGTTTCCACGACTGGGCGAACGACGTAATCAGATGGCCGGTACCTTGTCAGGCGGTGAGCAACAAATGCTTGCTATCTGCCGAGCCTTGATGAGCCGCCCAAAGCTGTTGATGCTTGATGAGCCTTCCCTGGGGCTGGCACCTATCATTGTTTCCGAGGTCTTTAATATTATTCAAGGCCTCAGAAAAGACGGTGTGACAGTGCTCTTGGTGGAACAAATGGCTAATCAGGCGTTAGCAATCTCAGATCGCGCCTATGTTCTGGAAGTTGGTTCAATCATGATGGAAGGCAGTGGTGCTGAATTACTGAAAAGTGAAAAAATACAGGAAGCTTATTTGGGAAAGAGGAAAAACTAAAAAACACGGCCTAGCCCTTACGGCCTTGAAGTCCAGGGAGTATTCTGTGATCATGGACTCCCTGATTTCGGCCTCTGCGCGCGCTCTTGCCGCTGGCGATGCGCTTGGCGCTCTAAAGCGGGTCGCACTGCGTGACGATCCGCCAGCGTTGGCCTTACGCGGCATTGCCATGGCTCAACTTGGCGACTACCAGCGCGCCCGTGAGCTCCTACAGCGCGCTGGCCGCGGTTTTGGCACCCACGAAGAATTGGCGCGTGCTCGCTGCATCGTCGCCGAGGCCGAAATAGCACTAGCCATTCGCGACATCGCCAGCTCACCGCGCTGGCTGGCGACAGCTTTAGCCACGCTCGAAGCACACTCCGATCACGCCAACGTACTGCTGGCCCGTATAATCACGGCACGCAGATTCTTACTAATTGGCCATCTCGACAACGCCAAAGCGACACTGGCGTTACTTGATATGCACAGCTTGCCACCCTCACTTGCCGCCGCTGCTGAGCTGATTACAGCAGAGCTGGCTTTGCGTTCGCTACATATTGAATTAGCACAGTCGGCGTTCGCTCGCGCACACAAAGCAGCAGCCCGCGCAGGCGTCCCTGCACTTGTGGCCGAAGTGATCGAGGCACAAACAACACTTGAACGCCCCGCTGCTAGACGCCTTTTCAGCGATGGCGATCAGAAGCTGCGCCTTGATGAAGTGGCAGCTCTGTTAGCCAGCGACACATTGGTAGTCGACGCCTGCCGTCACGGGATAGGCATGGGCACCACGTGGCAACCGCTAACACGTCGGCCTGTGCTATTCGCCTTGGCACGAGCTCTCGCACAAGCATGGCCCGGCGATGCGGCCAGGGAATCCTTGATCGCATACGCGTTTCGTACTCACCACCCCAACGAGTCGAATAGAGCCCGCCTACGTGTGGAAATCGGCCGTCTGCGCGCGCTGATCACCCCATTAGCGCAAATTGAAGCCACTGCACGGGGCTTTATTCTAAAGCCGCTTAACGAGTATCCCGTTGCTGTGCTGGTACCGCCCATAGACGGTAAGCTAGCATCTCTGATAGCGTTACTTTCCGACGGAACGGCCTGGTCGACGTCATCCTTGGCACTAGCTTTGGGAAGCAGCCAACGTACAGTCCAGCGGGCGCTAGTCGAGCTGGAAGCTTCAGGACTAGCCCGCTCTAGTGGGCAAGCCAGGATGCGCCGGTGGCTAGCACCCCCGTTGACAAAATTCGCGACAATCTTGTTACTCCCACCTGCGCTCACTAAGGAATAAAGTGGTTTTACCGCGCCAATTTCAGGCGCACTATCAGGAGCCAGAAATGACCCAACAGACAATCACACACCCATCACCAGCAATGGCGAGTACAGCCGAAATCGTGCGCGAATATGGCCCTTTCCAAGGTGCCAACCAAATTCACGGGGTGACCTTTGACGGTCAACACGTCTGGGCCGCGACAGGCTCCAGACTGATCGCCTTCAATCCCCAAAGCGGCCAGGTGACACACACGCTCGATCGCGCCTGCGATGCAGGCACAGCCTTCGACGGCACCTACCTATATCAGATCGCCGAGGAACGTATCGACAAAATCGACCCCGCTAACAATAAGGTGGTCGCCTCCATCCCGGCGCCAGGTCACGGGAACGACTCTGGGCTTACCTGGGCCGAAGGCAGTCTGTGGGTGGGTCAATACCGCGACCGCAAGATCCATCAAATTGATCCAGATACCGGCGCAATTATCCGCACCATAACATCCAACCGCTTCGTGACCGGCGTGACCTGGGTAGACGATGAACTATGGCACGGGACGTGGGAAGGCGATGAAAGCGATATCCGCCGTATCGACTCGGAGACCGGCGCCGTGCTTGAGCGGCTGGAAATGCCGCACGGCGTTAGCGTCAGCGGACTAGAGTCCGACGGCGCGAACATGTTCTACTGCGGCGGCGGAAGCAGCGGAAAGGTACGCGCCGTGCGACGTCCGAATAGAGTCAGCTAATAAGCAGCGGAGTAAATTGCATAGGCATCTTCTTCATCCACCTTACGCGGGTTGTTGCCTAATAAACGGGTCTGCTTCATGGCATCCTGAGCCATAACGCGCAAATCCTTTTGTTCAACCCCAACATCACGCAATCGACATTCAATCCCGGCTGACTCCGACAGACTCGCCAGATACTTAATGAGACTTTCTGTTTTTGCTTCATCACTTCCAGTGCCGTTGGGCAAAATCACATCAGCAAGCTCTGCATACTGGGTCGCTGCAGCCGGTGCATTGAAACGCAGTACGTGCGGTAGGACTAAAGCATTAGACAAGCCATGCGGCACATGAAAGATGCCCCCTATTGGATAGGCTAGCGCATGCACCGCCGCCACTGGCGAATTCGCAAAGGCCTGCCCTGCCAACATCGCACCAAGCAACATCGCCTCGCGTGCAGCAATGTCATTTCCATCTTCGCAGGCGCGCAGCAGATTGCCAGACAATAAACCCAGCGCTTGAATGGACAGCATGTCGGATAAAGGGTTCTTAAGGTGTTTACTGGTGTAGGATTCAATGGCATGAACCATGGCGTCTATACCAGTAGCCGCTGTGGCCGCCCTAGGCAACCCCAAGGTCAGCTCGGCATCCAGAATCGCCAGATCAGCATAAAGTGTCGGTGAGACTACGCCCGTTTTGGTCGTCTTCCCAGTCGTGACTATAGACACTGGGGTTACCTCTGAACCCGTCCCTGCTGTGGTGGGGATTTGTACCAAAGGCAAGCGGCGGCCCTGGACATTACCTATGCCATACATGTCCGTTAATGGTTGATCCGACCCCACTAAAATGGCCAATAGTTTGGCCACATCCATGGAAGAGCCACCACCTAACCCCACTACTATCTGGGCTTTACCAGCACGTGCGCTATCCGCAGCGGCCAGGATAATGTGCTCTGGGGGGTCGGCAATTACATCATCGATTACTTGAACCTGAAAGCCAGCACTTTTAAGACTGGCCAAAGCCTGATCCAGTATGCCGCTTTGATGCAAAAAGTGATCGGTGACCAAGCACAAGCGGGTTTCAGAGAAATGTTCGCGTAGCAGTGGCCCCAGCCGTTTGGTGGCCCCTGTTTCGACGACCACACTGGGAACGGTACGAAACTGAAAAGTAGACATTATTGCTCCTTAGATGTGGCACTGTGATCAGCAGTCATCTCACCGCGATCCATACGATATATTTCATCCAATACATTACCAGCATGCTGCAGGTCGGCGCCCGACAACAAAGCACTAAAGCCTTCTTGACGCAGCTCCCCCACGACATCAGCGATGCGCTTTGAAAGTGCCGGTGCGACACCTTCAAACGGCTCATCCAGCAAAACCAGTTTTTGTGCTGTCATCAAGGCACGACCGATAGCAACCAGCTTTTGCTGCCCACCAGACAATTGCATAGCGCGTCGCGGCCCGAACTGTATCAATTCGGGAATAATGGTATAGACACGCTTAAGGCGCACTTCAACATCCTTAGTCCCCAAGGCCCATGCAGGGGCACAGAGATTTTCGTAAACACTAAGGTCTGGAATCAAGCGCCTATCTTCGGGGGCATAACCTATTCCCAGGCTGGTGCGCTTATAGGCAGGCAAACTAATCAGATCCTGGTCATGAAACAGCATGCTGCCTGCAGTTGGTTTCAACAAACCCATGATGGTGCGCATCAAGGTGGTCTTACCGGCACCATTACGGCCGGTTAAGCCGACTATTTGCCCTTGCCCCACAGCAATGTTCACTTTACGCAGGATACTGGTGGGACCTATGCTGACGTCCAATTGGCGAATATCAAGCATTGCTTTCTCCTGGGGTCTGTTTCTGTAGTGGTTCTCCGATAATGTACTCTCGGACTTTGGCATCCAGCAAAACCTCGTCGGGAGTACCACTAGCTATGACTGTGCCATCATAAAAAGCCAGAACCCTGTCGCTATAACGCCGCACAATATCCATATCGTGCTCGACAAATAGCACCGTGACACCGGCATCACGCACCACAGCCATGACACGATCCATTACAGTAAACTTTTCATCGCTGGCAACCCCACTGGTGGGTTCATCCAGCAACAAAACTTTAGGGCTGGCTACCATAGCCAAGGCAATGTCCAGCAATTTTCGTACACCCTCGGGTAAAGTGCCCGCAATGGACAGCGCAAAATCAGACAGACCAAATTGCTTAAGCATTTCATCAGCGCGGCTTAACGGTTGACCAGCAACATTAAGAGCGATCTCAACGTTCTCCAGTGCGCTCAATGAGGTAAACAGCTGGGGGATCTGGAATGATCTTGCTATTCCCAGCCGCGTAATATCACGCGGCTCGCGACCTGTAATATCCTGAGAGTCAAACACTATGGCACCCTGGTCCGGCTTCAAATATCCCGTCAACATATTTACAAATGTAGTTTTACCTGCACCATTGGTGCCTATCAAACCCGACACCGTCTGTGGAAAAATATCAATCGTGATGTCGCGTGCAGCAAACACTGCACCAAACTGTTTATGTAAACCGCGGGCAGATATAAGTGGTGTTGTATTCACAGCTTGCCCTCCGGAGCATGGGCGACCGCCCCGGTACGCTGCCTTTCTATATAACGTTGGGCAATGCTGATTAAGCCGCCAGGCAAAAACACGATCAGCGCAAGCATGCTGGCGCCCATGACGATCTGCCACATATTAGGAGCGTATTGATACGCCAAAGAACGAATCAGTTCCAGGACCAACGCACCAAGAAAAGGCGCATAAGCATTACGAGTTCCACCCAGAACCGCAATAAACACGAACTCGCCCGATGTGGTCCAGAAAGCCATATCCGGATCTACGTGGCCTATGCTAAATGCAGACAGTCCCCCACCCAGACCCGCTAAGGCTGCTGCCAGAACATAGCTTAAATGGATATTACGCCGGGCTGACGTACCCAAATATTCGACACGAATTTCATTGTCTTTGATCGCTGGACCTAATCGACCTGGCCCAGACTTTAAATAACGCTGTACAAGCCAAACGGCCAAACCGCACAAGACTGCCGTCGCAATAAATAAACCCACCCGGGATAGACGATCATCAAACAAACCCCATAAAAACTTTGATGAAAGAACGTTGAAACCATCGCTCCCTCCAAGTACCGGGTTGCGTATCAACAATCCATAAAGAATCATTGATAGAGCCAAACTAAGCATGGCGAAAAAGATATCGCGATAACGAGCCAGCAGGAAACCCAATACCCACGCAATAGCGGCAGACACAATAATGGCCAACGCCAGCAAGGAAAGAAAATCGCTCCAGCGCAGATAAGTCATCGACATGCCGACGGTATAAGCGCCTACGCAATAAAACAGGCCTTGCCCAAAGGAAGCCAAACCTGAACGCAATAAAAGCACAACGCCTAGCGCCACCAATCCCTTTGCAAGAGCCACGGCGATCAGGAACTGCCATTGGGAAAACACCAAACCAGCTACCAGCAATAGTCCCGTTATTAGCACAGCGACCAAAGCGCCAGGATAAGTTTTTATATGGCTCATATTTTTCTAGGCTCCACAGCTGCAAATAGCCCTTTGGGACGGACAGCTAAAACAATGGCCATAACGGCATAGATGGAAAACAGCTCTACCTCGGGGAAATAGTGCACAGCAAAGGAACGAACCAGCCCCACAATGACGGCACCCAAAGCCGCACCGGGCAAGGAACCCAGTCCGCCTATGACCACCACGGCAAATGCCAGAACAATGACATCCACACCCATACCCGGCGCCACAGAGATAGTCGGAGCCGTAAGTGCTCCGCCCAGGGCCGCCAAAATCGCACCTACGATAAAGGTGAGCAAAAAATAACGTTGTACGTTAATACCTATGGCCAAACTAATTTCGCGATCATGTATGACGGAGCGCAGCAATCGACCATAGCGGGAATACTTAAGAAACAGAGTTAGCGCAATACCCGAAACCAAGGCTGCAATAACAATTAGAAAACTATAGTTCGGATAAGAAAGCGGACCTACAGTAAAGCTTCCCATCAAACCATAAGGCTGGGCGGCAACATAAGGTTCTACGCCCCAGAATAGCTTCACTGCGTCTTCCAGAATCAGGAAAATCGCATAAGTAATTAAAAGCAAAACAACCGGATCTTCACGATAAAAATGGCGCAGCACGCCATATTCAATCAATATGCCTAAGACTACGCCTGACACCACAGCGGCAATAATCAATAGCACGTAGCTGAAATACGGTGCATTGCCTGCTGCAAACCATTGGCCCACCAGCGTAACTGCGGTATAGGCACCTATGGTGTACAAGCTGCCATGAGCCATATTAAGAATTTTCATGACACCATAGATTAGCGTTAAGCCGACGGCCACCAAAAACAGCCAAGCGGCGTACATAACCCCATCAATCAAAGCAGCGGGCAACAAAGACATAAAATTTCCTGATACAGGTACGAAAGCTAGATGCGTGCCGAGCCTTTACGATAAGCTCGGCACACAAGACGTTTCCAGTTAGTGTTTTAGACCGCCCTTAATCCAATCTTCCGACTTGATGCCCTCTGGTGGGTTAACTTCCTCTGCGGCGTAATTACGCACGTCGACGTAGGTAATCTTGCCGTCCTGATTTTTAACCGTTCCAAACGCTGAACCCTGAGTTGCCTGATGGCCCTTGCCCAGATTCATTGCTACCTGCCCGGAAGGCGAATCAAATGCCAGGTTTTCAAAGGCGGCGATGATCTGATCAGTACTTGGAGACTTGCCGCCATTGGCCTCTTGTGCCTTTTCATAGGCGGCTTTTACACCCAGTATGCTTTGCGCCATCTTGTAGGACGGGTAGCTTGGGTCAGCATTGAATTTCTGACGATAGGTAGTGCGCAACCAGGTGTTCAGTTCAGTATCTGGTGCAAAAGCGCCATGAGAACCACGAGCGCCTATCAATGTGCCATCGGGAATCTGATTGTCAGGTCTATGCGTTGCCGTTTCGCCTGCAGTCAGCACAGTCAAGGATTTTTGCAGCAGTCCCCTGGCTTGGGCCTGGACGATAAAACCTTCCAGATCGCCTCCCCAGAAACTTGAGTGCAGGACATCTGGACTGGCCGCCATAATGGAGGAAATTTCCGCATTATATTGACCCGCTCCCAATTTGGGCATTTGCGAAGTTGTTAGCTTCACATCAGGCTTAAGCTGCTTCAGGGTGCCTTCAAAGTCACTCCAGGCATCCTGCCCCCACGCATAGTTTTGATTGATACCAGCATAAGTGACTGTATCCGGCTTACGCTCCAGCACATAACGTGCGGCGGCAACGTTATCCATCGTTGCATGGGCCACTGGACGGAAAACGTACTTGTACGAGTTATCTTCGAAGATACGTGGCGTCCCGCAATCGAACAAGACAGTTAACTTGTTCATTTCTTCGGCCACTGGAGCAACTGCCAAGCAGTTACCCGAGGATGTATAACCGATGATCATATCAATATCAGACTGTTGAGCCAGATTACGATACTCCGTAACCTGTTTGGACGTGCTGCCATTCTCGTCCAAGTAAACGAGCTCTAGGGGTGCGCCACCAAAGCCTGACGTGGTATATGGTGCGGGTGCCTTGCCTGCATTAAGTTGCTCGGCCAAGAGTTCAGCAGCCTGACGAGCAGGAACGCCAAACGGCCCTGCCGCAGCCCCTGACATAAAGGTCACTACGCCAATTTTTATAGGTTTGGCTGTTTGCGCATAAACCGTGGAGCCCAGTGACATTGCGGCAACAGCCAACGCGACAGGTAGAACTTTTAATTTGGTAGACATCTGTATCACTCCTTTAAGTAATGTCATTCTTATAACTACTGTCAAGCTTGAAAACACAGGTCGTCAGACCTGAAAACACAGGTATTTAATTTCCAGATATTCATCAAGACCATAGTGCGATCCCTCGCGTCCCAGGCCAGATTGCTTCACCCCGCCAAACGGACTAACTTCATTAGAAATCAAGCCCGTATTCAGTCCAACCATGCCATATTCCAATGCTTCGCCAACACGCCAGGCCCGAGATTGATCACGCGTATATAAGTAAGCGGCCAAACCATAATCCGTGTCGTTGGCCAGCGCTATGGCATGGGCATCGGTAGTAAAGCGAAATATGGGCGCGACAGGACCGAAGACCTCCTCTGCGGCAACCCTCATCGTAGGGTCGGCATTGGCCAACACCGTGGGTTCAAAGAATGTTCCGCCTAATGCATGTAATTGGCCGCCGCAAAGCAGTTTGGCGCCTTTACTTAAGGCATCAGCAATCATGGCTTGTGCATGAGTGACGGCATCCTGGTCAATTAGGGGACCAAGCTCAGTCCCCGGCTCCAGCCCATCGCCAACGCGCAGTTGCTGAGTCGCGCGCGTAAACTTTTCAACAAACAAATCATAGATACCGTCTTGAACCAGAAACCGGTTAGCGCAAACGCAGGTTTGACCGCTGTTACGGTATTTCGACGCGATGGCTCCCTGTACTGCGGCATCAATGTCGGCATCATCAAATACGATGAAAGGAGCGTTACCGCCCAGCTCTAGCGAGAGGCGTTTGATGGTTGGGGCACACTGCTGATACAACAGGCGCCCCACTTCGGTAGATCCCGTAAACGACAGTTTGCGGACCACAGGACTACTAGTCAGGACTTTTCCAATTTCAACTGCATTACCAGTCACGACCTGCAAAACACCAGCTGGTATCCCCGCACGTTCGGCCAGAACAGCCAATGCCAGCGCCGTTAACGGGGTCTGTTCCGCGGGCTTGATGATAATGCTGCAACCAGCCGCCAATGCAGGCGCTGCTTTACGGGTAATCATGGCGGCGGGAAAATTCCACGGTGTAATTGCCGCGCAAACGCCCACAGGCTGCTTAATGGCAACCAAGCGCTTGTCGGCGGCAACCGGTGGAATCACATCCCCATAGGCACGCTTGCCTTCTTCGGCAAACCATTGAATAAACGAAGCGGCGTAGGCAATTTCGCCCCGGGACTCGCCTAACGATTTGCCCTGCTCTGTGGTCATCAACAGTGCAAGGTCTTCCGTATTGTCAATAATTTGCTGAAACCATCGCTGCAAATGCAATGCCCGGTCTTTTGCAGTTAACTGCTGCCAAGCGGCTTGAGCCCTGGCTGAATCTGTAATTGCCTGTTCGACTTGAGCGACTGAAAGCGTGGCAACCTGAGCCAGCAACTTGCCATTCGCCGGGTTGTACACCTTAAATCGTTCTTTTGACGCCCCAGCGGTCCAGCCCGAAGCTAAATAAGCGTCAACTCGAAGTAAGGCTGCATCTTGCAAACCAGGTATTATTGCGATAATATCGTTCGACATACTGAACACACTTCTTTATATTGAATTAAGTCCATAATATCGACCTGAATTCAAGCGGTCAATGTTTCAACACGGGGGTTATCCCTAGGCGAAAATAGCACTGCAACAGATTTATAAGCGTCATCATGCCGCTTCTACCACCACTGGAGTCTTAGTGCCGATATCAAAACCTGCCGCCCCTGCTGTTGCTAGAGCCGCCGCAATACTTGACGAAATTGCTGCATCGTCTACTCCCTTATCCTTGGCAGAACTGACTCAGAAGCTTCAGCTACCCAAAAGCACCTTGCATGGCTTATGCAGCACGCTGGCCCAGCTAAATCTAATTACGCGGCTGGATAGCGGACAAATGACCTTGGGCCCCCATTTGGTAACTTGGGCTAATGCATTTTTAGCCAGAATTGATATCACCCAGGAGTTTTTCGCCTCTTGGGATGACATGAAAGTATTGCCGGAAGAAACCATAACGCTATCAATACGAGACGGCACCGAAGTCGTCTATGTAGCTTGCCGCAATGGTGCACGGCCCTTAGGCGTAACATTTCGCACCGGAATGCGCCTACCTTGTATCTACACTGCTACTGGCAAAGCCATGCTAAGCACGCTGCCTAACGAAACAATACGCAAACTATTAGCCGACACCGACGACAAACCGTGGCCCACCCCGTTGACCTCAAAAGGCCCTCGCAATATTTCACAACTTATCGAAGAAATTGCCCTTGTGCGGGAAAGAGGCTATTCAATCGATCAGGAAGAGCTACGCGAAGGCATGCACTGTTTCGGAGCTCCGGTCTTTGACTCAGTGAGTCCAGAAGCGGTAGCTGGGGTTGCTGTCAGCATACGTTCACATGAGGTTGATGCTGCATTGCAAAAAAAGGCAGGCAAAGCCATGCAAAAGCTGGCAAATCGTTTGTCACAGCGGCTGGGATCAACGTTGCGAGCTTAGACGCGCCTTCATAGCCTAAACGATATCAGCCCTTGACCTTTAATACGCTAATACTGCCTTCGGACTCCATGTAGGCCCTGTGCACTTCTCTTAAATCGCCTATGCCCTGTTGGCGCAACTCGCTCATGAGCTCGTCTCTAGTCACATATTCCCGGCGCATGCCCCTGCGTTGCAGCACGCCATCCTTGACCAAGCACACCCGTCCCGGCTCAAACAAGCGATCAACTGCCGGCCAAAAATAACAAGCGCGATCCACGGCTACGCTCCATAAAACCAAGGTTCCGACTAGCACCATACCTTCTGCCACGCTGTTGTATTGGGCAGACATGGCGTTTTGAGCTGCATCAGCAATCAACACGACCACCAGTATGTCTGCCGAGCCTACGGAGCCAAAGTCCCGCCGCCCAGCCATCCGCAACAAAATGAAGATAAACCAATACATCAAACTACCGCGTAGCATCAGCTCCCAGGGCGACACGATAAAAACAAAAAGCTCATCCCATTTGATGCTCATGGCATTGTCCTTAGGTAGCCAGAAGCTAATAGCAAGCAACTTATATGCCTGTATAAGACAGCGGTTGTAGGTCATACTTCACCGAGCTTGTGGTATCTACTTTCCCACATATAAGTCACACGCTGTATACTTCAATTGACGAAGCAACAAACCTCAATTGAAGGTTAAGTCATGAAAATACTACCCACAGTCAAACAACGCCATGCCAGCCAAGCGGCCGTTTCTTTCTGGAATCTGGCCCACGCCCGCTCTCACCTAAGCGAAGGTCAACGCATCACATCCATCCTAGATGGCTTTGATGTAGCTTGGGCTGTGGCCGCCAAATCCACGTTTGGCATGTCACCCACTCATGTAGGGCGCTTGTTGAATCTATCCCTTTCAACCTTCGAGCGGCGCAAGAAAGACGAAAAGCCTCTTGATAGCGTAGCGTCGGAAAGATTGGACAGGCTAGCCGCTGTCGCCATTCAGGCAGAAGAAGTCTTCGAGGACAAAGACGAAGCAGCACGCTGGATGGCAACACCCAACGACGCCCTCTCAGGCGACAGTCCTGTCATGCTGTGCGAAACCGAAATAGGCGCCAAACAAGTTCGTCGCGTCCTGAATGCCTTGGAATGGGGTGGGGTTGTCTAATGCGGGCTTGGCGTGTGGCGAAAGCCAAACGGGCCACAGACCTATCAGGCCAGGGCGCTGCACTTGAAGGTGGGCGCTGGAATGATATGGATATACCCGCCTTGTATATGGGCTTATCGCCCGCAATTTGCTGCCTGGAAACCTTTGTACATGCAAATTCCAGGCCATCGTTCCCACTAAAAATCACCTGCTTTGAATTGCCTGATGATGCTGCGCTGTATTTACAACCAGACCCTGAAAGCTTGCCCTTGGGCTGGTCGTCTTTGCCGGCAGATAGAGCCAGCATGCAGTTCGGTACGGATTGGTTGAAATCGGGCAGCCATTTAGGTTTGATTATCCCTTCCGCAGTTCTTCCGCTAGAACATAATGTAGTGCTTAACCCCACTCACCCTGCCATCAAGCAGGTAAAAATCGTTGCTATTTACGATTTCGCCTACGACGAGCGCATGTTTACACGGCGTACTGAATCGCTGTAAATCAGCCATGCCCTGGAAATGGCGCCTGATCCCACCACCATGAACACGCGGCCAACACGGTTTGCATTTGTACGCTATGGGCCAAGACAAATTCATCACCACTGATAGTTTCATCGGGGAATTCAGTCACTAGTGTAATACCGGGTTCCTGGGTGGCGACTTCGGTGGCGGTATATGGCACTCCGTTAAGTACCTGAAAAGGGATGGTGCCGCCGTAACGTTGATAGCTTTCCATTTGCTGGGTGTTATAAGCCATCAGTTCCGGGTTGTTTGCCAGGTCTTGCGTGATGTGTTGCAGCAGTGCCAAGGCTCTTGTACGCCAAACGGCTTTGTAGCGCAATATCAGAAAGAACCCTTTAGGGATGCTCCATAGCTCAAAGCCGCGCGGCAAATACCCTGTGCAAGGCCGTGTCCATTCGTGGGCGGGGTAGCCATGCAAATTCAGATGCAATTGCGCCTGACTAAGCGTAAAGGCATGGTTCCTGGCCTCGCGCTCAAACCATGGCGCGTGCTCGCGATATTCCAGATCATCGCCCAGGGCGGTATAGCGAGCAGCATGCTGCATGTGCGTGGGGTTGGTCGCACACAAGGTTGCCTGCAAGGCATAGCCATCCGGATTTTCCAATGGTAGCAGGGCAAAGTGGGCACCCGCTTGCGTGCTTAATTGCTGGGCGGCACGTAGCGCGCCCACCACACCCGATGTTTCGTTAGCGTGCTGGGCGCCACTAATTACTACGGCAGGCCTGGCACCCTGGATATAGACACCATTTACTGCACGACCTTGGGCAGAGTTAAAGGCGAAGTGCAAGCCCTTGAAACTTTGCAGGGCCTTGGCAATTGCCAACGGGGATAATGCAGTTTGGGTTTGGTCCAACAAAGGTTCTGCGATCTGGATAGATTGTTGATCCACCGTCATGGCCAGCGGTCCCGAGACATGCCTAGCACCTGATCCGGCCGGGACCAGCGCTACCTTAAGCTGTATAGGCCCCTGATTGTCCAAGCGTATATCTGGAATAATCTGACCAGGCTGCAAACCACGGCTGCCGGGCTCACGTCCCGAGTAATGTTGAAAATACTCCAGCAAGGAAAAGTATATTTCTTCATGCATGGCTTCTGTGGTGCTGATGGTTTCGTGCCCATAGGCCAACTTTTGCTCTATGCCGGGCAGGTTCAAGGTAATGGTGAGTCGGTCAAAATAGGGTTCGCGTCGGCCCCAGTCATAGGCCGCAACTGCGCTTATTACAGCCTGATACGCCTGTTCATAATCAGCCGCTATGGGCTGGCTAGACAGCTGCCCATGCTGAGTAACCCGCAGCCAGGCCGATGGCGTATAAACGGTTTGCCCTAAAAAGTCGTCTTTCAATACATTGGGCGCAAATACCTGGTGTTCTTCGGTATGTTGGGCAAATTTCAGGGTGACGGCATACATAGTCTGCGATCCAGCATCAGTGGCCTGGGCAAAGGTGATACTGGCGTCGGGAAACAAGTCGGGTAAGGGATAGGCTTCAAGTAGAAATCGGTTTTCCACACAGGCAGTATGACGCGGGTACACAATATGTGCAGACTGCAGTCCCCTGCCCTGGACTTGTTCCAGAAAAAAGCACACTAAAGGCTTATAGGCACTGTGCACTCTGGCGTGAACCCCACGCTGCTCAAGTTCAGCCATCATGGTTAGACGTTTGTCCCTGCCCTCGAACAGCCAGATGTCGACGCTAGCGCCTTTGTAATTTGCCGCATTGAACTGCTGCATCAGGCTATCGGCAGTACGCACTAAGGTCAGGTCGCACAAAAGCTGCTGGCTCATAAATATCTACCTGTCAGGTTCGTCCTGCGGGGTCTAGCTTGTCACGTGACCAGTCGGCCAGTAAGTTCAAGCCCAACACGGTAAGCATAATTGCCAGGCCAGGAAATACGCTGATCCACCACGCGGTTTGCAAATAGGTGCGGCCATCAGCCAGCATACCGCCCCAACTAGGGATCAAAGGGTCCACACCCAGTCCTAAGAAAGTCAGGCTGCTTTCCAGCAGTATGTTATTACCCACGTTCAAAGCCATCAAAATAACGACAGGCCCCATCAGATTGGGTAGAAAATGATGCCAGATCTGGGCCCAGTCACGCACGCCAAAGGCACGGGCTGCCTGGATGAACTCGCGTTCGCGCAACTCTATAACCTGGGCCCTGACCAAGCGCGCGTATTGCACCCATTGCGCCAGTATCATGAAGATAATCAAGTTGGTGACGCTACCACCGACTATGGAAATAAAGGTAATGGCGATCAGTATGAATGGTAGGGCCAGTTGTACGTCCACACAGCGCATCAGCAAGGTTTCCCAGATGCCCCGATAAAACCCTGCCACCAAACCGATAAACACCCCTAGCACGACGGCCCCCAGCACCGACAGCACACCGACCACCAAGGAAATACGCCCGCCCACAATGACGCGAGCCAAGACGTCGCGCCCCAATGGGTCTGTGCCAAGAATATGGGACCAGGTGGTAAAGGGACGTATCAGGCGAGCCGATAAGTCCATGGTTTCGCCGCCACCAGGAAATAGCCACCATGAAAACAACACCGCCAGCACCATGCCGCCGGTAAACAGTATTCCCAAGCTTAGTTCTAGGCTGTAGCGACGCCGCCGGGCAACAACCGGTACGCTAGCCGTGCTAGTGATGTTTTCCATTATTTGATCCGTATGCGCGGGTCAACTAGGCCATACGCAATATCAACCAGTAAATTCGCGACCACAATCAGCAAGGCCAACACCGTTACCGTGGCCTGCAAGACGGGATAATCGCGTCCGGATATGGCCTCAAAGGCCAGGGTACCCAGGCCAGGCCAGTTAAATACGCGCTCGACCACCACAATGCCGCCGATCAGACTGCCAAACTGCAGACCGATAAAGGTTATGACGGGAATAGCGCAGTTACGCAAGGCATGCTTGTACAACACCGTGCGTTCTTTAAGGCCTTTACTGCGCAGCACCATGATGTATTGCGTGGATAAGGTTTCCAGCATAGAGGTGCGCACCAATCGCAAGGTGGTGGCCGACAGGATTATTCCCATGGTGACGGCAGGCAGCACCACGCTATCTATGCCTTGCATGCCCGATGGCGGAAAAATGGGAAACACGATGGCAAACAGCAACACCAACATAATCGCCAGCCAGAAGTTCGGGAAAGACAACCCGATCAGGGAAAAGATACGTATCAGCTGATCCGACCATTTACCCTTATGTACGGCCGCGTGTATACCCAAAGGAATGGAGACGACCAATGAAAATATCAATGAACAGAGTGTTAGCCATAAGGTAGCCGGGAGTGCGCTTGCAATCAGACCGCCTACGGACGCACCACCCAAAAAGCTGCGGCCAAACTCACCTACCGCCAGCCCCGAAATAAACTGCCAGTACTGCAACAAGAAAGGCTGATTCAGGCCTAGCGATTCACGGATATTTTCCAGATCCTGCTCGGTCACGCTGCCCGCCCCCTGAGCCAGCATCATGGCAGGGTCGCCAGTCAGCCGAACGGCATAGGACACCAGCAAAGTCACTATCAAGATAACAAATAGAGCCTGCAAAAAGCGTTTAATCAGAAAACCAGTCATGATGAGCCACTTTTATGTTTATTCGATGCTGGCCTTGGTAAAACGGAAACGTCCATCGGCCGGAATCTCCAGGTCTTTGACCCGCTTGTTCACGCCAAAGACTGCCTTGATGCTATACAGCGGCATTTCCAGCGCCTGATCCTGCACGTACAGCGCCACATCGCGCAATATGGTCAGACGCTTGTCCTGATCATAAATACTACGCTGTTCTTCCAGCATGGCATCCAGTTTTTTATCTTTGTCATAAGGATTCCATTTCTCGCCCGAGTGATACATGGAATAGGCGGTGTTGTCGTAGTCAAACGTCCATCCGCCCCACAAGTTTTGCCACATATTGCCGGTTTTCCCGTTGGGGATAATGTCGTTTAGCAATACGCTGGTTTCATAACCTTTGACGGTGGGTTTCAAGCCCACGCTTTGGAAGTAGGCCCCAACCGCCTGTACCACTTCACGGAAGTTGGCGTCACTGCCGCGGAAATCTATCTGTACGGGACTGCCCGGCTTGACGCCAGCTTCAGCCAGCATGGCTTTGGCCTTGGCGGGATCATAGGGAAGCGGCTTCATGGCCGGGTCGTAGCCAAAAGACAGCTTGCCCTGGAAGCTGGCTACCGGCGTGGCATAGCCCAGCAGTATTTGTTTAATGATGGCGTCGCGATCTACCGCCATGGTCAGCGCCTTACGCACTTCTTTGTTCGCGGTAATGCCATCGCGGGTGTTGTAGCGTAAGGCAGCCGTCGTGGGACCATCTATGGCCACCACGTTAAGGTCGGCGTGGTCATTAATGACCGGGGTCATGCTAAGCGGTATATTGGCCGCCACATCCAGCCTGCCTGCCAGTAGTTCAGAGGCTTGGGTAGATGGCTCTGTGATATAGCGGTAAACAAGCTTGTCCAGTTTAGGCGCGCCGTCCCAGTAGTCTGGGTTACGTTCCAGGGTCAGGCTGATCTTGGGTTGGTAATCCACATACTTGAACGGACCCGTGCCTACCGGATGGGTATTGAAATAGTCATCGCCCTTTTCCTGGATGTACTTGGGCGGGACTATCATGGCGCCGTAGCCAGCTAGCTTGGTCAACAGTACCGGATCAGGACGTCCCAACATGAAATCGACGGTGTAATCATCAACGATCTTGACTTCTTTGATGGCGTCATAATTAGATTGCTGTGGACCTTTCTTACCTTCGGGCCCTAACAAGCGATCAAACGTAAACTTAACAGCTGCTGCATTAAACGGTTCGCCATTGTGAAAAGCCACACCTTTGCGTAGCGTAAAGCGTATACGACTGTTGTCATCCAGCATTTCCCAAGCCGTCGCCAAGCCAGGCACCAGTTTCATGTCCACGCCACGCATAGTCAGGCCATCGTAGATTTGACTGCCTACGCTGCCCCAGGTGACCAAAAAGGTATCAATGGGATCGAAACTTCCTGGGTCGCCCGGCGCCACCGGCGCAACCGTTAAGGTGCCCGCCGCCATAGCCACCGGGGCATTGAAGGCGGCAAAGGTCAGGCAGACTGCTAACGCAATAGGTTTAACAGAAATCATGGATGTTCTCCTTGTGCACAGCTAAATAGTCGGACAGCAAATTACGCGGTTTCACTGGCCACCCAGTGCCCAGGCGCGACTTCAAACAATGGATGAATAACAGGCATATCGTCAACACTACGTACCACGCTGGGAATATCGCCGACGATCAGATCGGTATCGATATGTCGGCCCGGTATCGCCACAGGCACAGCCGACAACAAAGTCCGGGTATAGGAATGACGCGGTGACTCGAATACCGCCTGGCGTGACCCTAGCTCGACCAACTGCCCTAAATACAAGACAGCGACACGGTGACTGATTTTTTCGACTACGGCCATGTCATGGGTGATGAACAAATAAGCCAGGCCACGTTGTTGTTGCAAGCCCATCAGCAAATCCACAATCTGGGCCTGTGTGGAAACATCCAGCGCCGATACAGACTCATCAGCAATAATCAGTTTAGGATCGCAAGCCAGCGCACGCGCAATGCAAATACGCTGACGCTGTCCACCGGAAAACTCATGGGGATAACGGGCGGCGTGTTCAGGCTTTAGTCCTACATCCAGCAATAACTGCGCCACGCGTTCTTTGATGGCTTGCTTGTCGGACAGAATGTTGTGCGTAACTATGGGTTCAGCAATACTGAATTCTATTGTTTTGCGTGGATCCAGCGAGGCATAAGGGTCTTGAAAAACATATTGAATATCGCGTTTCAACCGGCGTTGGTCTGCTTTGGACATTTTGAAAATATCCTGACCATTAAAAAACACGGCACCTGAACTGGCTACCACCAGCTGTTGGATAGACTTGCCCACCGTGGTTTTTCCACTGCCGGATTCCCCGACCAGCGCCAGGGTTTCGCCAGGGTATAAATTAAAACTGACCTGCTCCACGGCATGTACCCGGTAGGTGGTGCGGCCGAAAAAGTTATGGGCCACATCAAAGCGGGTAGACAAGTTCTCAACCCGTAATACTGGAGTGTCGCCTTTGACAGTGTCCTGCAGGCTTTCTGACCCTATGGTTTCCAGTTCACCGTTATCCAAAAAATGCACTACAGGCGTGCGCTTGGGCAAGGCCAATCCCCGCATCTGACCCAAACGCGGCACAGCAGCCAATAGCGCTTTTGTATACGGCTGGCTGGGCTGCTGAAAAATATCCTGGACTGTGCCTTGTTCTACCTTGCGCCCTTTCCACATGACAACCACATCCTGAGCGATTTCAGCCACCACACCCATATCGTGGGTGATAAAAATGACGGCAGTGCCAAAGTCTTGCTGCAACTCGCGGATCAGGTTAAGGATTTGCGCCTGTATGGTGACATCCAGTGCTGTGGTGGGTTCGTCGGCGATCAATAGCTTAGGACGACACGACAATGCCATGGCTATCATGACCCGCTGACGCATGCCACCCGATAACTGATGTGGGTAACGATCAAGCATTTTCCCGGCATCAGGCATGCGAACCTTTTCCAACATAGCCAAGGCTGCTTGACGAGCTTGTGGGGAAGTCATTTGCTGATGCAAAATCAGCGCTTCCATGATTTGCGAACCTATAGTGAAGACCGGATCCAGAGAGGTCATAGGTTCTTGGAAAATCATGGAGATTTCATTGCCGCGCAGGCGGCGCATGGTAGCGTCGTCTGCCTTGGCCAGATCCTGGCGGTCCTGCCCCGTGCCAAACAACATCTGCCCGGACACGATACGCCCTGACGTGTAGTCCAACAGGCGCATCAGCGCCATGGAAGTCACTGATTTACCCGAACCGGATTCGCCAACGATGGCCAGCGTCTGGCCCGCTTTGATGCTGAAACTAAGCTGGTCAACAGCACGGAACACGCCCGCCGCTGTCGGAAACTCTATGCTCAGATCCTTGACTTCAAGCAATACATCGGAAGATTGATAGTCCATGCCAATAGCACCTTAGTTTGGCTGTGTCGGCTTGCATTTTTCTAATAATAGCAGCTTGGTGCATGAATTTGGTCATCAAATTAAGTGCCATCAAGTTCATTAAATGACAATCAATGTGAGCACCGTGTCGTATGCGCTGCCACGGCCTAAAACACCATTCGATACGACAGACCTATTTGGTTTACACGTTGGCCACTCCCCTTTCCCGCGGACTCATGTAAAAAGAAAATTCTCAAGTAATCCCCCCCAAGCACAGATCCCCCTATGCCCAGGTTGACTCTAGGCCCCCAACCAGCGTTGCTGTCATGCACATAACCGACACTTATGAAGGGCCGCCAACCACGTGAATATATATTGGCGTCGGCTGTTCCAAAACCCACCATCGCACCAAACTGATTGTAATTTTGCGGCATGAATTCGGATGCTAAGGGAGCGACTCCAAGTGGCAGAAGGGCTTCCATCGAAGAGATAGTGTTATTACTTCTCGAAAAAACTCCCTGCGCACCAATCAGGCGAACATTCCAATCTGGATAAGAGTTTCGAATACGGTAACCAAGCTCTTGGGTAAATTGATAGCCATGTCCCAAATAGGTTCGACCCTGCGCATGAAAACGGTCGGCTTCGGCAGTGACTAGTGCAAACCAGCGCGACTCAGGGGTCCAGGCCAAGCCTATCTGGGCGGTATCTTTAGTGGCGCCCACTCGCATATGCGACGTCAAATCGGTGAGTTGATTCACACCCAGAGTAAAGCTGGTCGTCAATGGCCCTATGAGATTGAACTTACCACGTACTTTTGCGGTATAGAACGACTTCACCGCCTTACGATGTCCCAGCGTTAAAGACAGGTCATGATCTATCGTCGTGTCGCGCAGAGTAATGTTCAACTCCCTATCATGGGCGGGTACCCACGCTAACTGGTCAGTATCCGTGCGCTGATTCCGCTGTATAGCCTCGACAGTCAAACCCAAACGACTGGTTAGCTTAAACCCGCCAACTAGCGTGCTTTCGACATAGGGCAAGGTGTCGGAAGTTGCATTCATCACACTGACACCCACACCAGGCCTGTCACGCAGCAATGTGTCGACCATGACCTGATGAGTATCACTGTTATCAGGTGCGCCTTCGGCGGCGGCATACGCCACAGTTTCGGCTTCGCTAGTACGACCAGTCTGCATCAATGCAGCGATGCGGCTACCTGTCGAAATAGGCCTCTGACGGTTATCAAGTAACCGTTCTAGCGTTTCCTTGTCCTTATCAATCAACGCCAGTGTGATCTCGGCATTCACAGGGCGCAACAAATCGTCGAGATACTCCCTAGCCAACCAAGCACGCGCCAAGTCATAATGCTCACCGCTGATCGCCCAGGCCAACGCCACCTCTTTGGTGGCAGCGCTAATTACGTCGCGGCGTGTATACGGCGACTGCGACTCATGACCGATCACCTCATCAAGCTTGAGCAAGCCCGCACGGTCTCCCAGCAAGGAGTTAGCCACAACGTATTCTTCAGAGTTACGACTATCCTGCTTCAGTAGATCAATCAACAGACTGCGCGAAATATCACCATTGGTGAATATCTGACTTAATGCCACCCGCGCCACGCGTAGATCAACGCGCTCTGTACGATCCAACGACGCCTTCGTGTTATTAGCTGTCACGTTGCCATCTGCGGGAATCGTTTGATCAAGCTGCCCTGAAGCCGTTTTTATTTGCAGAAGACGCCACGCCTGCCGGCGAACTCCCCACGCGAAGTCACTATTCCCAGCCCTTTCCTCTGCAGAGGCCAACACCATAAGCCACAAAGGATCTTCAGCCGATTGATAGCGCTGTTGGCGTAGATATACAACAGCCCTTGCTGCATTACCCAGTCGCAACTCACCGGCTGCAAAAGCGCCCCAATAGGATGGCTTTATTTTCGCGGTAGACCGCCATTTTTGTAAGGCAGCGTTGAGCTCACCATCAGTTCCATACCCGACTAGCGCCCACAGATATAAAACCTTAATATCGTCGTACACGTCCGGTGCGCCTACCGCAGCCCTTAAGTCAGCCAGGGCATCAGCCCCATTGTGCATGTGAAGATGATACTGTGCGCGAACCGCCAACGATCTACCTGAACGTTCAAACAGCGTACGCTGATCGGGTGTCATCGCATTTAGCAGCGTCCGAATACGAGGCCAGGCGCGCGCTTCGACATAATATTGAAGAGCCGACCTGAAAGCCTCTTGTGAGTCGTTCTGTTGGAACTGTAATTCCGCCATGCGCGCTGCATCGATCGGATAAGCTTGATAAAAATCGGTAATGGAATATAGATCAGAGTCATTCGACTGTCCGGTGGCCAGCAAATGCTGATGAGCAAAGTTGGCATCCTCATTGCTTTGCGCATGGCGTGCAAGTTCAGCATATAAACGCCAATAAGGGGCTGACTCGGGGCTGTCATCTATCTGGTTACGAGCCTCACGCAGTGTTTTTATGGCGTCAGACAAGTGCCCCTGCTTATACTTAACGCTGGCAATTTTGGCCACATAGCTTGGGTTGGAAGGAGACCTGTCGGCGGCATGAATAAGAGCAGCAAGAAAAGCCTGGTCATTATCAAGTTGCGGCGCAAGCTCTAGAACCTTGGCCCAAGCCTCATCATCGCCCGAAAGCCTGGCATACTGCAGCCAATATTTCAGGGCTGTTTCCGGATGATTATTCCATGTCGCCACCTGGGCTAAGCGTTGCGTCCACACCATCGGATTGAACTGGCGATCAAGTGCTTCTTTTGCAAGTTTCTCGGCTTCATCCAGTTGCTTGCCTTCCAAGAAGGCCTGGAAGGCAAGATCAAAGTCACTATTTTCTACTGCCGCTACGTTGGCTACCTTGTCATCAGTATTTGTCGTATTGGTCGCAACCCGTTGAACCATGCCAGCCAAACCGACAGGTCTGAAGTTCACATAGCCTACTGCGCCGCTGTAATCCGAATAATAGGCGTTACGGTGGGTTTGATCAGAATAAGTAATTAGATCTTGCGCAAGGTCACCTGCTTGACGAGCCTTTTCTGTAAACCAGGTCAGCTTGGGATATGCGCTACCCTTGCTAATCTGACTTACCTGTAACAGGTTCACCAGTTCGCGAGCATAGCGACTCACTAGATCATGACGATTTACCTGTCTCGCCAGCTTAAGCATATAAACTAACGTTTCATGATCTTTCACCAACTCACCTAGACGCTGTTCACCTTCTTCACAGGCACTAACAGCCCGATTTCCTGATTCAAGCACCTTTAGTGCGTTAATAAAATAATGCCGTTTGTTGTCCAATGTTTTTTCCATATTGGACGCGGCAAAATAAGCTAGGGCAGCTTCGTCGTAATTCTCATTAGCGAAAGCAGTCGCCGCCAGTTTTTCATACCACTGTGTCGCATTGTCGCTATCTGCTACTGCTAGTTTTTTATAAAAACTACTAGTAAGGTCATCATCACCCACCAGGCGTGCCTTTTCCGCCAACGAGCGCATTACAGAAACACTCCACTCGTACTGTGACGTTTTTTCCAGTGCCTTTAAAAATATCGCAATGCCGTCAATCCTACGAAGATCTCCCGACGGATATTGGTATGCCATTTGTTCGGTAGCGCCCACTTCCAGCAGCAAACCTTGCTGAAGGATGGTTTTATTGCCCGTGTCCAAGTGCGCTAGCCTATCGGCAATCAAAAGAGCCGACTCCCATCGATGCAGTTTCACATAGTGTGTACCAAGCAAGCTAAGGTACTCGGGTGAGTCTGGCTTAAGGCGTAACCAGGCTTCCAGATAGGCGGCAGACAACTCGGACGGTGGCTGCAGCGCAAGGCTTTGAGTTTGTTCCCGATCCCGTTGATAAGCGGTGGATAATGCCGCCATAACCCCAACCGCGATGAGAATGGAAAGCCATAACGGGCATAGTTGTTCTCGGAGCTTATTCACAATCCACCTTGATTGAGTGATAAGAAACAGATTGGGTCGCCTTGCCGCTTACCTTTAACGTCATGGCCCCTGTTTTTCCAACCGTACCAACGGACTGGCTCAAACCGAATTGATTAAAAGCGGCACTTCGCATGCCTTGAGTGTCTGGCCCGCCTAGAATTGCTAGGGAATTCCAGTCTTCATGGCAAGCTGCCACCGCCACGCATCCTCGCACATGGTATTGATGTTCTTACTGGCTTGCCACCCAAGCTTTTGCTTGGCCAACCTAGTATCCGCCCAGCATGCGGCGATATCTCCAGGACGACGGGCAACCACTTTATAATCAACGATTTTTTGACTGGCTTGCTCGAAGGCCCGCACCATATCCAGTACTGAATACCCCTGCCCCGTGCCCAGGTTTACGGTAAGCAGATCCTGTTGCGTCTGTTCACAATAGCGTAGAGCTGCAACATGCCCTTGTGCCAGATCCATCACGTGGATATAGTCTCGCACCCCAGTACCATCCGCTGTGTCGTAATCATCACCGAATATTTTCAATGTGGCCTGCTGGCCAATCGCGACTTGTGCCACGTAGGGCATAAGATTGTTAGGCACCCCTTCTGGGGACTCGCCGATTAACGCACTGGGATGGGCACCCACCGGATTAAAATAACGTAGACGCGCAATACGCCAACCAGTTTCTGCCTTATACAGATTTTCCAGAATGTCTTCTACTACCAGTTTGGAGTGACCATAGGGATTGGTCGCCGAGCGTGGGTGCAGTTCAGTGAGTGGCAGTTCCTGTGGGTCTCCATACACCGTAGCTGATGATGAAAAAACAAAGGTATAGACCTTGGCCTGCTGCATGGCCTTCAGTAATTGAACACTGCCATTGACGTTATTATCATAATAGTCCAACGGCTTCTGGGTGGATTCCCCCACTGCCTTCAGGCCTGCAAAATGCAGCACCGCTGTAATTTTATGCGCCTGGAAAGTCGCTTTCAGCGCACCAGCGTCACGGATATCTGCCTGAATAAATCCAGGCGCAACGCCGGTGATCTGTTCAATACGCTGCAGCACGGTAAATCTGCTATTACATAGATTATCCAGAATCAATACCCTGTAACCCGCCTGCTGCAGGGCAACGGTAGTATGACTGCCGATAAAACCGGCACCTCCGGTAACCAATATCGCTGAGGTCATAAACCAATCCTAATTATTAATCACTTGCTGCTTCATTTATTCTCTGTAAATGGCCATCCCCTACATACGGTACTAGGCCCAATGCCCTGATACGCTGTATGGTATCTAAGGAGCATTTAGTATCCGTTGGTGGACAGTAGTCAATAGCAATAACTGGCAAATTATATTTTTCCTTTACTATTTCCACCTGATCCATTAGCCATGCTCGATCTTTACTGGGTACATCAATGTATTTACCAGTCAATTCACTCCAGCCTTTAAAAAGCGACTCGAATGCGACCCCAGACACTTGATTGTGCACTGCGGGCAATAGCTCGAAGCCTCGATTTAATATTATGGTAGCGTCTGGAAAATGACGATTTATTGCTCGTATTACATTGATCAGTCCTTGCCGATTTTTTTGTTGTTTTTTTTCACTTTTAAAAACCAATTGATATGAATCCAGCGTATCAAGAAAAAATCCGCTATAGCCTTGTTTCCATAAGGGTGAGATTACATGCTTTACGAAAAATGATGGCCAACCGGGAGCTGACTGATCAATAATATCCGAGCGCCATTCTACATTTTCCCCAACAATCCACGACTTCGGAATAGATGAATAATAAGCTCGTGAACTCTCAACCTCGCCAACACTAACATAAGCGATCCAACGCGTTTTATAGTCTGCCGGACCAGGCGGGACAAATCCGCTAGCCGGCTCTAAAACCGCGAAATCGAACTTGCTTAGTTGTTCCAGCTCTGGAATTTCACCATAGTAAAAAACAATGCTGTTTGGAGTTACTATTGTAATGGCAGAAACTCCTCCAAAATAAAATGTCGTCATTAATCCGAACAGCATACCTAATCGATAGCGTAATCCTAGGCTTTGGAAAAAACTCAATATCAAGGACAGTGTCATATATTCAGGCGCTCTTTTGCAGCATATAAGTTTCGTACTCTAGTGTCTCGAAGCGATGATCTAGTAAATAAGTGCCTAACAATACAACTAACAGTAGTGCCCCTGCGAATCCATATCCATAGGTATCTGGCCCCAGATATAAGGTAATCCAGGTAAACGCACCGTTAAGAACAACAAAAACAGTAGTTAAAATCAAGACAATGCGACGGCTATCCAGATAGAAAAAGAAATTAAGAATGCCTAGAAATAGCACTTGTAGGCTAGCCGCAATAACATCAATCTCTAGTAAAGGCAGGTAAAGCGTTGAAATGCCGATAAGACGCAAAAGCTTGTCGCCAAATGCGAAAATCAACAAAATCACAACGGCCTGAATCTTTAGGACCTCATACAGGCCTGTCCTGGCGCTACGCACCATCCTATCTCGGATCTCGCGTATATCATCAAGCGTTCCGCCTGTTCGGATAGCGCTGTAAAAGCCAGCATAGTGTTTGATAAAGTCAGTTTCAAGACGTAATAGAAAAACAGCCAGTCCAGGAATAATGCATAAATATGCAATAAACACTGGAATATCATAAATAACGGAAGCACGTAATGGACCGATAACAGTCTGCCCTGTGGCCGAAAACCAAAACATGAATTTATCCAACCACACACCTAAATTGAATAACAGACCTACAAAAATCAGGCTGGGGTATGCGAAACGTTGGTCGAACACTTCCCAGGAAATATAATTCTCCGAGTAGTAGTGATGATGAATCAAATTAACCAGAATTGCTAATAACACCAAATGGCCAAAAACGAACCCTCCTAACAAGCCTTCCAAGCCAAAACTATTCAATAAAACGGCAAAAAAAACGGTTACTGAATAACCAACAAAAAAGGCGATAAGGATAATTTTATATTGTTTGATGCTTGCAAGAAAAATGACACCGATCCAGACATTACTAATAATGACGAAGCCCATCATCATTAACATCCGGTATGGAATAGATTCGTGCTTGAACAAGGTGATGGCCAGGATAAGCCCTAACAAGCCAGTGGCAACAGTGGTTACTACCGTTACTGCGTTGTAGCTGGGCATCACGCGTTTAGGCCGACGCTGGAACAACCTGTCAGAGATAAATCGGGTAAACGATAGCTGAACCGCACCCGTAACAATCAAACTAGCCGCAATCAAGTAGGTTACCGACACCTGGAACTGCACAATACGGATCGGCGGATCCACCATCGGCAGGCTTATTAGACCTATTAGTAAAATTCCAACGATGGACAGAATCAGTGGGCCGGCGCTGTTGATCCCCGCATAAAAATATGCCCACAGGGTGCTGCTAAAACTATCGCGTCGCAGTATCTTGCGTAACTCAAAACCCATGCCCGCCATACTAGCCTCCTTTCACGATAGCATCTGCTCGGCTGATCAGCAGCTTTTGGTAGAGGTCGCGATACTTGTCCTCCATCAGGGAATCTGTGTAGTAACGTTCAACCCTTGCGATACCAGCCTGCTGAGCGGCCAGCCACTTTACTGGCTGCTCAAGCAACTCGAGCATTGCCTGAGCAAGTAATTCAGGGTTGGCAATTTGAACTACCGATCCAGCATATCCCAAGGCGCGATCAGCATCGTCCTGGCCTTCAACTAGTTGGCGGCATGACCCCACATCAGTGGTCACCACCGGGACGCCTGCGGCAAACGCCTCTAGTACAACCAACGGCAAAGCCTCACTGATCGAGCTAAGCGCAACCAAACCGACCTGAGGCAGCAGCTCATCAATCTTTCTAAATCCGAGGAACCTCAGGTTATCCTCTACGCCCAAGCTGTTGACTAGTTCTCTGCACTCACGAACATATTCTGGATCCTCAGTTTCGGGGCCAACTATCCAGCCTTGCAGCGCTGGCAATTTGCGGCTGGCAACAAAGATAGCTCGAATGAACGTTTTAATATCCTTGATGGGAACGACCCGTCCAATAAGAGCAACCACCAGCGGTGGCTCGACTGGCCGCAGATCCCTTAGCGGAATAAAACGACTGATATTAATACCATTAGGAATATTGCGGGTCTTAGCTTCGACAGCGCCATCGCGAATCTGACGTAAGCGATTGCCTTCATATAAGGACACAATATCATCGGCTGCTTCGTAGCAAATCCGACCCATAGTCTCGAAAAAACGCACCCATAAGTCCTGAAAATAACCAACCTGTGAAATATCTTTCTCAAACATCCCACGATTATCTCGAATCCATTGACTCTGTAGAAGATCGATCTTGCGCTCTTTTGTGTAGATTCCGTGTTCAGAGACCAACAACGGCTGATCTGTACGAAAACGCAGTAAGGCCCCAAGAAATCCGGCATATCCAGTAGAAATACTGTGATACAGCTTGACTGGTATCATATTTTCAGCAATTTTCGCTAGCTGCCATAATGGCTTATGCATGATACGTATTGTCCAAAAATAATCTGTGAACGACGGATCAGTGCAGTACATTTCATAATGCTCAGTAATAAAATCCCATGAGCACTTGCTATGCAAGAACTGCTGTTCACTGATGTCGCCACCCTCGGCCAACATAGGTATCACTTCACGCATTAATCTTCCAATTGCATCCGGGTTTTTATTTTTACGCAATTCGTCATGCATTTTCGCAACACGCTCGAAAGCCTGCTTATTGCCGTCACTGCTTTGTACCCGAATCGGTAATGTAGATTCGTGAATGAAATGCTCTTCAAAATGAATCACATTGTCAGGTAACTCGAAACGTGGTTTCCCATAATCCTGCCGCCGACTGCCTATAAATACCACCGCGAAAGTAGTTTCGGGAAATGCCAGTATCATTTGGTTGACCCATGCCGACACCCCGCCCGAGACATACGGAAATGTCCCCTCAAGCAACAAAGCGATGTCAGCCGACGGAGCCTGACGATTCAAGTTGATATTCATTTGGCAGACCAATAGCGCACACTAGGCTGGAGTAAGGGGGACGTAGTGCTGTTGCTTAGGGGAATCAGCATTTTTCCTATTCGGCCAAAGTCACGCTGCAGAAAAGCCACTTCAGCCAGCCATGGCAGCAATCGGTCAGCAGGAAAACTATGATATTGAGCATTGCGGAAGAATTCTTCTGCCTGGTCCGGTTTATTTCTTAGAAGAGCACAGCGCCCAAGCAAATACCACATAGCCGCATTTTTTGTACGATGTTCCAAAGCTTCATGGGCGTAATGTTCAACACGCTCCAGGGTATAGCTATGAACCTCGCCCTCGACCAGATGCTGATAGATCAGTTCCCAGTACAACTCAGCCAAACGACTGTTGACCTCATTTTTCTCGGCTGACGTCACCGCATCTGTCAATTTCTCCTGGGCCAGAAAAATTCTTTTCATGATGGCCTTTTCAGCGCTGTCGACTACCCCGTAAGCCAACAAACGAATTTCCTCATAGGGATCAGTTAACAGTTTGCGTAGCATCCCGTCCGTAATATGCGTAGGCAACGACTGCACAGCAACCATGGCAGCCATCCTATCTTCTGTAGAACCATCGGAATTTGCCAACCGAGCACGCAGACGCGCCCCACCGCCATGGGTTACGCGCGACACTAAGTAGGTAACAAACTTGGGATTTTGAACCAAGGTCGAATCAGCCAGCTTATTGACTGAAGGAAACGCCATCGCCACGAGTATGATGCTTAAAAAAAGTATCTGTCCGGCAACCGGCAAAAACAAACACACCGCAAAAACATGAATAAAGATGCCGCTGTGCGGTCCTCGGTAACGCCGTAACAAGACACTCGAAGTAAACAACGCCATCATTAGTGCAGCCAATACCTGCCAAGCAAAAAATACAAGAATGGGGTCGATAGCACCTGTAGGCTGAAAGAATACGCGGATGGCAAGCCCCTGAGTTGCCAAGGCCAGTAAACCAACCGTAAACGAATACAGTAATCTAATCATGCTAGCCACACCGTTCTAGTAACGTTTTAAGCCCAAGGCCAGGGCTATCGGCATTAATGCTACCGCTATGCACCGCAACACGTGCTTGCACCAGACCCGTGTCAAACTGCGACTTAAGGCTATTTTCGAGTCGCAGCAAATACCCATCAATACCAGACTCATTGGTAAGAGGCATAAGTATCACAACTATTTGTGTCTCATCGGTGCTGAATACCCACCGCAAGTCCAAAGTGCGGTGCTGACGCACAACTTGATCGAATAATGAGTCTGCGATGGTTCTGCGCGGAAAAACTAGGGCAACCAACGACGATTGCACGCCACTTACCTGTTGCATATGCGCCAAACGCCCCACCTCCAGCGCAAAGTCATAGGGACACTGAGGCACGATTTGTTGAACAGGCTTGACGATCTCCTGCTGCTCGATACCATCGGCATAATAATTAAGTAGCACAAGCAATAACTGCAGATTATCGAAACTTAGGGACAAGAACGGCATATGGCGCACCACTAACACCCCTTTCAAATGCCCTGACGAGCTTGTGATAGGAACACACGCCAAATATGCGCTTTCTTCCGCGTCTATATTGCGTAAATGTGCCAGAGCCTTTTTTTCGATACATTCCTTCAATAAGGGATCATTTGTATTAAGCTCGAAGTGTTCTCCAACCCAGGCAATTCCCCGGGGGGAAAATTGATTATCTGTAAGCGAGAAAATCGATGCAATATCAATTTGGCAACTTAGCGCTGCAAACTCCAGCACCACTTGTGCATTAGGTAAGGATTCATTTTTTAAGTTCGGTATCGACAAGTTACGTAAATAGCCAACCGCATCTCTCAAGGTAGAAGGTTTCGATAGCAGATCCTTTTCAAGGCGTTCGTGGGAAACACGCAATAAGTAGTGATTATTGGTGATGGATACCAACCGATCATTTAGATAATCATTAACGCTATGCAAACGATTAGCGCGGTTAGTCCAGACATCGCTGAAATGTCCTACTATGATCACCAGCGTTAAGCCACCCACAAAAAATATGGTGGGAAATACCGTAGCGCCGCCTTGGCTATAAAACACCAGCCAGGCAGCTGAAATACAAAAGCCCGCCAGTACGCCCAATATTGCACCATAACGGAGTGCAAAAACAGTAGGAACCAACCAAATCCATGGGAAGCCAAGGCCCAACAGCAGTGGATCACCCGGGCGTATTAAATAGCAAAGTCCGGTGACGATCGCCATACCGATAATGACCTCGAGGACCGACGCCGGCCAACTAGCCGCTGGAGCAAACAAACGGCCATACCGTCCGACGTTGTCCTTAAAGTCAGATTTACGTTCTTTTGACGACTGCTGCTGTAAGCTAACCGATTGCACGGCCCCCTCCTATTGTGGAGCTAACGGAGATAACAATTGCCGAATAAGCGTTTGCCCCACCCCTGCCGCACTGGATCGGCTCCAACCGCTACGACTGCCAGTAGCACTCCATACAACCGCACCGGAATTCAAGTCAATCAAATTAAAGGTCAGGCCAACAACTGGCTCACCATCTATCCCAACCTTGTAACGCCATTCCTGGACGGATCCGGTCAGAGCATAATTTGCGCCAGTCGTACGAGCCCAATCCAAGGTCTGAGTTCTGTTCTGATCAGAGGTATTGCCAATTAGTGCATTTGAGCTTTGATCTTGCTGGTAGCTATGCAATCCGGTAAACCCTTTTTGATGAAGAATGCTTTCAGCGATGCTCTGCGCGCGCAGGCCTGCATCTGGCGTTTCAGTGTAGTTAGCCATCGGCAGGACAGCCAGGCCATTCATATTGGCCAATGCCGGCGAATTACTGGCGTCTATCGTCGAGCATCCCGCCAAAACCGACAGCAATGCTGCGCTGCTCCATTTCAATGATTTACTGATATCAAGTGTTTTCATGTTTTTGCTCCGATCTTCATTAAATGACAATCAATGTGGGCGCCGTGTCTTGTGCGCTGCCACGGCTTAAAACACCATTCGATACGACAAACCTATTTGATTTACACGCTGACTGGTCCCTTTTCCAGCAGACTCATGCACAAAGAAAACTCGTAAATGGTCACTCCCAAACACTGACCCTCCTATGCCCAGATTCACTCTAGGCCCCCAACCAGCATTGCTGTCATGCACATATCCAACATCCATGAAAGGACGCCAGCCACGTGAATATGTATCAGCTTCGGTTGACCCCAAACCTATCATCACGCCATATTGATGATAATTTTGCTGCATGAATTCGGATGCAAAGGGAGTGACATCGGATGGCAGCAGGACTCCGAGTGAAGCGATGGTGTTGTCACTTGCTGAGTACACTCCTTGAGCACTAACCAAACGAACGCTCCAATCAGGATAAGAACCGCGAATACGGTAACCAAACTGTTGCGTAAACTCATAGCCACGCCCTATATAGGTGCGATCCTGCTGTGCATGAAAACGATTGGCTTCGGCTGTAACTTGTCCAAACCAGCGCGACTCGGGGTTCCACGCCAAGCCTATCTGGGCAGTATCTTTGGTAGCGCCCACTTGCATATGAGACGACAAATCGGTGAACTGATTGACGCCTAACGTGACGCTGGCCGTCAATGGCCCGGCGCGATTGAATTCACCATGTATTTTTGCGGTATAGAACGACTTCATCGCCTTGCGATACCCTACCGTTAACGACATGTCATGGTCCATCGTCGTGTCGCGCAAAGTAATGTTCAGTTCCCTATCATGGGCCGGTACCCACGCAAGCTCATCAACATCAGAGGTACGCTGATTACGCTGCTTAGCCACAACAGCAAGACCCAGGCGACTGCTCAGCTTAAGGCCCCCGACCACCGTGGTTTCGACGTAGCGCAGCGAGTCAGAGACTGAATTGACCACATCCACGCCCACTGTGGGTCTATCACGCAGTACTGTTTCAACCATGGTTTGATGGATATCACTGTTGTCGGGCGCGCCTTCGGCGGCGGCATACGCCACGGTTTCGGCTTCGCTAGTACGACCAGCCTGTGTCAATGCAGCGATACGGCTACCTATAGAAATAGGCCTCTGACGGTTATCAAGTAACCGTCCTAGCGTTTCTTTGTCGTTGTCCGCCAAGGCCAGTGTGATCTCAGCATCTGCTGGCCGCAACAAACGGTTCACGTACTCCCTGGCCAACCAGGCGCGAGCCAAGTCATTATGCTCACCGCTAATCGCCCACGACAACACGACTTCTTTGGTCGCCGCACTGATCACATCACGGCGCCCATCAAGCGACTTTGCGTCATGCGCCATCACGTCGTCGAGTTTAGGCAAACCAGCCCTGTCTCCCAGTAAGGAGTTGGCTACAGCGAACTCTTCAGGGCCACGCCCGTCCTGTTTCAAGAGATCAATCAACAGACTTCGCGAAATATCGCCATTCGTGAATATCTGGCTTAATGTGACGCGCGCCCTGAGCAGGTCAAGGCGCTCTGCAGAGTCCAGACGATTACCCACTTTATTAGTTTTCGAGTTGTCATTCGCCACAATGACCTCATCAAGTTGCCTGGAGGCCGTTTTTGTTTGCAGAATATGCCACGCCTGCCGGCGAATTCCCCACGCCAGCTCAATACGGCCGGCCCCTTCCTCTGCATCAGCCAGTGCCATCAGCCACAAAGGATCATCAGCTGACTGAAATCGCTGTTGGCGTAGGTATATCACTGCCCTCGCCGCATTACCCAGTCGCAGTTCACCTGCGGCAAAAGCCCCCCAGTAGGATGGGTTGGTTTTTGCCGCAGAGCGCCATTTGTTCAAGGCTGCGTTCAGCTCGGCATCAGTTCCGAATTCAACTAAGGTCCATATATATAGACCCTTGATATCGTCGTCCGCGTCAGGTGCTCGTACAGCGCGTCGTAAGTCATCAAGCGCAGCATCCCAGCGCTGTGAGTGAAGATAGTATTGAGCACGAACCGCCAGCAACACACCTGAACGCTCGAACAACACAAGCTGCTCGGGTGTCAGGGCATTTAACAGTGTGCGAATACGTGGCCAGGCGCGTGCATCCACGTAATATTGCAACGACGCCCGTAAGGCCGCCTGGGACTCGTTCTGCTGGAATTGTGATTCTGCCATACGTGCCGCATCGATCGGATAGGCTCGATAAAAATCGGTAATAGAGTTCAGATCAGCATCATTCGACTGTCCGGTTGCCAGCAAATGTTCATAGGCAAAATTCGCGTCTTCATTGCTTTGCGCCCGGCCCGCAAGTTCAGCATACAGACGCCAATAAGGAGCAGACTCGGGACTATCACCTATCTGATGACGAACATCACGCAGTATTGTCAAGGCCTCAGACAAGTGTCCCTGCTTATATTCAAAGCTGGCAAAATGTGCTGCATAGGTGGGGTTGGCAGGATAAGCCGTCGACAAACTACGATAGGCATCCAGCGCGGCCTTATTGTTTCCCGATCGCTCTGCTAGCGCCGCGTAGCGCTCTAGCAGAGGCTGGTGATACACCCCCTTGGCCCGACTTTTAAGATAGGTCATGCCAGCTTGCGGTTGGCCTAACCGTTCATAGGTAGCGACGATCTGGTCGCGCAAGGCAAAATCATGCGGTGCCCTGTCAGAAGCGTGGATAAGGGCCGCAAGATAAGCCTGATCATTATTCAGCTGGGGCGCAAGCTCAAGCACATTGGCCCAAGCCTCATCACTGCCCGATATCCTTGCATACTGTAACCAGTACTTCAGCGCCGTTTCCGGGTGGTTATTCCATGTCGCTACCTGGGCTAACCGTTGCGTCCACACCTTCGGGTCAAGCTGACGATCAAGTGCTTCTTTGGCAAGCTTTTCAGCTTCGTTCAGTTGTTTGCTTTCCAGAAAGGCCTGGAAGGCAAGATCAAAATCATTACTTTCCAGCAGGGTATTAGCTGACTGGTCGTCAGTGCTTGTTGTGTTGGTCGCGACCTGTTGAAGCATGCCCACCAGACCGGCAGGTCTGAGGTTCACATAGCCTACAGCGCCACTGTAATCCGAGTAATAGGCGTTACGGTGGCTTTGATCAGAATACGTGATTAAGTCTCGTGCATAACGCGACATTAAATCGCGTCGGTTTGCCTGCCTAGCCAGATTGATCAGATAACGCAAAGTCTTGGGGTCTTGAGCAAGATTTCCCGCCCGCTTTTCTGCTTCCTGGCACGCTTGAACAAGCTGGCCATTCGCAACAAATGCTTTTAACGCCGCCAGAAAATAAAATCGCTTTTCCTCAAGAACAGTAGCTGCATCCTGAGCCGCAAAATAAGCCGTGCTTGCTTCTTCATAGGCTTGCTGGCCTAGCGCCATATTACCGATCTGCTCTTGCCACTTTGATGCATTACTTGCATCGACAACCGCCAACTTCTGGTAGTAATGCCCTACAAGATCATTGGCACCAGTTTCGCGTGCTTTTTGCGCAAGCCAGGTCATTTCCGGAATACCCCATTCGTACTGGCTAGTTTGCTCTAGTACCTTGATGAAGCGCGCCAACCCTTCGACACGCTGAGGATCATCGGGCTGGTATTTATAAGCCAGTTGCTCTGTGATAGTAGCCTCCAGCAAGAGCATGTCCTGACGCTCTTTGGTATCGCCTTGGTCTTTTATCGTTCTGGCAACTCGCAGCGCCGACTCCCAATGGCCTAGATTCTTATATTGCTCAAGTAGTACATACTGGCTAGCTAAGGGGTTTGTTGACGCCTGCTTGGGTTCTGGCTGAGTATGTGCCCATGCCGCCAGATAAGCCGCGTCATCCTCAAACTGGGGTGCTAGCGTTAATACATGCTTCCAAGCCTCTTCGTTACCCGACTCCTGGGCAACCAACAACCAATATTTGAATGCCTTTTCTGGATGACTATTCCACTGAGCCACTTCAGCCAGTCGACGCCCCCATACCAATGGATCAAGATGAGCATCCAGCGCTTTCTGCGCGATCGTCTCGGCGTCGTCGAGCTCATTGCTTTCAATAAACGCCTTAAATATCAGCTCATATTCAGCCGATTTCTTTGCTTCTCGCCCATTTTCAACCGGAATTGCTCTGGTGCTGACCAGGTAACTACGAGCACCTGTAATATATGGCCAGGATTGTGCTTTCTGGGCACTGAACCCGGTCAACACTACAACCTTGGAATTTTCGCTACCCTGACTTAACTGAGCGCGTTTCACCAATTCATGAGCATAGCGACTCACCAAATCGTTGCGGTTCACTTGCCGCGCCAACTTAAGCATATAAGCCAAGGTTTCACGATCGTTCACCAACTCACCTAGGCGTTGATCACCTTCTTCACAGGCGCGAGCAGCCTGATCGCCTGACTCAAGCGCCTTTAGCGCGCTAATAAAATACAACCGTTTGTCATCGACTGTTTTTGCTATATTGGACGCGGCAAAATAAGCTTGGGCAGCGTCGTAGTAATGCTGATTAGCCAAAGCAATCGCCGCCAGTTTTTTATGCCACTGTGTCGCATTGTCGCTATCCGCTATTGCTAGTTTTTTGTAATAGCTGCTTGTAAGGGCATCCTCACCCACTAGGCGTGCCTTTTCCGCCAATGAACGCATCACGGAAACATCCCATTCGTACTGCGACGTTTTTTCCAATATATTTAAGAAATTCGCAATTTCTGCAGGCCGACGCAGATCATCGGGCGAATATTGATACGCCATTTGTTCAGTGGCGGATAGTTCCAGCAGCAAACCTTGCTGCCGGATCGTTTGATCGTCCTTCCCTAACTGCCCAAGCCTATCGGCAACCAAAAGTGCAGACTCCCAACGATGCAACTTTACATATTGTGTTCCAAGCAAATTAAGGTATTCGGGAGAGTCTGGTTTAAGGCGTAGCCAGGCCTCCAGATAGGCAGCAGACAGCTCGGACGGTGGTTGTAGTACTAGGCTTTGAGTTTGCTCGCCATCCCGTTGATAGGACGTAACTAAAGCCGCCACCACACCAAACCCGATAAGAATGGAAAGCCACAAAGGGCATAATTGCTCGCGGTGCTTATTCACAGTTCACCTTGATAGAGTGATAGGAAACAGATTGAGTCGCTTGACCGCTGACATTCAACGTCATGGCTCCTGTCTTGCCTACCGTACCGGCAGATTTGCCATTAATGCTGGCACGACAGTTCATGGCATCGGCAAGCTGAACAAATGGCTTGTAATAACCACCTAACTCGAACTCCATTCCTGTACCAGTACGCTGAAAATTACGTACAAAACCAGAAGCCTGAGCGATATATGGCGTAACCCCAACAGTCTGTGGCGTCATGATGAACGAGGCTTGATTACCCCCCATGTGAATATACAAACCGCCAGGACCGGGCAAATAGCCTGACACACCAGATGCCGTGGACAAATCAGGTATCCCTGCCCCTGGCCAACGCAATTGGCGAAGGTTCGCACCAGAACGCACCATCCAACGATTTCCGTCTCGAGCGACTGCAACATGACGCCAATCAAGAGCACGGTTTATATATTCAGTGGTGTAGATTGGGAAAACCGGCTGTTTCAGGGCTGCATTGAACACCGCATGCAGTGCCTTTAAAGAGGCAGCCTTGGTGCCCGAGTAAAAATGATAGTAAATATTGACCGGTTTAAAGCGTATAGGCGTATCGGTTAGCGCGAATGTCTCGAGTACACTTTGAAAGCCATAAAATGGTCCCATCCAATCATTGGTATAAACGTTTTCGTTCATTACGCCGGCATACACCTGGTACTCGTCAGGACGATTCCCTTTGGCCACACCATATGGACTGATATTGGTCCAGCTATTCCTGGCTTTTGTAATGGTGGTATTGCCACCGTTAATATTGAGCGCACCGACTTTTCCCACATGCCTTAATGCTATTTTTGGTGCTGCGGCATCACCTGACCACAAAACTGCCAAAACGGACTTGCCTGTGGGGGCCAAGCGTTGAGTTATATAGTCGATAGACCCCTGTATCTCTCGGTTTATGTTGAATTTGTAATTGGGAATATCCAAGGAGAACGCTCCAGTCCCAGCCCATTCAGGGTTAAATTGATCCCCTATTTTTTCACCCGTTATCTCGTTGATTTGGGACAAGTAAAACGGGTGAGAATAAGTATGGCTTCCAATCTCGACATTCGGCAGAGAAAATATTTTTCGCGCAATCGGCTCAAGTCGGGGCGCAAGCTCAGAATGCAATCCACCTGGCCCGATCTCACCTTCGATCACGGATACCAGCATAGGGATCTGATACTTCGTAAAGACTTCGTTATACAGAATTTGCCCACTATATTGCTGTGTAGCACCAGAAAACTCCCCACGAGACGCAAAACCATCGCCATCCACATGGGTAAACATCAAACGGCGGCCATTCTCGGAGGTTAAGTCCGGTACCGGCATATCGGGCAGTGCTAAGGCTTTCCTAAGAAATTTGATGGGGTGAATTGCCCAGCGATTTTGCTCGATGGCATCCAAATACAAGACCGTGTTACCAGCTAACACATAGCCCCCCCAGGGGGTCAGTGCCGCCGCATCATATAGATAGTCGCCAGCTTTCAAACGCAGCAAGGGTTGTCCATTCGAGTCAGCTCGTACTGCCTGAGCCTCGCGTATGTCGGGTGCAGGCATGATCTCGAATCCCATCATGGGATCCTTGCTGACAATCTGAAGGGGGCTATTCAACGGTGGTTTACCAGTAACCACTTCGAGGTTAAGAGCGCGGGCTACCTGGGTATCTAGAGGAAAACCGAACTGATTAAAAAAGGCGACCCGCATGCCTTGGCTTATTTGCCCCAATACCCATTGCCGCCACGCCCTCGAATTATTTACCGTACGATCGATAGCAACCACTATTCCAGCATAACGGTCATTGCTGATACCGCTAGGCAACGCTTGATTAATATCAGCGTACTGAATGTCGTAGCCCAAGTAATTCAAAGGCATCGCTATACTGCGAGCCCCCATGGTCTCGTCCAGCGGCTGGTCACGATCTAGTGTCTGTACCAACAGAATTTTGCGAGGCATCACTTCAATGCGACCAACCCCGACAGCCCCCAGACCTGGCGTTGTCACAAAAGGAGTGACACCATCTGCCACAAGCTTAGCTGCCACTTCACGACGGCACGCCTGATTACCAACGGTGCAGTAGTCTATGGCAACCACCGGCAACGCTGTCTGTGTTTGAATCTGCTTGATTTGCTGTAGGGTACTAGTCCGCACTGCATCCGGTACGACTGCCAGAAAACTGCCATAACCACGACTCTGTTGATATAAGGAGTCGACCACCACCGCATATAAATTCTGGGCATTCGCTTGTGCAACTGCCAAATGGTTGCGCAGCATTAGTTGCGCTTGAGGGTATTGACTATGAATTGCCTTGATTGCTTGATCAAGCCTTTCATCAAAGGGCGTAACTTTTTCGCTGACAGCCGTTCCGTCGTCAAGCAAGAACCCCTGATAGCCCTTTTCCCATAAAGGACTTATTTTCTGGCTTATAAATGTATTGATATCTTCAGATTTACTGGTCAGTCCTTGAAGATCGACACGCGCAAACCAGGCGGTATGCGGCGCAAGATCCGTCTGGGGCAAAGCAGCCACAGCCGGATCGATTACCACTGCGTCAAACGCCTGTAATTCGTCGACTGGCAAATCGCCGCGATAATAAAATGCCACATTTGGTGAGGCTGTTGGGCTTGCACTAGTCATAGCCGCACGAGCCTGGCCATTGCCCTGCCATGAAATCAACGCCAGCATTGCAACAGCAAACAAGCGAAGCACCCATAAGAGATGTATGGGGTTCTGGCTATGAGCTAACGACGGGCATACTAGGCACGCCGAACCCAATTCGCTTTTTTTATCGGGGCGTTGATACCACATCATAATATTGATTGCTCAAGTTACGACGGATGTGCCTTTATTGCGGACGCAATATCATTTACATCGATTTTTTGTTCCGCAAAGCCGAACACCGCATCTTTGTTGTTTGCTCATGCTTCGAGCGACTGGTTCGCTACGTAAAATCATTGCGCTACTTATAAAAAATTTGCTACGCCGATTCTGAAACACTAATCAACAAGATATAAAAAACGTTGTAATTGAATGTGGATTTGATACTGAGATAAGCTGCTTAGCTCGTATGGACAAAGTATGTCACAAAATACAGAGCATAATTACGACTATTCGTAACAAACAATACGAAAATTTTTTAGACTGTTGCAAAGAGTCGAGCTAGTAATCGACACAGTCCAGGCGAAATTTATCATTGAGCTGTATAGGAAGCACCAGGGTGTGGATGCCAATTTCCCGTGAGTCAGCACAAAGCGTTACAAGCGCCTTCGAACCCTTACGATAAGCGTCCGCATATTCAGCATTGAACACCGGCTTACCCTGCTTGATAAATACCTTGTAGGCACCGCATTCGGTGTACTCGTGACACTGCTCGTTGACTGCAAAATCAAAGTCAGCCACCAAGTCTGCCAGCTGATCAACATTATTTTTCAAACCAATAGCTAAACCCAAGCCATGGGCTTGGGCCGCAAGGAAGCGGTTGTAATCTAGTTGTGTGTAATGAGTTAACGGCAAGCCGCTGCTGTTGGTATACGCATCGACATTATCTGGTTCGACGCCGTTACAGCCCTTCTGCGCGGCAAGCGTTAGGCGCTCCTGCATTATCCGTCGCACATTGGCGGAGCGTGTATCCAACCATCGTTCACCAGCCCATTCATCCAGGCTTCGTCCCATATCTGCTGGTTGAAACTGGTGGAAGTCCTCTCGCCAGTCCTCGGAACTTCCGGCCGAGAAATAACAAACTACTTTTTTCCCTGCCGCCTGCAACGCTTGAATGACATCGACTGATGTGTCGGCCAGATCGATATCGTAGACAGTTGCGGCATGGGACGTATTCAGGTCGCCACTTAACTGCCATTGCCACGTATCAATTAGCCTGGGCCGCCAATGTGATGAAGATGGTAGTGATACTGTTTCACCGGCATTTACGGAAAAACTACTGGCGCCGGCCAGCACCAATAAAAGAACTGATAAGAAGGACCCAGGTCGTCGCCAATGGATAATGGGTTTTAGGTGTATTCCCCATACGCTTGTGCTGACAACCCAAGTACATTCCAATTTGAGCCCCTGATGGTTATTACATCAACGGTACCGCACAGAGTAAATTTACAGAGGTTACAGTAAGCCCATTTGCAGGCGAGCTGGCTCGCTGATCATTTCACGGCTCCAGGGTGGATCCCAGACCAAATCAACCACGACCTCGTCGACACCATGTATGGACAGCAGCTTGTCGCGTGCTTCGTCCGCAATCATGGGGCCCATGCCACATCCAGGCGCGGTCAAGGTCATATCCATTTCGATACGGAAATGTTCTTCACCCAGATCAACGATATCGCACTTGTATACCAGACCCAAGTTAACAATATCTACCGGTATTTCGGGATCGAAGCAGGTTGCCAATAAGTCCCAGGCGGCGTCTTCGACCGCCTGAGCGGTCATGGGACCATCAGGTATATGCTTGATGGCCTCGATGACTTCCATACCCAGCGCATCGCCGTCTATGCCTTCAACACGGTACAGATTGCCTTCAACCATGACGGTATAGCTACCACCCAGCTGCTGGGTGATGACAGCAGTACAGCCCTCTTCGATGGTGACTGCCGACCCGTAAGGTACAGTGACTGCTGGGCAATCCCGGTTAACTACTACTTCTTTGCGTTCATAGCTCATGTGAGTCTCTTATTCGGTGCGTGCCGTTTCGCCAGCGGCTGTAATAGCGTTATGCAGGGTGTGCCATGCCAAGCTGGCACACTTTACCCGGGCGGGAAACTCGCGCACGCCTGACAGCACTTCCAGTTTGCCGAAATCCCGGCCTTCCGGGTGGGCATCGGTCAACATGGCGTGCATACCCTGAAATAGGTCTTCGACCTCGGCCAGTGTCTTGCCCTTGACGGCTTCTGTCATTAACGACGCCGACGCCGTAGATATTGCGCAACCTTGACCAACGAAGCTGACCTTTTCCACGATGCCATCCTGAACCTGGGCATAGACGATCAGTTGATCGCCGCATAAAGGGTTATGGCCCTCGGCGCTGTGGCTGGCGTCTTCCATAGCGTGGAAGTTGCGCGGCTTGCGGTTGTGATCGAAAATCACTTCCTGGTAAAGTTCACGTAAATCGCCGTGTGGATCAACCATCATTTATTCCATCGTTCCGAACAGTTTCTGTGCCTTGCGCAAGCCTGCGATCAAGGCAGTAATATCTTCATGCGTATTATAAAGCGCTAGCGACGCCCTGGCCGTACCCGGCACACCGAATCGTGTCATCAACGGCATCGCGCAATGGTGACCCGCGCGTATGGCAACACCTTCGGTATCCAGTATGGTGCCCAGATCATGCGGGTGTATGCCATGCACCAAGAACGACAATATGCCGGCCTTGTGGGACGCCTGACCGATAAGCCGCACGCCAGGTAAGGCCTGCAACTGTTCAGTGGCATCCAGCAACAAAGAGTGTTCCCAGGCGGCAATGGCATTAAGCCCTACCGTCTGCACATACGCAATAGCAGCATCCATGCCCACTACACCCGCGATATTCGGAGTACCGGCCTCGAAACGCTGAGGAACATCGGCATAGGTGGTTTTCTCGAAGCTGACCGTATGTATCATGTCACCCCCGCCCTGCCAGGGCTGCATGTCTTTCAGGACATCGTAGCGCACATACAAAGCGCCTATGCCCGTAGGACCATACAACTTGTGGGCTGAAAAAACATAAAAGTCGCAATCCATGGCCTGTACATCGACCACTTGATGGGCCACTGCTTGGGCACCATCCACCAACACCAAAGCACCCACTTCGTGAGCCAAACGGGTCATTTCGTGAACCGGATTCACAGTACCCAACGCATTGGACACATGAACCACAGCCACCAGCTTGGTGCGCGAGTTCAACAACGCGCGATAGCTGTCCATATCGAGTTCGCCGCTGTCGGTAACCGGCACCACGCGCAGCACTGCGCCGGTTTGCTGGCACAACATTTGCCAAGGCACGATATTGGAGTGATGTTCCATGCCAGTAATGACGATTTCATCGCCTGGCTTAAGGTTGGCCTGCCCCCAGCTGAACGCCACCAAGTTGATACCTTCGGTGGTGCCACGTACAAAGACAATTTCTTCGCTACGCATGGCATTCAGAAAATGACGCACGCGTTCACGGCCCTGCTCGTACAGATCTGTAGCGTGCTGCGACAAGCGGTGCACGCCCCTATGTATATTGGCGTTGGACTGCTGATAGAAGTCCGTTTCCGCCTGTATCACCGACTGCGGTTTCTGCGTGGTCGCCCCGTTATCCAGGTATACCAGCCGTCGTCCGCCCACTGGCCTGGCCAGGATGGGAAAATCGGCTACACGGCTAGTCCAGGCGGCGCTGACTCGCGAGACTTCAGGCGCATTCATGCATCAGCCCCTATGGTATGTGCATCAGGTAATAGTTCGCGTATGACGCTGGCAACGCGCTTGCGCAGGCTGTCAATTTCAATACGGGCAAGGCTTTCAGCAGCAAAGGCATAAATCAACACGTTGCGGGCGTTGTTTTCATCCAGGCCGCGCGAACGCAGGTAAAACAAGCTGTCTTCGTCCAGCTTACCCACCGTGGCGCCGTGCGCGCACTTTACGTCGTCAGCATAGATTTCCAGTTCAGGTCTGGCATCAGCACGTGCCAAGCGCGACAGCAACAGGCTGTCGGAACGCTGCACGGCATCTGTGCGGTCTGCGCCAGGCGCCACAAGTATGCGACCGCTGAATACGCCCCTGCCCTGATCAGACAGTATGCCGCGATAGTACTCATGGCTGATGCCGTCTGGATGGCCGTGGCCTATGACGGTGTTGTGATCGACGTGACGACGTCCATCAACGTAGTACAAACCGTTTAGCAGAGTTTCGCAATGGGTGCCCGTAAAGTGGGTAGCAATGTCATTACGCGCCAAGCGGGCGCCAAATGACATGGAGTGCGATTTATAGACCGAACCCTTGCCCTGCTGAACATTGATGTCAGCCAGGTGAAACGCCTGATATGTTTCCTGCTGCAATTTCAAATGCGTGATATTGGCATCAGGATCAATCGTGGCACGTGTCACGGTATTGGTCAACGTGGTGCTATCGCCTACACCTACATAATGTTCGATGATGCTGGCTACAGAGCCCGTTTCAGCCACAATCAGGTTGCGCGGAAAGCTGGCGCCTTGCGTCGTGGTGGTGACAAACGCCAAGTGCACGGGTTCGTCCAGGGACACGCCACGCGCCAAGCTGATAAACCCGCCGTCAGTGGCCAGGGCCAGATTTAATGCTGCCGTGCTGGAACCGCTGCTTTCATCACCAAAAGCAGCTTGTATCTGCTCGGGGAAACGGGCTAGCGCCTGCGATAAAGGCAACACCTGTACGCCGGAAGGTAGCTCGCCAACGTCTGATAATTGTGTGGAAAAATGACCATCAACGAAAACCAGCCAGTGGCCAGCTTCGCCATGACGCATATGCTGCACAGCCTGAGCTGCCGCAACGTGATCGCTATCGGTCTGTTCAGTCGCAACAAACGCCTGCTGGCCCAAAGACGCCAGCGATGTGTGATGCCAATTTTCCTGTTTAGTGACCGGCCAGCCTTCGGCGGTAAAACGGTCAAAGGCGCGCTGGCGCATAGGCGCCAACCAGGGCGCTGCGACCATGTCCAGCCCCTTGCTGCCCGCTCGAAAGCCAGCGACCCAGTCTGGTGCTGTTATTGTCATGCCCGCGCCCCTCCCAAATGACGGCGTACTGGCGCCTTGGCGGCCGGAGCATCGTCAACCCAGGCGTAACCACGCTCTTCAAGTTCCAGCGCCAATTCACGGCCGCCAGAACGCACAATACGACCACCCGACAATACATGCACGAAATCCGGCACGATGTAGTCCAGCAAGCGCTGATAGTGAGTAATGACGATCAAGGCGCGTTCAGGTGAACGCAGGCGGTTGACGCCATCGGCCACGACTTTTAGCGCGTCAATATCCAGACCTGAATCAGTTTCGTCCAAGATGGCCAGCTTGGGTTCAAGCAAGGTCATTTGTAGAATTTCATTGCGTTTCTTTTCGCCGCCGGAAAAACCTTCGTTAACGGAGCGATACAGGAATTCTTCCTTCATGCCCACGTTTTTCATTTCAGCTTTCACCAGCTTCAGAAAATCGATGGCGTCCAGTTCAGGTTCGCCACGATAGCGACGTATCGCGTTGACCGAAGCGCGCAAAAAATATGCGTTGGACACACCAGGAATTTCCAGAGGGTACTGAAACGCCATGAACAAGCCTGAACGGGCGCGATCTTCTATGGCCATTTCCAGCAGGTCCTGACCCATCCAGTCTACTGAACCGCTAGTGACATTGAAACTTTCTCGGCCCGCCAGAACCTGCGACAAAGTGCTTTTACCCGAGCCGTTAGGGCCCATGATGGCATGCACTTCACCGGCATTGACTGTCAGGTTCAAACCCTTGAGTATTGCTTTTTCCTCGACTGAGGCATGTAGATCTTTGATCGTCAACATAATAACTAATTCCTTATTTAACCGACGCTGCCTTCAAGACTTACACCGAGCAGATTCTGTGCTTCGACGGCAAATTCCATGGGCAATTCTTTGAAAACTTCCTTGCAAAACCCGTTCACTATCATGGACACGGCGTCTTCGGCCGATAGGCCGCGCTGCATGGCGTAAAACAGCTGATCTTCGCCTATGCGCGATGCCGTGGCTTCGTGCTCGACGATGGCGCTAGGGTTTTGCACTTCTATGGTAGGGAACGTATGGGCCGCACAACGCTTGCCTATCAGCAAGGAGTCACACTGCGTGTAATTGCGCGCGCCTTCGGCTTTGGGCGTAATACGCACCAGCCCACGATAAGCGTTGCTACCGTGGCCAGCCGAAATCCCCTTGGAGATAATGGTGCTGCGTGTATTTTTGCCTATATGTATCATTTTGGTGCCGGTATCGGCCTGCTGCCTGTGGTTGCTTAGGGCAACGGAGTAGAACTCGCCCACAGAATCATCGCCGCGCAAGATCACGCTAGGGTATTTCCAGGTGATAGATGAACCGGTTTCCACCTGGGTCCACGAGATATGCGAACGCGCACCACGGCAATCGCCACGCTTGGTGACGAAGTTGTAAATACCGCCTACGCCGTCCTTGTCGCCAGGATACCAGTTTTGCACGGTCGAATACTTAATCTTTGCGTCATCCAAGGCGACCAATTCCACCACCGCGGCATGCAATTGGTTCTCATCGCGCATGGGCGCCGTACAGCCTTCCAGATAGCTGACCGACGCGCCTTCTTCGGCAATGATCAGCGTACGTTCAAACTGACCCGTGTCCCGAGCGTTAATACGAAAATACGTGGACAGCTCCATGGGACAGCGCACGCCTTTCGGAATAAAGACGAACGATCCATCGGAAAACACAGCCGAATTCAGCGCTGCATAGTAGTTATCGCCGATAGGTACTACAGTACCTAGGTACTGACGTATTAAATCAGGATATTCGCGCACGGCTTCCGAGAACGAACAGAAAATAACACCGACTTCAGACAGTTGCTTGCGAAAGGTCGTAGCTACCGATACCGAGTCAAATACGGCATCTACAGCCACGCCCGCCAAGCGAGCCCGCTCGTGCAAGGGCACGCCCAGCTTTTCGTAGGTACGCAACAGTTCGGGATCGACATCAGCCAAGCTTTGTGGGCCATCCGCCTTACTTTTGGGGGCCGAATAATAGCTAATGTCCTGAAAATCTATGGTAGGAAAGCTGACCTTGGCCCATTCGGGCAAGTCCATGGTTAGCCAGTGGCGATACGCCTTAAGCCGCCATTCCAGCATAAATTCCGGTTCATTCTTCGTGGCAGACAGAAAACGTATGGTGTCTTCCGTCAACCCTTTGGGGATGGTGTGAGATTCTATATCGGTGACAAAACCCGCTGTGTACTCGCGGTCAAGAAAAGAATCCAGTTCGTGGGTGACAGTACTCATTAGGAAAACTCCATGTCGTGCGATGTGCCGCGCTTGTCCTGGGTTTGATTTAGGGCCCCGGCGATATTTGGATAGAACTCGATAGGTTCAACGGTAAGAGGCGTAATCATATCGGCGATACTGACGTCCTCTAGGGTGCGTCGCACTATCGAGTTAATGCGTTCCCAGTTGGTGCGTATGGCGCAGCCCGGTTCGGCGCTGCACACCCCTGGTGTAGAGGTGCATTCGGTCAGCCCAAAGGGCTGGTCATCTAATGCGTCTATAATCTGTGCGATATTAATTTCCGCAGCAGGACGGGCCAGCATATAGCCGCCCTTAGCACCCCTGCTGCTATTAACCAAGCCATGTTGACCTAGGGACTTCAGCACTTTGCTGACTGTTGGTTGCCCCAGTTTCAAGCTGTTGGCTAGTTCAGCCGCGCTAACTACGCGTGTTGGCTGGCCTGCCATGTGCGTAAGCACTAGCGTTCCATAGTCAATCAGCTTGCTGATACGCAGCATGGTCAATAGATTCCCAGTAGTGGCGTTGAATAGCCATATAGTACTACTTCGGTCCTATATGGTCAATCCGCTGAAGACTGCTGCAAACGCCACATTCTGGCATATTGCCCGTCCTGGGCCAGCAAGCCACTATGCGTACCCCGCTCTAGTACCCTACCCTGATCCATCACCATGATCTCATCAGCATCAACGATGGTAGATAGGCGGTGGGCAATAATCAGCGTGGTACGTTCCCTGGATATCTGAAGCAGCTCATCTTGGATAGCCCTTTCGGTGTGGCTATCTAAGGCGCTGGTGGCCTCATCAAATATTAATATGGGCGGGTTTTTCAGCAAAGTGCGGGCAATCGCCACCCTTTGCTTTTCGCCACCCGAAAGCTTAAGCCCACGTTCCCCCACCTGCGTCTGATAGCCCTCAGGGAGGCCCATGACAAAATCATGAATACTGGCAGCCCTGGCGGCAGCAATGATTTCTTCCTGCGTCGCCGTCGGGTCCCCGTAGGCAATATTGTACAGAATGCTGTCATTAAACAGTACCGTATCCTGGGGCACTATGCCTATGTGGTGACGTAGACTGTCTTGGGTCACCTCACGTATATCCACACCATTGATCGTGACCTTTCCATTACCCACATCGTAGAATCTGAATAGCAGGCGCGACAGCGTAGATTTCCCTGCTCCCGACGCACCCACCACCGCCAGTGTTTTTCCGGCCGGTATAAAAAAGCTGACGTCGGACAATATCTGGCGGTTGGCTTCATAGCCAAAATCCACATGCTCGAAGCCTATGCTGGCCGCCGTCGTATCCAGGACGACAGCCTGGTCGCTATCGGTGACTTCCTGGCTTTGCTCCAGTAATCCAAACATACGCTCCATATCGGCCAAGGCATGCTTAATCTCGCGATATACAAAGCCCAGAAAGTTCAGCGGCGCATACAGCTGCGTCAGATAGGCCGACACCAACACCACATCACCCACGGTCATCGTTTTCTGCACAACGCCACTGGCGGATAGCCACAGTAAGGCAGTGACGCCAATGGTAATAATGGCACCCTGCCCCATATTCAGAAAATTCAACGACACCTGATTCTTTACCGCTGAGTCCACCCAGCGCCCCAAGTTTTTGTCGTAGCGATTGATCTCCCAGGCCTCGTTGCTGAAGTACTTGACGGTTTCGTAATTGAGCAAGGCATCGATAGCCCGGCTATTGGCCTGACTATCAAGTTCATTCATGCTGCGTCGGTAAACCATGCGCTTTTCAGTCACCACCAGGGTAAAAGTCACATAGGCCAGTATGGTGCCCAGGGTGACAATAGCGAATAAATAGTCGTAGCGCCACAGCAATATCGCCGTCACCATGCTGATTTCCAGCAAGGTAGGCAAAATATTGAACACCATGAAGTTCAGCAGAAAACCTATGCCCTTGGTGCCGCGCTCAATATCGCGACTAAGCCCCCCAGTATGCCGCTGCATGTGAAAGCGCAGTGACAACGCGAACAAATGCTGGAACAGCCTGGTCGCTATACGTTGTATAGACCCCTGGGTGACACGAGCAAACAAGGCGTCGCGCAGCTCGCCAAACACACTGGAGGCCAGACGGGCAAAGCCATAGCCCAGCAAAGCGGCCAGTGGCAAGGCCATTAGCGTGGCGGGCACACTTAATTGGTCGACTATATCTTTAAGGTACAGCGGCAAAAGTACGCTGGCCATCTTGGCGGCCACCAAACATGCAATGGCGATGATCACACGCCATTTAAATTGCCACACATAGGGCAACAGCGATTTTATAGTGTGCAAGTCATTGCGTGTAACCGCCGGACGCCGCTTAGTAACAGAAGTCATCAGTGCTTTTTATGATTCAAACAGCGAATACAATAACACCGTATGACCTGCATCAACCGGAGTGTCCATGGCGGTTTCACCATTAAGCTGCAATACCTTGCTTGCTCGCTGCGCCCAAGGCGACCAAGCAGCATTTTTTCAGTTGTATCAACACGAAGCTCCCAGCATGCTGGCGTTGGCTACCCATATGCTAGGTAAACGCTTGGATGCTGAAAACCTGGTGCGCGACACCTTGATTCTGATCTGGAAAAACGCTGATGCCTGGGATGCCGACACGGGCACCGCACGCGCCTGGATACATAGCATCTTGCGCTACCGGGCCTTGCAGCGCCTGGCACAAGGTGGCCGCCAACAAGCAGCCAGCACGGCCAGGATGACCAACTTACAAAACAGCCAGGCTAGTGGACTGATGGCGGGCTCCGCGTTTTCCAGCACCCTGGCCACCCTTGATGAAAGCCAGCGCCACCCGTTGCTGATGGCGTTTTATCAAGCCTGCACTTATCAGCAAATGGAGCTAGCACTACAGCAAAGCCCAACACAGCTTAGAAAAAATCTGCAGCTAGGCCTGTTGGAGCTTGCACCGGCGGTACTGGCATGACAGATCACACCACAGATCGCACCATGCTGATAGCCGAGTACACCCTGGGATTGCTGACCCCTACGGAAACTGCCCAGGCTCAACGCCTACTAGGCAGCGACCCACAAGCCGTCGTTGACGCGCTGAAATGGGAACAGGCCTTTCTGGAGTTAACTGACCGCTTGGCGCCTGCCCAGCTGTCGGATTCGCTTTGGGAAGAAATTGCCCAGGCGTTAGGCATGGATGCAACCGCCATTGCAGCCTATCCGCTACCTTTACGTCCCGAACAAACTGCTATCGACAACAGCCCGCCGGTGGACCTGCAGCAGGCTGCGCCATCCATCGCGCCTACGGTTGCAGCTGTTGCGCCTGCCATACTTACACCTGCAACAGCCCCCCAGGTTGCCACGCCTTTTGCATCGCCTACGCCAACGGTACCGGCTGCCAATGCATCTGAACCTGCACCAGCACCAATTGCGTCACCGCAAGTTAGCAGCAAGCCGTCCAAGCGACAGCAGGCCAACACCAAGAAGCCAGCTGACCAAACGGCTAGTACCGGCTGGCGCCTGCAGCCCAAGCACATAGGCCTGGCGGCCGGGCTGCTGGCCATCGCTATATTGGCAAGTCGACTTATCCCAGGCACGCCAGCGGTACCACCCATCACCATCCTAGAGGTTGCACCTACACTAGCCGCCATCCTGCAGGCTCCAGGACACAGCTCTACGCCAGGCTGGGTAGTGACCATGACGCCACATGGGGATGTCTTGCTGCATCCACGGGTACAGACCGAGACTCCCGACCAGACTAGCGTCCAGCTATGGACTTATAGCCTAGGCCTGCCCGAACCCCGCTCGCTGGGACTGATAGATCCCAACCTACCGGTGACCGTGCCTGCAAGCCTAATGGGGGCAATAGCATCTGATCAGATTTTTGAAATGACCCAGGAACCCGAGGGTGGTTCAGCCAGCGCAGGACCCAGCGGGCCGGTGCTGTTTATAGGTCAGGTGGTCACCTTCGGCCTGCCCGTACCTACACCCGCGGCCGATACCGACAGCGGCACCAACCCATAAAGGCTTAACACTCCACCACGTTAACGGCTAGCCCGCCTCGCGATGTTTCCTTGTATTTAGTGCGCATATCCGCGCCAGTTTGACGCATGGTCTCAATGACGGCGTCCAAGGACACATGGTGTATGCCATCGCCGTGCAAGGCCAATCTGGCGGCATTGATCGCCTTGACAGCCCCCATGGCATTGCGCTCTATGCAGGGAATTTGAACCAGACCGCCTATGGGGTCACAGGTCAGGCCCAGGTTGTGCTCCATGCCGATTTCAGCCGCATTTTCAACTTGTGCTGGTGTACCGCCCAGCACAGCCGCCAGACCAGCGGCTGCCATGGAACACGCCACGCCCACCTCGCCCTGACAACCGACTTCCGCGCCTGAAATTGATGCGTTCTTCTTGTACAGAAAACCTATGGCCGCGGCAGTCAGCAGGAAATCCTCTATCCCGTGATCACTGTGCCCGGGAATAAAGGTCTGGTAATAGCGTAAGACAGCGGGAATCAACCCCGCCGCGCCATTGGTCGGCGCGGTCACAACACGACCACTGGCGGCGTTCTCCTCGTTCACAGCCATGGCATACACATTCACCCAATCCAGCGCATTCAGGGCGTCTTTTTTTGTGTCCTCACGCAGTAGCTCACGATACAAGACGGGCGCCCGGCGTCTGACCTTTAGCCCGCCTGGCAACAACTGGTCAGCCTGATCGTTACCTATGCCACAGCCCCGATCTATACAGTCATTCATGACCTGGGCAATATGCAGCACACCCTGGCGCAACTGATCCGACGACTGCAGTACAGCCTCGTTGGCGCGCATAATATCCGCTACGGACAGGCCAGTAGCCGCGCATAAAGCCAACAGGTCTCGGCCATTGGCGAAGGGATGCGGCATGGGATTGTTCTGAGGCACGGTTTCGTCGGTGTCGATAGAGTCCAATGCACGGATGAACCCACCACCTATAGATACATAACGTTCAGACATGACGGTATCGCCTAGCTCGTCAAATGCCGTGAATCGCATGCCATTGGGGTGCTCCGTCATGGGCCGGATACGAAAGCTGAAATTTTTGTCGGGATTAAATGCAATCACGTGCTGGCCCCACAGCAGTAACTGATGAGCCGTTTTGACCTGGGCCATGATGCCAGCCACATCGGCAGGAACCACAGTATCGGGAGCATAGCCCTGCAAACCCAACATTATCCCCATGTCCGTACTATGCCCACGCCCGGTCTCTGCCAGTGAACCATACAAATCAACGTGTAGCGTTGCCACCAGAGGCAATAACTGACGCTCATGCAAATTGCGTGCGAAGTTACGTGCAGCGCGCATGGGTCCCACAGTATGGGAACTAGAGGGGCCTATACCAACTTTGAAAATATCAAAAACTGACAGTGTCATGACTGCATGCCTTAGTTTCCCGGTACAAGCACCCACTATAGCGCGAGTTGGCGCGAATCAGAGACAGTTAAACAGAGGACCAGCGCACTACACCTTGGGTCGTCAAGCTATCCACACGTGAACTTCGTCTATAAGCCCCTGGAGTAAGGCCAGTGAACTCGCGAAAAACCGCCGAAAACTGCACCACTGTGGCATAACCCACCGCTACAGCAATAGCGGCCACATCCAAGGAACTTTGCAGCAACAGGCGTTGCGCGTTACGTATACGCTCTTGGGTCAGGAATTCGGACAAAGCCATTCCTTGAGTTGCATAAAATACATCGGCCAACCTTGCTGCATCGACAGCTAAGGCACTGGCGACATTTTCAGCAACACTGGCCTGGGCATGGTGGGTAGACAGATAGTTTTTAGCCGCCCTGACCAAGGCTTGGTCGCTGGCTGTGCCATGCACGGAGGTGTGTCCCAGATCATCCGAAAAAGCCAATCCATAAGTCACTCGACTGGCTTGCACCCAGGTACGTAACTCGGTGGGCGATAAGGGCTCTATCCTGATATTGCTGGTATTGCCACCCTGACTAGTACCCCACAACCGGGCAAGCTCGGTATCTGCGCAAAGAAACAAGACCGGCACAGGTGCCGTCAAGGGATGGGCTTTCAGTATACGCAGCATGTCCCGTTCAGTACGCGATGCTTCTTGAACGGTAAATAAAATTAAGTCTGGGACCAAATTCTTGGGGTTGCTGCCATCGCTATCTATGGCAACTTCCAAACCATCGGCCTGCAATGCCTCGACCGCCCAAGCCATACGGTCTGGGTCGGTAGTAAGCAATGAAATACGATGAGTAGACGAAATTAGAGGTGCAAAAGGCATAGAACACTAAGTGGGTAAATATGCTGAGTGGCTCAACAAGAATATACCTACCTTAGAATCCGCAGACGGATATGTCTATGTTTATTAACCCATTTTAACTATGCTTGACACTTTGAGACCAAATGTACGACACATCTCAGAGCAAATGGCTATACACGCCCTATTCAGATATGGCCTGGGTCAATAACTCTTTAATGGCCGTCAGGTCGTTGCGCAGACCTTGTAATTCTGGCCCTGTCAGGCGCACGGCCGCGTCCTGGTCATGCGGAATGTCGTTGCTGTCGCCCAAGCGGTTGCGCGCCCCGCTAATGGTAAAACCTTGTTCGTACAGCAGGTCGCGTATGCGGCGTATCAGCAAAACTTCATGGTGCTGGTAATAACGGCGATTACCGCGTCGCTTGACCGGTTTGAGCTGAGTGAACTCTTGTTCCCAATAGCGCAAGACATGCGGTTTTACACAGCAAAGCTCACTGACCTCGCCAATGGTGAAGTAGCGTTTTGCAGGTATAGGGGGCAGGACGGGGGTTGCGCTAGGGCTCATGTACAAGTACGCCGGTTAATAAACAACAGGTAGAACGAAAAGACAATAGCATAAGATCAGACGAAAATCAGGTGTTGGTCTTAGGCGTTAGCTGTTGTAACTGGAATACCTGCCTGCTCGACCACCGACTTGAGTTTCTGGCTTGCATGAAAAGTAACCACCCGACGCGCGGCAATCGGGATGACTTCACCTGTTTTTGGGTTACGCCCAGGGCGTGGTGGTTTGTCGCGCACTTGGAAGTTACCAAAGCCAGATAGTTTGACTTCGGTGCCACTGGCCAGAGTATCGCGAATTTCCTGAAAAAAAGTATCGACGATGTCTTTGGACTCGCGCTTGTTCAATCCAACCCGGTCAAACAGAAGCTCGGCCAATTCAGCTTTGGTCAATGTACGATCTATAGTCATGCAATTATTCCTTTTTAGGTGCGCGCGCGTACGCCGTGAGCTGTAACCAGTGCTTGCAATAAAGCCGCCATACAGCGCTCTACCGTCGCGTCATCCAAAGTAGCGGCGGGGTTTTGCAGCCAAAACCGCAGCGCCATGCTTTTCTCTGTACTGCCGCCCTTCTGATCTCGCCACACATCAAATAGCTTGATGTCCTTGACTATCGCCAAGCTAGCGTCAGCGGCAATTGCCGACTTCAAGGCAGCTAATAAATCATCATAGCTAATATCAACAGCAGCCCACACCGCCAGGTCTCGTATCGCCACAGGCTGGCGAGACAGTTCGGTCAATGCAGGCATATCAGCCACTGAAATCGCGTCCAGATCGACTTCAAATACCACTGGGGCTTGTGTCAAGTCCTGCTGCTGAGCCCAGCGCGGGTGTAGCTCGCCCAGCCAGCCTATATCTTTTCCTTGTAGTTGCAAACGTGCAGCGCGGCCCGGATGCAGCGCCGGATGGCTATCTGCTATGCACTGCAATTGTGATGCACGATTACCCAGCAAGGACTCCAGATCTTTTTTAACATCGTAGAAATCTACGGCGCGGGTAGGTACGCCCCATTGCTCTTCAAAGGCCGGCCCCCAGGCCATACCTGCCAGGCGCTGCGGCTGACACACGCCCGCCACCGTCATATCGCCATCACGTACGCTGTGATCACGTGCGAAGACGCGGCCAATCTCAAAGACACGCACACGAGTTTGCTTGTGCTGGGCGTTGTGAACCACATTATCCAGCAGACCGCCCATCATGCTGGAACGCATCACAGCCAGTTGACTGGCAATAGGATTAAGCAAACGTATGGGGTCATTATTGCCTGCGTAGTCCCGCTCCCAGGATTCTTCAACAAAGGTGAAGTTGATGACTTCCTGATAGTCCAGGCTAGCCATACGGGCACGCAACAGATGCGGTCCACGCAAGACCTCGGGGATACCCAGCACCTTGCTGACGGCCTTGGGCGGCACGTCGGGGATGCGCTCGAATCCGTAAATCCTGGCGACTTCTTCGATCAGATCTTCTTCGATAAACAAATCAAAGCGATAGCTGGGTGGTGTGACAACAAACGTGTCGTCATCCAGCGTAAAGGGCAAGCCCAGTCGGGTGAAAATACTGGCGACCTCGTCAGCTGAAACGGCTACGCCCAACACCCTATGGCAACGGGCTAGACGCATACGCACTGGCTCACGCGCAGGCAGCTTGACGGTAATTTCATCCAATGGCCCGACCTGCCCACCGCAGATATCTACCAGCATACGGGTCATTAGCTCTAAATGCTGGGGAATTGATTCGAAATCCACACCCCGTTCGAAGCGGTGACTGGCTTCTGAGCCGAACTTGAAGCGACGCGAGCGCCCCATGATGGCCTCTGCCCACCAAAAAGCGCCTTCCAGGTAGATGTTGGTGGTGTCCAGCGTGACAGCACTAGCATCCCCCCCCATGATGCCTGCCAGGCTGGTAGGCACGCCACCCGTAGTAATAACACCTACTTGAGGATCCAGGGCTACGGTTTGACCATTCAGAAGTGCGAGCTGCTCGCCTTCCTTGCCCCAGCGCACGGTTAATTCACCCTGCAGTTTATCCAGGTCAAATACATGGGTGGGTCTGCCCATTTCCAGCATCACGTAATTCGAAATATCTACTAGGGCGGAAATAGAACGCTGGCCTGCGCGTTCAAGACGGGTCCTCATCCATGCCGGAGTTGCAGCGCGGGCATTAACGCCGCGTATCACACGACCCGCAAAGCGCCCGCATAGGTCGGGCGCCTGTATAGTTATAGGAAAGTGTTCGTCCAGAGTGACAGGCACGGGCTGGAATTCAGGTAAGGTCAGCGGTGCGCCCGTCAAGGCAGATACTTCGCGTGCTACGCCTAGTAGGGACAAGCAATCGGCACGGTTGGGCGTAAGCTTAAGCTCGAAGATGGTGTCGTCCAGATCCAAAGCCTGGCGCAAGCACTGCCCCACCACCGCATCGCCATCCAATTCCAGCAAGCCACCATGATCGTCAGACAAGCCCAATTCGCGGGCTGAACACAACATACCGGCGGATTCCACGCCACGCATTTTTGCTGTGCCTATTTGCATGCCGCCAGGTAATACAGCACCCACGCGAGCCAAAGGCACTTTAATGCCAGCCGCCGCATTGGGCGCTCCACAGACAATTTGCAGGGCCTGGCCGGAACCGTCGTCGACCTGACAAACGCGCAGTTTATCGGCGTCGGGATGCGGCGCAATGCTAAGTATATGGGCAACCACTATACCGCTGAATGGCGGAGCCGCCGGGTTGGTTTCCTCGACCTCTAGGCCAGCCATCGTCAAGCGATGCGACAAGGCCTGGGTGTCCAGATCGGGGTTTACAAGAGTGCGTAGCCAGGATTCAGGAAATAGCATGATAGACCAACAAAATTAACGGTTGAACTGGCGTAGGAAGCGCAAATCGCCTTCGAAGAACTGACGCAAATCGTTGACGCCATAACGCAACATAGTCAGGCGTTCCAGTCCAGAACCAAAGGCAAAGCCAATATAGCGTTCGGGATCCAGCCCGAAATTACGCACCACATCCGGGTGCACCTGGCCAGAACCAGAAATTTCCAGCCAACGCCCTTGGTTAGGTCCAGAGCTGAACATCATGTCGATTTCAGCCGATGGTTCGGTAAAGGGAAAGAAAGAGGGACGGAAACGGACGGTCAAGTCATCGGTTTCAAAAAATGCGCGCAAAAAGTCGGTATACACGCCCTTAAGATCAGCAAAAGAAATGTCTTCAGCGATCCACAGACCTTCGACCTGATGGAACATGGGCGAGTGCGTTGCATCACTGTCCACACGGTAAGTACGCCCCGGCGCAATGACCTTGATGGGCGGCTTGTGCTGGCGGGCATAACGAACCTGCATAGGGCTGGTGTGCGTGCGCAGCAACAGCGGCAAGCCCTGGTCGTCGTTCATGTCGACATAAAACGTGTCCTGCATGGAGCGCGCCGGGTGGTTTTCCGGATTATTCAGTGCCGTGAAGTTGGTCCAGTCATTTTCAATTTCGGGGCCGTCGGCCACATCGAAACCGATAGAGCGAAAAATGGCTTCGACGCGCTGCCAGGTTTGAATGACAGGATGTATGCCGCCATAACCCCTGCCCCGTCCGGGCAGGCTGACATCTATGGTTTCCGCCGCTAGACGCTTATCCAGTTCGGCCTGGGCCAATGCGGCCCGCCTATCACTCAACAAACCTTCGATTTGTTGCTTGATCTGGTTAATGCGCGCGCCTTCGGCTTTTTTCTGTTCGGGTGCCAAGCTAGCCAACCCCTTGAGCATGGCGGTTAAAGCACCTTGCTTGCCCAGAAATTTTGCCTTGGCGTTTTCCAGCGCAGCAGCATCAGTTGCCGCAGCAAACTGCTCTGTTGCCTGTTGTATAAGGTCGGAAGCCGTAGAAGTCATTGTTGTTTATCCAAATGCAAACGGAGCCCATAGAGCCCCGTTTGCAACAATACTAAAATGGTAAGCGATCAGACAGCCAATGCTGACTTAGCCTGAGCAACTACCGCCGCAAAACCGGCTTTATCGTTAACGGCCATATCGGCAAGTACCTTGCGGTCCAATTCGATAGCGGCTTTTTTGGTGCCAGCGATAAACACGCTGTAGGAAACACCAAGTTCACGACAAGCGGCGTTAATACGGGTAATCCACAGCGCGCGGAATGTGCGCTTTTTGTTGCGGCGATCGCGGTAGGCATATTGCCCAGCTTTCATGACCGCTTGTTTGGCAACCCGGAATACATTACCGCGGCGACCGCGATAACCTTTGGCTGCTTTAATGACTTTTTTGTGACGGGCGCGTGCGTTAACGCCGCGTTTTACGCGTGGCATAGTAGATCTCCGTTATC
>JAGOAJ010000019.1 GCA_017983955.1 Burkholderiaceae bacterium
GCCCAGACGGTAAAGCCCAGCACACCGAACAAAGCAACATCCAATACCAGCATGATCAAAATGCCGTACAGGCTGCGACGGGTATAGATATTACGTTCTATCCAGTCATCGGGAGTGCCGTGGCCATAACGTTTTAGCGTTTCGGCGTTGGTGGCTTCTTCACGGTACAGTTCAGCGCCGCGGAAAAACACCATGCCCAGGCCGAAAACAACGGGCGAGTGCGGATCACCTTCGCGTTCACACTTGGCGTGGTGCTTGCGGTGTATGGCGACCCATTCTTTGGTGACCATGCCCGTGGTTAACCACAGCCAGAAACGGAAGAAGTGCATAACGGAAGGATGCAAATCCAGTCCACGATGCGCCTGGCTGCGGTGCAAAAACACCGTCACGCCAATAATAGTGATGTGGGTAAGCACCAAGGCAACGATAGCAACCTGCCACCATGCCAACTGTAGGATACCGCCCGTCAGAAAATTAAGTATGTAGTCCATAAACCTAGATTAGGCCTCATGTTAGAACACAGAAAAGTGTAGCGCGTTTGTCAGGTATAAGACAGCACTATTCCGATTAAGTTTTAACAAAGATCAAGATACTTCTGTATCAGAATCGACTGTGGCCTGCTGTGAAATTTCATTATCAACCTTGTCAGAGTGCTGTACAAGGGGCTGTGTAACAGAATCTTTGCTACGTTCCATAACAGCAGCAAAAAAGCCATCTGTGCCATGTACGTCGGGCCGCATGCTTAGATATGGACCCTGGAGTGTTAGATTCTTACAACGGTCCTGAATGATTGTGCTGGCATCCAACAAAGAAAACTGCGGGTTAGCGGCCAGAAAGGCCTGCACCTGATCTTCGTTTTCTTCAGGCAATATGCTGCAGGTGGCATATATTAACCGCCCGCCCGGCGCCACGCAACGTGACGCCTGCTGCAGAATCCGAGCTTGTGTAGCAATTAGGCTTTGCAGGGACTCAGGGTGTTGGCGCCATTTCAGGTCAGGGTTGCGCCGCAAGGTACCCAAGCCGCTGCATGGCGCATCGATGAATACCTTGTGAGCCTTGCCGCGTAGACGCTTAACGCGCTGGTCGTTATCGGCGTCTATGACCACCGGCACGATGTTAGATAAACCGCTACGGGCGAAACGCGGTTTGGCACGTGCCAACCGGGCCGCAGAAATATCAAACGCGTATAAACGTCCGGTAGAGCGCATCATGGCACCCAACACCAAGGTTTTGCCACCAGCGCCGGCGCAATAGTCTATGACCATTTCACCCCGCTTTGGAGCAACCAAGGCTGCAAGGATCTGGCTGCCCTCGTCCTGGACCTCGATTTCGCCTTTTTCAAACATAGGCCAGCGATTGACTGGTGGCCTGCCCTGCAGACGAATGCCCCAGGGTGAATATGGGGTGGCCTGCGGATCAAAACGCGCCGCTGGGCCATCACGCAACAACGTCAACATGGCGTCGCGTTCAGCCTTCATGCTGTTGACGCGTAAATCCAAGGGTGCAGACTGATTTAGCGCGGCGATCAAGGCATCGGCATCCTGCAGGCTGGCCAATTTTTCGTCCAACCAGTCAGGCAAGCTATCGCGCACGGCACGAGACAAGCTGGCGGTGCTAATGCTTTGTACGCGATCCAGCCAGGAAATCTCTTCGTCGGACAAGCCGGGATTGAGTTGTGAACGATTAAATACCGAGGCCAGACCCAATATGGCTAGACGACGGGCTGCGGGGCCAGAACCGCTTTCGGCAAACTGACGGTAGCGGCGCAAGTGACGCAAGACGTCAAACACGCCTTCGGCCACTTCACCACGATCGCGGGCGCCCAGTTTAGGGTTGGCGCGAAACCAGTGAGACAGTGAAGCGTCTGCAGGGTATTCCCATTGCAAAATTTCGCCCAGCACACTGCGCACCTGCTCGATACGGGCTGCCGCCATCACATAGGGACGTGGTGCGGCACCATCAGCGTCTACACGCGTGGACACAGGCCGCCGGGTGTCTGTACGGTCGTAGGCAGGCCGTGCAGATGCTGCTGGCTTGCGGGAATCAGTACGGCGCCCTGCTGGTCGGCGTGGCTTATCGCGAGTGGTCATAATATAGGTTCAGTAGGTTCAACGCCTAATGGCGTCAATAGAAAAGAGCGGCTGTCTGCGCCGCTAACATGCACGCGCTGGTCGTGGTCCAAAGACACACGCCCCTGCGCAAGCCACGCTGTGACATCGGCATAAAGGCGATGTTCAATACGCAGCACACGGGCCGCCAGTGTATCGGGATTGTCATTTGCCTGCACGGGCAATGCGCCTTGAGCAATAATTGGGCCATGATCCAGCACTGGAGTCACGAAATGCACAGTGCAACCATGCCACTGCACGCCAGCACTTATTGCCTGCTGATGTGTCTTCAACCCCGGAAAAGCTGGCAACAATGATGGATGTATATTAACAATGCGGCCTGTAAAGCGGGTTACGAATTCTGGTGTCAGCACACGCATATAACCTGCCAACAGGATATAGTCAGGCTGGTAGTCATCAATCAGATCAGCCAACACGGCATCAAAGTCCTGACGGCTGGGGTAATTGCGATGATCCAGGCCGTGCGTGGTCAGACCACGATCATTAGCCCACTGCAATCCAGCGGCATCAGGTTTATTGGCAATCACCGCCACGATATCGGCAGGCAGCCCTTGCTGTTGGACTGCATTGACTATGGCTTGCATATTCGAGCCGCGCCCAGATATTAATACAACAAAGCGGCATCTAGTGGTAAAAGTATCGCCCAAAGCCAACAACCTTAAATAAGTTTCAATGCAAAATTGTAAACTCTTACGTGTGAACTCTGCTGCTACTATTTATCGTACCCTGCCCCGCCATGATACCCAGCGCCCCAGCGCGGTCACCATAGGCAACTTTGATGGTGTCCATTTAGGTCATCAGGCTATCCTTGCACGCGTGCAGCAATTGGCTGCTGAGCGCAGCCTAGCGCCTACCGTCATGACCTTCAACCCCCATCCACGGGCCTGGTTTGCGCTGCGTGGGCAACGCCCGGAACTGGTACCCACACAAATATCCAGCCTGCGCGACAAGCTGCAGGCATTGACACAGCACGGTATCCGTCAGGTAGCCCTGCTGCGATTTAATCAGGCACTGGCGGATATGTCTGCCTCTGATTTTATAGAACACCTATTGGTTCAGGGCTTAAACACCCGCTGGCTGCTAGTGGGGCAAGACTTTCGTTACGGTCACAAACGCAGCGGCGATATAGACCTGCTGCGCCGTGCGGGTAAAAAACATGGTTTTGACGTAGAAACCATCGCTGACGTAGCCGACCACCAAGGCCATCGCATTTCCAGCTCCGAAGTACGCAAGGCACTGGCCGTGGGCAGCCTGACGCTTACCCGCAGCCTGCTGGGGCACGACTACCATATCAGTGGCCATGTGGTGCACGGCGCAAAGTTGGGCCGCACCATAGGCTACCCCACCCTGAATCTGCATGTGCCCAACCATTGCGCGGCGCGTTCAGGTATTTATGTAGTGCGTGCTCACGGACTGAATGAGCAGCCCATCTACGGCGTAGCCAGCCTGGGCGTGCGTCCCACCGTTACCGAAAGCGGCCGGCTAATGCTGGAAGTTCACCTGCTTAACAGTCAGGTCAGCGCATACGGTAAACTTGTACGTATCGAATTCCTGAAGTACTTGCGGGACGAAGAAAAATTCCCCGACCTTCCCACCCTGATCTCTGCCATCGACACCGATGTGCAAAACGCTAAAGACTATCTCGCCCTCCATGGACTATAGAAACACCTTAAATTTGCCAGAAACTCCTTTCCCCATGCGGGGCGACCTGGCCAAGCGCGAACCCGTTTGGGTTGCCGAGTGGGAACAAAATAAAATTTATGCCGCCATACGGCTAGCCAGTCAAGGCAGACCTAAGTTTATTCTGCATGATGGCCCCCCCTATGCCAACGGCGACATCCATATTGGCCATGCTGTTAATAAAGTCCTAAAGGACATTATTATCAAAAGCCGAAATATGGCGGGCTTTGATGCGGTTTACATTCCCGGTTGGGATTGCCATGGCATGCCCATTGAAATCCAGATCGAGAAAAAATACGGCAAAAACCTGCCCGTGGCCGAGGTTCAGTCCAAAGCGCGTGCCTATGCCCTGGAACAAATCGACCGGCAGCGCGAAGATTTCAAACGCTTAGGTGTACTGGCCGACTGGGATCGCCCCTACCTGACCATGAACTACAGCAACGAAGCCGACGAGCTGCGCGTGCTGGGTCGTATCCTGGAAAAAGGCTATGTGTTTCGTGGACTGAAGCCCGTTAACTGGTGTTTTGACTGTGGTTCGGCATTGGCCGAAGCGGAAGTCGAATACGCTGACCGTACCGACCCGTCTGTCCATGTCGCTTTCCGTTTCAACGACAAAGCCAAGGTGGCAGCCGCTTTTGGCCTGCCCGAAGTCGATGACGGCGCCATCGTCATCTGGACCACCACCCCTTGGACCTTGCCAGCCAACCAGGCACTGAATGTCAACCCCGAGTTTGACTATGCGCTGGTAAAGCTGGATCAACCCCGCGCTACCGGCCCCCTGCTATTGCTGGCTAAAGATTTGGTTGAGTCTTGCCTGACACAATGGGGACTTAGCGGCAGCATCATCGCCACCGCTACCGGCGAGGCCCTGAAAGACCTGGAATTCCAGCATCCTTTATACGATGCCGACCCCGGTTACCAACGCGTGGCCCCGCTGTATCTGGCCGACTATGTGACCCTGGATTCTGGCACCGGTGTGGTGCACTCCGCTCCCGCGTACGGTATCGAAGACTTTGTATCCTGCAAGGCCCATGGCCTGAAGGACGACGACATCATCAACCCCGTCATGGGAAGCGGCCACTATGCCAGCACCCTGCCGCTATTCGGCGGCCTGATGATATGGAAAGCCAACCCAGTTATTGTGCAAGCACTGCAAGATGCCGGCAGCCTGTTGCTGGTCGAGCACCAGTCCCACAGCTATATGCACTGCTGGCGCCACAAAACCCCCATTATTTACCGCGCCACCAGCCAGTGGTTCGCCGGTATGGACCGTCAGCCAGACTCTGGTCCTACCTTGCGCGAATCTGCCTTGGCGGGCGTGGAAAACACCAAGTTTTACCCCGCCTGGGGGCGTGCTCGACTGCACGCCATGATCGCCAACCGTCCTGACTGGACCTTGTCGCGTCAACGCCAATGGGGCGTGCCCATGGCCTTCTTTGTACATAAGGAAACCGGTGAGCTCCACCCCCGCACAGTAGAGCTTATCGAACAGATTGCCCAGCGCATAGAACAACACGGCATAGAAGCCTGGCAGTTACTGGACCCAGCCGAACTACTGGGCGACGAAGCTGATCAGTACGAAAAGAACCGCGATACCCTGGATGTCTGGTTTGACTCTGGCAGCACCCACGCCACCGTGCTGGGCGGCCAGGATCACTCCATCAAAGGCTCGCACGCCGATGTCCTGCAATGGCCTGCCGACCTTTATCTGGAAGGCTCTGACCAACACCGCGGCTGGTTCCACTCTTCTTTGCTGACCGGCTGCATGCTGTATGGTCGCCCACCCTACAAAGCGCTGTTAACGCATGGCTTTGTAGTCGATGGCAAGGGCCGCAAAATGAGTAAGTCCGTGGGCAACGTGATTGCTCCACAGAAGATATCCGACTCCTTGGGCGCGGAAATTCTACGTCTGTGGGCCGCTTCCACCGATTACTCCGGTGAACTATCCATTTCCGATGAAATCCTGAAGCGTGTCGTGGAAGGCTATCGCCGTATACGCAATACGCTGAAATTCCTGTTGGGCAACCTGCAGGACTTCAACTTGGATACCGATGCTGTCGCGATTGCCGATATGCTGGAAATAGACCGCTACGCACTGTCCATGACAGCGGCTATGCAAGCGGAAGTCACTGGTGGTTTTGAACGCTACGAATTTCACCCAGCGGTTTCGCGTCTGCAAATTTTCTGCTCGGAAGACTTGGGCGCCTTCTACCTGGATATCCTGAAAGACAGGCTGTACACCGCTGGTAAAACCAGTGTGGCCAGGCGTTCAGCCCAGACAGCCATTTACCATATCACCCACGCCCTGCTTAGGTTGATGGCCCCCATACTGTCTTTCACTGCCGAAGAGGCGTGGAAAGACTTGCATAATGGCCAGCCAGTCAACAGCATCTTCACCGAGCTATTCCATCAACTGCCCACGCAAGCCGACGCCGATGATTTGATGACAAAATGGTCGCGCCTGCGCAGCATACGCGCCGACGTCATGCGCAAAATCGAAGAAGTGCGTACTACGGGTGAGATAGGCTCATCGCTGGCCGCCGAGCTGGATGTCTATGCCAGCGGCAGCGATCACGCCTTGCTGGCCAGCCTGGGTGACGACCTGAAATTCGTCTTAATTGTCTCTCGCGCCCACTTGCACAACAGCGATCAGACAGAACTGAAAATCGTGGTCAGCCCCACCGCTCAAGCCAAGTGCGAACGTTGTTGGCATCACCGCGATGATGTAGGCAGCCAACCCGACCACCCTGGTCTGTGTGGCCGGTGCGTCAGCAATCTGTATGGCGAGGGCGAACAGCGTCAACATGCCTAAAGCCCTACCATCCCCAGCCAAACAGCCCCTACGTTTTTGGGGATGGCTGTTGGCAGCCAGCTTGATTATTCTGGCTGACCAACTGACTAAAGTATGGTTTGACGCCAACCTGCAGTACGGCCAACGTATTAACGTACTGCCTTTTTTTGACTTCACTCTGTTATACAACCCAGGGGCGGCCTTCAGCTTCCTGGCCGACGGCGCAGGTTGGCAGCGTTGGCTGTTTACCGCCATTGCCGTTGCCGCCATAGGCTTGATACTGCATTTATTGCGTCGCAATCCGGCACAAACACTATTTTGTGCATCATTGGCCTGTATATTGGGTGGTGCTGTAGGCAACGTGATAGACCGTGTACAGCACGGCCATGTCATTGATTTTCTACTGTTTTATCAACACCCCTGGTACTTTCCCGCGTTTAACATTGCAGACATTGCGATTAGCTGCGGTGCCATACTATTAGTATTGGATGAGATACAACGTGTGCGCCGTGAGCGTCAAAAAAAACGTGATAGCGAGCATACTCATGCCTGATCTTGCCAAAAAACGTATTGTTCTGGGTCTGACTGGCGGAATAGCCTGCTATAAAGTCGCCGAATTCCTGCGCCGCATGCAGGATCAGGGGGCCGTGGTCGACGTTGTCATGACGCAAGCAGCCACCCAGTTCATCACCCCGATAACCATGCAAGCGTTATCGGGTCGCCCTGTATTTGTGGATGCCTGGGATAACCGTGTTCCCAACAACATGGCGCACATCAATTTGTCGCGTGGCGCAGATGCTATCGTCATTGCCCCTGCCAGCACCGACTTTATTGCCAAACTAGCCCACGGCATGGCCGACGACTTGCTGTCCACCCTATGCGTCGCCAAAGGTCCATGTCCTTTGCTGGTTGCCCCCGCGATGAACCGCGAAATGTGGCTGGCCCCAGCCACACAACGCAACATCCAGCAGCTCAAACTAGATGGTGTCGTCATACTTGGTCCGGACGAAGGCGACCAGGCGTGCGGTGAAACTGGCAGCGGCCGTATGCTGGAACCCCACGACCTGCTAGCCGAGGTCATAGGTTTTTTCCAGCCTAAAGCCTTGGTAGGGAAACATGTATTAATTACTGCAGGCCCAACCTCGGAAAAAATTGACCCGGTGCGCGTAATTACCAACCGGTCATCAGGAAAAATGGGCTATGCCATTGCCCAAGCAGCCCGCGAAGCAGGCGCACAGGTCACATTGATCTCGGGCCCTACGGCCTTGACTGCACCCTATAACGTACAACGCATCCCCGTAGAAAGCGCGCTAGACATGCACGCTGCCGTCATGGCCAACGTGGCCCGCGCCGATATATTTATTTCCGTGGCCGCCGTCGCCGACTGGCGTGTGGTCAATGCCAGTGACAACAAACTGAAGAAAACGGCAGCCGGCCAGGCACCCGAACTGCAGTTTGCGCCCAATCCAGATATCCTGGCCGATGTCGCTAAATTGGATGCTGGCCCCTGGTGCGTAGGCTTTGCCGCTGAAACTGAAAACTTGATCGAGTACGCCGAAGCAAAACGCAAACGCAAAGGCGTGCCGCTGTTGGTTGGCAACCTGGCGCAAGACGCAATGAACGCTGACGTTACTGAGCTAGTCCTGTTCAGCGACGCTGGCCATCAAGCCCTACCCATATTGCCCAAAATACAGGCGGCCAGAAAACTGGTGCAAGTGATTGCTGCAAGCTTGGCATAAATGTGTGCTATCTAGCTAGTTAGCACCCCGTGGGAACATCTATAGGGTTGGCCATAAGCAGACTTACGACCAACCCTGCCAACTGACAATTTCGCTTACTTTCCAGATGTGAACTTAGTATGGCTATTGATCAAGTTCCGGTAATCCGGGATATGGTTAGAGAATAACGTTCCCAGACCTTCGACATCATTACGCCAATCGCGATGTAGTTCGCAGGCCAAGCCAAACCACGTCATCAGTTGCGCACCGGCCGACGACATACGATCCCATGCCGAATGACGAGTGATCTCGTTAAAGGTGCCGGAAGCATCAGTAACCACAAAGACATCATACCCTGCTTCAATGGCCGATAACGCAGGAAACGCAACGCAAACTTCGGTCACTACACCAGCAATGATTAATTGCTTCTTACCAGTGGCTTTTATAGCCTTCACAAAATCTTCGTTATCCCAGGCATTGATTTGGCCAGGACGGGCGATATAGGGAGCATCAGGAAAGGTTTCCTTTAGCTCAGGCACCAGTGGACCGTTAGGACCATCCTCGAAGCTGGTGGTAAGTATGGTTGGCAAGTGGAAATATTTGGCTAGATCAGCTAGGGCTAAAACATTATTTTTAAATTTATCTGGATCGATATCCCTAACCAGTGAAAGCAAGCCAGTTTGATGATCTACCAACAGAACCGCAGCCTGGGTTTTATCTAAACGCTTATACGGAGTAGTCATTTCAATCTTCCTTGAGTTTTGGGATTGGGTGGTGATCAATTTGCCACACCACGCCGGCAGCGGCAAGCCGCGCACGATGACCAGAAGTAACAACGCCCCGCCAAAGTGCGCATGGCTCCAAGGAACAAGGGGTGCGGTGGTAGCATCCTTGTGGCAATGATATAGGTGAAGGAAGGATTAAGTCGCCTTTATTGTTACGCTCAGGCTATCGGTAACAACCGGCTAAAATGACCCGATCAGCACCTTTTCTACTTACTTTTACTTTTTAAAATCAAACTAATACTATGCATAGAAGAATTGAAGCGCGTATCGTCAATGAGATGCTGGGCAGAGACTTCCCTGCCCCAACATACGCGACCGAAGGCTCTGCCGCCATGGATTTAAGGGCATGCATTGAAGCCCCTGTGACTATCCTTCCAGGCAAGCAAGAGCTGATAAAAACCGGATTGGCTGTGAACATGATGGACCCAAGTCTGGTGGCGATAGTCGCTTCACGCTCTGGACTTGCCATGAAGCACCAGATTCATGTGTCGCAAGGCATAGGGGTGATAGACGCGGATTACCACGGCGAGATAGCAGTGATCTTGGCCAACTCTGGGTCAGAGCCCTATACCGTTAATCCTGGCGAGCGTATTGCTCAGCTGATGTTCATGCCTGTGGTGCAGGTCACACTGGGCTTCGTGCAGCAGTTTTCGACTGAGACGGAGCGTGGTACTGGTGGGTTTGGTAGCACTGGATTGGGGTGATTCCTGGTCTTTAGCGTGGCATTGTTGGTCTTTTAGGTGCGTTCAGCTTTACGTTTGGCATTGTAGGTATTTTAAGTAGCTTCGCCCGCTGTGCCGGGCACCTTGCTCTGTCGCCCGCTACGCAAAGCGACTGCCGCAAGGCACCCGCCACCTCGGGCTAGTCGCAGGTTCAAAATAGCTTGCTGATAACCGTTGAATAGGCATTGATACAGCGACTATAAAGTCTTTCTACAGCCCGCCAGGCAGGCGAACGTTGCGATCACGGCAGGACCCTTTGCGAAGCGGGGGTCCAGAGTGATTGCGACGGTTGACGGCCGATGATCCTAAAGAAACTAAATTATGCGACGATTAACGGTCGACGCCACTTAAGAAACTTAAGGTCTTCAACGTAGTGCTGTTGATATATTAAGCCGCAACGCCCACTCCTACTACTCAGCTAAATCCGTCCCTTCTTCTTCCCCCAAATAAGCCGCACGAACTTTGGGGTCGTCCAGCAGCTGATCTGACGGACCTTCTAAAATAATTGTGCCGGATTCCATCACATAGCCGCGGCTACTGGTTTCCAGGGCCAGTCGGGCATTCTGTTCTATTAACAAGATGGTCACGCCTTCGGCGGCTATGGTGCGCACGACTTCAAAAATCCTGTCGATTAGCAGTGGTGCCAAGCCCATGGACGGCTCGTCCAGTAGCAATAAGCGGGGTTTGGAGATCATCGCCCTGCCCATCGCCAGCATTTGCTGTTCGCCGCCTGACAAGGTACCGGCTGATTGCTTGCGACGCTCGGCCAAGCGGGGAAAAAGTTCGAAAACGTGCTCGATATCGCGGTGTACCTGATCACTATCAGTACGTATATAGCCACCCATTGCCAGGTTTTCGTCTATGGTTAACTGGCCGAAAATACCTCGACCTTCAGGCACCATGACTAGGCCCTGGCGCACCAACATATAAGAAGGCTTACCCGCTATGCTGTCGCCATCATAGAGAATGTCGCCGCCCGCTACGGGCTCTAGTCCGCAGATTGCGCGTAAGGTCGTGCTTTTCCCGGCGCCGTTGGCACCTATCAGGCTGACTAGCTCGCCCTGCCCTACGTGCATGTCTATGCCGCGCACAGCGCGTATGCCGCCATACGAGACTTCAAGCTGGCGTATATCCAATAATGGGGTGTTGGCTTGAGTCATAGTGTTTCCTTGGGCGCTACGGTGGCGTCGGGGCTAGGCTTGGGCTTGGCGACGGGCTGGGCAGCGCCTGCCCCCAAATAGGCTTCAATCACGCGAGGGTCGCGCTGCACCTGTGCAGGCTCGCCTTCGGCCAGCACCTTGCCGTACTCCAAAACCAAGACACGATTGCACAAACCCATGACCAGTTTCATGTCGTGTTCAATAAGCAGTACCGTCACGCCGTCATTGCGGATTTTTTCTATAAGCCGCCGCAAAACCAGAGTTTCAGAAGCATTCATGCCAGCGGCGGGCTCGTCCAGCGCCAACAGGACCGGGTCGGTCGCCAAGGCACGGGCAATTTCTAGCCGGCGCTGGTCACCATACGGCAAGGAGCGGGCAATGTCGTTAGCCCTATTTCCTATACCTACATAATCCAATAGCTCTTGCGCCCGGTGTTCTATGGCGGCCTCTTCGGCACGCGCTTTTTTACTGCGAATCACAGCCCCGATCAGGCCGGTGCGGGTCCGTATGTGCCGCCCTATCATGACGTTTTCTATGGCACTAAGTGCACCAAACAAACGAATATTCTGAAAGGTGCGTGCCAACCCAACCTGTGCGATCTGATGGGGCTGCAAGCGTGTCAGTTGATGACCCATAAAATTGCAGCTGCCAGACTCTGGAATGTACAAGCTGGTCAGCACGTTAAACAGTGTGGTCTTGCCCGCGCCATTAGGACCGATCAAGCCATAAATATCGCCTTTGCAAATGGAGAAACTGACATCGGACAAGGCCTGTAAACCGCCAAACCGCTTGCTTAACTTATTGGCGACCAACAGCAATTCGGCCTTGGTAGCACGTGGATCGACATTATGAGGAGTGATGATGCTCATGCCTGCCCCTCCTTGCGACTAAGTTCACGCCGCCGCACCGCCGATGGCCACAGGCCCGCCGGGCGGAAAATCATGACTAGTACCAAGGCAAAACCAAACAACAGCATGCGTATGGCTTCGGGGTCCAGTATGACGTCGCCAAATATCATCTTCTGCAAGGGCACCACAATGGCGCGTAAGAATTCGGGAAAAACGGACAGTAATACAGCACCCAGGATAACCCCTCGGATATTACCCATGCCGCCTAGAACCACCATGCATAAGATAAGAATGGATTCAGTCAAACTAAAGCTTTCAGGACTGACAAAACCCTGCATTGAAGCAAATAGAGCACCAGCCATACCACCAAAGGTAGCACCCATGGCGAAGGCCAGTAGCTTGATATTGCGGGTATTGATACCCATGGCCTTGGCAGCAACTTCGTCTTCACGCACTGCCTCCCAGGCACGTCCTATACGCGAGTTCTGCAGGCGCGCACAAACCAGCACAATAAGCAGCGTTATGAACAACAACAGGTAGTAATACTTTTCTGGACCGGTAATACGAAAACCAAACATTTCCTGGGTGCGCCCAAAGGCGAAATCCCCTAAAGAAAATGTATCTATGCGATTGATGCCCTGAGGACCATTGGTGATATTGATAGGAGCATCCAGATTATTCATAAAAATCCGGATAATTTCCCCAAACCCCAGGGTGACTATAGCCAGGTAATCACCGCGTAGCTTCAGTACCGGTATGCCCAGCAAGACCCCGAACAGCGCCGCAATGCTGACACCAATCGGCAAAACCATCCAAAATGGCAGATGCAGGCCAAAATGCGGTGAAGCCAACAAGGCCCAGGCATAAGCGCCAACGGCGTAAAAAGCGATATAACCCAGATCTAGCAAACCGGCAAAGCCGACGACAATATTAAGGCCCAGGGCCAACATGACGTATAGCAAGGCAAAGTTAACTGTACGTATCCAGCTTTGCCCGACCATGCCCAGCACAAACGGCAGTATGGCCAAGGTAACGCCCAAGAGCGCCAAGCCCAACCAAACCTTTAGCGATACATCTGGGGAACGAGTAGTGGATGAGGTCATGCCCGGTCTCCTACACGCTCGCCCAGCAAACCCGAGGGCCGGAAGATAAGGACCAATATCAAGACAATAAAGGAAAACACATCCTGGTAGTTACTACCGAACACGCCGTTGGTCAGATCGCCTATATACCCTGCCCCCAAGGATTCAATAATGCCCAACAGCAAACCACCCAGCATGGCCCCACCCATATTGCCTATGCCCCCCAGTACAGCGGCGGTAAAGGCCTTGAGCCCCAACAGAAAGCCCATGGTGTATTGAGCCACGCCGTAATAGGTGGTGACCATGATGCCGGCAACTGCTGCCAGCCCGGAACCGATCAGGAAGGCCGCGGAAATCACTGTGTTGATATTAATGCCCATCAGGCCAGCCACTTCGCGATTTTGCGCAGTGGCCCGCATGGCAGTGCCCAGACGGGTACGATGCACCACCAGCAACAAACCGCCCATAATGACTGTGGCGGTCAGAATAATAATAATTTGCAGCAAGCTAATGCGCGCGCCCCCTAAGTGAAACACCAGGGGTTCTATGATGTGTGGAAAGCTTAGATAATTACGCCCCCATATCATCATGGCCAAATTCTGGATAATGATGGATACCCCTATCGCCGTGATCAAGGCAGCCAGGCGCGGCGCACGACGCAAGGGACGATATGCAAATCGTTCGGCGGTCCAGCCCAGAGCCATGCACACAGGTATCGCCACCACCAAAGCCGCCGCCAAGGCAAACCACGCTGGTATGCCACCGGCGCTGCCACCTACCAGGGTAACCACCAAAGTAGTGGCCACCATGGCGCCCACCATCACCACATCGCCATGGGCAAAGTTAATAAGGCCTATGATGCCGTAGACCATGGTATAGCCCAGTGCGACCAGCGCATACACGCTGCCCACTGTAATACCATTGATCAGTTGCTGAGTAAGAATATCCATGCTGATGACTCAGTGAGTGCCCGAACGGGCCAGCCGTACGTGCCGGCACCATTTATAGGATGCCGACACGAGGCTTTTTTTATAAATACAGACGATTAAACTGCCTGTTTGAAACTAGGACTTACTGAGCCTGGCTGATCATGGTTTTGACCATTTCCCACTTGCCATTCTTGACTTCGTACATGGTGACGGAAATTTCTTTCAGATCGCCTTTCTTGTCATAAGCAATGTGCTCGCTGGTCGCACCCGAGCGCTGCAAAGCGGCTAGCTTAGGCAGGTAGGCGGCGGGCTTGGCGGAGCCGGCTTCTTTCATGGCGGTAATCATGTTCCATGCACCATCATAGGCGTAAGGCGCGTAGACCCCTGGGTTGATCTTGAAGCGAGCTTTGTAATCAGCTTCGAATTTTTCACCTTTGGCCATGCTTTGCAGTGGCACGCCGGCCAAAGACGCATAGGTGCCATTGGCCGCGTCACCCGCCAATTGCAGGAAGGTATCGCTGCGGGTCATTTCACCAGACACCAAGGGCGCGGCTATGCCCAGGGTCATCATCTGGCGACGCATGGGACCTGACTGTGCATCCAGACCGCCAAAGAAAATGGCATCAGGCTTTTTGGCCTTGATATTGGTCAGGATAGAGGTAAAGTCGTTGGCCTTGTCAGTGGTGTATTCACGGGCAATAACTTTGCCACCTGCCGCTTCGACAGCGGCAGCCACCTGATCAGTCAACCCCTGACCATACGCTGTGCGGTCATCAATCAGGGCCACGGTTTTGGCGCCCAAGTCCTCGACAATAAACTTCCCGTTGGCCGCGCCCTGTTGGGTATCGCTGGTCATCATGCGGAAGGTGTTGTTGTAGCCTTGCTCGGTGTATTCAGGCGATGTTGCCATAGCAATTTCGGGCAGACCAGCATCGTTATACACACGCGAAGCGGGAATAGTAGTGCCCGAGTTGAAGTGGCCCAGCACACCCTGCACGCCTTCATCCACGATTTGCTGAGCGACCTGTACCGCGGTACGGGGATCAGCCTGGTCATCACGCGACACCAGTTCAAATTGGGCGGTTTTTCCATCCAGCTGAATATTGGCCTTGTTGGCTTCTTCCAGGGCCAGTGTCAGCCCGTTTTTCATGTCTTCGCCATAATGCGACTGAGGCCCAGTAAGCGGCGCGGCAAAGCCTAGCTTCACAACCTCAGTGGCCGCCTGGGCGGGCGTCAAGGCGAAGCTGCTTGCTACTGCAGCAACTGCCGCAAGAAGTTTAAATTTATTATTGGATTGCATGGTCGTCTCCGTTAGGTGGATAGTGATTCAATTCAGTCTGGTAGGTTCTGAATTAAACCAAAAATAGAACTGATGTTTAATGAGATGTAACCCTAAACATACTGTGGGCAAAGCCTTAACCCACCATCATCAGGCTGGCATTACCGCCTGCTGCCGCTGTATTGGTACTGACAGACACTTCACGCACCAAACGTTCGATACGATACTTCTGGCCAGCAGCCAATTCATCACTACTTTGTCCTTGCACTGACACTATAGGCCCTGGACGTTGAGAAATCTGAATATTCAGTTCGCGCAAAGCATCGCCATCACCCTCGAATAAGGCCGCCTGATAATCCCCCATAAGCAGATCATCAAGCGACAGCAACTGCATAGCCTGTTGTTGCCCTGCGTCCCGACTGTGATAAAAGTCACGACCAGCCGGGTTATCCAAGAACAACATCCGATTACCGGTTATTTCGCAGGCGTCATACTGAATCTGAGCGCCTATCCTTGTAGCGGCCACACAAAGCACCGTTCCTCTGGGTTTAAGGAAATACACATTACTTTCCCCGGTAGGTCCTTCCAGCACTAGTGGCTGTCCGTTAATACTGTCCATACCTGCGCTAACAGGCAGGCTGTCTGGACGTCGGGATAGCATGCGCAATAAGTAAAGCGGCCCGCCAGCTTTTGGACCCGTGCCCGACAGGCCTTCGCCGCCGAACGGCTGCACCCCAACCACCGCACCCACAATATTACGATTGACGTAAATATTACCGGCATGTATACGTTCAGCGACACGTGCCACGGTTTCATCCAGCCGAGTGTGCACGCCAAAAGTCAGCCCATAGCCAGTCGCGTTAATGGCGTCCACCAAAGTGTCCAAGCCTTCGCGCTGATAGCGCAAAACATGCAGCACAGGACCAAAGACTTCACGCGTCAGTGATTGGATATCGTCAATTTCTATCAGGGTGGGTGCAACGAAAGTGCCGTGCTCGCAGGCTGCCCCTAGGCTAAGCTGTTCAATGCGATGGTCAGCCTCGCGCATAGTCTTGATGTGGGCCAGGATATTGGCCTGTGCTTCGGTGTCTATGACGGGCCCCACATCCGTGGCCAGCATGTCGGGGTTATTAACCTCCAGTTCTTGCATAGCGCCACGCAGCATGGTCAAGACATGGTCAGCGCAATCTTCCTGAACACACAGCAACCGCAAGGCAGAACAGCGCTGGCCTGCCGAATCAAACGCAGAAGTCAGCACATCGAAAACCACCTGTTCAGCCAAGGCAGAAGAATCCACAATCAAGGCATTCTGGCCGCCGGTTTCAGCCACCAGGGGAATCGGATGACCAGCATCATCAAGACGTTGGGCCAAGGTACGGGAAATCAGATGGGCCACGTCGGTTGAGCCAGTAAACATAACCCCCCGGACATCGGGACTGGCAACCAGCGCCGCACCCACGGTCTCGCCCTGACCAGGCAATAGCTGTACGGCGGCACTGGGTACACCGGCCTGATGCAATACAGAAATAGCGTGCGCTGCGATCAGATTAGTTTGCTCTGCTGGCTTAGCCAGCACGGGATTGCCCGCTGCCAGCGCCGCGGCGACCTGCCCCATAAAAATCGCCAAAGGAAAATTCCAGGGACTAATGCACAACACTGGCCCCAAGGGTCTATGGGTATCGTTGGAAAAGTCCTGCTGTATTTGCCCCGCGTAGTAGCGCAGAAAATCAACAGCCTCGCGAACCTCTGAAATGGCGTTAGGCAAGGATTTGCCGGCCTCGCGCACGATCAGGCCCAGCAAGGGTTGCATCTCGTCTTCCAACAGTTGCGCAGCACGCAACAAGCACTGTGCGCGCTCTTCCACGGGGGTAGCTTGCCAGATGGGCGCGGAACGCACAGCAGCGGACAAGGCCTGTTTAACTTCTGTGTCGTTGGCGGTAATGACATAACCCACAATGTCGCGGTAATCGGCTGGGTTGCGTATCACCTTGGCACGAGCTTCATCCCATTGATAAGGAGCCTCACCCACCATAGGATAAGCACGCCAAGGGTGAGCCGCACCGCTAAGCAATGCGGCCGACAAAGAGCCCAGTCGATGTTCATTGTTTAGATCCAGGCCGGCTGAATTTAGACGCCCCACGGCTTGGTATATATGTCGTGGCAAGGGTATTTTGTCATGCGGCAAACCCAGGGGCTGCAAGCGCATGGCGGTTAGCACCGGATCGGCAATCAAGCTGTCTATAGCCACCGATGGATCACCTATCTGATTGACAAATGACGTGTTGGCGCCATTTTCCAGCAGGCGCCGTACCAGGTAGGCCAACAGGGTTTCATGGGTGCCGACCGGCGCGTAGATACGACAAGGGCGGTTTAGCTTGCCCTGAGCAACCGAACCCGTAACCTGGTCGTACAAGGGCTCGCCCATGCCATGCAGGCATTGGAATTCGTACTGTCCCGGATAGTAGTTCTGTCCGGCCATATGATAAATAGCTGACAAGGTATGGGCATTATGGGTGGCAAACTGCGGATAAACCGCTTGCGGCGCAGCCAGTAATTTGCGGGCACACGCTAAATAGGAAATGTCGGTGTAGACCTTACGGGTATACACGGGATAGCCTTCCAATCCATCAACCTGAGCTCGTTTGATCTCGGTGTCCCAATAGGCCCCCTTGACCAGGCGCACCATCAAACGATGCCGACTGCGTTGCGCTAAATCGATGACATAATCAATGACAAATGGCGCGCGCTTCTGGTAGGCCTGGATGACAAACCCTATACCATTCCAGCCGCTAAGCCCCGCATCAAAACACAGTGATTCCAACAAATCCAGCGACAGTTCCAGGCGATCTGCTTCTTCGGCATCGATGTTGAAACCTATATCGTAGCTGCGCGCCATATGCGCCAGCGCGGTAATACGCGGCAGCAGTTCCGCCATGACTCGTTCGCGCTGAGCACGCGCATAACGGGGATGCAAAGCGGATAGCTTGATTGATATGCCCGCGCCTTCATAAATGCCGCGTCCCTGCGCCGCCTTGCCTATGGCATGTATGGCCTGTTCATAGGAAGCATAATAGCGAGCCGCATCCACCGCCGTAGTAGCCGCCTCGCCCAACATATCGTAGGAATAACGAAAGCCTTTTTCTTCGTGCTTGCGACCATTGGCGATAGCCGCTGAAATCGTTTGACCGGCCACGAACTGTTCGCCCATCATGCGCATGGCGATGTTGACGCCCTTACGTATCAAGGGCTCACCGCCCTTGCCGATTAGGCGGGTTAAGGCCTTGGACAAAGACTGTTCGCTGTTCACGCTAACCAGCTTGCCAGTCAGCATCAGGCCCCAGGTCGCCGCGTTTACAAACAACGACGAAGACCCGCCCATGTGCGAGCGCCAATCGCCATGGCTGATTTTGTCACGTATCAAGGCATCACGTGTAGCGCGGTCTGGAATGCGTAGCAAGGCTTCAGCCAGGCACATCAGGGCTACACCTTCTTGACTGGACAGTGAGAATTCCTGCACCAGGCCCTCGACGCCACCGCTTTTTCCCTTGCTGCGCAAACCCTGTACCAGCCGTTGCGCCAAGCCATGGACTTGTTGTGGCTGAGCCGTATGAGCCAGTTCCATCAAAGCGGGTACGCACTCGGTTTCTGGACGCCGATAAGCCGCCGTAATGGCGGAGCGCAACACAGACTGAGGCTGCACGTCCTGAGCAAACTCATAGAACGGCGGGTAGCTGTCAGTGCTAGAGGCTTCGTCATCACCGCTATCGGTGTCGGACACGGATAAATAGGCAATTTCAGCAGGCAATTGCCCGCGCTCTATAGCGTCTATATAGGCAATCACCGCCTGCTTATGCAACCAGTGAGGCGTGCAGCCCAGCTTGGTGGCTGCTGCCCTTAAACGATCGCGCAAGGCCTCATCGACCTTGACCCCTAATGTTGTTGTCGCCATTACCTTAATTCCTGTTGCTTACCCTGTCTGCACACTGAGACACAACTGAAATTGTAGTTAGGTTACACCCCATTCTCCATAAAGGTTAACCCTAAATCAACACAAAGCTAATAGGTACAACCCTTTAGGTAAACATGGGTACTTTGTGATTCCAGAGGCTGGTTCTGCAACTGTCCCGCAATCAAACCAGAGAGCTCCCGCAGAGCCAATTGATGTCCCTTCACCATGGCGCTTACCGTGTCCTGCACAGGGATCTGTATCTGAGCACCACATAACTTGACGTTGGCATTGGGGATATTTACTGGCGTCAACAACCATGAAACATCCAAGACCGAACGTTGTTGAAACAGGGATTCGAACCGATGTACCCGAAGATTGATTTTCCAGACAGGAAGATCCAGTGCCGCCACGCTTGAAGCCGTATCCAGGGTATGCAGACTACGGGTTAGCTCGTCGACTACCGCAAGACGTATCTGGTCGGACAATGGCGAGGCCCATAAGGCTGCGTTCAATGGTATGACTTGCGCCGTATCAGGACGGGTAAACAGGATTTGAGGCCTATCAACCTCTGGAGGAACATCGACCGCTTGTACGCTAATGGCATAAGGCGCCATAGCCTGGGCAGATGCTGGCTGGGCGCTCTGCTCTATCGAATCAGGCAGCAAGGTGTAATACGTCACGGTCTGGCCAGCACAGCCAGCCAACGTGAGTGCCATTACCATTAGCCCCGCAATACGGTGAAAATTCATATAGCCTCTTAGGGACGGATAGACAAGGTGTCGGTAGCAGGCCCGCGTATCAGCGAGGTTGGATTGGTTTGCAAGTAGTCTGCCAAGGCTCTTAGCGACTTGGCAGCATTAGCAATTTCCCGCAAGGTGCTGTCCAACCTATCAGTGACAGGGGCATCCTTGGCCAGCATGGCCTCGGCGTTGCTTAAGGCCCGGTGCGCGGTCTTGATTGCCTTATTGGTACTGGGCACCACCTGGGTTTCTATACTGGCCAACAGACGCGACAGGCCAGCCACGCTGGTACGCACCTCTTGGGCCAGGATATCGTAAGGTATGCCGTCCAGCTTGGTCACTATGCTACTAACCTGCTGCTGCAATCGATCAAAACTGCCCGCCGTGGTCGGCAACACCAGAGGTATCTGATGGGGGTTGAAACTAACGGCTGTAGCATCGGGAAAGAAATCCAAAGCCACGTACTGCTGCCCCGTCAGTAAATTAGAAGCACGTAATTGCGCTCTAAGGCCGTGTTCCACCAACGGTGCCAACAACGCTTGGCCTGGGTAATCAATATTGGTGTTCATATCAATCAAATTTTCGTAGACCGCGCCGAACCGCAAAGGATAAAGCTGGGCCTTGACCAAGGCAAAGAAACGCTGGGTGTCCGGGTTGTACTCCAGGTCTATGTCCACTACCTTACCCAGCTCCAGTCCTCGAAAATCAATCACCGCACCCTCTTTCAAACCACGTACCGACTGTTGAAAATGCAATTCGATAGGAAACGGCATGCCATCAGGATCGGCCATCGCCAGAGGTTCGGAGTTGAACAGCTGAAACACCTGCCCAGGGTTGATCGGTTTAAATTCGCCTTCTTCAGGGTTGGCGAATGCCAAACCACCAGCCACTACCGAAGCCAGTGAATTAGTACGCACGTTAAGGCCACCGCCATCCAGCGAAAAATCAATGCCGCTGGCATTCCAGAATCGTGTGTCAGCGCCCACGAACTGATCCGCGGGTGCATCAACAAAAACCTGAATATTTACGGCCCTACCGACTGTATCCAGGTCATACCCTATGACCCGCCCTACCGGGATACGACGAAAGTAGACTGGCGAACCAATTTCCAACGAACCCAAGTCGGAAGCAGACAAACTAAAGCGCGTGCCGGGACGGCCACTAGTGACTTCCGGCGGCTTTTCCAAACCAATAAATTTGTATGCCGCTGCGCCGTTTTTGGTGGTGGCGGCATCCACGCTGATATAAGCACCGGACAACAAGGTGCCCAACCCCGATACCCCACTAACCCCCAAGCGTGGCCTGACCACCCAAAAACGGGAGCCTTCCTGGGTGATGAATTCGGCCTCGGTGGGGCGAAGTTCAGCGCTGACCAGGACTTTGTCACGATCAGGTGCCACTGCGATCCCAGTGACCACGCCTATGACCACATCTTTGTAGCGTACCTTGGTCTGCCCTACTTCCAGACCATCAGCTGATTCAAAACTAATGGTGATCGTAGGTCCGGTGTTGATCCAGTTACGAACCAGCAACGACGCGCCAACTACAGCCGCCAGCAGTGGGATAAACCATATCCAGGATATCCGGGTTTTCTGTGGCGGCCGCACTATGGGCGATGGAGTGACAGGTGTTGGTGCGTCCAAAGCAGTATCAATCTGGTCAGCATCGGACGCTGATGAAGTTGGCTTAATAGGTTCAGTCATTAAATTCTTTTACACACAAAGCGGTAGGGTCTTGATCCCAACCTTGACGGGGATCGTAACTGAATGCAGCCAACATAGTCAGCACGACCACCATACCAAAGCTGGCGGCGCCTGGTCCAGCGACTATTTGAGAAATACCAGGAAAATCAGCTAATGCTGTCATCAACAGCACCACAAACACGTCCAGCATAGACCACTGACCGATGAACTCGACCGCTTCGTACAAACGCGTACGTTGGCGCTGAATGATGGGACCACGCCAGCGATGGTTGATCTGTAAGGCAGCCAGTACTAGCAATTTAGTCATGGGTACCACAACACTGGCGACAAAAACTATTATTGCCAAATCCCAAGAACCCATATGCCATAACTCAACTACCCCACCCACTATGGTATGCAGGCTAACGCCGGTTGCCGTGCGCACCTGCATAACGGGCAAAACATTGGCAGGTATATAGACTATGCTGGCCGCAAGTATCAAGGCCCAAACCCGCGAACTAGTATCTGGTTTACGAAAACGGATGTGAGCGCCACAGCGCTGACAAGATTTCGGGGATGATGACGGCGATTGATTCTGCACGTAGCCGCAGGCAGAACATGCAGCCGCAGGGCGTTGCAAGTTCACCATCTCGCCGGACACGGGAACCAAAGCGGCATCTTCAGCATAACGCCACAAGCGATGCGCCGAAAACCGACTTAATATAGTTAACAGCACGGTCAGGGCAGCAAAGCCCCACAAGCCGGGCTCGGGTTCCAACGGGGCAAATCCAGAGAACTTAACGATGGCTACCAACAGGCCCAACATCAGTACGGGCACCATGCTCCAGGGCGCCAAGCGGTACAGAAAGCGCATGCCTATGCCGAAGTCTGCTGGCAAGCGCCCCGACCTGATAGACAACAAACCCCATAGCAAAAATAGTAACTGGGTAAGCGGCATCCAAAACCCGGCCAGTCCAGTCATGATGGCCAGGACCCAATTGCCTTGCTGCCACGTCAGCCACAAGGCGCCAGGCAGACTGGCCTGGACCGTGCTGCCCTGTATGGACAGTGTGGCAATAGGAAAGGCGTTGGCAATGCCAAAGACAATTAGCGCCGCTATCGTCAGGGCAATCCAACCATCCAGTCCTACTGCGCTTTGCCTATACAGCACATGCAAGCAACGCTGGCACGCTGCCAGCGCACCAGGCTTAATGGCCACTCGCTGATGTACAGTGGCGCACTGAGGACAACAGATCAGCGGTCGACCAGCCACAGGCTAGTCAACCAGCTCGGGTTCCGGTCGTGACGGGCTCACCTGGTCTGGCTTGCCGGGCTTATCTGGTGCGTCAGAGAATTCCAGAACAACCTTGCCATCCAGCAAACCGACCTGCACATGGCCACCTTCGGTGAGTCGACCAAACAGCAGTTCGTCTGCCAGAGCACGACGTATCGTATCCTGGATAAGACGCTGCATAGGCCGCGCACCCATGGTGGGGTCGAAACCTTCCTTGGCCAGATGCTGACGCAGTTCTGGCGTGAATACGACTTCCACACGCTTTTCGTGCAATTGATCTTCTAATTGCATCAGGAATTTGTCCACTACCCGGAGTATGACTTCCCGCGACAAGGGCGTGAAACCAATAATGGAATCCAGGCGGTTACGAAATTCCGGTGTGAACATACGCTTGATATCGGCCATTTCATCGCCGGTACGCGAACCCGCCGAAAACCCTATTGTGGCGCGATTCAAGGATTCCGCCCCTGCATTGGTGGTCATGACCAGAATGACGTTACGGAAATCGGCCTTGCGTCCGTTGTTATCAGTCAGCGTGCCGTGATCCATGACCTGCAGCAAGATATTGAACACATCAGGATGGGCTTTTTCAATTTCATCAAGCAACAGCACGCAGTGCGGCTGCTTGGTCACGGCCTCGGTCAGCAGGCCGCCCTGATCAAACCCGACATAGCCGGGAGGCGCACCAATTAAACGCGATACGGTATGACGTTCCATGTATTCGGACATATCGAAACGCAGCAATTCTATGCCCAGCACAAATGCCAATTGGCGTGCGACTTCGGTCTTACCCACCCCGGTAGGCCCGGAAAACAGGAAGGAACCTATAGGCCGATCGGGACGACCCAGCCCAGACCTAGCCATTTTGATGGCGGCGCTTAAGGCCTGAATGGCGTCATCCTGACCAAACACCACAGTTTTCAGGTCACGTTCCAACGTGGCCAGCTTGCCCCTGTCGTCATTGGACACCGTTTGCGGTGGGATACGGGCGATCTTGGCCACAGTCGCCTGGATTTCAGCCTTGCCTATGACTTTCTTCTGACGCGAGCGCGGCAGCAGGCGTTGGGCAGCACCCGCTTCGTCTATGACGTCTATGGCTTTATCGGGTAAAAAGCGATCATTGATATGACGTGCAGCCAGTTCAGCGGCGGCGGTAAGCGCTGCCGCTGAATAACGTACGCCATGGTGAGACTCAAAATGACTTTTTAGCCCACGCAGTATCTGTATCGTTTCTGGCACAGTGGGCTCAGCCACATCGACCTTCTGGAAACGGCGCGACAAAGCGTGGTCTTTTTCAAAAATGCCACGGTATTCGTTATAAGTGGTAGCGCCCATGCACTTGAGCTGGCCAGACGATAGCGCAGGTTTCAGCAAGTTAGACGCGTCCAGAGTACCCCCTGACGCAGAACCCGCCCCTATCAAGGTATGGATTTCGTCAATAAACAGGATGGCATTGCTATTGTCTTTCAGGCATTTCAGCACGCCTTTGAGGCGCTGCTCGAAGTCGCCGCGATACTTGGTGCCTGCCAGTAAAGACCCCATATCCAAGGCATAAACCTGGGCATTGGCCAGAATTTCAGGGACGTCTTTTTGTGTGATCCTCCAAGCCAGGCCTTCGGCAATCGCCGTTTTACCAACACCGGCTTCGCCCACCAGCAAGGGGTTGTTCTTGCGGCGACGGCACAGTATTTGGATAACGCGTTCAACTTCGTGCTGACGGCCTATCAAAGGATCTATACGACCTTGCAAGGCTTCAGAATTCAAGTCTGTAGCATACAGTTCCAGCGGCGACTTCTGTTGATCGGATTTCCGATCAGCTTCAGGAGCTTGCGTCTTGGCCGGTTCAGCGGGGACTTCTTCGCTAGCCCGGGTAATACCATGCGACAGGTAATTCACCACATCCAGGCGGGTTACCCCCTGGCGCTGTAAGTAATAAACCGCGTGGGAATCCTTTTCACCATACATGGCAACCAGCACATTAGCCCCGGTGACCCGGTTCTTGCTGGAGTTGCCTGATGAAACATGCATGATGGCGCGCTGAATAACGCGCTGAAAACCCAGGGTAGGCTGTGTGTCGACCTCGTCTTCACCAGGAAACACAGGTGTGTTTTCATTGATGAATTTACGTAAATCAATACGCAAGGCATCCAGATTGGCTGAACAAGCGCGCAACACTTCAGCCGCGGCGGCATTGTCCAGCAGGGACAGTAGCAAATGCTCTACTGTTATAAATTCGTGTCGCGCAGTGCGGGCCTCGACAAAGGCCATATGCAGGCTGACTTCAAGCTCTTCGGAAATCACGCTTCCTCCATGACATATCGGAGCGGACAAACAATTCGATAAAACCTATTCTACTGACTAAATCGACCTTGTGTATCAACAATAAGTAGGCCACCGTATGAGTTTGACTAATGCACGGAATACGCTGCAAACCTCATAACTAGCAGATGAGATTACTATACCGGACTTTTTACCAACTACGGCAATCAACGGGCTCTTTTACGTTAACCATTACGTGTTACCAAAAACCTGGAACCTAAGCTTCGGGTGCCGGCTCCATCACACACTGTAGCGGATGCTGATGCTGATTGGCCGCCTGACGCACCATTTCAACGCGAGTTGCAGCAATATCACGAGGGTAAACACCACACACTCCCCTGCCTTCATGATGAACCTTCAGCATGATCTGTGCCGCGCTATCGGGATCTTTACTGAAGATGCGCTGCAAAATCATAATGACAAATTCCATAGGGGTGTAGTCGTCATTTAGCAGCACAACTTGATACATCGGCGGCGGCGCAAGTCGTGCCGACTGTCGATCAAGAACTGTTTCCCGAATCTTTTCAATTTGAGTAACCATATCAGATACTAGTGATTTCCATAGTTGACTACCTTAAGGTAAATTGAGCATCATCATCATATTCTGAGTGCCTGGTGGTATAAAGGTATGGCAGAAGGTGTTGGCTAAAGGGGGTATCCTTGTAGTCAAGTTCTTATGTAACACTATAGTCGAGGCAGCACGCATGTCAGATTCAACCACAAGCTCTGTATCTGGGGATACCGAAAAGCTCACCGGAACCGTTAAATGGTTTAACGATGCCAAGGGATTCGGATTTATTACTCCGGACAATGGCGGTGAAGACCTGTTCGCCCATTTTTCGTCCATCCAAATGAATGGCTTCAAGACACTCAAGGAAGGCCAAAAAGTCGCATTTGAAATTGCTCAAGGCCCTAAAGGCCAACAGGCACTAAATATCACTGCGGCCTAAACACCTAACTTACCATTCAGCGTTCAACCAATAATAATGTTTAAATTTTACTGTTATAAGGGGCTCTTAGCCCCTGTTTTTTTTTGCATTGCTGGCTTGATGCCCGGTATAGCTGCGGCGCAAGCCATGCTGCTACCAGTAGCCGAACTTAAAATTGCCCAATACACAGTGCAAGCTGAAGTAGCCGCCACCGAATCCAGCCGGTCTTTTGGGCTGATGCATCGACCATCATTACTGCCTAATCACGGCATGCTATTTGTGTTTGATAGCGCTGCAGGCCATTGTTTTTGGATGAAAAACACGCCGCTGCCGCTATCCATAGCCTTTATTGCAGAAAATGGCAGCATACTGAATATTGCCGATATGCAGCCATATAGCGAAGATGGCCACTGCCCCATAGCACCCGCGCTATATGCGCTGGAAATGCAGCAAGGTTGGTTTCGGGATCGAAAGATACAGGCAGGCGAGCAGGTTATCAACCTGCCCCGCCGCCCATAATTCCACTTTTCAAACTCACGTTTGATCTAGAAGTGGAATTTCAAACACGCTCTAGGATTACTGCAATACCCTGGCCTACACCTATACACATCGTGCAAAGGGCGTAGCGACCGCCAGTGCGGTGCAACTGATTGACTGCTGTGATAGCCAGCCTGGCACCACTGGCGCCCAGCGGATGGCCCAAAGCAATAGCGCCGCCATTCGGATTGACCCTGGGGTCATCATCCTGCAAACCCAGCAAACGCAACACAGCCAGACCTTGCGAGGCAAATGCCTCGTTCAGCTCAATAACGTCCATTTGGTCCAGGGTAAGACCAGCCAAAGCCAGGACTTTTTGTGTTGCTGGCGCAGGACCTATGCCCATGATGCGAGGCTCTACGCCCGCACAGGCCATAGCCACTACCCTAGCCCTGGGTGTCAGGCCTTGCTCGCGCGCCATCGCCCCAGAAGCAATCAACAAGGCGCAAGCACCGTCATTGACCCCAGAGGCATTGCCGGCGGTGACTGAGCCATCAGCCCGTACTATGGGCTTCAAGCGTGCCAGCGCCTCTAGACTGGTTTGGCGTGGGTGCTCGTCGGTGTCTATCACCAGGGGTTCGCCCTTGCGCTGTGCAATATACACAGGGGTGATTTCATCTTTGAACACGCCAGCGGCTTGAGCAGCCGCCGCTTTCGTCTGGCTAGCCAGGGCAAAAATGTCCTGATCCTGGCGCGACACCTTGAACTGATCAGCCACATTCTGGGCTGTTTCAGGCATGGAGTCTATGCCATAGCGCGACTTCATCAGCGAGTTAACAAAGCGCCAACCTATGGTGGTGTCGTGGATTTCAGCCTTACGCGACCAAGCGCTGTCGGCCTTACCCATAACAAAAGGCGCTCGGCTCATGCTTTCGACGCCACCAGCCAGCATCAAGCCAGCGTCGCCCGAGCGTATGGCCCTAGCCGCTGAACCAATAGCATCCAGCCCTGAACCACACAGGCGATTAATGGTGGAGCCAGGCACATCGATAGGCAAGCCAGCCAACAACGTCGCCATGTGGGCAACATTGCGGTTGTCTTCACCCGCCTGGTTGGCGCAACCAAGCAGCGTGTCATCGACACGCGCCCAGTCCACGCCAGGATTACGTTCTAGTAGGGCTTGCAATGGTATTGCAGCTAGATCATCGACGCGAACTGGCGCCAATCCCCCACCATAGCGGCCAAAAGCCGTACGCGTTGCATCGCAAATGTAAGCCTGCTCTGTCATGATCAGCCCAGATTAGCCGCTGCAAAATCCCAGTTAACCAATGCCCAGAAGCTTTCCAGGTATTTGGGGCGCGCATTGCGGTAATCGATGTAGTAAGCGTGCTCCCATACGTCACAGGTGAACAGCGCGACATCGGATGTGGTCAGGGGTGTAGCAGCATTGCTGGTGTTAACAATATCCAGCGAGCCATCAGTTTTCTTAACCAGCCATGTCCAGCCCGAGCCAAAATTGCCAGCTGCCGACTTGCTGAATGCTTCTTTAAAGGCGTCAACACTGCCCCATTTTGCATTGATAGCGTCCAGCAAGGCACCAGTAGGCTGACCACCGCCATTGGGGGACATGCTGTTCCAGTAAAACGTGTGGTTCCAGACTTGAGCCGCATTATTGAATACGCCGCCTGACGACTTCTTGATGATGTCCTCGAGGCTGGCCGATTCGAATTCGGTACCGGCAACCAGGTTATTCAGGTTGGTTACATAGGCCTGATGGTGCTTGCCGTGGTGAAACTCTAGGGTTTCTTGGGAAATGTGGGGAGCGAGCGCGTCAATAGCGTAGGGAAGCGCGGGTAGTGTAAATGCCATGATCAAATCCTTATAAAAAACCAACAAGCGCTAAAAGCGCTTAAGAATATCGAACAACAACGAAAATTTATAGCAGGGCATGGGCCTGCGTAACGGTAACGTGCACGCTACCCCGGCCCAGCTCTACGCTGAGTCTTTCGCCAACACTTAAGTCTAACGCATTTTTAACAATCTCCTGCTGGCTATTTCTGACTATGGCGTAGCCGCGCTCTAGAATTTTTTCAGGATTCAAGGCTTGCAAGGTTTGCACAGCCGCTAAATAGCGACGCCGCTGGGCGTCCAAACTGCGCTGTCCGGCGGCAGACAATTGCTGCAGTTGTCGCTGGACATCTAGCCTGTAGTGCTGCAGTTGCGGCTGCACATAGACCAATCTAGACCTGGCCGCGGCAAATCGCGCTAGTTTTTTATCGTAGTCTTGGAATGCCGCCCGGCTTAATCTATCCTGCAAGCCTTGCAGTCTTTCCCCTTGCTGCTGTAATCGCTGCTTAGGCGATACCAAACGGCCCACGGCACGATCCAGGCGTAGCGACGCGCGCTCAATAACGCGTTGTTGCTGATTGTCCAACACAGCAAACAGAGCCTGCACCCTATCCAGCAAATCCTGTCGCGGCCGACAAGCGAGCTCAGCAGCAGCCGTAGGCGTAGGCGCACGCAGATCAGCGACAAAATCCGCTATCGAGAAATCAGTCTCGTGGCCTACACCACTAATCACGGGTATAGGACTAGTTGCAATGACATGGGCCAAGGCTTCATCGTTAAAGCTCCATAGGTCTTCCAGGCTGCCCCCGCCACGCACCAACAACAAAGTATCGACTTCAGCCCTGGCGATAGCGATTTGCATCGCCCGGACCAACTGATCCGCAGCGTCTGCGCCCTGCACAGGCGATGGATAAATAATGACAGGCACATGCGGGGCGCGGCGCTGCAGCGCGGATATAACATCATGCAAGGCAGCCGCCCCTAATGAAGTCACTACGCCTATAGCACGTGGCATGGCGGTAATCGCGCGCTTACGATCTGGATCAAACCAGCCCTGGGCCGCGAGTTTTTCCTTTAGGGCCAAAAAGGCCTCGTGTAAATCGCCGCGACCGGTGCGACGCATGGACTCTACCTGGACCTGGTAATCGCCACGCGGCTCGTATAGGCTAACGGTGACACGAAACTCAAACTTATCCCCCGCCTTAGGCTGCAAACCAGTGGCCTGCGCCCTGGCTCTAAACATAACCGCCCTGACGGTGGCATCTTCATCTTTGATCGAAAAATACCAATGCCCGGACGCCGCCTGCGTGAAGTTGGAGATTTCGCCCCTGACCCAAAGACGGGAAAACTGCGCTTGTAGCAATTGGGCCACCCGGCGATTCAGCTGGGCAACCGTCCAGACCTCGCTAACCGGGTCTTGTATGTCATTTTTACTCATGAATAACCTGTTGTGAGCCTTTCTGTCCACAGAAGAAAATCGTTTGTCAAATAGGTGGAATATCAAGCCGATTCGCTACAGTCAGTAGCATTCGCTTTAGATAGTCGCCGTAAGCTATTGATTATTAAGTATTTATATAAAATGTGACAATTGGATGAAAATTAACCATTGAACCTCCAGACGCCCTAAACCCTGACTGTCAGGGAAGTTATGCACAGAATTATCCACAGTTTTTGTGGATACCGGCCGGAAAGCCAGTATTCATGCCGGTCTAGGGTTTTTTTTGCTAACATTGTTACTGCCGCCCGGGCTCCTGGGCACGACACCTTGCCATCTTTTGGGCCGGAGACACAACCTTGCTTGATATTCTACAGGCCGCAGGATGGCCAATTTGGTTTTTAGTGGCAACATCCGTTTTAGGGCTGGCCATCATTATCGAACGCCTGCTATCGCTACGTCAGAAAAACATTATGCCGCCACGCTTGCCGGGTCAGGTAGCAGAACTTTACCGCAAGGACAACGACAGCCCCGAGGCCATTTTGCGCTTAGCCGGTAGCTCGCCTTTGGGTCGTGTACTGGCAGAGGTCCTGACCACCCGCCACGAAGGCAATGCATCGCGTGTCGCCGCCGTCGAAGACGTGGGCAAAGATGTCGCCCACCGCTTAAACCGTTACTTACCTGCGCTGGGCACAATTGCTGTGGTGGCCCCGCTGTTGGGACTGTTTGGCACGGTGGTGGGCATGATAGAAATATTTGCGTCCTACACGCCATCAGGCGGAGACCCTTCGCAATTGGCACGCGGGATATCCATCGCTCTGTACAATACCGGTTTTGGCATACTGATCGCCATTCCCGCCCTGATATTTCATCGCTACTTCCGTTCGCGGGTAGATCATTACCTACACCAAATGGAACGCGAAGCCAGTGCGTTGAATCGCCTGCTTAATCACGGATCATCCCAATGAATTTCCAAAGCAAGCGCACTGAAGACGATCTGGACATCAACCTAATCCCTTTAATTGACGTGCTGCTGGTAATACTAATCTTCCTGGCGGCCACTACCTCGTTTACGCGCTTTAACCAGATCAAGCTGAATCTGCCGCAGGCCAGTGCCGACCAGATCGACCAGCAGGCCATGAATATCGCCATCAGCCAGGAAGGCCTATATGCGCTGGACGACAACTTGCTGAACGCTAACAACAGCCAAGACATTGCTCAGGCATTACGGCAGGCCAGCGCCGGACGCCAGGATGCCAGCCTTATCATCAACGCCGACGCGCGCACTGCACATGAGTCCGTTATACGCGTCATGGAAGCGGCCAGACTAGCTGGCATCACTCGTGTCAGCTTTGCCACCCAGGACCTGCATTGAGCCTTAACGCCCGTCTTGCCCAAACCGCGCACCGTATCTGGCGGCACAAAGGCTGGGTCAGCACCCTGCTGCTGCCCCTGGCATGGTTAAGCGCTGCCTTTGTACGCCGCAAAACAGCACAATATCAAGCCCATCCTGAGCGTGTTTTCCACAGCCACCTGCCTGTCGTGGTGGTGGGCAATATCTATGTGGGTGGCACAGGTAAAACACCGGTAGTCATGGCACTGGTGCAGGCCTTGCAACAACGCGGCTGGCATCCAGGCGTGATCAGTCGCGGCTACGGCGTGGCTGCCACTGACCACGCGCTGGTCGGCAGCGGTCAACTGAATCCACTGCAGTTTGGTGATGAACCCACACTGATTTCCCGTGCAACATTAGCACCAGTTGCCGTACACCCACGCCGGGTACTTGCCCTGCAGGCACTACAACAAGCCTATCCTGCCGTTGACGTCGTGATTGCCGATGATGGCCTGCAGCATTTGGCGCTAGGGCGTGATCTGGAGATCGTGGTGCAGGATGGACGCGGTACAGGCAATGGCCGTTTACTGCCTGCCGGGCCGTTGCGCGAACCCGCGGAAAAACTGCGCCACGTCGATTTTTTGATCAGTAATCTACAAGCCGATGAAACCGTCACGCTGCCTGCCACCACCACGCCACCCCATCTGATCATGCGCCTGCAAGCCGTACGTGCCGTGAATGTAGTCAGCGGACAGGTCATGGCCTGGGCCGACTGGCTAGTAGACCACCGCCAGGACAACATCAGCGCCGTGGCCGCGATCGGTCAGCCCGAACGTTTCTTCGCCATGCTGCGGGCTCAGGGCTTGTTCTTGGCTGACGCTGTGGCTCTACCCGATCACTATGCCTATACCTCCTCGCCTTTCCCAGCCCTAAACTCAACCATAGTGCTGATCACAGCCAAAGACGCCGTAAAATGCGCAGACTTTGCTGACCCGCGCCTATGGGCGGTTCACGTAGAGCCGGTTTTCTCGGACAACACATGGCTGGAAAGCGTCCATCAGCGACTCGTCGCCATCGCTGCAGCAAAAGCAGACATAGCATCGCCGTTACGCTGACGTTAAACTGATCGTTTTATTCTTTCCATTCCCACGGAGCACCACATGGAAAACCGCCTGCTGGAAATACTGGTATGCCCCCTATGCAAAAGTCGCCTACAAGTAGACCGTGAGCAGCAAGAACTGATCTGCAAAGCAGACAAACTGGCTTTCCCGATACGTGATGGCATACCCGTTATGCTGGAAAGCGAAGCGCGTAAGCTACACCCTCCTACAGACAACGGCCCCACTAGCCCTGCACCATGAGCTTTATTGCCATTATCCCGGCCCGGGCGTCCAGCAGCCGTCTGCCCGACAAGCCCCTGTTGGATATAGGCGGCAAGCCCATGGTGGTCAGAACAGCGGAACAGGCCGCACGTTCCAAGGCCAGCCGCGTTATTGTCGCCACCGATGATGCGCGCATTCAGGACGTTGTGCGCAGCCATGGCTTTACGACACTACTGACCCGAGCTGACCACCCCACCGGCACCGACAGGCTGTCCGAAGCCGCAGCCCAATTGGACCTACCCCCAGACGCCATCGTGGTCAATGTCCAGGGGGACGAACCGCTAATCGATCCAGAGCACATCAATGCAGTGGCGGCCTTGTTGGCTGAACGTCCACAAGCCAGCATCGCTACCTGCGCCTGTCCCCTGGCTGATGCCCAAGCCTTGTTCAATCCCAATGTAGTCAAAGTCGTGTGCGACCAGCAACAACGCGCCCTGTATTTTTCACGGGCGCCCATACCTTGGGCCCGCGATGCGTTGGCGGATGGTCAGCGCGTGCTTGCCACTGGCCTGCCCGCCTTGCACCACATAGGACTGTATGCCTACCGCGCCAACTTCCTGGCCCAGTTTCCGGGCCTGCCTAGCGGCCCCCTAGAGTACTTTGAATCCCTTGAGCAATTACGCGCTTTGGAAAACGGCTACGTGATAGCTGTTCAAACCATGGCATCACACCCCGCCACAGGCGTAGACACAGCCGAAGATTTGGCCCGAGTACGCGACCTATTTCTAAATCGGTTATAAATCGGCTTCTAATTCCCGAGTTTAGGGCGCTGTCCTGCAAAAATTGCTGCGTTGCGGCATAATCGGAACATCAGAAAATCGGAAAAATAAACTTCAGGAGAAACACAATGCGATTAATATTGCTAGGGCCACCCGGCGCGGGAAAAGGCACGCAGGCGGCTTTCATTACCGAAAAATTCGGCATACCCCAGATTTCTACGGGCGACATGCTGCGCGCTGCTGTCAAAGCACAAACACCACTAGGCCTGGAAGCCAAAAAGGTTATGGATGCTGGTGGGCTGGTTTCTGACGATTTGATCATAGGCCTGGTACGTGATCGCCTGCAGCAGCCTGACTGCCAGAGCGGTTACCTGTTTGATGGTTTTCCACGTACCATCCCCCAGGCTGATGCGCTAAAAGAGGCCAAAATTCCCTTGGATTACGTGCTGGAAATTGATGTTCCCGAAGAAAACATCATAGAACGCATGAGCGGTCGCCGAGTACACCTGACCAGCGGGCGTACCTACCACACCAGCTTTAACCCACCAAAAATTGCCGATATCGACGACGTCAGCGGCGAACCTTTGGTGCAGCGCGAGGACGACAAAGAAGCCACCGTGCGCCATCGCTTGTCCGTGTATCGCGAACAGACCCGTCCTCTGGTTGATTATTATTCCCAGTGGGCCGAATCTGGCCAAGCCGAAGCCCCCCTGTACCGCAAACTATCCGGTCTGGGTTCATTGGATGAAATCAAAGCCAGAATTTTCCAGGCGTTGCAAGCCTAATGTCCTAGCCGACGGCATACTCCGTCAATAATCACGAGAAACACAATGGAAATCAAAAATAAGGTTTTTATTATTACTGGCGGAGCCTCGGGCCTGGGTGCGGGTACCGCCCGTATGCTGGTTGCCGAAGGCGCTAAAGTCGTGCTGGCTGATGTTCAGGACGAACTAGGTCAAAAGCTGGCCGACGAACTGGGCCAAATCTATGTACATTGCGACGTCACGCAGGAAAGCGACGGCCAGGCCGTCATCGCTGCTGCTACCGCCGCCGGTGCATTGTTCGGTCTAATTAACTGTGCTGGCGTGGCACCTGCATCGCGCACCGTAGGACGCAACGGCCCCCACGCCTTGGACCTGTTCCAGAAAGTGGTCATGATCAACCTGGTGGGTACATTCAATATGTCGCGCCTGGCAGCAGCTGCCATGAGCGACAACACCCCTGAATCCACCGGTGAGCGCGGCGTCATCATCAATACTGCTTCTGTCGCCGCCTACGACGGTCAAATTGGCCAGGCCGCTTATGCAGCCTCCAAAGCAGGTGTGGTTGGCATGACCTTGCCTATCGCACGCGATTTGGCCAAGGTCGGCATACGCTGCATGACCATAGCCCCCGGTATTTTTGGCACACCCATGATTTTCGGGATGCCCCAAGAAGTGCAGGACTCGCTGGCTGCCAGCATCCCCTTTCCTGCACGTCTGGGCCGCCCCGACGACTACGCCAGACTGGTCAACAGCATTATTACCAACGATATGCTGAACGGCGAAACCATACGTCTGGACGGCGCCATCCGCTTGGCGCCAAAATAAGCCAGCCATGAGCCTGCTTCGGTCCGCAGCGACCGTTAGCGGCATTACGCTGCTTTCGCGCATTACTGGCCTGGTCCGGGACATACTGATTGCCAGTTCGTTCGGTGCCGGGCCACTGACAGACGCCTTCTGGGTTGCTTTTCGCATTCCCAACCTGCTGCGCAGGCTGTTTGCCGAAGGCGCTTTCTCGCAAGCCTTTGTACCCATACTTGGGCAAATCCGCAGCACCCGCCCCTCTGAAGAAGTCCGCGTATTGCTGGATCGCGTCGCCCTGCTGCTGACCGCTACGTTGATGGTAGTTACGCTGGCAGGCATCATAGCCGCCCCCTGGGTGGTCAGCGCCATGGCCAGCGGCATGCGGGCCGCAGATCGCCATACCGAATTCGAAGCCGCCATCTGGATGACGCGACTGATGTTCCCCTACATCGTCTGCATGTCATTGGTCGCATTTGCTTCCGGTGTCCTTAATACCTGGAGCCGGTTTGCCATACCAGCACTTACCCCGGTATTGCTGAACGTCGCCATGATAGCCGCCAGCCTGTTTCTAGTGCCCTATTTCAGCGTCCCTATTTATGCGCTGGCCGCAGGGGTCATGATAGGCGGCGTGGCTCAATTGCTGGTGCAGTGGATGGCCCTGCAGCGTTTGGGTCTGCTGCCACGTTATTCCACCCGTGTCAGGGTCGCCTGGCAAGACCCGGTAGTGCAACGCATCATGAAACAGATGCTGCCCGCGATCCTGGGGGTCTCTGTCGCCCAAATCTCACTACTTATCAACACTAATATTGCCACCTGGCTGACGCCGGGCAGCGTGACCTGGCTGTCTTTTGCGGATCGCCTGATGGAGTTCCCAACGGCGCTGCTAGGGGTAGCCCTGGGCACAGTCCTGCTGCCGCGCTTATCTGCTGCCCATGCCAAAAACGATACCGTAGACTACAGCCACCTGTTGGACTGGGGCCTGCGCCTGGTGGTCCTGTTGGGCCTGCCTGCCGCTTTGGGGTTGGCGCTGCTATCTGACGGATTGGTTGCCACGCTATTCAACTATGGCGCTTTCAGTGGCGACGATGTTGCCCAGACCCAGATAGCCGTGATGGCCTATTCGGCAGGCCTGCTTGGACTACTAGCCATCAAAATTCTGGCACCAGGCTTCTATGCTCGCCAGAACATACGCACGCCAGTGAAAATAGCGATCATCGTGCTGGTACTAACCCAATTATTCAACCTTATCTTCGTACCTCTATATGCCCATGCCGGCCTGGCCCTATCCATAGGACTGGGGGCTATGATCAACGCGCTACTACTATTAGCGCTGTTACTACGCCACAAGCTCTATACCCCAGGTCCAGGCTGGCTTAAATTTCTGTTGCGTATGGCGCCTTCCATTGCTGCCCTATCCGCTGTATTGTTGATTGCCGACCAACACTTGGATTGGATCGCTCTGGGCGCCACACCCTGGATCAGGGTATTGTGGATGCTGGGCGTACTGCTTGCCAGCGCCGCCAGTTATTTCATCACCTTGTTTTTATGTGGTTTTCGGCCACATGACTTTACACGGCGACGTAACTAAGCTAGAATTATTCTCTTTGCCAACTTAGCCTAACAGTTAACAGTTACAGGATTTACCGAACAATATGGCCAATTCCGCCCAAGCACGTAAACGCGCCCGTCAATCGGTGCAGCTCAACAAACACAATGCCAGCCTGCGTTCCATGCTGCGCACCTCGATCAAACGCGTTCGCCAGGCTATTGAAGCCGGTGATAAAGCCGTTGCTGCCGAAGTTTTCCAGAAAACGACCAGCGTTATTGATCGTATCGCCGACAAAAACATCATTCACAAAAACAAGGCCGCTCGTCACAAAAGCCGTCTTGCAGCTGCTGTAAAAGCGCTAGCCTGATAGCTGTCACGGCTTAGACGGCAAAATAGATTAAGCGGCACGCCGCTTGATAAAAAGGACGCTCATAGCGTCCTTTTTCATGCCTGAACCATCTATAACCTTGGCTTCGGTGCTAGAACTAACTAACTGACGGTTTACGCTATAGTTATAAATTCCGTATCACCCTCAATCAGGTTAAGCACCATGAGCACCGCAAAACCCGTACTTTTGCAAACTACGCCCTTCTCCTTTCCCCACGTGGTTGAACATCTGGCGCAACGCTTCGAGGTCATAGAACTCTGGAAAGCAGCGGACCCCGAAGCGCTGCTTAAAGCCCGTGGTCAGGAAGTGCTCGCCATGGCGACCAGCGCCCTGACACACACGTCTGCGGCCCTGATAGACCAGCTGCCTGCTCTGAAGGTTATCTGCAGCCTGGGGGTTGGCTATGACGCCATAGACGTCAAGCATGCTCAACAAAAAGGCATCCTTGTCAGCAATACCCCAGATGTATTAAATGACTGTGTCGCCGATCTGGCCTGGGGGCTAATCCTGGCCACGGCACGCCAAATGGGCAGTGCCGAACGTTTTGCAAGGGCCGGACTATGGCAACCTGGGGACAGCTTTCCCCTGACCACTCGCGTTAGCCATAAAAAACTGGGTATCGTGGGACTGGGGCGCATCGGTATAGCCATTGCCCAACGCGCCGCGGGCTTTAGCATGGACATACGCTATCACAATCGCCAGCAGCGTCAGGATGTTGACTACGGCTACGAAGCCACGCTAAACGGCCTAGCGCGTTGGGCGGACTTTTTGGTCATTGCCACCGTAGGTGGAGACTCTACACGCCACCTGATCAACCAGGACGTCTTGCAAGCACTGGGGCCAGACGGCATACTAATCAATATTGCACGCGGGTCAGTCGTGGATGAGCAGGCCTTGATCCTGGCCTTGCAACAAGGTCAAATCCGGGCTGCCGGGCTGGATGTCTACGACGCCGAACCACACATACCCGACGCGCTAAAAGTACTGGATAACGTAGTAATTTTGCCGCATATAGCCAGTGCCACGCTGGAAACACGGCGCGACATGGCCAATTTGGTAATTAGCAACCTGGATGCCTATTTCAGTAAAGGCGCCCTACTGACGCCAATACCACCGTTATAAACGGTTGACGGCTAGTCTTCATCCAAATCAACACCCGAGGTTTTCAGCTGGTTGTCTTTGGCAAACCCACAGACAAAATTCCATGCTAAAGGGTCAAGGTCATGTAAGCGCTGGTCAACAATGACGCAACGCACATTATCTATCACCTTGGGAAACACATAAGGCGAGTACGTCAGGTGGCCGCCTGCAGATCCAGGCGGGCGAAACTGCGACATTACACCGGCCAGCCGCTCGGCCCAGTCACTGGGACGGAAACGCTGGCCTTCTGCTGTAACGCCGTGAATAACTAACTGCTCAACACGATGTGTCATAGGCTCCTGCGGACATATCGCACGTGTGAGGCGTGCAGAACTTTCGCTACGCCGCGAATTGTATATGATAGCTATCTTCACCATGCACCCGTTACCATGGAAACTTGCCGTAGAGTTTTACGGACTACCATGCTGCGGGGTAAGATGACTCTTTTGAAACAAGGCTTATTTATGTCTGACGCCCACCCAACTACAGGCCCGCTGCGCCATTTCCTGCAATTTCGCGACTTGTCTAAACAAGAAATCCAGTACGTACTGGATAGGGCGCGGCTGATAAAAAACAAATTCAAGCGCTACGAACCGCATCACACCTTGCACGACCGCAACCTAGCCATGGTCTTCGAAAAAGCCAGTACGCGCACCCGTGTGTCCTTCGAGGCGGGTATGTACCAATTGGGTGGCGCAGTCATACATCTTACCACCGGCGACTCGCAACTAGGCCGCTCCGAACCAATCGAGGACACCGCTCGCGTCATTTCACGCATGGTGGACTTGGTGATGATACGTACCTTCGAGCAGACCCGTATAGAACGTTTTGCAGCGCATTCACGCGTACCCGTCATTAACGGCCTGACCAACGAATTTCACCCCTGCCAGATACTGGCCGATATCTTTACCTTTATCGAGCACCACGGCCCTATTACGGGAAAAACGGTCGCCTGGGTAGGTGATGGCAACAATATGGCTTATACCTGGCTACAAGCCGCCGAACTTCTGGATTTTCGCCTGCACGTATCCACACCACAGGGCTATCAACTGGACCCTACCCGCATAGGTACGCCATCAGCCGCCATTTTCCAAGAGTTCGACGATCCCATGCAAGCGTGCAAGGGCGCGCACCTGGTCACCACCGATGTCTGGACCAGCATGGGCTACGAAGATGAAAACGAACAACGGCGCAAGGCCTTTGCTGATTGGTGTGTGGATGCGGACATGATGGCAGTTGCCGACCCTAACGCCATATTCATGCACTGCCTGCCTGCCCATAGGGGCGAAGAAGTAACCGGCGATGTCATAGACGGGCCGCAAAGCGTGGTCTGGGAAGAGGCCGAAAATCGTCTGCATGTACAGAAAGCCCTGATGGAGTTTCTGCTGCTGGGCCAAATCGACTGAACGGATCTTAAAAAAAGCCCCAAACGCCGGACTTTACTGTCCTGGCGTTTGGGGCTTTTAACGTAGAGTCTAGGGTTTACTTCTTGGAGTCGTCTTTTAGGTGTGGCAAAGCCGATGTACCTGCGGGCGACAGCAAGCCTGTTTGCACATAGGTAAACAGCTTGTTGCGAGTATCCACAATATCCAGATTACGCATGGTTAACTGACCAATGCGGTCACGTGGCGAAAAGCTGGAGTCCACTTTTTCCATGGACAAGCGTTCGGGGTGATAGGTCAGGTTGGACGACACCGTATTCAAAATCGAATAATCATTACCACGACGCAGTTCTAGCGTGACTTCGCCGGTAATAGCACGTGCTACCCAACGCTGCGCAGTTTCACGTAGCATGATGGCTTGTGGGTCGAACCAGCGGCCCTGATACAACAAACGACCCAGACGCAGACCATTCATACGGTATTGCTCGATGGTATCTTCATTATGGATACCGGTGATCAGGCGTTCGTAGGCGATATGCAGCAGTGCCAGTCCGGGAGCTTCGTAGATACCGCGGCTTTTGGCCTCGATAATACGGTTTTCTATCTGATCGCTCATACCTAGGCCATGACGTCCGCCTATGCGGTTCGCTTCCAGGAACAATTCAACGCTATCGCTGAACTCTACGCCGTTAAGCGCAACTGGCTGCCCTTCTTCGAAGCGCACGGTGACTTCTTCGGCCTTGACTTCAACATCATCACGCCAGAACGCCACACCCATAATGGGCTGAACTATACGTATACCTGCATTCAGGTATTCCAGATCCTTAGCTTCGTGGGTGGCACCCAACATATTGGAGTCTGTGGAATAAGCCTTTTCAGACGACATTTTGTAATCAAAACCGGCTTGCTGCATGTATTCGGACATTTCCGAACGACCACCAAGTTCATCAATAAACGTCTGGTCCAACCACGGCTTGTAGATTTTCAGATCAGGGTTGGTCAGCAGGCCATAACGGTAAAAGCGTTCTATGTCGTTGCCTTTGTAGGTGCTGCCATCGCCCCAGATATTGACATCGTCTTCTTTCATGGCCGCGACTAGCATGGTGCCCGTGACCGCGCGCCCTATAGGCGTGGTGTTGAAGTAGGTGACACCTGCTGTCGAGATATGAAACGCCCCGCACTGCAAAGCAGCGATACCTTCGGCGGCCAACTGACTGCGACAATCCACCAGACGGGCTTCCTGAGCGCCGTACTCCATGGCTTTGCGAGGTATGGCGTTGTAATCGGGCTCGTCGGGCTGGCCCAAGTTGGCCGTGTACGAATAGGGAATCGCGCCTTTATTACGCATCCACAACAAGGCTGCACTAGTGTCCAGCCCACCGGAGAACGCAATACCGACCTTCTGGCCGACAGGAATAGTTTCAAGAATGGTTGTCATTGTCAGATCAAATGCCTTGGAAATGAGGTTCAGATACCTTGGCATTATATCCCCCGACAGTTAGTGCGCTTAAGCCCAGCCTTAGGGTGGTTTTCCTACAACAGCGGACTAGGGTTTCTACTAGAGTTATAGAAGAGTGGTTGAGATTCGTAATGATAATGATTACCATTGCCGATCTCAATACTAAAACTAAGCATTAATTACTGGAGTTGCCCAATGTCACACCCTCAACGCGTCCACAAAGAACGCGCACTTAGACTTAATTTTCTACATATTGCGATTTGCAGCGCATTGGCCGTCCCTACCCTAGCCAACGCACAACAAAATCCTGTGTCTGAATTAAGCCCGGTAAAAGTACAAGGGTCGGCACCAGGCTTTCAACCCGAGGCAGTGCAATCCACCAAATTTCAAGCACCGCTGCTGGATACTCCTCAGTCCATCACCATAGTCCCTGCCGAGGTGTTAAAGCAGCAAGGTGCCCAAAGCCTGCAAGATGTGCTGGGCAACGTCCCCGGCATTACCTTTTCCTCTGGTGAGGGCGGTGCGGGCTGGGGCGACATGTTCACGATACGCGGGTTCTCGGCCGAGCAAAGCATTACCACTGACGGGGTACGCGAAAGCGCCCTGTCTACACGCACTGACATCTTCAACCTGGAACAAGCCGAAGTATACAAAGGCACAGGTTCGGTGGAATCCGGTGTTGCCGCCATCGGCGGCTCTGTGAACCTGGTCAGCAAAAGTCCTAAACGTGATCAGTTTTACGACTTCAGCACCGGCTTGGGCACAGACAGACATCGCCGCGTTACCGCCGACCTGAATCAGCCCTTCGGTGATTCCATGGCCTTTCGTCTGAACGCCATGTACCACGAGAACGAGGTTGCAGGCCGCAAGCATGCTGACTTTGAACGTTGGGGCGTCGCGCCATCGCTGGCCTGGGGCCTGGGCACCCCTACCCGTGTAGTCGCATCCTACTTCCACCAGAAGGACAAAAACACCCCTGATTTTGGCGTACCCATGAGCCGCAATGGCGGTCGCATGCAAGGCATAGGCCGTGACTACTGGGGTGGACTAAGCAATGCCGATATCGAAGAAACCGAAAACAATAGCGCCACCCTGTTGGTGGAACATGATTTCAACGACAAAACGTCGATACGAAATCAAACCCGCTGGTCTGAAACCAAGCGCTACACCCTGCTAAATACAGGTGGAAGGCTACTGAATGCACGTAACATGGACAGTAAAACTGGCGCAATCAGCAATGTAGCAACAGCACCTGGCGGCTATGTTACCGGCAATACCAACGACTATTGGGGTTACGACGCCCAGGGTAATGAAACCTACCCAACCGGTAACTTGGCTGTTCCTCGTCTGAACCCCAATATGAATTCATATAAAGGCACTGTTATTGCCAACCAGACCGACCTGAATTTTGACTTCGATACTGGGACAGTAAGACACAGACTGGCAACTGGCCTAGAGCTTTATGAAGAGTCTTATCGGAAAGACCCCCATAACCGCTTAGTACCCGATCTGCCTGGTCGACGAGTTATTGATGTTCGTAACCCTGACACCCATTACACCGGCGCATGGAAGCCAGCCAATTACACCGACGAAAGTGGCGCCAAGGTATCGAACGTTGGTGTTTATGTGTACGACCAGATCACCCTGAACCCTAATTGGGAAATTGCAGGCGGCCTGCGCTATGACCGCTTCAGGGTGAAATGGTATGACGCCAACGGCTTCACACTACCTGAGCAGCAAAAAGACGGCGTCTGGAGCGGTCGTCTTGGCTTAGTCTACAAACCCGTCGAGTACGGCAGTATCTATCTGTCATATAGCCAAGCCACACAACCGTCCGCATCCGATGCGGCCTCGCGTACTGGAGGCGGCCTAGATAGTAAAGGTAATGTTCAACAGTACTCCCCCGGCACTGCTAAAAGCTGGGAACTAGGTACGAAATGGGATCTACTGGACGAACGCTTATCCGTTACCGCGGCACTTTTCCAAGTAGAACGCAGCAACCCTACAGACGCAAATCCCGATAACCCTAGTGAGAACATTCAGTCTGCGCGTAAAGACAGGGTACGGGGATTCGAACTGGGCGTTGCGGGCAACATTACCCAAAAATGGTCAGCCTATGGCGGTCTAAGTCTGATGGATGGTGGCCGCATCATAGAAGATGCTGCAGATCCCTTGCAGGAAGGCGGTAAGCTGAAGAACGTGCCAAAAACAACATTCAACTTCTGGACTACCTACGCCTTTAATCCGCAGTGGGACGCCAGCCTGGGCGCACAGTATGTCGGGAAACGCCGCCATGCTGCGGGCAACACGGTCGCGAAAGGCCCATTTGCAGGCCAAAGCACTGACAACTACGCGGACAGCTACTGGGTCGCCAACGCTTCAGTCGGCTACAACCTGAACAAAAATGTCAGCTTACGTCTGAACGTGAACAACATTTTTGACAAGTTCTACCTGCAGCAGGCATCGTCCAGTTCAGATGGCTTCCAGTTATTCGGTGTTCCAGGCGCAGGCCGCACCGTTGTTCTGAACGCCGACATGCGGTTCTAGCCTAAAATGCCGGTATGCTAATTACTATCCCCGACCTGCTACCGGCAGACCAAGTGCTCCAGTGTCGCCAGGCACTGGAGCAGGCAGACTGGACTGATGGCTTAGCCACCGCTGGGCACATCGCAGCGCAAGCTAAAAACAATAGACAACTGCCCTTGGATCACCCCTTGGCCGCCAAAATTGGTGACCTGATCCTGCAGGCGCTAAGCCAAAATCCCTTATTTATTTCTGCTGCCCTACCTCTACGGGTATTGCCGCCACGCTTTAACCGTTACGAAGGCGGTGGCGAATATGGCAATCATATCGACAACGCCATTTTCGGCATCCCCGGCACCTCACAAAGGGTGCGTAGCGATATCTCCACCACGGTCTTCTTCACGGATCCCCAGGCTTATGACGGCGGGGAACTGATTATTGAAGATACCTATGGACGCCATAGCGTCAAACTACCCGCAGGCCATGCCGTGATCTATCCCGGCACCAGCCTACACCGCGTAACCCCGGTCAGCCGTGGTACTCGGTTGGCCTCTTTTTTTTGGACCCAAAGCCTAGTGCGTCTGGATCACCAGCGCGCCATGTTGTGGGAGCTGGATAACACCATACAAAGTCTGGCCAGCACGGATGCAAAAAGCCCCGCGCTGCCTCGCTTAAGCGGTATTTACCATAATCTGCTGCGAGAATGGTCAGACACCTGATATGGCAAACATCGCTATGCCGCTAATGGATACCTATCCTTTACCGCCACTAGACCGGATCCCCAGCGATATCGCCTCGGTGACCGACTACGAAGCCTATGCCCATCAGCGTCTTAGCCCACAAGCATGGGCATACTTCAGCGGCGGCAGTGCTGACGAACACACCCTGCGTGACAATCTCAAGGCCTACAACCACCTGCGCCTGCGCAGTCGCGTGCTGGCCGACCTAAGCGGCGCACATACCCAGCTGGAACTGCTGGGCCATACCCTGCCCCACCCCTACCTATTGGCACCCATTGCTTACCAAAAACTGGCTCATGCCGACGGCGAACTGGCCAGCGTGCTGGGCGCGGGTGCTGTAGGTGCCGGCATGGTGGTCAGCACACTAGCCAGCGTCAGCCTGGAGACACTGGCCCAGGCCAGCCATGCACCGCTGTGGTTTCAGCTCTATATACAGCCCGATCGCGATTTCACCGTGCAGTTGATGCGCCGGGCTGAAGCCAGTGGCTATAGCGCCCTGGTGGTGACCGTGGATGCTCCTGTCAATGGAGTGCGTAATCGAGAACAGCGTGAAGGGTTTTCATTACCATCGACCATCAGCGCCGTAAACTTGGCGGGCATGCAACAGCCCGCTGAAAAGCGCCCAGCAGCGGGCGCGGGACCATTATTTGGCAGCGGCCTATTGCAATCAGCCCCCAGCTGGAAAGACCTGGAATGGCTGATATCCCTAAGTCGTATGCCTGTGCTGGTCAAAGGTCTGATGACACCCGAGGACGCCCTAAGGGCGCGTGACGCGGGCGCGGCTGGGATCATTGTGTCTAATCACGGTGGCCGCACCCTGGACAGCTTGCCAGCCACCATAGACGCGCTACCCGCTATCGCCCAGGCCCTAAATGGGCAACTGCCCATACTATTGGATGGCGGCATACGACGTGGCACCGACGCCTTCAAGGCACTGGCCCTGGGTGCCAAAGCCATCCTGATCGGCAGGCCATACCTATACGGCCTGGCCGCCGCTGGCGCCCCCGGCGTCGCACACGTGCTGCAAATACTACGCAGTGAATTGGAAGTCTGCATGGCATTAACGGGCTGTCCAACCCTGGCAGATATCACTCCAGAGGCCCTGCTTGCAGCGCCCCACCCTTACTAAATATCGACACAAACCCGACCTTTTAGGTAGAATAAATCGTCGGGGGAGTAGCTCAGTTGGGAGAGCGCGTCGTTCGCAACGACGAGGTCGGGAGTTCGATTCTCCTCTTCTCCACCAAACATTTACCGCCCAACCAATTTTGGTTGGGCATTTTTTCTATATGAAAGTGAAAGGGACTATTAAATGCGATCAACTATCGTGACGTTAAGCCTATTTTTGGGGGTAAGCACCTCGGTGCTGGCAGGTCCACAGGACCCTTCCAAGTTTGACGCAACACCATACACTGCCCAAAAAGCGCTTTATGACTTTAATTTTGCCCAACCTTTAGAAGGAAAACAGGCTTTAGGCTTCGTCAAGAATCACTTAAAAGCGATGAAAGAATATGGAGACCTTAAAAATTCACATATTGTAGTGGTCGCGCACGGCAACGAACTGCACGCTTTTTCACGCCTGAATCAGTCGTTGTACAAGGATATGTACGACGAACTTAAAGCCCTAAAAGATCAGGGCGTAACCTTTACGGTCTGCGCAAACGCCGCTAAATCCCGGGGCTACAAGCCAGAAGATTTTTATGATGTGATCACGGTCGTACCTGCTGCTGTGATAGACATAGCCAAATGGCAAAATCAAGGATACAGCTATATCTACCCAGCGATCTTCCCAAGAATCACCCGAGACGCACTAGTCGCTAAGCACCCTGAACTAGAAATGTAGTAGATAAATCGGTGGGGGTTACTAACAATCGGCTCCTTTCAGAGACATGAAAATCCCCATCAGAAATATTTGAAAAAGTTCTTTACATTTCAGCATCGTGCGCTAACTAAAGACTTATGATCTTTGCAAGGGCGCTCGCTGCTCGGATCAGGACGAATGCCTGTTTCTCTCAAACAAGGAGACAACCATGGCAGACGAATCAATACGAACTGACTGTACAACATCTATTGTCCAGCCCGTCTCTTCCCCTGATACCCAAAGACGCCGCGTCCTTAAGGTGGTTGGCGCAGTTGGTCTGGCCAGTATTACCGGCCCCTACTTTATCCGTAATGCCCACGCCGCCAAGAACACCCTGAAAATACTCCAGTGGAACCACTTCGTTCCCGCGTACGACCAATGGTTCGATAACACCTATGTGAAGGAATGGGGCCAAAAGAACGATACCGATGTCGTTGTCGACCATGTCGGCATCCCCGCCTTGGCCACACGCGCCGCTGCCGAGGTTTCGGCACAGCAAGGACACGATCTGTTCATGTTCCTCTCGCCACCGCCCGTGTATGAAGATCAGGTTATCGATCATCGTGAAATCTACGAAGAATGCGAACGCAAGCATGGCAAACCGGTTCCATTGGCGATACATAGTTCCTACAATCCAAAAACCAAGAAGTACTACGCCTTTTCCGATAGCTTCGTACCCGACCCCGTCAACTACCGTAAAGATCTTTGGGACAGTGTCGGCATGGCCGCACCCGACACGTGGGACGATGTACTGGCCGCTGGCACAAAGATCAAGCAGCAACACCACCTTGGCGTAGGCATAGGCTTGTCGGCTGAACTAGATACAGCCATGGCTATGCGCACGATACTGTACGCTTTCGGCGGTTCGGTCCAGGATGAACACAGCGCTGTAGTGCTGGACTCCAAGCAAACTCTGGACGCGGTGAAGTTCGTCAAGTCACTGTACGAAAACGCCATGACGCCCGAGGTTATGGCCTGGGACGCGTCGTCAAACAACCGCGCCATGTTGGCCGGCCAGATCTCACTGTGTTTGAACGCCATCTCTATCACGCGAGAAGGTGAAAACAAGCATATTCCGATCACGCCCAATATTCAACTGACCCAGGCACTACAGGGTCCGGTGCGGCGCATAGGCATGGAACACGTCATGGACTGCTACGTGGTCTGGAAATTCGCAAAGAACATAAGCGGAGCCAAGAAATTCCTGGTTGACTACATCGACAACTTCCGCGAGGGTTTTCTTAGCAGCCAGTTCTACAATTTTCCAAGTTTCCCTGCAACCGTACCCGATCTAGAAACACTGATCGCCAATGATCCCAACGGCCAACCGAATGATAAGTACAAAGTACTTGGTCAGCTGATGAATCAAGCCACCAATGTCGGCTATCCGGGCTACGCCAACGCCGCCACCGACGAAATCTTTAACACCTGGGTACTTAACACCATGTTCGCCAAAGCGGCGGCCGGCAACACTAGCCCGGAAAACGCCATCAAAGAGGCACACGCCACCTGCAAGCGTATTTTTGAAAAATGGCATCAGAAAGGCTTGCTCTGACCCTTCCACATGTTCCGCTTTAAGCCTGTATGCGTTTAAAGGACAAGAAAAATGGCGACTGTAGAAACTCGGGCTCTGACTAAACGCTTTGACGGCGGCAACGCCGTCGACCGTATCGATCTAGCAGTGCGTGAAGCCGAATTTTTGGTTTTACTGGGGTCTTCGGGCTCTGGTAAAACCACCCTACTACGCATGATAGCGGGGCTGGAGCAGCCCACATCGGGCGATATCCTTGTTGATGGGCAGTCGGTCGTCAACCTGCCGCCACGCGCCCGGAACATGGCCATGGTATTTCAAAGCTATGCGCTTTACCCGCATTTAAGCGTCTTTCGTAATATTGCCTTCCCATTGCAAACCCAACATATGGCCCGCAGCGACATTGCCAAAAAGGTCGAGTGGGCGGCCAGTATGTTCGGTATAGGGCATTTAATGCAACGCAAGCCACGACAGCTATCGGGCGGTGAGCGCCAGCGCGTTGCGCTGGCCCGTGCCGTGGTACGCGAACCAGCCGTTTTTCTGCTGGATGAGCCTTTGTCCAATCTGGATGCCAAGCTGCGGATTGCCGCTCGTGAAGAGTTACAGCAATTTCAGCGGCGCTTGGCCACAACTACCATTTATGTCACCCACGATCAGATCGAAGCGCTAGGGCTGGGTGACCGCATTGCGATCCTTGACCATGGCGCCATTCACCAACTAGGCACGCCCAAACAAGTGTATGAAGAACCGGCTAACACCTTTGTCGCTACCTTCATCGGCGCGCCACCCATGAACTTGGTCGAGCAAGAAGGCCAGCCCATTACAGGGTTTCGTCCCGAGCACTTCCTACCCCAAGAGGCCTACCCCGCTCCGGGTGAAACCCCGCAGCTTTTTCCCTTTCATGTCACGCGTATTGAAAACTTGGGGTCCGACAGGTTGCTCTATGGCACGCTGGAATCGCCCTTGCCACAAATCAAAGTGATTTCGCGTCTTCCTTGCACCGTAGAGACAAGGCTAGCAGTAGACGAACACTACCAGTTCGCTGTCCGGCGGCGCGACCTTCACTACTTCGACGCCAAAACCGGCTTACGCATCGAGGCCTCGCCATGAATGCTACCCGGACAGACACAAGCTTATCGTCCCCCGTCCCGTCGCCAAGACCAAGCAATAACGATGTTCGGCTTGGCCGCTGGATGCTGGCGCCAGCCATTATTTATATCGCTCTGCTTGTCGGATTTCCATTTTTTCTTTCCATGTACTACAGCGTCTCGGACGCCACTGTCGGCAACACCAGCCTGAACTTCGTGGGCCTGGATAACTTCCGCCGGATTACCCAAAGCAGCACCTTCTGGCGTTCAATGCTCAACACATTTGTCTTTACCATCGTCTCGCAGGTGCTGGTTGTCATATTGGCCAAGATCCTCGCCATGGCGTTGTACAACGACTTTCGCGGTAAATGGATGGTGCGGCTGCTTATCCTTTTACCCTGGGTGGCGCCGATCTCGCTAGGCACCATAGGCTGGCTCTGGATATTCGATCCGGTGTACAGCATTATCAACTGGACGTTGCGCGCGCTGGGGCTGCTGGCGCCCCACGCTTGGCCGATCTGGCTGGGCCAGCCCGACCTGGCCATGATTTCGATTGTCATGGTGGACGTATGGCGCCTGTTGCCGCTAGCCACCGTAATTATTCTGGCCGGACTATCAAGTATTCCACAAGATATTCACGATGCCGCATATATGGACGGAGCCGGCTTCTGGCGCCACCTGTTCCGCATCAATATTCCCCTGGTTCTGCCCATTATGTTAATTGCGTTGCTGTTCGGCATTGTGTTTACGTTTACCGACATGATCATCGTCTATGTCCTGACCCGTGGCGGCCCATTCGACACCACACAGGTGCTGGCCAGCCTGGCATTTTTTACCGGCGTACCCGGAGGCGACTTGGCCGAAGGGGCAGCCATCTCTTTATTCCTGTTTCCCTTGTTGGTGGCAATAGTCATCCTTCTGCTGACCATTGCTCGCCGCGCGGAGGTAACCTGACATGCGCTACGCTACTACACGCACAAAACGCTGGGGCGCCCGAATCGGCCACTTCCTGATTCTTACCGTATTCGTTATCTTTACTGCTTTCCCGTTTTACTGGATGCTGATTACGACGTTTAAAAGCACGCTAGATCTGGTCGACACAAAAAACAATCCTTTTCTTTTCAACGCCCCACCCACCCTGGAAAACCTGCAAGTACTGTTCTTCCAGACGCAATATATGCAATGGGTACTGAATACGCTAATCGTTGGAGTTATTGTGGTTGCGATTACGCTGTTGCTGGCTGTGCCCGCCGGCTATAGCCTGGCCCGACTTTCAGGACGCTGGGGCAGAAAACTGGCCATAGCTATCTTCCTGACCTATTTAATACCACCCACCATCTTGTTCATTCCGTTTTCGCGCATAGTTGGCGCCCTGGGCCTGCAGGATTCGCTCTGGTCGCTGGTGCTGGTGTACCCCAGTTTTACCGTGCCCTTTTGTACTTGGCTCATGATGGGCTTTTTCAAGGCGGTTCCAACCGACATTGAAGAGGCCGCCATGATGGACGGTCTAAGTCGGTTCGGCGCCTTCCTGAAGGTTGTGGTGCCGCTGTCGTCCGCTGGCATACTGACTGTAGTCATCTTTACCCTGACTTTAGTCATGCAGGAGTTTATCTACGCGCTGACCTTTATCACTAGCTCGTCGCAATACACGGTAAGCGTAGGCGTGCCGACATTCCTAGTGCGTGGCGACGTGTACTTCTGGGGATCGCTGATGGGCGCCTGCCTGATCATCAGCGTACCCATCGCCATTCTCTACAACCTTTTCGTCGACCGCTTTGTTGCCGGCTTTACCGTTGGGGCGATCAAATAAGAACCAACACCACAGACCGCGCATCGAAAATTTCAGCCGCCCTAGGCTTGAACACCACTACCGTCTGCGGCGACTTACGGAGACGATAGCGCTTGAAGCAGCGCATGCTGGCTTTCTCTTGATAAAACCTTGATTTGACTTAACTACAGCTTGAGCTGGCGAAGCCAAACTGAAGTGACTGGCCATCCTGATAGTTACTCATTCATTGACAAAATAAAACGAACGTTCTATAGTTTTTTGAAACTAGGAGATAACTATGCACGACACGACCTGCCTTCACGGCAAGGTGGCACTCATCACTGGGGCCGCAGGCGGCCTGGGCTCACATCTAGCTCAAACACTAGGCCGCACCGGCGCCAAAGTCGTCCTGGCGGGACGCAGGAAGGCCCCTCTGGAACAATTAGCAATCAAGCTGAAAAACCAGACGATCGATGCCCATGCCGTGGTTATGGATGTTACTGATGCACCCAGCGTTCAGGCAGGTTTCGACCAAATTCAGGAGCTTTATGGCAACGTAAACATCGCCGTGTGCAACGCAGGGGTTACGTACACACAAGATTCGCTGACTCTGCCCGTTCAAGCATGGCAGCAGGTGATCGACGTTAATCTTACTGGCTGCTGGATAGTCGGCAACGAAACCGCACGTCGGCTGATTCAAGCAGGGCAACCAGGTTCCATCATCAATATCTCCTCTATTCTGGGGCATCGAGTGGCTGGCAATGTCCTGCCTTATGCCGTATCCAAGGCCGGACTCGAACAAATGACCCGAGGATTGGCGCTGGAATGGGCGCGTTATGGGATCCGGGTCAATTGTCTGGCGCCCGGCTATATCGAAACTGACCTGAATCGTGAATTCTTCGCGTCCGATCAAGGCAAAGCCCTGATCAAGCGTATTCCCCAACGTCGCCTGGGCCAAGCCGCCGATCTGGACGGCCCGTTACTTTTGTTGGCGTCTGACGCCTCCCTATATATGACCGGCAGTTCCATCGTTGTCGATGGCGGCCATTTGCAGTCAACCCTTTAACGGATATCACTATGGACTTCACCCTTTCCAGTACCGCCGCAGACTATCGCAAGCGCATCAAGTCATTCGTCGACAGCGAGCTGATCCCGTTGGAAAAAGACCCCGCCTCCTACGACGAACACGAAAACGTTAACGAAGCGCTGCTGCAAATACTGCGCGACAAGGCCAAGCAACAGGGCCTGTGGTGTTTGCAAATGCCACGCGAGCGCGGTGGCCAAGGCTTGAAAGTGGCCGAAATGGCTGCCTGCTACGAGGAAATGAATCGATCCATCTTCGGACCGGTGGTGTTCAACTCCTCCGCGCCCGATGACGGCAACATGATGGTCCTGAATAAAGTCGGTACGCCAGCGCAAAAAGACCGTTGGCTGCAGCCCATTATCGATGGCACGGTTCGTTCCTCCTTTGCCATGACCGAGCCGGCTCCTGGCTGCGGTTCCGACCCATCCATGATGCAAACACGCGCCGAACGCCAGGGCAACGAATGGGTAATTCACGGCACCAAGCATTTCATTACCGGAGCGGGCGTCGCTTCTCACTTCATACTAATTGCCCGCACATCCGACGATACCCGCAAGGGCTTGACAGCATTCATGTTTCATAAGGACGATCCGGGCTGGGAAATCGTGCGCCGCATTCCTATCATGGGGCCTGAAGAGCACGGCGGCCACTGCGAACTGCGCTTTAACGGGCTGCGCATTCCGGACGAAAACCGCCTAATGGAAGTGGGCGATGGTTTAAAGCTGACTCAGATACGTCTGGGCACCGCACGTCTGACACACTGCATGCGTTGGCTTGGGCTGTCCAAACGGGCGCTTGAAATTGCCAGCGAGTATGTGTCCCGGCGCGAATCGTTTGGCGTTAAGCTGGCCGACCGTGAAGGAGTGCAATGGCTGCTGGGCGAAGCGGCAATGGATATTCAGATTGGCCGCCTACTAACCATGCATGCCGCATGGACGTTGGATCAGGGCGACTTTGCCCGCAAGGAAGTGTCCATGGCGAAGGTCGTGGTATCTGAAACCCTGCACAAGGCCGTAGATACAGCCATCCAGTTGTGCGGGGCTCGCGGCTACTCCAAAGACACGCCCTTAGAATGGATGTATCGCTATGCACGCCAGGCGCGCCTGGTCGATGGCTCCTCGGAAGTACATAAGATGGTCTTGTCCAAGGCCTTACTAAGCGAAGGTAACGACTTTTGGCACTGGGGTTAAAACCATGAATTTCGATGAATTGGGTCAGGTGTTTGCGCAGTTTATCGGGGGCCAGACTGGCGCCAGCAAGGTCGATGTACTGGATTTTTCTCGTCTCACAGGAGGCGCCATACAAGATAACTATGCCCTAACCGTCCTGCAGCATGACGGCCACAACCCTGGCCGCAAAGAATTGGTGGTGCGTAGCGATGCACCATCGCAAATTTCCGCCAGTTTAAGTCGGCCCCAGGAGTTTCATGTCCTTAACGTTGCCTACGAGGCTGGTGTCACAGTGCCCCAACCCTTATGGCTTTGTACAGATACGTCCCTAATTGGGGCCGCCTTTTGCATCATGAGCCGGGTACAAGGCTCTGCCTCGCCCCGTCAACTGGTACGCGGTGGCTTAACTGACGGTCAGGCCCAAGCGCTAACACACCAGTTGGGAACAGAGCTTGCACGCTTGCACCGTGTTACGCCGCCTCGCGCCGAACTGGCTTTTTTGCACTTGCCTCTTATAAATCCAGCGCTTGATCGGGTACAGCAATATCGCAATGCGCTAGCTTCCATACCCGAGCCGCACCCAGCCCTGGAATGGTCGCTGAACTGGCTGCAAGACCATGCCCCTGAAAGCGACCCGATAGTCCTGTGCCATTGCGATTTCCGTACAGGCAACTATATGGCCCAAAACGGCCAGCTTACGGCGGTTCTGGACTGGGAGTTCGCCACCTGGAGCGACCCGTACGAAGACCTGGGATGGCTATGTGCCAAAAGCTGGCGGTTTGGCGCGAATGACCGCGAAGTGGGGGGCGTTGGGCATAAACAGGATCTCTTTAAAGGCTATGCCAGCCAATCAGGCAAATCTGTGGACACCAATAAGGTGTTGTACTGGGAAGTCATGGCCATGACGCGTTGGGCGATAATTGCCTTACAACAGGCGCAGCGTCATTTGTCGGGCGAACAATCCTCGCTGGAACTTGCCTTGACCGGACGCATGCTGCCTGAAATCGAATTTGATCTACTCAACCAGATCCACGCACTGGAAAAGAAACATGATTAATTTGCCGCACGGTCCCGACCTCTTGGCACTGGCAAGGCACACTTTGCTAAACGAGCTGCTGCCACTGCTACCGCCCGAAAAAGCCTACGAGGCCCGCATGGCAGCGAATGCCATTGCTATCGCTGCGCGTGAAATGCAGGCGCAAATCGCGCACGAACAAGATAGCGCCCAGCAAATCGCGGCCTTCCTGCAAAGTGCAGGTGTGGATGCCAAGACCGAGCCAACCGAACAAAGCCTGGCCCAGGCGATCCGCGAACGCCGGTTCGATCCCTTAAACAACCAACCACTGCAATCCCTGCTAATGCGCTTGACACTAGCGAAGCTGGCTATCAGCAACCCCAAATACCTTCCCAGCGATTACGTGCACGGTTAAGACTAAACATTATGCAAAAAGTAAATGTCATCCTTCAAAAAGATGAACTGGACTCACTGAGAGCACCGGGTAAAGTAGCGATTGTCTTGGATATTATTTTCGCCACTACCACCATCGTGACAGCCTTGCATCAGGGCGCACGATCGGTAATACCCGCGCTGGACGAACTCCAGGCCAGGCAAGCCGCTGCCGGGCGCGATCCCGCCAGCCTTGTGCTAGCTGGCGAATACCACGCCGACACGCTATCGGGTTTTCATCCCTACAATCCTTTAGCTATGCAGACATCGGTAATCGGGGGCAAGGACCTTATTTATTCAACCACCAACGGCACCGTAGCCTTATGCAACGCACAGGCCTGCAACCAAGTATACGTAGGTGCCCTGCTTAACGCCCAGGCCCTCACCCGTCATGTACTCCAGCACTACCCAAACGAAACGATACTACTAGTTTGCGCCGGGTCGCGCGGAGCCTTCTCCCTGGAAGACTTTTTCGGCGCCGGCTACTTTGTGCAACAACTATTGAAACAAGGCGGCGATGCACGGATCACCCTAAGCGACCCAGCCATTGCTGCTTTGCACCTGTTTGAGCGGAATAGCCCGCTGCAAACCCTGTTATCTTCCAAAGTTGGCCAACGCTTGGCCGGGCGCGGTATGCTGCCAGATATTCACCACTGCGCGCAGCTGGACACCCACCCCATCGTCCCGGCCCTGATAGACGGCAGCATCGTCTGCCTATAAGACTACGCCCCGCAACACGGCCAACACCATATCATTATCATCAAAAAAACAGGCCCTTATGACCTCTGATTTTGAATCGTTCAAGATCCAGCTCAGTCTTTCCAAAGATGAAATCTACCGCGAGTTGTATATCAAGAACAAGGATCTGATCCGCATCAAGAAAGAACATGTCGCGATCAAAAACCTGGCTCGTATTATCGACTCGACGCTGCGGCTGGCTGCCTCCAAGGGCTTTCATGCCATGTCCCTGCGCGACCTGTGCGAGGACTCGGGCTTAAGCATAGGAGGGCTATATGCCTACATCAAGAACAAAGATGACCTGATCCAGTTAATTCAAGGCCACGGCTTTATCTTGACCCGGCGTACCATGCTTACCTATACCCAAGACATCAGCCCGGCGCGCGACAAGCTGTTTACGGCCGTCAGAACTCACTTATATCTAAGCGAGTTGATGCTGCCCTGGTTTAATTTTTCCTTCATGGAAGCAAAGAGCCTGCCAGCCAAAGAAAAAAAAGCAGCCATTGCTATCGAACTTGAAATTGAAAATATCTTTTTCGATATTATTAACGAAGGCATCGCCACGCACACCTTCAAGGCCATCGATGCACGCCTTTTGTCATCTATGATCAAAGCCATGATGCAAGACTGGTATTTAAAACGGCGCAAATACCGCAATCAAGGCGTGAACGTAACTCAGTATGCCTTGTTCGTCATGAGCATCTTGGACAGCTTCCTAGTAAAAACATAATACTTTAGGGTGCGCGTGGGGGGTGACTCGTAACTTTATATCTTACTTAACTGAAAGGTAGACACCAATCGTGACAGTGTATTGGCTTGCTGCTGAAGGCTGCCAGCTGCTGCGGCGGACTCCTCGACCAAACTAGCATTTTGGCGCGTAACATCATCCATCTGTGTAACGGCTAAATTGATTTGTTCAATGCCTGTTGTTTGCTCCCGGCTAGCTAAACTGATTTCACCAATAATGTCTGTAACCCGCCTGATACCATCAACTATCCCTTGCATACTGGCACTTGCCGCATCAGCCTGTTTGTTGCCTTGAGCCATAACGTCAACTGAAAACTGGATCAGCCCCCTGACTTGACGGGCAGATGCCGCACTGCGTTGTGCCAGGGCACGCACTTCCGACGCCACTACAGCAAAGCCTCGTCCCTGTTCGCCTGCACGCGCCGCTTCAACGGCGGCATTCAGTGCCAATATATTGGTCTGGAAGGCAATGGTATCAATCACCTCAATAATTTCCGCCATTTCCTGTGACTTCGCATTGATGTCGCCCATAGTTTGAACCAGCTCAGTGACAATAGCCCCACCGTTACTGGCTACTTGCGCTGCATCGTTGGCCAGCAGGCTGGCTTGCTGCGCATTCTTGGAATTCTGACGCACCGTAGCAGTAATTTGTTCCATAGAAACTGCCGTTTCAGCTAACGAGCTAGACTGCTCTTCAGTACGCGAAGCAAGGTCCAGATTCCCAGCGGAAATCTGACTTGATGCCATAGCCACACTATCGGCACCCTGCCGAACCTGTGAAATAATATCAATCAACCCATCTTGCATGACTCTAAGTTGGGACACTAGGCTGTGATTATCATTAGGCCGCACGTTAATGGTCTGACTAAGATCGCCCCGCGACACACGAGCGGCCAATGCATTGGCGTCTGCCGGCTCCCCGCCCAGAGGGCGCAACACCAGCCGATTGACTGCAATACCCAGCCCAACACAGGTTAACAAGATGCTGGCCAATCCCAGGACAGCGGCTATCCATTGCAAATTACGGACATCTTTAAGAACCTCGTGGTTGGGCAGCGTTACAACAAATGCCCAAGGCGTGGCAATGTCGCCAATATGAATAGGCACCTGAATAGCTGTGGCTTCGGTGTCCAGGACAGGGTCATACAAGACGGTCGAACGCGACTGGCCTTTTGCTACGGCCTGTAACGTCGTTGTAAGCTCAAGATCATCCAGGCCACGGTTATTATCCAGCATCTTCCCAACGACACTATCATTACGATCACCCACAAACCTGCCTTGTGTAGATAGCAGACTGGCATAGCCGGTATCGTACAAACGTATGTTTTGAACAATGTCCTGAAGGCCTGCAAGGCTGATATCCACCCCTACAACGCCTACAAAGCGCCCTTGATCAAAAATTGGCACGGAAACTGTAGTTAACAATACATTTTTTCCGCCAAAATCATAGAAATAGGGTTCAAGTAGCGCATTTTTTCCACTTTTCTTAGGCACCTGATAGTAATCACCTGGCCCCGGGCTGTCATAGTCAGCCAGTACACCCGATGCTATCTTGCCCTGCCCATCCTCCCAACTGAACTGCGGCAAATAACGACCACTTCCATCTGACTGTGGTGTACTGACAAACTCAGCGTCGCGCCCATCAAAAGCGTTAGGTTCCCAGGCAGACCAGACGCCAAGATAGCCCGGATTCTGTTGCAAAGCCGCGCGCAAGACTGCATCGCCATCACTACGATCCGCCTGATCCGTGGCACTTAGTGCGCTCAGGCTGGCGGCCAGTGTTCGTGCTGTTTCCAGTGCCTGCCGCAAAAGAGCGGTTGCATCGGAGCCACGACGCTGAGCAAGCTCGGTAGCGTAGTTCATCGAAGTACTTAACTGGTACTGTGCGGCCTGACGAGAAAGTATTGAGACCGTCAATGCAAAGCCTGCGATAACAATGCAGGCGACGACCAGTAACAGTTGATTCCGTAAAGATAGTTTGTGAAAAAAAGCCATCAAAACGCCTTATAGTCGATTGTTATTTGGGGAGGTTACTATAGCTGTCATTCGAAACAAAACATAACCTTTCCAAAATAATCAGTAAATTCCCCTATAACTTCCAATAACATGGGTGTGTTCCCCCAAAACTCCATTTTTTAGGTATCGCTATTGTTTAGAGACTTGATTGACGATCTTGACGGCTTTTCCCTAGAGCCGGATATGCTCTTGGATGTGCCATTCGTGCCCACCGATGAGGGCGTAATCGAGGCAATGTTGGACTTGGGCGAGGTTGGCCCGAAAGATTTGCTTTATGATTTGGGCTCGGGCGATGGCCGTATTTTAATCGCCGCCGCAAGAGATCGCGACACACGCGGCATCGGCGTGGAAATTGATCCGCTGCGAATCGCAGACGCTATGGACGACGCCGGGCACTTTCGCGTTGAATATCTTATTGATTTTATTGAAGAAGACATCTTCACCGTCGACTTCAGCCGCGCCACTGTCGTGACTCTATACCTTCTGGAGTCAATCAATATTCAGTTGCGGCCCCGCCTTCTAAGTGAACTACGCCCAGGCACTCGCATCATTTCACATGCCTTCAATATGGGTGACTGGAAAGCCGATGAACGGCTCCAGTTAAGCGGCGTAAACATTTACAAATGGATAGTACCGGCTCAGGTTGCAGGCGTTTGGGAATGGGACGGATTAGACGACCAACGCTATTGCGTTGAACTCCAGCAAAAATATCAGGAAGTCACCGGAAGTGCTTGGCTGGCTGATGAAGCAGTGGATTTGAAAAGTGCAACGCTGAATGGCAGCAGTCTGGAGCTGAAAATTCAGGCAGACAAAACAGCTACGCTCAAGACATTCACATTACATTTTGATAAAAATGATCTACAGTCCATCCAGGAAGAAACATAGATGCCGTTTACTTCTGAATATGGACAGGTTACCTGACACTACCAAGCGCCGCGCTGCTCGGGGACGTATCTCACCAGGGGTAGCGCCAGCAATCTAATCGCCGCCAGAATGGCATAAACCCATGCTAGGATTTCGCCCATATTACTTTGGTGGGCCAGGACGGCCGCCACGACCGATATGGTAATAATCGAGCCCATCTGCAGCGACAAGCTGCGCAGTGCTGCCAACATAGAAGACGATTCGGGCGCAAGCTGGAGTCCGGCATTACGCATGGCTGGATTGATGGTGCCATTGCCGACACCGACCAAAAACGCCGCAAAGGCAAGCCAGGCATACGGCGAGATGCCTGCCATGGGCGGAAGAGCAAGCAGTACCAGTCCGCCTATGGTGAACACGCTACCCACATACAAGGGAAGACGATAGCCTGTGCGACGCAGCGCCATGGCGGCGGCTAGCGAGCAGATCATCGCAGCGGCCCCTTGGGCCGTAAGTAAGGTTCCAGCCCCCACCACACCGAGATGATAGCGATTGATGGCATAAAGCGGCACCAGCGCCATGGCGCCAATGACAAAGCCGCTGAAAGTCATATTGACTAGATTCACTGCGCCAAAGTTTGGCCCGTAGATCAAGCGTGGATGAATGAAAGGTGATTCGGTGCGCCTAATATGTCGGAAAAAAAACACGAAGGTAGAACTGGCTAGTAGCAAGAGGGCCATGAATATCAGCAGGTTGCTGGCTGCCGGCTTCTCACCGAGCACGGTCGCTGCTAGCATCCCAGCAAGAAGACCGCTGCCCAGCAAGGCGATTCCCTTGATATCCATTTTCTTAACAGCACTATCGCCAGACGGATGATCGTGCGGTATGAAGCGCCATGCAAGCAGGAAAATCACCAGTCCAATCGGTACATTCACAAAAAACACATCGCGCCAGGATGAATAGGCGACAAAATACCCGCCGAAAATTGGGCCTATCATGGCACCGACCGGGAAGATGCTGCCGAAAAGACTCACGTAACGATCACGTGCCGGGCCAAAGTGGTCCACGATGATGCCGGTGGCGGTCGGTGTAAAACCGGCGCCCCCGGCGGCCTGCAACGTGCGCA